>JBBRMS010000005.1:0-109179 GCA_038230715.1 Pyrinomonadales bacterium
AACCTGAGCGCGGCGCAAATCAGAAGCCTGGGCGGCGGCGCCACGCAATTCTCAATCGCCGGTGGCAACCCGGCAGCCGATGTCACCCAG
This sequence comes from Pyrinomonadales bacterium, assembly GCA_038230715.1. Taxonomy (GTDB): domain Bacteria; phylum Acidobacteriota; class Blastocatellia; order Pyrinomonadales; family Pyrinomonadaceae; genus UBA11740. Next base: position 91 of record JBBRMS010000005.1, read on the forward strand.
AGCGATGTTTCATTTTTCATCCAGGATGATTGGAAGCTGCGGTCCAACTTCACCATCTCTGCGGGCCTGCGTTATGAGGACCAGACGAATATTTACAGCAATTCGAACTTTGCGCCGCGCATCGGGTTCGCCTGGTCGCCGTCGTTCGGCAGCAAGAAGGTCACGCCTCCGGCAACTGACAGCAAAAGCCCGGCGGCGGCCAAGTCAGGCACGCCGCCAAAGCCGGCCGGGCCCGGCGGGCCCAGAACGGTTATTCGCGGCGGCATTGGAATTTTCTACAATCGCATTTCAGAAGACACGATTCTCCAGGCGCGCAGATTCAACGGCGTCAATCAGAAGCAATTCGTAGTTTCCGATCCGGCGGTCCTCGATCTGTTTCCGGCAATCCCGGCAATTAGTCAGCTCGACGCTTTTGCCCAGCCACAAACGCGGCGGTTGCTCGCGGCCGACCTGGCGCCGCCAGCGGCCCTGCGCGCCTCAATCAACCTTGAGCGGCAGCTTCCATACAAACTCAAACTGAATGTTGGTTACACCTACGGCCGGACCCGTCGCGCCAACCGCACGCTAAATATCAACGCGCCATTGGCCGGGACCTATAATCCGGCGGTGCCCTCCAGCGGGGTGCGGCCGCTGGGGAACGCCGCGGGAAATATTCTCGAGAATCGGTCGAGTGGAGTGCAGGTCTATAACTCTTTGAACGTGGGAGTGAACGGCACGCTGCACAAAGTCAGTTTCTGGGCCGGGTATTCGCTGAACAAGTCACAGAGCAGTGATAACGGGACCAGCGGTTCTTCGTTCGATCCTTATGACTTTAGTCAGGAGTGGGGCCGCTCTTCATTCGATATCCGGCATTGGTTCAACGCCGGCGCGAGCTATCAAACCAAGTCGGGCTTCAGTGTGAATATGTTCATGATCGCCAACTCGGGTCCGCCCTTTAATATCACGACGGGAAAGGACACAAACGGCGACACCTTCTTTACTGAACGGCCGGCGTTAGCGACGGATTTGAACAAGTCGGGCGTGATCGTCACTCCTTTGGGGGCTTTTGATCCAAACCCTGCACCCGGCCAACGCATCATTCCTAAATACTTTGGCCAGGGCCCGTCCTTCTTCTCAGCCAACTTAGGAATTTCAAAAACGTTCAAGTTTGGACCCGCCATTCAGGCCAGGAAACCGCCCCCGGCCGCCAACGGAAATGTAGTCACGGCGACGGGCAGCCAGAAGCCGCCGGCTCAGCCGCAAATTCAGCGCCCGTATGCTCTTTCGTTTTCCATTTACGCCAGCAATGCTCTTAACCACGCCAGCAAAGGCGCGCCGGTTGGCAACATGGCCTCGCCTTATTTTTTAAAGTCGAATGGTTCGTCGGGAATTTTTTTCTCCGGCCCAGGCGGGAGCGGGGGCTCAGGAGGCAACCGGCAGATTATTTTGCGGGCGAGACTTAGTTTTTGATTCGTTTTTATTTAGTGTGAATTCTTGAATCGTCCTCATCCCGGGAATTGACCCACGAAACCACCCGAACACCAATTGCTACTTCGGCACCTTCCCCGTTTTCAACATTGAAGACGGACACAATTTCTCAAGCGAGCACTCTTCACACAAAGGCCGGCGCGCCTTGCACACCCTGCGGCCGTGAAAGATCAACAAGTGTGAAAAGATGATCCAATCCTTGCGGGGCACCAACTCAAGCAGGTCCCGTTCGATCTTGCCGGCGTCTTTCTGCCGCGTCAGGCGCAGCCGTTGAGACAAACGGGTGACATGCGTATCAACAACTATTCCAGCGGCAATGCAATAAGCAACGCCAAGCACGACGTTGGCTGTCTTGCGGGCCACGCCCGGTAGCCTTAACAACTCCTCCATGGTCTGCGGCACCTGGCCGCCGAACTCTTCTGTGAGCAGCTTGCACGCGCCCTGAATCGATTTTGTCTTGTTACGGAAAAAGCCGGTGGTGTGAATATCCTCCTGCAGCTCGGTCGGCGGGACTTTGAGGTAGTCGTCGGGCTGCCGATACTTGCGAAACAGATCCGCGGTCACGATATTGACGCGTTCGTCCGTGCACTGCGCCGAGAGGATCGTGGCTACCAGCAGTTCAAAAGCGTTCGAGTGATTCAGCGCACAATGCGCGTCCGGATGAGTGCGCTTGAGCAACTTGATGATTTGTTCGGTGCGAACTTTGCGCTGGGTCTTGGTTTCTCTCATAAGGAGCACGGGCATCCTGGCCCGCAAAGCGCGCTCATTCTTACCATCGGCTGGTATTCAGCGCGGCCCTCCGTGGCGGTCGGGCGGCTGACATTCGCTAGGTTTTCAGTCTGCCCGTCAGCATCAGTGCCAGCATCTTCCAGTCACCCATGAACGACCAGATGGGATACGTAAAAGTCGCGGGACGGTTCTTCTCAACGAAGAAATGCGCACTCCAGGCGAAGCCATACGCCGGCACAAAAGCGAGGGGGAACAACCACCACTTGCCGACCGCGATCAGCGTGATAACAAATCCGATCGCCGTCACGGTGCCGACATAATGCAGCAACCGCGTGGCCGGCCTGCTGTGCTCAGCCAGATAGTGTGGCCAGAAGTCCCTAAACGAATTGAACTGTCGAGTGGTCATGCGACGTTTTCGCCGGCATTCTAGCAGAACTCCAAGGGGTCGCGCGCGTTCTCTTCGAGCCTTTGCGTGAAACCAGGTAGCGAGAAATCCATTTGGCGCAAAGGCGCAAAGCTCATTCTAAAGTCGCAAAGGATCCGCCTGAACTCACCCGGCAAATTCTCACTTGACCCCGGCCCACTGCACAGGCAAGATCAATCGCTATGTTTTTTAGTTCATTAAGCCCCCGAAGGTTTCGCCGCATCCCCTTTCAAATCTTGCTGGTTGCCGCTGGCCTTTCAGCTTCGCTACTCCCTCTGTCGACAGGCACCCGCGCCCAGGCGCCGGCTTATGAAAAGGATTTAACTACCGTTGGAAAAGCGCTCTTAACGATCAGAAATCGCAATGGCCGCGTTTCCGTGGTCACATCTGATGACGAGAAAAGCAGGGCTAGTCTGCAGGCCACCTCGGCCGGCTCTCCGGTTGAACCCGGTGACGTCAGCGTCTCTGGCGGCGAGATTACCGTGCGCGATCGCCGCGAGCGAATCGATCTTACGGTACACGTGCCAAAGCGCTCCCGCGTGAAGATTGAAACGGATACCGGGATGGTTGATGTAATCGGCGACTTTGAAGCCGCCGAGGTGCTGACCAACACGGGCACGATTCATGCGGATGTGCCGCTTGACGCGGTCAAATTCAAATTCCTTTGGCAGTCCAGCCATCCGCGCTTTCTCAGTGACGTAGAACTGCCGAAAATCAAGGAAGGCCGCGCCGGCGCCTTTTCGATTTCGGGTACGTTGGGGCCTGATGCGAAGCGAAAAAAGAAAAAGAAAAAGCCGGAGGTTAGCCCTGACGAAGCCACCGATGCTGCTGCGGATCAAAGCGCGGCGAACACCACGACCAAACCTGACGATAACGCCGAGAAGTCGCCTGAGAAACAGGAACTGGTGCAGTTGAACTTCAGCACACAGCGGGGCGTGATTCTGCTGAACGTCGATCCCACGATGGCGCCTAACGACTTGCGCGAGCGGCCGTTGACTGAAGCAGCGCGGGCCATCGTTCGCAGCGGCGATGGTCCATTAATGGACGCGATCCGCACAGTTAGTCCCCGCATGTTCGGGGATTTCGCCAAGACCCTGCCGCCTCCTCGCGCTGAACCGTCGTTGGTTACACTCAGGCCACCGGGTGAGCTCGCCACCTCTGTTTCTCCGCAGTTGATGCGAGTCAATGCCAGCGTCACCGACCGCAACGGACGCGCAATCTCCGGCATGCGCGATTCCGACTTTGCAGTTTACGAAGACGGCGCCGAGCGCAGGATCGTCAACGTCACGCCCGCGACTGAGCCTTTCAACCTGGTGCTGCTGCTCGATGTTTCCGGCAGCGTCGAAGAACGAATTGATTTTATTCGCAAGGCAGCGCGTGATTTTCTCAATACCGCCAGCCCGCAGGATCGAATCTCGATCATCAGCTTTCATGACGATATTAAGGTCGTCTCAGACTTTTCTACCGATCGTGGTGTGCTTTCAAAAAAGCTGGATGAGATCGATGCCGGTGGGGCGACCGCGCTTTGGGACGCGCTCGGATACACTCTTGTCCACACCCTGAAACCGTTGCGCGGAGAGCGGACAGCCGTGGTGATCTTATCGGACGGCGATGACAACAAATCATTCGTTCCCTTCCCCGCCATCCTGGAAGCGACGATCGAATCAGGGGCGTTGATTTATCCGCTGTATGTGCCGTCCGGCTTGATCCCCGAATCCAGCGTGCCCCGTCCATCGATTACTGTCGATCCGATGCGGACTCGCTATTTGACGATCACTACCCGCGCGGCTGAGGAAGGGCAAAAACTGGCCGCGGCATCCGGCGGTGTGTTTTATCCAATCAAGCGCCTGGAAGATTTACAGAAAGCTTATGACGACGTGGTCGCGCAGATGCGCACCGCTTACACAATCACCTACACGGCGGGAACCGACGGCAAGAGTCATCGTCGCATCCGCGTGCGAGCCAATCGCGATGGTGCCTCGGTCAGATTGAGCCCGGTGGTGGCGGCCCCACATTGATAGGGCTCTTGTGTGATTTTGTAGATCGTATCTTTTGCATGGGCAGGGACTATCCACTAAACTACGCGAAAAGCTAGAGAACTCTGAATTATTGATCGCAGCGTGCAGGCTGAACCTTCCCAAGTCCCGGATAACGACCTCCTCCGCGCCATCGCGCGGGGCGACGAAGTTGCGCTCGCTGCTTGTTATGATCGGTATCGGGTAATCCTATTCAGCCAGGTCTTACGTATATTGAATGACCGCCAGGAAGCGGAAGACTGTCTGCAGGAAGTTTTTCTTCAGGTTTGGCGGCGAGCCCGTGATTTTGACGAGTCGCGCGGCCGAGCTTTTACCTGGTTGGTAACTATCGCCCGCAGTCGCGCTCTCGACCGGCTCAGAGCTTCAGGATCGCGTTTGCGTTTGGCCACCGAAGCGGCCCAAATGCCGCACGAAGAAGTAGGTGATGCGGCCAAAGACGCCGCCCTGGCCGAAGAAGGCGCAGTCGTCAGGGAGGCACTAGCTGAATTGCCTGAAGAACAACGAAACGCCTTGCTGCTAGCGTACTTTGAAGGTTTGACGCAAACAGAGATTGCGGCGCGTCTCGGCGATCCGCTGGGAACCGTGAAGACCAGAATGCGGTCGGGGATGATTAAGTTGCGGGAGTTACTGTCCGGCAAGTTAGGCAAGAGCAGATGAATCATCAGGAATACCAGGATCTGTTGGCTTTGCATGCGCTGGGTGCGCTCGACGCGTCCGAGGCGCGGGCCATCGAGAAGCATCTCGAGACCTGCGCAGAGTGTCGGGCTGAGCTAATTGAATTGAAAGAGGCTAGCGGCCTCCTGGCCTATGCTGCGCCCACCGCCGAACCCGGTCCCGAACTGCGTGCGCGAATCCTGGAGAGTATTCACCATCAAAAACCTGACGCCATCCCTGTAACTCAAACGAGTGCCCGCGTGGTCGATTTGTCTGCCCGACGTCAAAGCAAGGTCTGGCCAACTTTATTAAGAATGGCGGCGGTAATCGCAATGATTGCGCTGCTGGTTGGAGTGGTGGTGCTTTGGCGACACGATGCTCGGATGCAACGTGAATTGGCCGCGCTTTCGCAGCAGCAGAACGCGCAACAACGCGAACTCGCCCGTAATCGGGATGCCCTGGCGCGAGAACGGGAAGCGCTCGCCATGCTCACCGCTCCCGACATGAAGAAGATGGATCTTGCCGGCACCCAAACAGCAAAGAACGCGCGCGGGTCCTTTGTGCTCGATCCAAAGACCGGCCATGCGATGCTGCTTACTTCCGGCCTGCCCGCGACGCCACCAGAAATGGCCTATGAACTCTGGTTCATCGCCGATGGAAAAAAGATGCCGGGTAAGGTCTTCACCGTCGACTCGGCGGGACACGCAGTGATCTCGGATCAAGTACCGCTGGAAGCTCGCGAGCGGGGCGTCTTTGCCATCACTTTAGAGCCAAAGGCCGGCGTCACCTCTCCCACCGGCGCGATTTACTTAATCAGCAGCGCGAGTCTTTAAGTCCCCGGTTCGCAGACATCCTTTGCCAGCGTGCTCAGCACGCTCAACCTTCCGCTTTATCACCCGTCAGAATCAGTTTGCGCTTCGGGCGAACAGGATTGCCGCTATCCGGTTCAGAAATCCTCACCGGCCTAAATCCAATCCATGTTCACCGCCCGTATAGTCTTTGAAGTTCACAAAATTGCACTAAATCAAAGGGAGAGATATAAAAATGAAGAAGTTTTTCGCCATGTTGTTTTTTGCAGCGACGCTAACGATCGGCGGTTCGTTAGCTTCAGCGCAGATGATGAAGGGAAATCCGATGGTCGGCGGTGCCGCGATGTACCCCACCAAAACCATCGTTGCCAATGCCGTTAATTCGGCTGACCACACCACGCTGGTAGCCGCAGTTAAGGCAGCCGGCCTGGTCGACACACTCAACAGTAAGGGACCGTTCACGGTCTTCGCACCGACAAACGCCGCTTTCGATCAATTGCCGGCCGGCACTGTCGACATGCTGCTGAAGCCTGAAAACAAAGGCATGCTGACCAAGGTCCTGACTTACCACGTTGTTGCTGGTAAGTACGACTCAAAGGCCCTGGCAAAGATGATCAAGAAGGGTCACGGCAAGGCTGAGCTGAAAACAGTTAGCGGTGGTAAGCTGTGGGCGATGATGGATGGAAGTAACATCGTCCTGCGCGACGAAAAGGGCGGTATGTCGACGGTCACTGTCGCGAATGTCTATCAGTCCAACGGTGTCATTCATGTGGTCAACTCCGTGTTAATGCCTAACTAGTTTCGAGTTGGGCTAGAGAGTTCTTGAAAACTATCAAGGCGGCGGGGACTTCGGTCCCGGCCGCTTTTTCTTTTGTTCAGACAACCACCAAGCTCAGGTCTGAGAGGGAGAGAATGAAGTGTTCAAGAAAATTGTTTTTGCGATTTGCTTTACTGGCGGTCATCGGCGGTTCAGCCATGGCCCGGCTCCGAGACTCATCGAACCTTAAACGCGACCCTCCCCGGCAGGAAAAGAAATCGCCCTACGACTGCTCGGCGGATACAACGCAGAGGTCTCAGTGGTCGACGACTTCAGACGACCTGTTTGCGTTAGTAATCAGCCTGAAAAAAGATGGTTAGACAAGTGATCCGACGATTTGCCAACAGCCTCTCAAACACTGTCAATGTGTCCCGCATACTGGGCCCCTCGTTACAATCGAGCGGTCCCATCCTTTTGGGTTATTGAAGTATCTGATTTTTTTGTCCCGCTTTCCTGACAAATTTAGTAGACCAGCCACTTGATCACTAAATTTGCTTTTTCGCCACTGCCGTGTTAAATGCTCTTTCGAACCGCGCAGGAAATCCAGTCTCAGTACCGGGCAATCCGTCTAGCCCACGAGCTCCGTCTAAAGTATTTTATCGACGCGAGTGTTTCAAGATTGCGCTTTGCCGCGCGCCTTTCGCCCGCGCGCCGTTTCGCCCGAGACTTCCAGACTAACCTCATTGCGGGTATTATTTCGCACGCGCCAGGAGATAATGATTTGAAAAAAAAGTCTGTGCTAACACAAGCAAATCATCAGCATCAGCCGACTCACCGGGAATCCTGGGGGTTGGTCTTACTTTCCATAGGTTGCCTGGGTTTGGCCAGTCTCCTGCTGATGCACGGTGTATCAACAGCAAGTGCAAGCCGAGAACTGCTCCGGCGGTCGGCTCCCGCAACGTCACCGCTCAAATCTTCAACCCGGGCGGATAAGGTTTCGTCGGACGGCCTCTGGGAAAAGGTTGATCAAGCTGCAAGCGCCAACCCGCCAGACCTGCAGGTGAGTCCAGCATCCTTCATCAGCGTCCGCCTGAATCAGGCTGCCTTAGCGCGATTACTGGCGCAGGTTCCGATGGAGTTTACCGAACGAGCCAGGGATGCAGTTGAAATGACTTTGCCAATGCCTGACGGCTCATTTCAAACATTCTCGATTGTGGAATCGCCGATTATGGAACGGGCACTGGCGGCAAAATTTCCGGACATCAAAACTTACAGCGGCCGCGGAATTGACGATCCGAGCGCCTCCGCGCGCTTCGATTGGACCCCAGCCGGATTTCACGCCATGGTGCTTTCGACCACTGACACCGTCTTCGTCGATCCACGAGCGCCGGGAGATACCACGAATTACAACAGCTATTTCAAGCATGACCACCGGATGAGCAGCACTCCGCTCCAGTCCCGAGTTCAGCCCGGAAAGTCTGAATCGAACGGCGTCAGCATGGAGAGCGCTGCGATTGAGCCCACTCTTCTACCACCTAACGGAACGATGCTCCGCACGTACCGCATCGCCGTGGCGGCAACCTTCGAATATACGCAGGCAGCCGGCGGCACAGTAGCGACAGCCCTGGCAAGAATAACTACTACCATGAACCGCGTCAGCGGCATCTTTGAGCGCGAGATAGCCGTGCGCATGGTACTCATCGCTAACGAAGACAAAATCATTTACACCACTAACCAGCAACCGTATACGAACAACGACTCAAATAAGCAATTGAATGAGAACCAAACCAACCTCGATCAGGTAATTGGGAAAGACAACTATGACATCGGGCACGTTTTTAGTACCGGCAACGGCGGCGTCGGGCAGAATAATAGTGTCTGCCGTGACGGGGCCAAAGCCAAGGGGTCGTCGGGATCTTCCAACCCGACCGGAGATTCGTTCGATGTGGATCTCGCCTCGCAAGAAATAGCTCATCAATTTGGAACCGGACACACTTTCAATGGCACGGCAGGTAGCTGCTCCGGCGGTAACCGGACCGCCAGATCTGCATACGAGCCGGGCAGCGGATCGACTATTGGCAGCTACGTCGGCATTTGTGGCGAGCAGAATCTACAACGAAGAGCTGACGACTACTTCCATGTCAAGGACCTGGAGATTATGCTCGATTACGTCGGCGGGGACGGCAATTGCGGCACCCTGACTCCTACGAATAATAATCCTCCGACCGTAAATGCCGGGCCGGATTTCACGATTCCCAAAGGCACCGCTTTCACCCTAACAGCCACGGGGAATGATCAGGATCCGGGCGATAATGCGAAACTGACTTACGCTTGGGAAGAGTATGATCTGGGAAAGGAGTCACCCCCTGACAACGATGCCGATGGCGAGGCGCGACCTATTTTTCGTACGTTTCTTCCGACGAACAGTCCCTCGCGGACGTTCCCGAGGATCGACCGGCTGCTCGCCAATCCGGCTCAACCACCGATAACTTACGCGTGTGGAAGTCAGACCTGTCTAACCGGGGAAGTCCTCCCCTCGATTGCCCGCATCATGAACTTTCAAGTGACCGCGCGCGACACGCGCGGCGGCGCGGTGTCGGCGGCGATGAAGCTCACCATTGATGGTAACAGCGGACCATTTCTGGTGACGTCACCCGCCGCTGCAGCAGAATGGCTGCCTGGCAGCACGCAGACGGTGACGTGGAATGTGGCGAATACTAATAACGCGCCAATCAATTTAGCTAACGTGAGAATTTCACTCTCCACTGACGGAGGCGCAACCTTTCCTACTCTGCTGGCCGCCAGCGTGCCTAACAATGGCACTGCGAACATCACGGTCCCGAATGTCACCGCTCCCAATTCTCGAGTGAAAGTCGAGGCCATCGGTAATGTCTTCTTTAGCATTTCGCCGAATGTAGCGATCCGCCCGCCTTGCCCGGCCATCACCATTGCTCCCAACGCCCTTCCCGCCGCGCCATTGCAGGTGCAATACGATCAAACTGTGACCGCCACTGGCGGTACCGGCGCAGCCACCTTTTCCATTTCCGCTGGAGCCCTGCCGCGCGCGGTAACGCTGAACGCGGCAACCGGTCAGATTAGCGGGCCACCGCAGGATGCCGGAGACTTCAACTTTACGATCACGGCCACGGATGCCCAGGGCTGCACCGGAAACCGCGCCTTTACCATCGGTGTTCAGCCACAGGCAAACGTAGACGACACAGGGATCACCGCGGGTGCGCCCGCTGGCCCGATCACACCAAACAATGGGAAAAATCTGGTAAAGGAAAGCACTACAATATCAGTGAACTTCCCCGTGAGGCTTTCAGGTCCCAGCAATCAAACCGTGAGCGTCCACTATGCGACTGTGGACGGGACCGCCAAGGCCGGAATTAATTATCAGCCGGTATCAGGCACTCTGACTTTTCCTCCGGGTGTGACGACCGAATACATTACGGTAATCGTAATCGGAGTTACCCCGGGAAAGCCGCGCGAGAAATTCATGCTTGATCTCTCAGCTCCAGACCACGTCTTAATCGAGGATGCCGAGGGTGAATGCAACATTCTGGAAGATGATCTGGCTGAGTGTGCTGCCATTACCGTCAACCCGGCCACGCTTGCTGCGGGTCAGCTCGGTGTTGCTTATTCACAGACTCTCACTGGCAGCGGTGGGAATGGCCAGATCATCGGGTTTGAATTAACCGGCAACAGTCTGCCCGAGGGTCTCACGCTGGATGACACAGGCCACATTTTTGGCACACCCAAAGTGGCCGGGAGCTTCAACGTGAAGCTTTCCGCTTTCGATTCCAACTTTTGTATTGGTAGCCGCGACTACACGATCACTATTGGCGATCCAGCCGCTATTATTACTAGCTTCTCGCCGACCAGTGGCAGAGTTGGAACTACTGTACTCATCGCGGGGCGACCGTTCACCGGGGCCACCACCGTACGGTTCAACGGCCAGGCAGCGAACTTTGTGATCAATTCAAACTCGGAGATCACGGCCGATGTTCCTCCCGGCGCCAGGACTGGACCAATCAGTGTTCTCACTTCAACCGGCCCAGCTTTCAGCGCGGGGAACTTTACGGTCATTAACTCCGCTCCAATCGCAAACGGAGCGACTCTGGTAACTCGGAAGAACACGGCCATCACCGGCACTCTCTCCGCCACCAATCCTGATTTGAATCCACTAGTCTTCAGGCTGGTGGCGTTGAAGGATCGCGGTAAAGGAGTGCCGGTGATCAGCAACCCAGCCACCGGCGATTTCACTTACACACCGGACCAGAATTTTGTCGGCAGCGATACGTTTCTATTCAGCGTCTTTGACGCGAATGGGGAGTCAAACGTAGCGAGGGTAACCGTGATGGTGACCAATGGCCAATCACCTTTGATTACGGGGCTGGTAACTAACGGGGGCGCCCCGCTCGCCGGTGTGACAATGTCTCTGAACGGTCCAAATCCCCGTCACACCGTTACCGACGCCAACGGCTTCTTCATCTTCGATAAGGTAGACAATCTGGGAGTGCAAAGCGTGCAGCCACGGCTGGCCAACTTCAACTTCAGTCCCGGCGTCCGGGCATTCTTTCTCACCGGTGATGTGACCGACGTAGATTTTGCGGGAACCGAGAATCCAGTTGAGACCACGAATGCCATCGACACGACGGAGTTTTTCGTGCGGCAGCAGTATCTCGACTTTCTGCATCGCGAGCCGGATCAAAGTGGCTTTGACTTTTGGAACGGTTCGATTACTTCCTGCGGCACCGATCAATCGTGCCTCGAGGCCAAGCGGATCAACCTCTCAGCCGCGTTCTTTCTTTCAATCGAATTTCAGCAAACGGGCTACCTGATTGAGCGCATGTACAAGGCTGCTTATGGCAGCGCCACTGGCACGTCGACGATTGGCGGCGCGCATCAACTTTCAGTCCCAATTGTGCCCCTGGATGACTTCTTACTCGACGGGGAGCTAATCAGCGAGGGGCTAGTCGTAGGCCAGACCGGGTGGGAGGCGGTGCTAGAAAACAACAAACAGGCATTCGCCGCTGAGTTTGTCCAGCGTCCGCGCTTCAAGACGGCATTCCCCGCATCAATGACGCCGGCGCAGTTTGTAGATAAGTTGTTTGCAAACGCCGCGGTGACGCCTTCACCGAGTGATCGCCAGACAGCTATCAACGAATTCGGATCAACGACGAGCAGCAGCGATGTGGCGGCGCGAGCGAGGGCGCTTCGCCGGGTCGCGGAAAACTCGATTCTTAGTCAGCAGGAATTCAACCGCACTTTTGTGCTCATGGAGTACTTCGGGTATCTGGATCGCAACCCGAACGAGACTCCGGATTCTGATTATTCCGGTTTTGATTTCTGGCTGACCAAGCTTAATGCTTTTAACGGCAATTTCGAGAAAGCCGGGATGATTAAGGCCTTCCTCTCCTCGTCCGAATACCGACACAGGTTTGGGCCGTGAGTCAGAACCGCCGCGTTGGCGTGAGGGTTTGGACCAGCGGGGACTGTGTCGAGATGCAAAGCCCGAACCCGAAATGCTAGTGAGCCCGTCTTAGAATCGGCCAGTGCTGCGGATAGAATCAGCGCCGGTGAGAAACGGATTCGTACGGCGTTCCCGGCCTATCGTCGTGGTCGGACCGTGGCCGGAATAGACCTCGACGTCATCACCCACCGGTAGCAGCTTATTGAGCAGCGAATCCATCAATTGCTCAGTCGAGCCACCCGGCAGATCGGTTCTGCCGATCGAACCGGCGAACAAGCAGTCGCCAACAAAAACCTTTCGCTCTGTCGGCTCGAACAGTACGACGTGTCCGGGCGTGTGCCCGGGGCAATGAATCACTTTGAAAGTAAGCTCCCCGACTTCGTAAACCTGGCCGTCGCTGAAATACTCGTCAGCCTTAGGCGGCTGCTCGTAATCAAATCCCATCTGGGCCCACTGCGAGCGCGGCACACCCAGCCACTCAGGCTGGGTCGGGAGGCTCAGATACATCGGCTCGTCAGCAGGATGGATGGTGATGTTCGCTGCCGGCCGGCGTCGCTTGAGGGCCACCACTCCGCCAACATGATCGAGGTGTGCGTGCGTGCAGACAATCGCCTGCAGCTCAAAGCCGTGCCTGTCGATCGTGGCGACGATCTCATCCGAGGCTTCGCCGGGATCGATGCAGATCGCCCGCTTGGTCTTCGGGCAACCGACGATACGGGTGTGTTGCTGAAAAGCTGTGAGAGTGATTTCTTCGATAATCATTTTTTCCAGGGTATATCAACCAGAGCCGCTGAGCTGTTTCATCTTCTGAAAGAGTATAATTCCTGAAAAGAATTTCTGCATTGATGGATCATGCCGCTAAGTACTAAACAGACTTCACTCGCTGAAGTCCTGGATGAGTTGACGGCCGACGGTGCGAGCGAATTAACCGAGCACCTGGCTGGCAAAGCTCTGCGCTGCTTCGCCTGCGGTCATCGTTGTCTGATTAATGAAGGCAAGCGCGGCATTTGCAAAGTCCGGTTTAATGATGCCGGCCAGCTGCGCGTGCCCTTCAACTATGTTGCTGCTTTGCAGTGCGATCCGACCGAGAAGAAGCCGTTCTTTCACGCGCTGCCGGGCTCTGACACGCTGACCTTTGGCATGCTCGGTTGTGATTTGCACTGTGCCTATTGCCAAAACTGGATCACGTCCCAGGCCCTGAGAGACGATGCTGCTGTCTCAACACCGCAGGTGGTCACGGCTGAGAGACTTGTCGCGATGGCTCGCGCGTATGGCGCGTCGATGGTCGGATCGAGTTACAACGAACCTTTGATTACCGCAGAGTGGTCCGTGGAAGTTTTTAAGCAGGCGAAGCCCACCGGCCTGCGCACTGCTTTCATCTCCAACGGCAACGCGACGCCTCACGTGCTCGACTACTTGAGACCATGGACTGATTGTTACAAGATCGATTTGAAATCCATGAATGATCGGAACTACCGGCAACTTGGCGGAGTGCTGGATAACATTCTGGACACGGTGAAGATGGTTCACGAGAGAGGTTTTTGGGAAGAGATTGTCACCCTCGTGATTCCCGGCTTTAACGACGGTTCGGACGAGTTGCAACGGGCCGCTGACTTTATCGCTTCAGTCTCACCGGAAATTCCATGGCACGTGACGGCGTTTCATCAGGACTACCGGATGAATGACAACGCGAACACGACCGCCGAACAATTGATCCGCGCCTGCGAAATCGGCCGAGCCGCGGGATTGCGTTATGTATATGCGGGAAACCTGCCGGGGAAAGTAGGTCGTTGGGAGAACACGTTCTGCCCCTCGTGCGATGAATTATTGATCGAGCGTTACGGCTATCTGATTCGAGAAATGAAAGTCACCGCGAGCGGTGAGTGTCCTTCGTGCCACGAAATAATTCCCGGCATCTGGATCTGATCGGATCGCGGGCACGCGATCCGGTGAAGGTCGAGCGTCACACTTTTCCTTTAAGGCGTCTTTGTCTTGACTGGAGTTGTTGCCGGTTTAGCTACCGGTGGCGTCTTTGCTGCCGGTGTCGCTCTGGGTGTTGCCTTTGGCGTGGCCCTCGGCGAAGGCGCAGATTTCATCGCGGGTGATGCGCTCGGCGTCGGCGAACTCTTTGGTGCGGGCGAAGCCACCGCAATGGGTTTCTTCACCGCCACTGAAACAGCTGCCACTATCTGCCATTGTCCATTACGCCGGACAAATGTGTCCTGTGAAATGTACTGGCCGCTAATGTCGAGCGATTCGCCGGATGGTGATTTTACCTTCCCGTTTTTGACCGTATTACGAAGGGTCACCACGGCCGAGTCTTTATCGAGGACGTTAACTTTTATTTCCGATATTTCCCATGCATCAGCGGTCAGCGCGCCTGATTCGATGTCCTTTGCGTCCTGTTCTTTCGTCCCCGTATTACCGTCCGGGTAAATGATGATGATGTCGTCAGCCTCGATGCGACGTACGGCGGCCCCGTCGTGCTCTTTGATCATTCGTGGCCAATCACTTTCGATCTTCGTCAATTCCGCTTCTATCGCTGTCTTGTCCGGCGTCGGCTCGGGTGTAGCCACACTGACCGTGTTGGTATTCGTAGCCGGTGGAGTTGCACAGCCAAGTTGAGAAAATGCCAGCAGCGCAGTTGCCGCCAAAAGAAAACCAGCCGAGAAATATTTCTTCATCACCCCGTTACTCCTTCTAAGAACAAATGCGATCCGATTTTTGATAAGTTCGAGACATAAGCTTCTTAAGCTAATTCCATCGCCGAGTCAAATAGTTCCTCATTCTCGGTGATAGGGTAACTGTGTTTTGGCTTATGGATTGAGCGCGCCGGCGGGGCGAATGTGTATCAAAACATTCACCCCACCACCGGGTTCTCAGCCCAGCGCAATCCTGCCCGGAAACTATTGACTTGTGATTCCGGCTTGGCATATTGTCAACGATATCGCGCCTGCCGTTCTACCCGAACACATGCAGGCGCCCGGTTCCGGACCCTTCCGCCATGTAGTTCTAACGTGGCACTTATCAGAGGAGAACAAAATGTTTTGCAGGTTTTCCAACTTCCTTCAAGACCGAAATAGATTTACTTTGATCCTGGTCGGTATTCTGATCTGCATAGCGCTGGCCACAAACGTTTCGTTAGCCCAACGACGAGCAGCGCCTGATGATCAGGAGCCCGCTCTCAGCGAGTTCAAAGGCGTGCGCATTGGAATGAAGACCGATGAGGCGCGCAAGAAACTGGGAAATCCCACCGACAAAGGCGCCGAGCAGGATTTTTATGTCTTCAACGACACCCAGGCCGTCCAGATCTTTTATGACAAAGCCGGGGCGGTGACCGCAATCTCAATTGATTTCATGAGCGGTGAGAAAGTCATTCCCTCGGCTAAAGAGGTCCTCGGCAGTGAAGCAGACACAAAGCCGGACGGCGGGGTTTACAAAATGGTGCGCTATCCGAAAGCCGGTTATTGGCTGTCGTACAGTCGGACAGCCGGAAACTCGCCTACCACCACGATTACAATGCAGAAGATTGAGCATTAGCACTCTCTCAAATGAGACGTTTAGCAGCCGCACTTGCGCTGCCATGTGAGCGAGTCCTTTGATCTAAAGCCGTGCAAGAAGACTTGTTCGGCTTTTTTGTTTGCGGTCGCACTCATACCGCGCCGCTTGCGTTACACCCACTGCCAGTGTAGAAATGTTGGTTTCGCATTAAGGAGGAATTGCTCACAGTATGCTACGCGCAGGAATGGTCGGTTTACCTAATGTCGGCAAGACGACGCTTTTTAATGCCGTGACCGCGCAATCATCAGCGCTGATCGCCAACTATGCTTTTTCGACCAGCAAGCCCAACGTCGGCGTGGTGGCCGTGCCGGATGAACGGCTGGCGCCGCTGGCCAAATTGGTCAAGACCGAAGTGATCGTTCCGGCCAGCGTTGAGTTCGTCGACATTGCCGGATTGGTGCGTGGGTCGTCGCAGGGCGAAGGCATGGGCAACCAGTTCCTGCACGCCATTCGTGAAACGGACACAATGATTCACGTGGTGCGCTGTTTTGAAGACGACTCTGTCATGCACGTGGAAGGCTCGATCAACCCGCGCCGCGACGTAGAGACGATTCAGATCGAGCTGGCCCTGGCGGATCTTTCCACGGTTGAGCGCCGCCGCGAACGAGTGCAAAAAACTGCGAAGAGCGGCGACAAAACCGCCAAAGCAGAGTTGGAAGTAATCGATAAGTTGCAGCCCGCTCTGGAAGAGTTCAAACCGGCTCGCGGCGTCACGCTCAACGACGACGAACTCGTCATCGCCCGGAACTACTTCCTGCTGACAATGAAGCCGACCATCTATGCCGCGAACGTCAACGAAGCCGCGCTTAACGCGGCCAATGAAATCGATTATGTGAAGACGATGCGCGATATCGCTGCAGAGGAAGGGGCCGAGTGTGTAGTAATCTGCGCCCAGCTGGAAGCAGACCTGGTCGATCTCTCGCCTTCGGAACGAGTCGAGTATCTCGAGTCGCTCGGCGTCAAAAGCAGTGGCGTGGATCAGCTAATTAAGAGCGCCTATCGCACCCTCGGCCTGATGTCTTTCCTGACCGCCGGCGAGAAGGAAGCGCGGGCCTGGACTATCCCGCAGGGCTCGCGAGCACAGGACGCGGCCGGCGCAATCCATTCAGATATCGCGCGCGGTTTCATCCGGGCAGAGATCGTCGGCTATGACGCCTTGATGAAAGCCGGATCGTACGTGACAGCCAAGGAACAGGGACTGACCAGGTTGGAAGGCAAGGACTACATTATGCAGGAAGGCGATGTAGTGAATTTCAGGTTCAATGTTTGAAGTCATCGCCCCCCTGCTGTCATCAGTCAAGTGCGACTTTTTGCGAGGATGCGAGTCAAGAACGGATCCGGGCTTAGGTGGATTTGTGGGAGGCTTTAGAAGTCGCCATCTTATCAATATACTAGCGGAGCACCGCTCGAATCCCCACCACGATCAGGTAAATTATCGCCACGACAATCGCAATCTTGATTAAGGCAATGGCCAGGCCGATCAGCAGGCCCAGGACACCGAGCGCCACTCCCGCCGCCGCCAAAACCAGGGGCACACCCACCGCCAGCACAAACAGGGCCAGCAGGACAATTCCAACTATCTTCAGGACATCGGTTGCTTCTTTCATTTTCCTTACCCAACCCTTTCGATCTCACCGCTTTTGCAGTTCTTTCCGGGCTCGCGTCGATATACGACAGGAGGTTGGGGATCGTTCCGTAAAAGCAGCGATAGACGACAGGTCTTCCATCAGCGCATCCGCCTTCCCTGCGCAGATTCCTCAATCAGCTGATCGATACGCTTGAGTCTGGTCTCTTCTCTCTTGGCACTCACCACCCACCAGTTCATAACCTTGCGGTAGGATGGCGGCTGGGCCTGGAAAAACTTCCACGCGGCTTTGTTTCGTTTGAGGTGGCTCAAGTAGGGCTCGACCAACTCAGGGCTTCGCTGTTCATAAGCATAGATGCCGGATCGATTATCCTTGCGCGCGGCGAAGGTTTTCAGACCTGGCGGCTGCATCCGGTCTTCCTTGATCAGTCGCTCGACGTTACGGATGTTCACTGCGCTCCAGACACTGCTGGACTTACGCGGTGTGAAACGAATCTTGTAGCTCACTTCATCGATGCGCTTGCGGACACCATCGATCCAGCCAAAGCATAGTGCTTCATCTACAGATTCCGGCCAGGTCAGGCTTGGTTTACCCGAGCCCTTTTTGTAAAAGCCGACCCAGAGTTCTTTTGAGGTGGCGTGATTAGCGTCGAGCCATTTGTGAAAGGCCGCGGGAGTTTTGAAGAATTTGAGTGAGTGGTCGACGCCGGTCATCGAATCACGCGGTTTTGGGATGCCCGTCCGGTGTATGAAGCGAATTGCCCCGTTAGGAGCGAACTGTCGATGGCCGAATTACTTTGAAATCAACTCGCTGATGCAGGAGCGAAAATGCCGGTCTAAAAATATCTCACCCCTAACCGGGGTGACTCAAAACCAGTCTCCTCAATATTCCTTCAGGTCCACAATCACCTTCAGCACATCCGCCACCTGCGGTAGGATCGCATCTTCCAGTTGCGGCGCGTAAGCGACGAAGGTGTCCATGGCTGCTACTCGCCGGACGGGAGCGTCAAGATACTCGAACAGCTCGTTGCCAATGCGCGCGGCGATCTCTGCGCCGTAACCCCAAGACATCGTGTCTTCGTGGGCCACTATCACGCGAGAGGTTTTCTTGACCGACGCGGCAATCGCATTCCAATCGTAAGGATTCAAAGTGCGCAGGTCGATAACCTCGACGCTGATACCCTGCTGTTCCACCTGCTTCGCGGCCACCAAAGATCTTTGGACTAGAGCGCCATAAGTAATAATCGACAAATCCGTTCCTTCGCGAACAGTCTTGGCTTTGCCAAACGGAATCATGAACTCCTCACCCGGATAAGGTGATTTGTTGTAGGCCTGGCGATAGAGATGTTTGTGCTCGAGGAACAACACCGGGTCATCGCAGCGGATCGATGTTCGCAGCAGACCGTTGGCATCGAGCGCGTTCGAGGGATAGACCACGCGCAGGCCCGGAATCTGAGTGAAGGTCGAGACACCCGACTGCGAGTGATAGACGGCGCCGCCTTTCAGATAACCGCCGACGGGCACGCGCATCACCACCGGCGAAGAGAATTCGTTGCCTGAGCGCCAGCGCATCAGGGCCAGTTCATTGCGAATCTGGTGAAAGGCCGGCCAGATGTAATCAAAGAACTGAATCTCGACTACCGGTTTGAGGCCGCGCGTGGCCATGCCGATGGCCCGGCCCACGATGTTCGCTTCCGCGAGTGGCGAGTTGAAAACCCGCGCACTGCCGAATTCGCGTTGCAGGTTGGCGGTAACCTTGAAGACGCCGCCCTTGCCTTTGACCTGACCGAGCGATTCTTCGCGCGAACAATCAGCGATGTCTTGGCCAAACACGATTACCCGGGGATCTCGTTTCATTTCCGTGTGCAGGCAACGATTGATCAGATCGACCACGGTGCCCGGATTGCCGCTGAGTTCAACGATGTCTTCGGTATCAAACTCTTTCGCAGTCGGATCGACTGTCGGCGAGTAGATAAAATCCAGGACCGTTTCCTGCGCCGGTTGGGGACTGGCCAGAGCGAGATCCGCAGCTTCGTTGATTTCCCGATCAACTTCGTCTTTCAGTTGTTGCAGCTCGTCCTGGCTGGCAATCTTCTCTTCCACCAGCAGCGAACCGAAACGTTTAATTGGATCGTGTTCAGCATCAGAGACGCGTTCGGCCTCGGCGCGATAGAGCTTTTCATCGTCTGAAAGCGAATGTGAATACGGCCGGATCACTTTCGCGTGTACGAATGAAGGGCCGCGGTTCTTCCGGCAGTTGTCGACCGCGCGCCGCATGGTCTGAAACGATTCGATGGCGTCGGTGCCGTCACAACGCTGGCGATAAAGATTGGGAAAGCCCGAGACCAGCTTTGAAACATCGCCGCCCGCAGTTTGCACTTCGACCGGGACGCTGATCGCATAGCCGTTATCCTCGAGCAGGAAGACAACCGGCAGTTTCAAATTGCAGGCCGTATTGAGTGCTTCCCAAAACTCGCCTTCGCTCGTGGTGCCGTCACCCAAGGAAACGTACACGACTTCATCACCATGAAATCCCTTGACCAGCTTCTTCAGTTCACGGACCAGCTTGACGCGGTAGCCGGCCTCGGCACAGCCTACCGCCTGCA
Source organism: Pyrinomonadales bacterium (assembly GCA_038230715.1). Taxonomy (GTDB): domain Bacteria; phylum Acidobacteriota; class Blastocatellia; order Pyrinomonadales; family Pyrinomonadaceae; genus UBA11740. Next base: position 20,195 of record JBBRMS010000005.1, read on the forward strand.
AAAGTTGCGTGCCGGTCGGCGACGACTGGGAAACGATGTTGAGTTTCTTATGTCCCCAATGCGAAGGCATCTGGCGGCCGTGTGAGTTGGGATCAGATTCCGCGCCGACGCTTTCCAGGAGCATTTCCAGTGGCGTCATACCGAGCTGCAGGCACAGGGCCCGGTCACGATAATAAGGATAGAACCAGTCATGGCCGGGCTTCAGGCACATGGCCGCCGTGACCAAAATTGCCTCGTGACCGGCGCCGCTGATCTGAAAAAAGATCCGGTTCTGGCCTTTCATCTGAATTTCTTTGTCGTCCAGCTTGCGAGACTGATACATCGTGCGAAAGATCTTCAGCATCTCTTCGCGACTGAGGGCGGGCTTGTCGTGCTGCTTATGTCGCTGCCTGTTGCGCGCCGGAGCGGATTTGAGGGGCGGAGTGGCGACTGGTCGCATTGCCGGTGCTGGTGCTGGTGCCGCCGCAGGCTTGGGCTCGGGCAGCATCACGTCTTCCGCGGTGAAGGCTTTGTCAGGCAGAGTATCGCCTTCGCCCTTTTTTACGAGTCTGAGAACTTTGAGATCACTCATGATTTTGTTTAGCCCCTATGGCTGCGAAACCAGTTGCCTAGGGTGCTGAAAACTCGCTTTCCAGAATCGTTCGATATTCTTCGGCCATGCTGGGGTGGCCGTGGGCTGCGGCCACCTCAATGCCGCGCTGATAAGCCTCGCGGGCCTTCTCGGACTGGTCAGTGCGCTCGAAGGCTCGCGCCAGCATACCGTACGCGTTGCCTTCATCGTCAGCGGCATCGAGATAGCGTTGCAGCATTTCGATTACCTTCGTCTCGTCTCCGGTCTTTTCATATTCCTTCGCCAGACCAAACATGACCATGGTATTCCCAGGATCGCCGGCCAGCATTTGTTCGAAGACGTCGATTCGTGATGTGGTCATAATGTCAGGTCTCTGTGTGCTTCCTCTGTGGTTCTCTGTGGCCAATATGCCGTGCGGAAGACTAACCCCAGCGACACAGAGCATCACAGAGGATGCACAGAGTTATTTACCGCTGATGATCAATTTCGCAATCGTCTGCAATTGCATATTCGAAGTGCCCTCGTAGATCGCGCCGATCTTCGAATCGCGCCAGAACTTCTCCACCGGATAATCTTTCACATAGCCATAGCCTCCGTAGAGCTCAATGGCTTTCGAGGTAATCCGTTCGGCGGCGCGCGATGAATAGAGCTTGGCCATCGCGGCTTCCTTGACGAAGTTCAGGCCGGCGTCTTTCATCCGGGCAGCGTTGTAAACCATCAGCCGCGCGGCCTCCAGATCAGTGGCCATCTCGGCCAGTTGAAATTGCACGCCCTGAAACTCGTTGATGTGTTTGCCAAACTGTTGGCGCTCGGCCGTATAGTTCAAAGCTGCCGCCAGCGCCCCACTGCCGATGCCAATCATTTGAGCGCCGATACCGATGCGGCCCTCGTTCAGAGTTTCGATCGAAGTCTTATAACCCTTGCCAATTTCACCCAGTACGTTCTCTTTGGGCACCGGACAATCTTCCAGGATTATTTCGGTAGTCGAAGACGCGCGAATGCCGAGTTTGTTTTCCTTTTTCCCAACCGAGAAGCCGGCGAAACCTTTCTCGACGATGAAAGCGGTGATCCCGCGATAGCCGGCTTCGGGATTTGCATTCGCGAACAAGACGAAGATTTCCGCTTCCTTGCCGTTGGTGATCCAAAGCTTGCGACCGTTGATTACAAAGTGATCGCCTTTATCAACCGCGCGGGTCTGCATCGCGAACGCGTCTGATCCTGACGCGGCTTCGCTGAGGGCATACGCCCCGACCTTTTCGCTGGCTAGCTGCGAAAGATACTTCGTTTTCTGTTCCTGGTTGCCCCAGCGAATCAGAGCGTTGTTGACCAGAGTATTCTGCACATCGACCAGTACGCCCACCGAAGCATCGACGCGTGAAAGTTCTTCGACGGCCAGGATCGCCTGAAAGAAAGTGCCGCCGGCGCCGCCGAACTCTTCGGGCGTTTCGATGCCCATCAGGCCCAGCTCGAAACACTGACGGGTCAACTCCGGATCGAATTGACCATGCTCGTCCATTGATTCAACGCGCTTGCGCAGTTCGCCCTCGGCAAACTCGCGCACGCTGGCGCGAAACATTTGTTCGTCTTCAGAAAGGGTCGTCAGCGGACGCGCTATTGATTGTTCGATGGCAGTAATAGTTTGGCTCATGGTGTGACTGGAGATCCGAGGAAAAGTCTGTCGATCTTGAATCGACATCATAATCAACGGGCAGACCAAAAGGCAAAACGACAGAGCGGAGTACGATGAACTTTAGGTTGTCGAATCAGCCCGCAGACTGAAGTTTGTCGGACATCTATGCCTTTGTCGCATTAATCCTGCGGCCGGGCCGCCCGCTCGGGCGAATTTACGCCGCGTTCAGCCTATGAACTCGGGCACGTCCTTTGCACTTTGGACATCCCTCGCGCGATGCTCTATTTTGTTTCTTTCGCCCGTTTCAGCCGATGTCCCAAACAAAAGCACAAGATTCTCGGAAGCGATTCACTCCGCTCGGCATAGTCTTCGCCCTGGCAGGCCTCGCTCTGTTCACCTATTTTGTGAAGAGAGCCGGCGTTGGCCAAATCTCGGACGGCATCAGGCGTCTGGGTGCTGGCTTCCTGCTGGTGATCGCGATTTCGGCTGTACGCCAGATAGCGCGCTCAATCGCCTGGTCCCTGTGCGTCGAAGCACCTTACCGGCTGCGCTTCTGGGACGCCTTTCGGGCCCGAGTAATGGGCGACGCGATTGGCAACGTGCTTCCCTTTGCCAGCTTCGTCATTTCAGAACCCGCTAAACCTGCTTTGATTCGCGACCGGTTACCGTTGATGGCCGGCCTGTCCGCCATCGCAATCGAGAATATCTTTTACAGCCTGTCGGTAGCGGTATTCATTTGCTCAGGCATGATTGCCCTGTTGTTGAGGTTTAGCCTGCCCAGGGGTTTTCAAATTGGAAGCTTTATCGTGCTGGGGATAATTCTGGTTGTGATCACGCTGGGAACTCTGTTCATTCGGAAGCAAGTCAGATTCATCAGCGGCACCACCCGGCTTTTGCACCGGCGTGGCCTCGACGTGAAGTGGGTCGAAAAAAGCCGCACCCTCGAAGACAAAATTTATGGCTTCTATCGTAATCATCGTTCGCGGTTTATTCCGATTCTGTTACTACAGGCAATCTTTCACCTGGCGGGAGTCTGCGAAATCTACCTTGTGCTGCTGTTCATCAGTCCACAGCAACCGCCGACCTTTCTCACGGCTTTCATCCTCGAGTCGGTGAATCGCGTGATTACGATGGCCTTCAAGTTTATTCCGTTGCGCATGGGCGTTGACGAGGCAGGCACCGGCAAGGTTTCCAAGATCCTCTTGTTCACGGAAGTGACCGGCGTGACCCTGGCCATTGTGCGCAAAGCCCGCGATGTTTTTTGGTCGGCAGTGGGCATGGCCCTGCTGCTGCAGAGAGGTCTGTCGCTGCGCGCGGTGGCACGCGATGCTGAGGCCGCGCTGGCCGAGCAAGCCAGAGAGACGGCGGTCACTCCGGTACCGGCCAGGGAAGTCGTTTAGGATTAAGGCACAGTAGGGAGTTTCAAAGTTGTCATCCGTTGATTTTGATTCAGTAAAGAGTGAGCCAGGTGTTTCGGGCAAAACTGCTGCCACACATTTACCAGGTGTCAGCGTCTGGTCACGGGAAAAGGTCAGTGTGATGCTGATCGGATTGATGATTCTTGCGGGCTTCGGCTTGCGCGTGAGTGGGCTGGGGAGCATTGGATTCGCCGAAGACGAGATCAACAAGCTGGAAGCAGCGCGCGCTTATGACCGCGGTGATTTTACGGCCAACGCCGAACATCCAATGTTGATGAAGGCGCTGGTTGACGTTTCCATGCGCGGTGCGCGGATCTGGAATTCGTTTACCGGATCCGCGATCAGCGAAGAAGCATCGGTGAGATTTCCCAATGTGTTATTCGGGGCTTTGACCGCAATTCCTCTCTTTCTGCTGACCGCGGCGCTGTTCGATCGACTCACCGGCCTTTGGGCCGCCGCGTTCTGGTCGTTTGGCGTCAACGCGATTACCTACAGCCGCATCGGCAAGGAAGACACGCTGATGGTTTTCTTCCTGTTGTTTGGCTTCTATCTGTTTATTCACGGCAAGCTGAATCAGGGGGCAGATCCAAAGCCAGGTAACCGGCGGCGCAATCTGAGCGCAGTGAGTTTTGGCCTGATGCTGGCCTCCAAGTATTTCCCTCACTACCTCGGCCTGAACATGCTCTACCATCATTACGTCCGGGTGCGGGAACCTTCTCCAGGTGACATTCGCTGGCGGACACCGCTTAGTTTTTTTCTGATTATTGGGGCCACCCTGGTGCTGGCAAATCCGGTCCTCCTGTTGCCCAGCGTGTGGAACTATCTGGATGCGTACTCCGGAGAGAAGCTACTGACTCACACTGGTTACCTGATGGGAGGCCAGATTTACCGGAACCGGATGTCGGCGTCGCCATTCTGGGGGCTGCCGTTGAATTTTTACTTTCTCTTCATGGCCATCAAGGTCCCTCTCGCGGTGACGGGCACCTTTCTAATCGGCTTGTTCGTCAGTCTGCGTCGTTGGCGAAATCCAGGCCATGCCTTTGTCTTATTCATGCTTTTCTTCTGGCTGGTTCCGTACTCACTGGTCGGATCAAAGTGGTTGCGCTACACGCTCTCGCTGATGCCGTTTGTCTATATGGGCGCGGCCATTGGAACCATGACTTTGATACGCTGGTGTAGGGTTGGTTTGGAAAAGTTAAAAGCCGGGCCCGCGATGCTGCGCCCGGCGACCGCCTTGCTCGTACTGATACTGATAGCCGTGCCGGCCTGGACCGCGTATGCGAGCGCGCCGCACTATGCGATGTACACGAACATCCTGGGCACGCGGTACACAGCATATTTTTTTCCTCATGATGAATTCTATGACGATGGATTGAACGATGCCATCAGGTTTGTATGCGCGCGCGCTCCGCAAGCCGCTACGATTGTGACTGAGGCGCCCGGCGTCGTTCTCTACTACATTGAAAAGCTGGGCCGGAAAGATCTGCAGGTGCGCGTACTGTCAGATCCCAAATACACCATTTCTGATCAAGGGTCGGCGTATGTCATTCTGCAGCGGGGCCGCACGTATTTTGAAAATCAGGACAAGATGAAGCAGGTGCGCGATCACTTCACCCTCGTTTACTCCGGCTGCGTTTTTGGCCATACCGCCGCGGAGGTTTATGCTTTGCCGAGCAGAGGCGGCGAAACGGCAAGGCCTTGCGGTGATCTGCGACCATAAATGCTGGACAAGTCTGGGGCATAAGACGCTCCACGAATCCAGACGAGTGAGAGTTTTGGTTTCCATTTCGCGTAATTTCTCGAATCGTTCTGGTCTCAGGGAAGCAGAACCCAACACGAAATCAGGGAGCTACCCGAGTTCAAATCAGTCTGGGGAGGTTCGCTAATAATGTTCAAGAAAAGACTTCTGGTTATTGGTTTCGTGGCACTGTCGCTCTGTGTGCCGGCTGTTTCGATCCGCACCTCCGCCAAAAAAGCTGCACCGCAACGCGCACACGTGGTGATTCTGGGAACCACTGACATGCACGGGCGCGTCTTCCCGATCGACTATTACACGAATAAGTACGACAACGTCGGCATTGCGAAAGTCGCGACCCTGATCAGGGATGCGCGCAAGACTGATCCGAATCTTCTCCTGGTCGACTCTGGCGATACGATCCAGGGCACGCCGCTGGAATATTTTCATAACAAGAAAAACAACGCGCCGCCCGATCCGATGATGTTGGCCATGAGCGCCCTGCATTACGACTCTATGACCGTCGGCAATCATGAATACAACTTCGGCTTGAAAGTGCTCGAAAAAGCCCGCGGCGAAGCCAGGTTCCCCTGGCTCTCCGCCAACACCTACAACACCGGCACCACGACTACCCACTACCAGCCTTACCTCGTCAAGGAGGTCAACGGCGTCCGCGTGGGTGTCCTGGGGTTAACTACGCCCGGAATTCCCAACTGGGAAAACGTTCCGAACTACAAGGGCCTGGAATTCAAAGAGACCGTCAGCGAAGCAAAGAAATGGGTCGCGATTCTGCGTGAGAAAGAGAACGTCGACGTGGTAGCAATCACGATGCACATGGGCATCGAGGAGGACCTGCGCAACGGGGCCATGAGTCCTTCCCAAGTCCCGAACGAAAATGCCGCAGTGGCGATCGCTCGCGACGTCCCGGGGGTCGACTTAATTTTGATGGGTCACACGCACCGTGATGTTCCTTCACTGGTAATCAACGGCGTGCTACTGACCCAGGCGAATCGCTGGGCCAGTCACGTGGCGCGTGCTGATATTTATCTGGAGAAATCCGCGGCCGGCCGCTGGCAGGTAATAGGTAAACAATCAAAGACAATTCCGGTCACAGAAAAAACCGCAGTCGATCCGGAAATTGCTGCGCTGGGCCAACCCTACGACAAGGAGACGCAGGATTGGTTAAGCCGCCCGATCGGCGAATCGCCGGAGGAAATAACTTCCGCCGACTGTCGTTTTCGCGACACGGCGATTATTGATCTGATTCAGCGCGTCCAGATGGAAGCCGGCAAAGGCGAGGTTTCAATGGCCGCGTGTTTCAATCCACAGGCACGGATACCCAAAGGCCCGGTCACGGTCAGGGACATCGCGGGCCTGTATGAATACGAAAACACCCTCGTAACGATTGAGCTTACCGGACAGCAACTGAAAGAAGCTCTGGAACATTCGGCGCTCTACTTTCGCGAGTACCAGCCGGGCAAGAACCTGAGCGAGTTGGTCGACCAGCGGATTCCCGGATACAACTTTGATATGGCTGAGGGTGTGAGCTACGAGCTGGACGTCACCAAACCCGTGGGCCAGCGAATCCAAAGTTTGAAGTTCATGGGCCAGCCGGTTGATCCCGCCCGGAAATTCCGCGTGGTCACTAACAACTATCGCGTCAACGGGGGCGGCGGCTTCACAATGTACCCGGCCGCACCCGTCTTGTATCGCTCAAGCGAAGAAGTGCGCGAGCTGATCATCGACTGGGTCGAACGACACAAAACGATTTCAATTCAGGTAAATAATAATTGGCGGATTGTGGGAGCTCCGTAGAGAGCTGTGCCCGGATCTATTTCTCAAGCGCTGCGAGCAGGCGCTCGTGAATGCCGCCAAAGGCGCCGTTGGACATGACGGCGACGACGTCACCGGAACGCATTTCTGAACTGAGGCGAGCCACAATCTCACCGACATCGGTAATGGCGAAGGCCGGTTTACCTTGTGCTGCAATGTCGCGGATCAATTTCGCGGTGTCGAGCACGCCACCCATTTCGGCCGCCCGCCGCGGGTCAAATACTCCAGAGATAATTACGTAATCAGCCGGAAGGAAGGCGGTCACATATTTATCCTGAAAGGTCGCATGACAGGAAGTGCGAGAGCGCGGCTCAAAGACCGCGATCAGGCGACGGTCGTGGTATTTCGAACGCAGCGCGATCAGGGTTTCGCGGACCGCGGTCGGGTGATGCGCAAAGTCGTCGATGACAGTGACACCGTTGACTTCACCACGAATCTCACAACGACGGCGGACACTCTTGAAAGTGGCGAGGGCCTCGACTACGGCCTGGCGTTCGACGCCCCAGGCTTCGGCAGCGATAATCACCGCCAGACAGTTGCGCACGTTGAAGTCGCCAATCAGTTCGGTTCGAAACTCGGCCCACTGACTGCCTTCACGCCAGACGCGGAAGCGAGTCATCCCTGCTGAGTAGCTGATGTCACGCGCCTGCCACCTGGCATCCTGCCCTGTGCCAAACGTTTCCAGCCCGGTGAACAATTTCTCTCCGAACGAAGCGACGACCTCACGAACATGCGGGCTGTCCCATCCGGCAATCACTCTTCCATTTCGAGGCACGAGGTTCATCAGGCGGCGGAAGGCCAGTTTGACCGCGTCCAGATCCTGGTAGATGTCGGCGTGATCGAATTCGATATTGCCGACCACCGCCAGCTCAGGCAGGTAGTGCATAAACTTTGGCCCTTTGTCGAAATAGGCTGTGTCGTACTCGTCGCCCTCGATGATCAAGTAATCGCTGTCAGTGACATGAAAGCTCGAGCCGAAGTTTTGCACCACTCCGCCCACCATGAACGATGGATCCAGACCACCCTGATTGAGCACCCAGGCAGCGAGACTGGTGGTCGTGGTCTTGCCATGAGTTCCGGCAATCACCAGCGAGCGCCGGCCGCGAATGAATTCTTCTTTGAGTACCTCGGGCAACGACCGGTAGGGCAATCTATGAGTGAGTGCATGTTCGACTTCGGGGTTGCCGCGTGGGATCGCATTCCCCACCACCACACAATCCGGCGCGGGCTCCAGATGCGCCGCGTCATAGCCCTGCATTAGGCCGATACCCAAACCGGCGAGCATGGTGGACATCGGCGGGTAGACGTTTTCATCAGAGCCAGTCACGCGATGCCCGCGCGACTGCAGCATCCCGGCCAAAGAAGCCATGGCCGTCCCACATATTCCGATCAAGTGATAATGCATTCGTCTTTGTTGGACAAACTTTTCGTTTGCCCTGCTCTTTCCGGCAGCAGCTAGCTCCGAAGTTTGTTCCTTAACTCCCTGACTCTCTGCCGCACCGGATCGGGCAACGAAGCTGTAAACCGGTGTCGCAGCTGCCAGTAGTAATTCTGATTCTCAACTATCCACGGGCAGATCTGCTTGAAGGAAAAATTGTCGGCTTCCCGGTTGAGGACCACATCATTCGGATGGACGAGGGGAAAGTTCATCGGCTTCACCGGCAGATTTGCCATTGAAGGCAGCGTGTCCTGGGTACGGGTTGCGGCAGCGCCAAAGCCGATGTTCGTGATCAGATTTCGATCCGGAATCAACGCCAGCGAGTTTTGCAACCACCAGGAAAAGAAGAACTGATAGTCCCAGGTGCCGAACCCACCTTGATAAGTAGCTTCATAGGTCTCCTGCCAATATTTAGAGGCTACCGGATTTTGCAAAACATCAGCCAGCCATGAAGTGTCTCTCACCTCGGGCCAGCGGCGCATTTCCACATCATAGTTTCGCCAGGCCCGCCGCCATGAGGCCCATCCCCAAACGGTCACCTGCAATCCGAAGAAGTAACTCTCCGGAGATCGCCGCCTACCTTGCTGAAAGTTACTGCCACAGATCATGCCGACGCGTGGGTCGTCACGGTATCTTTCCAGCAGCTCTTCGCAGAAAGGGAAAAACGTCTGATCGGGAAGGCAATCATCTTCCAGGATGACGGCCTCCTCCACCTGATCAAAAACCCAATTCAGGCCGCTCGATACGCGAAGTTTGCAGCCAAGATTAACCTCCGCAAAGTCAGTCAGCAGTTCGCAGGGCCAGTCAATCTTCCCCAGCACCGATCGCGTCGCGACGCACAGTTCAGCCTCACCCGGCTGATCGGCGCGCGGGCCATCAGCAACCACCAGGAGCTTTTCCGGCCGCGCCTTCGCAATTTCAGCAAAGACCCGCGCGGTCCGCTCCGGGCGATTGAAGATCAGAAAGGCTACTGGAGTTTTCAAAGTGTTAGGAACTGCTGTTTCCCAGAGATGCTGAGTTAAAGTCAAAACATGAGGCGGGCAACACCCGCCTCTAACAACCAACTTCAAATGAGCGAAATCCCAGGACCATTACTACTTAATGGCTTCTACATAAAGGCTCTCAAACTCGCGTTCTGCCAAATCAATTCCCTGCATCCGGGGATGAGTTGACACCCCAAACCTCTGTTCCTGGACGGAACTGAAGCCGGCTCTTTGCAGTGTCAGGCTAATCGATTCAATGTCATAAACCCAGAGGTGCTGTCCGTATTCGCGCATCATCATGTTAACACGATCCATTGAGGTCTCGGCGGCCTCAGCGAAACGTGAGTCCGCCAGAAACTCTGGGTCGTTAACATAGGCGCGCAAAAATTTGCCGGCATCCGGAGTCGACAGGCGAATTACACCGCCCGGCTCGAGGACTCGATGAATTTCACGCAAGAGCCGCGCAGCATCCGGTTTCGGGATGTGCTCGATCACGTGCTCACCGAAGACAGCCGAGCAACTGCCCGCAGGGAACGGCATCCCTCGCCGCAGATCCCAGACGATATCGATGTGGTCGCCCCGAGCGGCGTCCAGATTCACCCAGCCCGGGATGTGCCGAGAACCGCACCCGATGTTGACGCAGAGATCTTTGGCGGGCAATTCCTGCAGCCTGCGGCCAGTCAGGCGCCCCGCGCGCCAGTCATGATACGGGGCCGACAAGCGGTTGGCGGTGTCTCGGCCCAGCAGGTTCACGACCGTTTTTTTCAATTGCCCCAGAGGGCTATTGTTTTGTGATCCCATTCCATCCTGTGAGTCAGCGCACACGCAATTGTCCGCGGTGTTTCGCTCAAATCTGTTCTCTGGCGGGCATCATGAGCGGGCCCACCGCAGAGTCGCCATCTCTTCCGTTACGCACGACGCTAAATCTCTTCTTCAGTTTCAAGATCGGTTGCTCAAGCAAGTAGAAAGACAGACTGGAAATCGCCACGGACAGAATGAACTTGATTAAGAAAGGCAAAACGATCGTCAGGGTATAAGACCTGAACCCAAACCGCGGGAAGAGATTGTCATAAAGAACATAAATTGGTAAGTGCCAAAGATAAAGCCCGTAAGAAAGCCTGCCGAACCATCGCAATAACGGGAGTCCGAGGACGATGGTAAACATCCGTCCTGGGGCAACAAACAGATGCGCGATCACTATCGCGACCATCAACGCGATGAGGGTGAATCCTCCATAATAAAGAAACCCGGAGGTGGATGGGATCGTGAGCAACAGATAACCCATCCCGGCCGTAGAGAGAACTGCCAGCAGCCTGATGCTACTTACCACCCACTTATGTTCGATAACGGCAATTCGTGAAATCAATATCCCAACTATGCAACCAACCAGGAGCGAATCGGTGCGCGCGTCCAGCCGCGTATAAACCAGATTCCGGTCAAGCCCCTTCAGATCGTGCCAGAGCATTCCCCGGTGAACCGCGATGGCCGCAATCGACAGCGCCAGAAAGATCACAACTGAACGATGTCGCGCTTTCAACCACAGGAAGAGGAACAGCACGATGGGCCAAAGGATGTAAAACTGCTCTTCTATTCCCAAAGACCAGGTATGAAACAGCGGCGGGTAAACCTGTCCTGGCATCCAGTTGGACAAATAAAACAACGCCACCAGAATGGATTTCGCGGCCGCGAGAGTGCCTTCGCGCGGAGGAAACAAAGTCACCACCGCCAGACACAGAGCGATCAGCAGAACCAGTGGCGGGAGCAGCCTGAGCGCCCGGCGCATGTAGAAGTTCCTGAAACTAATTGAGCCCGTCTGGTTCCACTCTTCCAACAACAGGGAGGTGATCAGAAAGCCGCTGAGGACAAAAAAGATGTCGACGCCGAGGAACCCACCCTGGCCCAACCAGAACAAACCACCGTGCACAAACATCACGGCCAGAATCGAGATGCCGCGCAGTCCGTCCAGGCCAGGGCGGTAACCCAACCGAAAGTGCGCCTGGCCATCCTGCCTCACAGTTTTACGGGTTGCTGTCACAATAGTCGCGGCCCTCGCGGCTTTGCCGAGCGCATTGCGGTTGTCTTAGCCTGCGAAGCAGGCGCAAGCGTAAAGCCTGGGGTGTAAGCCCCAGGACACTCGCGAACAACGATCGGAGCCCGGTGACAACGGGCGACAGCCCTTGGTTGCGCAAGGCTTTCGCCCGCTTGCGCGGGCTCTTTACGTGAGAACCAGGCTTCCTGGGGCTCACGCCCCAGGCTTAATGCTTACACCTGCTTCGCAGGTTAAGAAACAGATCCTCATTGCACTTACCAAGTGCATCTAAGGTTCCTACATTTGAGACAAACACGCGACTATTTCTTTGGGAATGATCGTTTGTACCATTCGATCATTTCGGCGATGCCCTGCCGCAGCGAGATCTGAGGCACGTAATTATCGGTAACTTCTCGCAGCCGGGTGGCATCGGCACACTTGCGGAATCGCCCTTCGGGTTTGTCGGTATCAAAAATAATCTTCGGCTTTACCCCGGCCACATCGCAGATCTGATCCACCAAATCAGCGATGGTGACATCGGTGTCGTAACCGATGTTCACCGGCATCGCGACAACATCCTTCTCGACTATTCTCATTAGCAGGCTCATTGCGTCTTTGGCGTGAAGAAAGTTTCGGCGTTGGTTGCCGCTGCCCCAAACTATCAGAGGATCCTCGCCATCCATTACTCGTTTGACCAGCGCCGGCACGACATGCGCTTTGTCTTCCGAACCCCAGCGATAGTTGCCACCGTACGGGTTGAACGGACGGACCATGGTGATCTTCATTCCATAGTCGCGCGCGTAGTACTCGCCCGCCAATTCCTGGATTCGCTTGGCCCAACCGTAGCCCTGATTAACGCTCTCAGGCATGTCGGTGAAAACCGGCAACTCAGGCGTGGGAATCGCCGCTTCGTCCGGATAGACGCAGGAAGAGCTGACAATCAGAAATCGTTCGACGTTGTTCTTGCGAGCCGATTCCAAAGCGGTGAGGGTACAAAGCAGATTGTAAACCAGCATCTCGCCGTTATGGGCGCGGCTATACTCCATGCCGAACGCCTTGGCGGCCAGATTCAGGACGACGTCCTGGTTCCTGGTAAGCCGGTCACAGGTCGCGGCATCGCGCAGATCGCCTTCCACGAATTCTATTTCCTTGATAACCGGTGCGAGACTGTCGACCGAGCTATTATCAAAATTATCCACCACGGTCAATCGCGCGCCGGCCTCGACGAGCTGCGGGGCCAGATACGACCCCAGAAAGCCTGCGCCACCACCGACCAGCACGCGCTTACTTTGCCAAAAACCATTCTCCATTAAAGTTTCCCTTTTCCCTCACTCTTTCGGAAAGTCACTAATTTGCGAACCTCAAAACTTAACATACCGACCCTGTAACTGGGAACGCGAGCGAGAATGTGGAGTGCGCTGACTTGTCAGCGCTTTTCTCAGCGGCGACTTGTCGCCGAGAGGTGGGTTGCGACAAGTCGCGACGAAGAAAGCGGCGACAGGTCGCCGCACTCCGCATTTACTCTTGACGCGTTAGCCGCCACACGCGCTCTGCCAACTCTTCTTCGCGCGCGTTGCCCAGTCCCCAGTTCTCGTCGTTCTGGTAAGGCACACCTTCGACGGTCGCTCGCTCACCATGAAAGTCTCGGACACCTTCAACACAGGAGGTCGGATGTTGCAGGTGAAGCACTGTGCCCGCTTTGTTGATCTGGGCTCCAAACGTGAGGATTTGGGCTATGCCGCGCACATCGCAACCAATCTTGTGCTTCACCAGCGACTCGTCATAACCGCGCGAGCGCTGCCACAGTTCTCTGGCCGCGAGCGCGAACTCGCCCGTCCCCATCGGGTCGTACGGTATGAACCGGTGATAACGCAGACTGCCACCGAGACCGATGCGCTGCTGCTGGTTTTCATCCCACTTGATATCAATTCGCTCTGCGGTCCAGACCACTTTTGGATCGAGAGTCACGCCCAGAATCTTGTTCACCAGATTCAGTCCCAGGGCGGCGTCCGCATTCGTCGGCATTACCCAGGGCGTTTCAGCGCGTCGTAAACCGACGTTCTTAGCGTGGTATTCAAGCAGGTTGAGTTTGGGGTTGCGATTGATGGCCTGGTGTATTTCCGCCGGAACCACAAAGGCGCGCAACATCTTGAACTTTTCGGCTAACTCATACGAAAGCAAGTCACGATCTGAAGGTGGGTTCCACTCTACGAAAATGACCTGGTCGATGAGATAGCGAGTGTTCCACTCGATCGTCGCATGCAGGCGTTCGCGAAAGTCGGCCATGTAGTCATCATTCCGACCTACCACTACCGCGGTGATGGATGGCCGCGAACCATTGCGGTGCAGTCGAAACCGGAGAAAACTCGCAATCCCATCGGCTACAAAAGCGGCGCGGGTTTGCACCTGACCGGCGCGATACAAAGCGCCTCGAATACCTTTAATGTCTCTGAAAGTCTTTGCCATTACTCTTATGCCTTGAACTCACGGCAATTGTAGACGGGCGATCCGTTAACACCCAAACACGTATTGGTGTTGATTTGTTTTCGTGTGCGCCTCGGCCGGCAGAAGACCGAGCCACCGAATCCTACTAGATCAGCAAACTCTGATTTTCGCTTGTTCTCGTGGATCGTCTAAATCTGATATCCGGCAACTGCAAACGAAGTCAGCGGCACTTATTTACCGGATCAGCTTCTCGGACGGTTGCCCGGTAACTGTCCGCTTTAGTGCACGCACCCATTTATATAGCCGCTTCCGACTCACCCATTCATAGCCGAGCCAGGCCAGATGCCTCCACAGCAAAGGATAAAATGTCTGTCGATATTCAGCGCGAGGGAGATGCCGCTTCAGCAACCGGTGAACCGTGGGCAGGTTCATCGGCGATCGCCGGTTAAACAGAAACCAGAGCGTGCCTCGCAAAGATCCGATGACCCGTTTCGGCGCCTCCGGGCGTTCTTTGTTCGGCATGTTCCAGACTACCGCCTCGGTGGCGACGAAATATCTGTAGCCCGCTTTCATGGCCCGGTAATGAAAGTCATGATCGGCCCAGTAGTGCGGAAATGATTTCACGTCGACCCCACCCACGTCGCGAAGACATTGCGCCGGGATCAAAACTCCCTGCCCGCCCGGCGGATGCACGATGGGGAAGTCCTGCGGCAAAGCCGCCGTAGGTTGTTTCCATGATTCATAATCAGCGTGCCATCGCGGCGGGCGGCCGGCCCACTCGACGTCTGCTCCAATTAATGCCACGCGGGCGCAGGGAATGCTCTGAGGGCCCTGTCGCAAGTGACACTGAACCAGCTGAGTGAGCGTCTCCGGCTCTACCCGGTTGTCGTCGTTGAGCCAAACAATCGCGTCCGCGCTGTGGGCCAGAGCGTGCTCAATGCCGAGATTAATGGCGCCGCTCCACCAAAGATTTCCGTCGCCTTCCAGAATAGTGACCGAGGGAAATTCAGCTCGACAGTTCCGCCCCGTTCCGTCGCTGCAGCCATCGTCGATCAGGACGACTTCAAAGTTCGGATAATTACTTTTTGTCAGACAGGTGAGCGCCACGCGCGCTTCGTCCCAACGGTTATGCGTCGGGATAATAACGAAGATCCGCGGAGTCCTGGAGGCCGATTCTGTCTTCTTGTCAGGCATTCCGAACGAAATCATTCCTGGTCAGTAGACTTGTAAAAAATAGCATCCGCCGACAGCAGTTCGAGGGTGCGAGGATGGCGCAGGTTTCCAATAAAGCCATCAAAACAAAAATTCATGGATCGCATTTCTCGGTAGATCTCGTTGAACGTAGGCTGATCCTGGTAAAGCGGCGCAAAGTTGCACTCGAGCATTACCCGCTGGCAGCGGGACAGGGTCTCTCGCCCTCCCCGGATCACTGCCAGTTCATGCCCCTGAACATCCATCTTCGCAAAGATCGGCTCTTTGAGATCCAGGGTCGGCGCAATCGCGTCCAGCCGGGCCAGTCGCACTGTAATCTTAGCTTCGACGGCCGTGTGCGGCCAGGCCTCCACATGCGCCGGCAGCATTTCCTGAAGCGACGACGAGTCACGATAGGCTGAGAGCCACAATTCCTGCTCACCATCATGATCGCTGAGAGCCAGATTCATTGGCTGCAGATTTGGAATTTGCTCGCGCAAAGCCAGCAACTCTTCGTAACACTCTGGAATTGGTTCGAAGGAATAGATGGGCGCGTCGGGAAAGTAGCGCAGAGCTTCGCGGGCAAACTGGCCATGACTGCCGCCAATGTCCAAAACCGTCTTCGGGCGCGAGTGCTTCAGCTCTGGGCTACCAAAGGGATCAAGATTCCCAGGTTGAGCAGATTGCTGGCCCGAGTTCGAGTCAATTGCTTTGCGAAGCCACGCGCGTAAATGCAGACGGCGATCTACTGCTGCTAACGAATGATAGATAAAGGAGCGGACCACCTGTAATTCTCCGATCTAGACTTTGCCAAAGGTTTGATTCCCCGGGCCGGAACCTTCCTGGCCTGTTTCTGCCTGCAGCCTTCCTTCTGGCTCGTAGCTTTACAATCGACGCAAAGCATCAGTTAAGAGAAAGGCCACTGCTAAAATCTTCCCCTCAGAGTAACAATCCAACTCTCTCGGAGGAAAGCAGAGAGCCGGCTCACCCTGTTGGTCGCGGGAAGACCTCAGTTAACTGGTCCTAAATTGACTTGCCCTTCTCTTGATCTCTGCCCCGTAGCGATGGAACTTTGCGCGAATTGTATCGTCGTGATTTGTCTTATTCGGCCGGAAGCAAGCGTCAAACATATAAGCGTCAGCCTCTCGACGCTCCACCACAAATTCCGGGTGCCTGAGGTTCCCTTCCATATCGACCGCCGGCCTGTTTGCCAGGATGCCGGACTCATGGGCCGTTTTAGTATGAGTTGCATCAGGCTGGAATCCGAGATTTGAAACCATGTTAATGCGGGGAGATATTGCCAGACCACTTTGGGACCAGCAGTGATAAAACCACTGAAAATCCCAAGTATCGACCCCTCCATTGAAAGCGAGCTCAAATCTCTCCTCCCAGAATTGGCGCTCCTCGGGATCCTCAAAAATGCTCTGGAGCATCTTCGCTTCCTTGAATCTGGGCCACGATTTCATATCTTCGTCATAGCTTTCCCAGGCCCTTCGCCAGGTTCCCCATCCCCAGGGGAAAATATATTTCGAGAAAAAGTAGCTATCATCAATCTTGATCTGATCGGGCAGGAAATTACATCCTCCAACATGCATGACTCGTTCATCATGGCGATATCGCTCGAGCATTGTCTGACAGAACGGGAAAAAGGATGGGACTGGAAGGCAGTCGTCCTCCAGCAGCATGGCCATCTCAACATGGGAAAAGACCCAGTGTATTCCGCTGGCTACGCGCTGCTTGCAACCCAGATTAGTATCCGAAAAGTTAGTCAGAACTTCGCAGTCCCAGTCTATCTTTTCGACCACGCTCCTCGTCTTGCGACACTTTTCAGCCTCTTCAGAAGATCGCGGGCCGTCCGCAATTATCAAAAGTTTTTCAGGCCGGGCTTGAGCAATTGCCTCAAAAACTCTTGCGGTCAAATCCGGACGGTTAAAAATAAAAAATGCAACAGGAGTAGTCAGACGCATCTGTAATTATGATTGTAAAGCGAAACCCATTTCATCGTATTGCCACTTCGGTGGACAATGCACTGACAAGCAAATCGACGTCACGAAACAGTCGGGCATGTGAGCGAATCCACTCAACATCGCGATTCCACCACGCCAGTCTCTTGAGGAAAGCAATCTGTTCTTCGTCAAAACGTTGACGGATGACTCGTGCCGGCACCCCGGCGGCCACTGAATAGTCGGGAATGTTCCGGGTGACCACTGCGCCGGCGCCGATGATGGCCCCGTCGCCAATCGTAACGCCATCCATAACCATGCATCTCTCACCCAACCACACATCATTGCCTATCGTAATCGGCAGATGTTCCGGGAAAGCAGTGGTAGGACCGAAATCGGCCCGAGCCACATGGTTGGGAGAATAGAATGACGGATAGGTCGAAACATAGTCTCGCGTGGGATGCACGCCCAGCCCAATCCGCACATGAGGTCCAATCGAGCAGTAAGCTCCGATTTTGCATCGATAGATATAGCTGGAGTTGGAAAAATATGTATATTGCCCCACCTCGCTGTCAGTAACTATCGTTCCCGACATCACTAACACTCCCGGTCCGAAAGTACACTTACCTGCAGCGGAAGATCCGCGCTGAAATTCAACTTGTGGATATTGGGCGCACAGGTCTCGCCAGGCTTTGACTTCGCGCCATCGCCCAACAAAACCTCCCGCCACCGCACGAACGAAATCAGTCAACATACAAATCGCCCAGCGATCACAGCAAATGGGCCGCCTGTTTCCGTGGGTTTATCACGGCTACCCGGCTTGACCTTCATACCTTCTCCAAAAACTGAAACCTGGGCCTTTGAGTGACCCGGCGTGACAACGTCACTGCCTCGCCTCTCTGGCCTTCCGATTAGCTGCCACCTTCTGGTAGGCGGCAATAACCCGGGGCTTGATTATGCGCTCGTCAATGCGCTCTCGCGTCAACTTGTTGTTTAGCTCTCCGGCCCGATCTACCAGATTATCGTCGGACACCGCTCGCCTGATTGCCGCAGCGATTGCCCCGGCATTCTCCGGCGGTACCAGCAAACCATTCTCACCGTCCTCGATCACGCCCCTGGTATCGGCAGTATTGGATTGGATCGGAAAGGCGCCCATGACCATTGCTTCCAGCATCGAGTGCGGGGTGCCGTCAGTCATGCCGATTCCGATAGCTACGCGCGCGCCGCCCATCATCGTCAGGATTTCTTCGTAGGGTCGGTGCTGCGGCAGAACTGTGATATTGAGGCCGGTAACGAAACTGATGTATTGCGCGGCATAGGTCACGATGCTGTCACCCTGTGGCATGTAAACCACTATTTCATATTCGCCCAACGCGTCCGCACACATGTGAATTGCTTGTAGAGCAACCAGAGCGCGTCCACCCAGAAGATCCTGCCGGCCCTTGAGGGCAATGATTCGGCGAGCCGAAACGGGCCCCGGCTGGCGGAACTTCTGCATCTTGTCGATCTCAAAACCTCCGGCTCCGGGAAAGACCCCGATGGTCTCTCCCTTGAATCCGTATTCGCGAGCCAGATCCAGATCCCTTTGCGAGTCGCCCATCAAATAATCGCACGCGGCCAACACGGATCTAATTCGCCCTTCATGTTCCGGCTGCTTGCCAAAGTAATAAACGTCGCTGCCCCAGGACGAATACATCCACGGAGGAAACGAGCCATTTAACCTTTCCCTGCCGGCGAGGGTCAAATACGCGCCGTGCTGCATTTCCATCGAATGAACGATGTCGGGTTTTAGCGTCCGAATCAGTCTTGCCAGCCTGGCCGGAGCGGACATGGGTTCGCCGGGCAATCTCTGCAAAGCACCGCCCAGCCTTATTCTGCCGCGTTGAAACGGCCACCAGAGACTGGATTGACGAACACTGGGCGCCAGCTCTTTTGAGTTAACCCGAAAGAGTGTGTGCACGGTTACATCGCGCAAACCCGGATAAAGATAGTACTCATCAACCGGGAAAAGATGTAAATCCCAATTCTCGCTACTGAGTTGGCCGATCCAGCGCGCGGTATGAGAGCTACTCCCAAAAGCGACAAAAAGAATCCGCAACTTTCTGAATCCTCCAGGTTGTGGGTCTGATCAAAAATCCGCGCAGAACTCTGCCCGGTGGTCCTCAAATTCTTTCACTGCCAGCTGATGATCTTCGTGACGCCCAATGTCCAACCAGCGATCTTCACTGTGATAGCCCACGACCCGCTCGCCGGCTTTAATCAGTTTCAGCACCAGATCGGGAAAGTCCAGATAACTGTTCTTCTCGATATATCCCAGTACGCGCGGCTCATAAACATAAATACCCATGCTCACCAGATAATCCAGCTCCGGCTTCTCTTTATAATCCGTGACGTTCCCCTGGCTATCGGTGATCAATACGCCCAGGTCAATCTTTATTTCTTTCTTGTGCACGGCAATGGTAAGCGCAGCGTTCTGATCGCGATGATGCTGAACCAGTTTTTGAAAACTAAGCGTAGTCAGCAGGTCGCCATTCATCACCAGAAACGTCTCGTCCAGATCCGGCACCATGGTAAGCGACCCGGCCGTACCCGTCGGCTTCTCTTCCATCACGTAAGTAAGATTGAGGTTGCTGGTTAACGAAGGCCGCTGCATGAAGTAGGCGCGGATCAATTCAGCCAGGTAGCCCACGGCAAGGGTAATGTCAACGATACCCGCCGCCATCAATTGCCGGAGCAGTATCTCGATAATCGGTGCATCGCCGATGGGCACCAACGGTTTCGGTAACACAGTCGTGTAGGGAGCGAGCCGGGTGCCCCTGCCGCCCGCCAGGATGACTGCTTTCATAGTTGCACCAGCCTAGACGTTGTAGATATCCGACTTGAACGCGTTTTGATTGCCCCGCACCCACTCGATGACTGCCCGCAGCCCGTCATCGAGGGAAACCTGCGGCTCCCAATCGAGGAGTTGCTTTGCTTTGCTGTTATCGCAGATGAGCTTGAAGACTTCGCTGTGCTGTGGGCGGACCCGCTCTTCAGCAGCGACGATCGGCTTCTTCATCTCCAGCAGAGAGAGGACTCGATCGGCCAACTCGCCGATCGTGACCCCACTGCCGCGGCCAATATTAATCACCTCGCCGACTGTTTCCGGGACCTCGGCGATGCGGATGAATCCATTCACCGTATCACTGACATAGGTCATATCGCGGACGGGCGAGAGCGAGCCCAGCTCGATGCGGTCGCGCATCAGTGCCTGGGAAATAATCGCCGGAATCACGGCTCGTGCCGACTGCCTCGGCCCGAACGTGTTGAATGGCCGAATGGTGGCCACGGGCAATCCGAAGGATCGGAAAAAGCTCTCGGCGAGTTTGTCCGCGCCAATCTTGGTGGCCGAATATGGCGATTGTCCCTGCAGGGGATGCTTCTCATCGATCGGAGCATAGAGCGCCGTCCCATAGGCCTCACTGGTTGAAGTGTGGACCATCTTTTTGATGCTATGACGCCGGGCAGCCTGGAGCACATTGAGTGTGCCGATGATATTCGTCTCGACATACGGCTGCGGGGCCACATACGAATAGGGGATAGCGATTAGCGAGGCGAGGTGAAATATCACATCAACGCCCTGGACCGCGCTATCGATGAAAAACGGGTCGTGCACATCTCCGGAAACAACTTCCAGCTTGCTCTTCGATTCCGCCGACAGGGATTCAATGTTGGCCCAATTGTTACGCGAGTTGTATCGCACCAGCGCGCGCACGGTAGCGCCTTTCTTAACGAGCGTTTCAGTGAGGTGGCTGCCGATGAAGCCACCCGCCCCGGTTACTAGAACTTTAGTTTCTTTCCAATCCATAAATTAGTTTCACCATTAAGTTTGAAATCTCGATGCCGCCTGAAGGCGAGATCATCTTACCTATTAAAACGATTCACGAAGCCACCCGAAAAGAACGCCTTTGGTGTAATTTCGTGGATCACTCCTGTTCAACCCAAAGACAATACCAAATCAAATCAAGTCACTACCAAAAACCGCACCGTCAAGGTACAGCCCCAGCCCACTTACGTTTTAAGGAGCTTCCGCAAACGATATCTAAACGAATTTCGTACTCGATCCCTGAAAGGCGGCCAGTGGTGATGCTCTAGGTACGAGAAAGCCATCCGGTAATACGAAAGGCTCGATTTTGAGCCCCAATACTTTCTGCTGATCGAATACATCTCATCGACCTGCCTGCCGCTCATTGAAAAGGTGACCGTCCCTTCGTCATAACGAAACCTGGCCAGGACCCGGTCGATTATCTGCACGCGGAACTTTTCCGTCAGCTTGATCCAGTGGTGATAGTCCATGGCATAGCGATCTGATTCTTCAAAACCGCCCACCATATCAACCCCCGTCTTCCTGAAAAAGGTGCTCGGGGCGGGCAGAAAAACTGAGCTGGCCCAGTGGTTCCAGTACTGGATCAAATCGCGCCGGCTGGTAAACCCAGCCTTCAGCGTCAGCCACACCGTCCCATCGTTCCGGATATGATCGCAGTTGCCCGAGACTATTCCCACCGTAGGATCCCGGGCGAACTCAGCCGCCACGATTTCGAAAGTCTCGGGCTGGTAGTAGTCGTCATCGCCGTTAACGCCAATAATTTCTCCGGTAGCCATCGCCAGTCCCTTGTTCAGGGCGCTGGAGATCCCGTTATCGGTTTCGGAAATCCACTTGATGTGCGGATACTTTTCGGCGCAGGACTGGAGAAACTCGACCGTTCCATCGGTCGACCCGCCGTCGATGATCAGGTGCTCCTTATGAGGATATGATTGACTGGCTACTCCTTCGATACAGCGCGGCAGATATTCCCGGCGATTCAAGGTAGCGGTAACGATCGAAATTTTCGGTTGCATTGCTCTTCGGAAGAAATTCACTGACGGCCGGCAGGCAGGCTGACCGCTGCCAAAGGAGAACTTTTCCCTTCCGATCGGGTATTAGCAGCCAAATCGGCCTGAACCATTTCCCTGATCATTTCTTCAAAAGTATATTTCGGTTTCCAGCCCAGGACCGCCCGCGCCTTGCTCGCATCTCCGACCAGCTCGTCAATTTCGGCGGGACGATAGAAGCGCTCGTCCACTTTTACATAATCGCGATAATCCAGATCAAGTTCCGCGAAAGCGCGCTCACAGAATTCGCGCACCGTGTGCGACTCTCCACTGGCGACCACAAAGTCATCCGCGACCGGCTGCTGCAGCATCAGGTGCATCGCCTGCACATAGTCGGCTGCATGCCCCCAGTCTCGCTTCGCTTCGAGGTTGCCCAGCAGCACCTCGCCGGCCATGCCCAGCTTGATCCGTACGGCTGCATTGGTGATCTTCCTGGTGACGAACTCGTATCCGCGACGCGGCCCTTCATGATTGAAAAGCAAGCCGCTGGCGCAAAACATTCCGTACGCTTCGCGATAGTTGCGCGTCAATTCAAATCCCGCCACCTTGCTGATCCCGTAGGGACTGCGGGGATGAAAAGGCGTCGTCTCTCGCTGTGGTATCTCATGGACCTTGCCGAACATTTCGGAAGAGCCGGCAAAATAAAAGCGGCAGCCAGGCAGCAACTCCTTGAGCGCTGCCAGCAGGTAGTGCGTCCCGTTGATGTTGATGTTCATCGTCGAGAATCCATCCTGAAAACTCTCGGCGACAAAGCTTTGGGCAGCGAGGTGGTAGCACTCGTCAAACTTATGGCGACTGATGACGCTGAAAATACTTGGATAGCTTTCCAGACTGGCCGCATGCAGTTGCAGCTTGTCCAGCAGGTGAGCAATGCGGGTAAAGCGACGCTCGGGGTCTTCAAGAGCTACACGGCGCACGATCCCATGCACTTCGTAACCAAGGGCCAGCAGATGCTCCGCGAGATAGCTGCCGTCCTGGCCGGTAATGCCGGTAATGAGTGCTCTTTTGCCAGTCATTGGAAACAGAGTGGTTGAACCTCTGAGAATCCGTATCGAACCCAAGACTATACACAGCCGGTGTCGGATTCGCCACTATCTGGGTTTCCTCTGCAGCGTCTGTCTTAAAGCAGGTTCGTTCGGCGCGGATGCTCGTTTCTGCCTTTGAGAAAGGTTCCCTGGCGACATTCATTGACGCATGACGGTGGCCGCCCGGTACGCCTCGATTGTCTGTGCGACAGTCTTCTCCCAGGTAAATTTCTTTGCCTGTTCGCGGCCTTTGAGAATCAGTTCTTCGCGCATGCCTTGATCGCGCGCCAGCGTGTCCAGAACATCGGCGAGATCGTCGTCAGAATCCGGATCGACAAACACGCCCGCGTTCCCGACCACCTCAGGAATGCTCGAGGTGCGGCAGACCACAGCCACCGCGCCGCAGGCCATTGCCTCCAGCGGCGGCAAGCCGAATCCTTCATAGCGCGAGGGGTAAACCAGGGCCAGGCTTTGACGGTATAGCTTCGCCAGTTGCGGATCACGCGGATAGCCGTAATGCTCGATCCGGCCGCTCAACCCGAGCTCAGCGATCTCTTTTTGCTCACCATCATCCATAGGACTTCCCACCACACAGATGGCCAGGTCAGGATGTTTCGTGGTTAGCTTCGCAAACGACCGAAGCAGCCCGGCGAAATTCTTATATCCGCCGCGCCGGCCCACAAAAAGAAAGTATGGACGAGCCGGCACCTGCTCTGTTCCGTAGGACAGGCCGGCATCCAACTCTGAAGCCAAGTGCGTTACGACCACTTTATTTTCCGGCATCGAGTACATAGCCAGCAGATCGTTCTTCGTGCTTTCAGAAATGCAAATTACGATTTCGGCGGCCTCAACAGCCCTTTTCTTGAGCGCGGCAAATGCTCCATCGGGATCAAGTTCGGCGGGATAGATTTCATGAATCATGTCCCAAACCGTTATGACCACCGGCCCGCGATAAGAGGCGACCGGTCGATCATCGAGCAGCGTGTAGTAGGTTGGGTGGATCACATCAAAGCGTGTCCGCGCCAGCCGCGCCCGCATGGCCCGGTCCCTTAGTTTTGAGTACTGCAGGCTGAGCCGGTAAGAGAACGACAGTTGATGGAATTCATCGTGTTGGAAAATTTTGAGATTTGGGTGCGGCGGGTGATTTTCATTAAGCTTCTGCCCCAGGACCAGCGACGGTTCAAAGTCATCGGGAAGACGACTGATAATGCTGTCAAAATACCGAGTGATCCCGCCGGCAGGTTGCAACGCATAGATGTTACCGTCGTAAAGGATGCGCATCTTCTTTACTGTATCAGTGCTCTTCGCGATCGCGGGAGTTACGGAGCCGGAGCCGTTAGTGGCGCATGCCCAGCAAGCGCTTCAATCGGGTCCGTAGCACGAGCCTGGTGCGCATCGTGTTCCACCTGCTTAATAAACTCATTCGCCAGCCCGGTAAACAATATCTTCGCAGAATCGCCAGCGCACACTTCGCGGCCAGCGCCGCGCGCCGCCATCCCCGCCCGCGATAGACTGGAGACCTCCAGGCAATATCGCGAAAGACTATCACGGCAATGGGCAGATAAGGATTCCTGGCCAGGACGGCCGGCAAATCATAATGCGCGATCAGTGATTCAGCATCCTGCGAGGCGCCGCCCAGGTCGCGATTTACTGCTACAGTTTCAAGGGTTCGAGTCTTGCCCAGGTATGCGACATTGGCCATTAACAGCCAGTCCCCGGCCATCGTAGTCTGGAATCTCAAACCGGCGAGGACATCGCGCCGCGTCACGCCATAAAACATTCCGTTGGTCGCGACCTTTTGAAAATAGGACAGCACTCTTGCGCAGCGGTCGTCGTCCTCGAGCGTAATAGGTTCTTCGGTGAACTGAAATTCAGCCCCCTGAAAATAGCTTGCGCGTCCACAGACAAGTTGATGTTCTGAATTTGATTCAAGGACGCGAGTACATTCAGAGATATAACCGGGGTCGAGCCAATCATCGTCACTCAGCCACATGAAGAACTGGCCTTGTGCCTGGGCCAGAACGGCCGCGAAGTTACCGGCTGCTCCCAGGTTGGTTGGCTGCCTCACATATCTAATGCGCGGGTCGCGGCGGCAGTATTCCTCACACAGAGCCTGGGTCTGGTCGGTTGAGGCATTGTCGGAAATCACCAATTCAAGATTGACATAGTCCTGCGTCAGGGCCGAATCGATCGCGCGCTTTAGAATACCAGCGCGATTGAATGTAGGTAGCCCAATGCTGACCAGAGGATCTGCCTTCATAGTAATCATTTCACGCCCGGCGCGCTCACAAACCGAATCAAGAGCAGCCCCAGCCCGGCATTCTCACGGAACCAATATCCGAGAGAACCGCATTAAGATTAGACCTGTTTACTCGAGTAGTCGTTATCCAACTTTAGTCACATCGACCAGTGGCAAGCTAAACAGCACCCGTGTCTCTTCTACGGGTGAAACGGAGGTGAAATTGCCTTCTTCATCGCGAGATTCGGTGAATTTCCCTTCAACATAACCTTCCGCTGCATTCAATTCCTCGAGACTGTCAGGCTTGTGGTCGGAGCGCACAAAAAAGGCGTTAAGACCATTGCTATTGCATCCCACCAAAGCATATCCCTTGCGTGCTGCCAGCCGGCACAAGGCGGCCAATGACGCTCCAAAGTAAATCAGCGGGTACTTCTCTCCGCGGCGAAACTTCTCGTCATAAGGAATTGTTACTGCCCGGTCGCGACCAAAACGATGATTGTATTCGATGACCACGATTACGGGGCTGATGGCGTCAATCGCCTCCCAAATCCAGTAGTCATTGCCGTCGATATCAATCGACAACAATCCTATCTCTCCACTGATGCCGCGCGCAGTTATTAGTTCGTTGATATTGTCACGGGTAACAAACGCCGGAACTGCAAACAGGGTGTGCTGCCAGCTGATGGCGCTCTGGCGAACCTGCGCGATGCATTCCTCGCTCGCGTCCATCACCAGCCCCGTCCAGTTATTGTTAACCAGTAGAAATCGCGTATTAGATTCCAGGTAATCTGAAACGCCAAACTCCACAAAAATCTTCCGCTCTATCTCAACGCACTTCAAAAGGTGCTGGATAATTCCATCCTCACCCCATTGAGAGAAAACTCTGAACTCATAGTCCGCCAGAGCTCCCGACCCATCACTTGCGGTGCCCCTCGCTTCTATTCTTCCCAGCGATTCCTGGATCCGCATTAGTCGGTTCGTCGACGAAGTTTCCAGGATTTCGAAGTGTTGCCGCGCATTTGAGATCTGGTTCTCCAGAAGCCGCAACTCGTTGGTGGACTCCTGGCGCGCAGCCGCAAGCTCCTCGCCCAGCAGGTCAACTTTGCGGTTAACCGGCGCCAGCAACTTCATCCTCAACTTTCCGAGGACCCCTAAGATACTCATGATGATTTATTGCCCAATGAGCACATGCACATCGTTGGTTGCGGCTGATGCGCAGCCCTTCACCAAACCCGGAAGCTGTTCGGCAAACTCAAGGATATTGTGAAATCCCGCTTCCTCTCCTCTGATAACGACCGGGGCAGTCTCAGGCTCAGGCGACGGTTGGATCAGAGGTATGGCGGCCGGCTCGAAAACTTCCACACCTTTGGCAGCCTTCGTCCTGAAGGCTACCAGCGTTGCCGCCCGGTTAATCAAACTTCGACCTAGATCCCTGAAGGAACGATTATCAGACAAGGGATCGTCGGCAACTTTGTCTTCCGGAGTATGCTCAACCGGTGGCACTGACGGATTGATTACCGCGAGTACTGCCCGCCGCACATCCTCGGAGCAATCGGTAAGCGTCTGCAGTATCTCTTGCTTGTCCGCCTCGACCGTGACCCCATTATGCTCATGCAAGCTTACATCCTGCCAGCATCCGATGAAGTATTCCACCTCATCGATGTGATAGTTGGACAGCTTTGCTCCCATCCTCTCTTTACACATCAAGAGCGTTTCCGCGATGTAGTTCGTCACTACCGGAACCTGCATTGGGACGCGGGTTAGCAGTTTGAGATCCTTGAATTCACGAATGAACTCGCGCGACGGTTCACCGCGATTGTAATACTGACTAGACCCGATACCTTCGGCGAATACGCCCTGGACGTGGAGTGGTTCAGCCAGGTAAATCCAGGACGGAACCTGGGTGAGGATTAACGCCGCGAAAGAATAGTCCGGACACATCAGAAACAATCGCCCGGATTCACGCCGAACTCGAAGCATCGTCTCACGATCGCAAAACGAATTAATCATTCGCGGGGCCTGATGCAACACGCGACACTTAAAAAGACTCTTGAGAGTTTCACGGCTATCCCATTCCCAATCCTTGCCGGGCCCGGGATCCAGGAGGGCGAGGTTCCGGTGGGTCGGGTCAAACCAGTTCTCACCAAAGTACCTGGCGGAATGCAAGGCGACCAGTTTTGTTCTCGTCGTGGACACAGCCTCCGCCACCCGGCGCAACGCTCCCGCGGTCAAAGCATCGTCATCGCAAAGAAATGTGACATATTCTCCCCGGGCCTGATCCAAAGCAAGCTCCCAATGATCCGGCATGGAAAGGGGGCGATCTACTCGAACGTACCGCACCCTGGAGGTCCGCAATTCCTCGACCACCCGGCCCGTATCGTCTTCCGAACAGTTGTCGCTGACGATGATTTCATAATCCTCAAAATCCTGTCGCAAGGCGCTCTGCAGAGCGTTTCGCAAGAGCCTGCCCCGGTTGCGAGTCGGAATGACGATCGAAAAAAAAGACTCTCTGGACAACTGTTCTCCTTTCTGGCCCGCATATTATAAGAGTCGGAGGAGGTGCGCAAAGCTCTCACACTCGCACCACCCGTTCAGGCGTTCCGTATATTTTTGGGCAGAGCAGGATGGGGCGGAGGGCCGCGTGGGAGTCAAAAAGCTTTGCTGAAAAGCAATTTTGACTTACGCGACTTTTCGCAACCAGGCACCCGGCCAATGGGTGATGTTTTTGGTCAGGTCGCTCTCGTTAAAACACCACGCCGGCTGCTCGAGAATAAATTCAGTATGCTGTCCGGCGAAATCGGCAGCCGCCGCCGTTGGGTTATCCCAGGCCCATTCGGGATTGCCCCGCGGGACGTCAAACAGATCCTTCATGCTCCCATCAGTCGCAACGATGTAGGAGCCCGGCTTAACCAGGTCATGATAAGCCTCAAGCTCAGCTGCGACGTGCTGCTTCGTGTGGTTCGAATCCAGGATGACCAGGGTGGTTTCGTCCGGCTTAACCAGAGCGTGTACCTGCCTGACAATCTGCGGATCTATCGAACTGCCTTCGATTAGGGTAATCAAAGGTTTCATCTCGTGAGCCTCGATCGCCCGCCGGTTATGCGGACGGATTTCGATGTCGATTCCCACCACGCGTCCGTGATTCATCGCCCGGCACAGACTCGCATAAAAAATTAGAGATCCCCCGTGCGCAACTCCTGTCTCGACGATCACGTCGGGCCGCACTCGATAAATAGCCTCCTGAATTCGGACCATGTCTTCGGGAAGCTGAATTATCGGACGCCCCATCCAACTAAAGGTGTAGGGATATTTCTGATTCCATCCCACAGCAAGCCATTGCTCTGAGATCAACTCAAACGCTTCGCGTGTGTAGAGGTCGAACTGACGGGCACCATCGTGTGCTTCACAGGTCAAAGTCTTCTCTGTGGTGTCGATTACTATTTTCATAAGCTTTCAGGAACCCTGGGAATTTCTTCAGTTTCCGCGCCTCAACGCTTTGAGTCCCGCGTCCTTCCACCATCGAACGGTTTTCGCCAAACCCTGATCCAAAGTGACACCCGGACTCCATCCAACCTCTTCGCGCAGCCGGCTAACGTCCGCCACCAATAATTGCGGTTCACCCGTCGCTGCGGAAATAGCGCCCAACCGAATCAGCTCAGTCCGATCCAGCAATTCACCAATCTTCGAGGCGATATCCTTCAGCGTAACTGCCTCACCGGAACCGATATTAACCGGGCCGCTCACATTGCTCTCAAGCAAAGCGACCAATGCTGCCGCCGCGTCCTCCACGAACAAAAAATCCCGCTGCTGATTGCCGTGAGAACAGCGGGCAACCTGGTCTTCGAGGAGGGAACAAATGACCGATGGAATAAAGCGCTCCGGGCGTTCATAAGGGCCATAAGGGAAAAACAGTCTGGCCCAGGAAGAGCTTAAACCGATTTGTCGGAGATAAGCTTCCAGCACCAGGTGGAGCGCATGCTTGCACGTTCCATAAAGCGTTGACGGCCGCAACGCCGTCGTCTCCTCGCTGCAGACTTCTTCATTCCATTCGTACTCGGCGCAGGTACCCGCCACCACCGACCGCTCGCCACCATTGCCGGCAAAAACGGCCAGCAGGTTTATGCTCATAGTCAGCCACTGCAGATTCTCAGGCGCGGTCCAATACTTCCCGGGTTCTGTATACCAAGCCAGATGCAACAGATGGGTCGGCTTGATCCTGCCGATAACCTCGGCCACTTGTTTGCCATCGAGCACATCCGCCACATGCCAGTGTATTTCTGAATCTCGCTCCACGGGCGTCCTTGAGATCGCGTGGACCTCGAAACCACGCGCCCGCAATAACGGCAGCGAGTGGCGACCTATGAATCCGTTCGCGCCCGTAACAAAGACTTTCTTCATGGCTCAAGCAGACTGCTCTGCGCAGGAACCCATCCTGGCCTAAGATTCAAAGTCAGGATAGTCGCGATCTCTCTGGTTAATAATTATGTCATCCGTCAGGGGCCAGTTAATCGCGAACGCCGGATCGTTCCAGCGCACCCCGCTGGCATACTCAGGAACATAAGGCGCGAACATCTGATATGCGACTACACTTTGATCCCGCAGCGTCTGAAAGCCATGAGCGCAACCCGCCGGCACATAAAAGAACAAACCGTTATCCGCCGAGAGCTCAGCCGCAACCCAATGTTTAAAGGTCGGTGAATCAGACCTGAGATCGAGAACTACATCGAAGATGGCCCCGCGCACAGCCCCAACTACTTTGACCTGACTGAACGGCGCCGCCTGATAGTGCATTCCGCGAACCGTGCCCTGGCGGCCATTGAAGGAACGGTTACACTCGGCCACATGGGACTCGAGGCCGCGTTCAGCAAACTCTTTTTCAGACCAGGTCTGCGCAAAGTATCCTCGCTCATCCTCGAATCGGTCCGGTTCCAGAATGAAGACTCCAGCAAGTTTTGTTGGCTTGAAGATCATAATGAAATACCAGATTTGATCCGAAAGGCTCCGCCAGCAATTTCGAAGCTTTAAACGATTCTCACCTGGGGAACCGGAATAATAAACTTGCCGCCCCGGCGACGATACTCAGCTTGCTGCTCCAGGACCTCAGCGGCAAAGTTCCACGTCAGGAGAAGCGTATATTGGGGCATTGCCTCTAAAAGCTTTTCCGGCGAATAGATCGGTAAGTGAGTTCCGGGTGTGTAATGACCCTGCTTGATAATGCTGCGGTCAACTACAAAATCTAGCGTCTCACGTCCCACCCCAAAATAGTTCAAGAGCGTGCTGCCCTTGGCTGAGGCGCCATAAACAGCGATGCGGTTCGCATCTCCTTTTAGTCGCCGCAACAGAGAGACCAATTCGCTGCGCAAGAACTCAACCTTGGCCCCAAAGCCGCTATAGAATTCCCAGCCCCCCACGCCCCACTCAGATTCTTCCTGAAGCAACTGCTCAACCGCGGCTGACTGAGTCGCAGAGTTCGAGGCGTGACCATCCTTGCCGACATAAATACGCAACGTACCGCCGTGGATCTCGAGGCGCTCAACATCTTGAATTACCATGCCGTGGCGGGCGAACAAAGTGTTCAGCGCAGTCAGGGAGAAATAGCACAAGTGCTCATGATAGATCGTATCGAACTCTGAACGATCGATCAGATCCTTAACGTACGGCGCTTCAATCACGGCCACGCCGTTGTCCTTCAACAACATCCCGAGGCCGCTGATAAACCCATTGAGGTCCGCCACGTGGGCCAGCACGTTGTTGGCATGAATAACATCGGCACGCTTTCCCTCGGCGCGTAACTTTGCCGCTGTCTCGGCGCCGAAAAACTCGCTGATGGTGGGAATCCCTTTTTCCTGCGCGATGCGCGCAATGTTCTGCGCCGGTTCGATCCCCAAGACCACCACGTTCTCCGCCTGGTAATACTGGAGCAGGTATCCGTCGTTACTAGCAACTTCAATCACGAGGGAATCGCGATCCAGCCCCCGCTCAGCTACCAATTTCGCGGACAATTCCCGGGCATGCCGAAGCATCGTATCGGAGAACGATGAACGATAAAAATACTCACTGAACAACTGTTCCGGCGGCACGGTCTCGGTGATTTGAATCAAGGTGCAGTGTTTGCAAAACACGAGTTCTAAAGGATAGGTAGCTTCCTCTGCAGACAGTTTCTCGGCGGTGAGTAAACCGTTGGCGAGAGGGGTGCGACCAAGGTTCAGAATCGAGATGAGCCCGGTGGAATTGCAGGACCGGCAGGCAGGCAGTGGCTGGTTCATACTTAAGTCCCGAGATAATCCTTGTACCAGTCAATGGTTCGATCCAGACCTTCTTTCAAATCATAGAGCGGGACCCAGCCGAGCACCCGGCGCGCCTTCTCAGCACTCAAATACTGGTGCCTGATTTCGTTGCTGGCTTCGTCACGGATATCCGGCTTCAGATCGGAACCCATCAACTCAGACACCTGCTCGACCAAATCTAACACGGTTATTTGAAGCTCGTTGGAGAAGTTAAAAGCCTGTCCGGCTAGTTCCGGCTTGGCGGCCAATTGCTCGGCCAGCAGGAGGTTCGCCGCGGCGCCATCCTCGGCATAAAAGTAATCGCGGATCGACTGGCCATCCGAACGAATCACGGGCCGCTGTCCCCGTAACACTGATCGAATGGTGCCAGGCACAATTCGGTTCCAGTTTAAGTCGCCGCCACCATAGAAATTTCCGCAGCGAGTAATAGCCACCGGCAATCCAAAGGTTACCGCGTAAGACTGCGCGATCAGATCAGCACAAGACTTGCTGACGTCATAGGGATGACTCCCCTGCAGCGGCGCGGCCTCCTGGTAAGGCAGCACCTCCTGATCGCCGTAGGCCTTGTCTGAAGAGGCCACGACAATCTGCTTAACGGTGGGACTGCGGCGGCACGCTTCCAATAATGACCAGGTGCCTGCGATATTCGTCGCAAAGGTCGAGGCCGGGTTTCGATTAGCGATGCCGACAATAGTTTGGGCGGCCAGGTGAATGACCGTATCGATCTCATATTCGCCGACAGTGCGCTCCAGCAGATTCTGATCCTCGACGCTGCCGCGCACTACCGTGACACTCTCAGTCAAACCGGCCCGAACAAATTCACTTTGCGGAACCCAGTCGCGCACCAGACAAACAACGTCGGCGCCGTGGCTCACCAGAAGTTTTACCAACCAGCCGCCAATCAAACCGGTCGCGCCGGTGACGAAAGTCGGACGGTCCTGCCAAAACCCATCTGACCGCGGGTCGGCGACCAGCTGTTTCTCGCGGTTCATTCCCAAACCTTCCAGGGAGCCCGGTGCCCCTGCCACAGGCCTTCCAGCAATCTCTTGTCTCGCAGCGTGTCCATGCATTGCCAAAAGTCTTCATGCCGGTATGCCGCCAGTTGGCCCTTCGCCGCGAGGGTCTCGAGGGCATCAGCCTCAAGACTTGAGTCATCATCTTCGAGATAGTCGAAGATCTCGGGTTGGCACACGAGAAAACCTCCGTTAATCCAACCCTCACCTATTTGTGGCTTTTCAGTGAATTCGGTAACCAGGTCATTGGCAAAGACCAGACCTCCGAAACGCGCGGGCGGGCGGACAGCGGTCACCGTCGCGATTCGTCCCTGAGCACGATGAAATGCTAGCAGGCGTCGCAGGTCAACATTACAAACTCCGTCACCGTAGGTGACCATGAAAGTACTCTGGTTCAGGGAACCTTCGAGGCGCTTGATTCGCCCACCCGTGTTGGTATCGAGTCCAGTGTTGCGCAGATGGACGATCCAATCTTCACACTCACCGCTTTCGACCTCGACCTTGCCGTGCCGCAGATCCACTTTCATGTTCCCGGACAGGCTGGTGTAGTCTACAAAAAAGCGTTTGATGACCTCGCCACGATAACCAAGTGCAATAAAAAACTCGTTAAAATCATAATGTGAATAGTGGCGCATGATGTGCCAGATGAGCGGACGCCCACCGATCTCAACCATCGGCTTGGGTTTGATTTCGGTCTCTTCGGCGAGCCGAGTGCCGAGCCCGCCGGCAAGGATAACTACCTTCATGAGGCGCTCTCTCCGACTAATTGACCGGCGCCCTCTGCAGCGGGAAGGAACTCAGTGGTCCAATTGAGGAGCGGCCTGACCAGGCCCGGCATGGGCCCGGCATAATCTCCCCGAGCTGAGTCGCCTTCGCTCTTATCAATCACCTGCACGGCCACCGCGCTTTCTTCGAAGAAGTGCACCACGACGGGTGACATGGTACTGACGGCCACGCCAATTCTCAAAGCGCCTTCCGAAAGAAAATTACCGGGAATCCAGGCCGTACTGATAAATCGACCCCGTGGCCGTGGGCGCCGGCGCCAATTCGGGTCGTGGTCGGCGGCGACAAACGCATAGGCACCATCCTCATTTGTAAAATGATAGTTGGGTACCAGCACGTGGCCCTCCTCCAACACCTCGAACTCAATTTCAATCGCCACCGGCCGCCGGATGTCGATCATCTCTATCGTCTCGCCGCTTTCGTTGCGGACGCGCGCCGACCACAGCCGGGCAATATCATTTCCCGGTGCCTCACCCAGATTCTGCCAACGCTTCTGACTCTTGGTTTTGAACGACGATTCCATGTACCTAACCGAGACGTCGGTTGGATCGCCATCATCGGCTACGACTCCTGCTTCCAAATAGATCAAACGTTTGCACAAACGCGTGACTGCCTGCATGTTGTGCGAGACGAACAAAATAGTTCGCCCGTCTTTGCGGAGCTCCTGCATCTTGTTAAAGCACTTGCGTTGAAAGTTTGCGTCACCGACGGCCAGCACCTCATCGATAATTAGGATTTCGGGATTCAGGTGGGCAGCGACCGAGAAGGCCAGCCGGAGGTACATGCCGCTGGAGTACCACTTAACTGGCGTGTCAATGAAAGGTGCAATTTCAGAGAAGGCCACAATTCGATCGAAGTTCCGTTCGATCTCGGCCCGTCTCATGCCCAGAATAGCCCCGTTCAGAAAAACATTTTCGCGGCCAGTCAACTCCGGATGAAACCCCGTCCCGACTTCCAGCAGACTGCCGATTCGGCCAAAGAGTTCAATGCGCCCGGTGGTCGGTTCAGTGACTCGGGAAAGTATCTTCAGCAAAGTCGACTTGCCTGCTCCGTTGCGTCCGATGACGCCTACGACTTCGCCCGGGTAAACCTCAAAATTGATCCCCTTCAACGCCCAGATCGTCTGGTACGGGCTGGGGGACTGACCGCGCAACTTTCTAACCGGACTCCTGGCTGCCGCGGACAGAACCTCGCGGAAAGTGCGGTTAGCCGACTGAACCGAACCGATCCGATATTGCTTGGAAACATCCTTGACCTTGATTATTGGTTTCATCCGGGCACTCAGATAACGTCGGCAAAATTTCTCTCCGCCCGGCGAAAGACGACCGCTCCAAGGACCAACAGGATCAGCGTGGCCAATCCTGAGACCGCGAGCGCGAAGGTGTTCAGCGCGCCGCCCAAGAGGATGGAGCGAACGCCATCAATCAGCCCAGCCAGTGGGTTTAGAAAGTAGTAGATTCGGAATCGGACCGGAACTAGATCACTCAGATAGATAACCGGCGACACGAACATCCATAACTGAATGAGCACCGGCAGCGCGACGCTTACATCACGATATTTAACATTCAAGGCAGAGATAAGCAGGCCGAGGCCCAGGGTGAAGAGAATGAGGAGGCCGAGTACCACGGGCATCAGTGCGAACTGCCAGGTCACCGTCAAAGGAAAGTGGGCCACAAACCGATAGTACGATAAGAGGCCGAGCATGATTACGCACGAGATCGCCAGATCCAACAGCCGGGCCGCAATTGAGGCGGCTGGGATCAGAATCCGCGGAAAATATACTTTGGTAATCAGATTGGCGTTGCCCACCAGGCTGTAGGTGCATCCGAGAAGCGCACTGGAAAAGAAAGTCCAGGGCAGAAGTCCTGTGTACACCACCAGCGGATAGGGCTTACCGTTGGCCGGAACCCGAGCCAGCACCCCAAGAAAAACCGTGAAGATAAGGGTCATGAGCAATGGCTGCATGACCACCCAGATAACTCCAAGCAGCGTTTGCTTGTAACGAACCTTAACGTCTCGCAACGCCAGAAAGTAGAGCAGCTCGCGATAATACCAAAGCTCTTTCAGCCCCGATCCGCCCCATGTTCCCGCCGCCCCGATCACGATCAAAGGCTTGTCAGGCAATCCGGCCGCGCCAGCGGCTGATCCTTTCACAGAGCTAGAGGTCTGAGCGATGCCAGCTTGGCTTAGCGCACCCTCACTTTGGAGAATATCCATTAATTCAGCCCTGGAATGTGATTGACTTCGGCAGCCTGAAAACATATCCGGGGGTTAAGCGAGCCCGGATTGCCAAAGGCGTCAGTCTATCTATCCCAAAGATGTGCGTCAAGCGAGCCCATTTTGCAAATTCGATGCGCCGGTAGGATGCACTCGGCCACAAAGTTCGCGTCGGCGGTTTGACCAGCGGGATCTGATCAGAGTGTTTTCCCGACCCAAACACTCAGCCGGCGGCATGCTATACTTTCGCGTATCCAGAGCAAACAGAGCGCCTTTGAAATCGCTTTCACTGCCATTGCAGACCGACGAGAAACGCTGCTTTAACCGATAGTCAGACCATCAGGGCGAGACGATTTGGCGTCAGCCTGCCAAAGAAAAATCTACACGATGAACCGAACGATTGCCATCCTTCAATCCAACTACATACCGTGGCGTGGATATTTTGACTTAATCAATTCGGTAGATGAATTCATTCTCTATGACGATATGCAGTACACCCGGAGGGATTGGCGGAACCGAAACATAATCAAGACGCCCAGCGGCCCGAGTTGGCTAACGATACCTGTCCAGGTCAAAGGCAAGTACCTGCAGACCATCAAAGATACGATGGTCGCCGACGATAAATGGGCCGGAGACCACTGGCGTTCGATCGTCCACAACTATGCCAAAGCCGCTCATTTTCAGGATTACAAACAAGCGTTCGAAGAATTATATCTGGGAGCGCCAGAAACCCATCTTTCGCAGGTCAACTATCGCTTTATCAGGGCGATCTGCAGCTTGCTCGGAATCAACACCACTATCTCGTGGTCAATGGATTACCAATTGAGCGGCGATAAAACTGAAAGGCTGGTGAATTTGTGCAAGCAGGCCGGCGGCACCAAATATATTTCAGGGCCCGCAGCCCAGGCCTATCTTGACGAAGATTTGTTCGAGCACGAAGGAATCTCGGTCGCTTATATGGATTATTCAGGCTATCGCGAATATTCTCAGCTCTATACGCCGTTTTTATCTCAGGTCAGTATTGTCGATCTTATATTCAACCAGGGACCGGGAGCTTCATCTTATTTGAAGAGTTTTGCTGCCCGTGATCTTCAATCGTCGCCCGCTTAAGAAAACCAGCACGGCACCCGAGCATCAGGTCGTCGGATACTGTTTCACGAAAAGAAGCTTTGCGGGTTCGGGACCAATGACTGCATGATCGGGAAATTCGCCCTTGACCACCGAGAGCGTGCCGACGACGTTGTTTCTTCCCAGCCGCGTCCCCGGCAAAAGCGCCGCGCCAGCCCCAATCCACGAACCTGGGCCGACAAAGATCGGAATGCCCACTTTGTTCGGCTGTTGCATGATGGGAACTTCCGAGTGAGAAAAAGAATGGTTATTGTCGCCGATGAAGACCCGCTCTGAGATGGTGACGTTGCGACCAATCTCGACTGAGTTTGTACAGGAGATAAAAAAGTTTCTCCCCACCTGAACTTCACGCCCGATCACGATCCGCGAATCATACTGGTACTGACCGAGATCAAAATCCTTCTGATACTGTGGCTCGACGAAGGCGTGCAACCTGGTCAGATCCTCGTAAGCATGGAGGTAACATTCCTCACGGATGCTTACATGATCGCCTATGTAGATCCGGTGAGGATTAAGTATGCGGAATGGAGGACGAATTTTGGCGCCCGTGCCGAAACTTCCAAAAAGCAGCTTCTCGGCGTCGGTCAGCGGTTCGTCTTTTTCCAAAAGTACATCCATGTAAGGAACTCCAGGCACGAAATCGGGTCGCGCGCGCTCAGGTCTCCTGAACCGCAAGACCAAAGCCGGTTTTGCCAAACTCGTTGCCGGCGTATAACAGGAAACGGCGGCCGCTGTGGTCAAACACGCACGGATATTCGATCATGTCTGAATCCCAACCTGCTGCAGACACGTCGATGCCCTCATCTCGTCCCAGCCGCCTCCAAGTCGATCCGTCGGCCGAGACAGCATGTTGAATCCGGTACTTATCTCCCCGACTGCAAAACCACATGTGGTAGCCCTCGGCCTCCTTGACGACGCAAGGCTTGCAGATAGCATTCTCCTCGGGTGAGCCAGAGTCGATCACGATTCGATCAGTTTTGGTCCAATGAATAGCGTCGTCCGACTCGGCGTATTTTATGACATGCAGCATGTCCTTCTTGGCCGGCCCCCAACGTAAATTTGAGCCATACCACATTCGGTACCGGGCACCATCCTGCATGACCCACGGGTACGAGATTGTATAGGGATCGATCTCATCCAAAGGTACGATGGGAAAGCGGGAAACTCGTCGAAATGGTCCGTCTCCTTCGCTAATCGCCAGTCCGAGGGCGTTCTTCCAGGGAACCGATACAGTCAGGTTCCAACCCATGTAATACAGATACCGGGCGTCCCCAATCCGCAGAATACAGCCGATCGACGCCCCACAATCGTCGAACATGCCGAGGTCACCGGGCCTTAGCACGGGCTGCGCGGGGATATCGACAACCCGTGGTTCAGCGCCCAGATCCACGACGACGTAACCGATACTCGATCGGTTTTTCTGGTCGCGAGCGCTGAAGTAGATCCGGAAGATGTCGCCTTCTACATGTTCAGGGATCGGATTCGCGGCATGGGTGCGGGCCCAATCGAGATCACCGGAAGGTTCGAATACCCTGCCAAACTTTCGCCAACTCATCTCAAACCTTCCGGCTGCTCTGCACAGCATCCTCGCCGTTGGAGCCCGCGGCACGTCTGACTACACTATCGAGCCACTCATGAACACTCAACCCACTCGCTTTGGCAGATTCGATCGCCATTTTCCTGGCTTCGGGCGTGACCCCTTCCAATTGTCCGTAATAGCGAGTCCTCATCGAACCTCCGCGCCATCCTTTGTGCGGCAGATCCATATCTGTCGGCGGCGGTCCATCGCCTACCTTGAAGTCGAGCAGATAGAAACATCCGCCCAGGATCCAGCGCAGCGTAACCTCGCGGGCGTTTTCGGGCAGGGCAGCCATCGGGAGCTTGTGCTTGAAGAGGGGATTGTTCGTGATAATCATTTCGCCAAACTCGGTGCCCTCGAGCCACGGCGGTAAGGCCTCATCACCAAAGACCACGTAGCCGTCCTGCTTCACAATCCGGGTCATCTCGGCCAGGGTCTTCTTTGGTTCGCTGAAGTTATTGAAACCCCCGAAGTGAAAGACGGCGTCAAAGAAACCATCGGGAAACGGCAGTAAGCGGGCCGTGGAAACAAAGTAGCTGATGCGCGCAGCAAATCCACGGTCAGCCTTTTCCCGCTCCAGTCGCTCACGAGTCTTGAATACCATCTGCTCGGAAAGATCCTGGACGAAGAACTCCCCTCGCTCATCGAGTTTTTGGACGATGCGATACGAATCACGTCCAGTGCCGGATCCAATCTCCAGCACTCTGGCGCCCGGGGTGAGGTGCATCAGGTCGATCATCCGGCCGCGCACCTCATCCTCATTCTCGTAAAAACTCCGGAATAACCAGTCAACCGCAGCATCGTATTTCTGTTCGGCCGATGCGTCATAGTCGGCCTGAGTTTCCCGTTCCGATTGGCTTAACGAAGCAGCGTCAGGCAGGAACACCGGTATCCCCTGCTTCACGGTGTAGCGATGGCCGGCTGCTGATACCAACTCGCCGTCAGTCATGTCTTCCGCCTGGCCTGTTCCCTGGCCCTCAGGGCTCAAGGCTGCATGGCTCACCGGACAGACATATACATCCAGAAGTTCTCGCTTCATCTCAGTCCTTTCGCGCTCAATTCACGATTTGATCACCTGTAGAAATCTCAGGCTGTCGATGCCTTCTAGTTTAGGCGTGCCTTTGGTCACATACACACTGTCGGCCAGAGTGTCCTGAGCAATCAGCGTGTTGGCGCCAACATAACAACGGGCGCCCA
Source organism: Pyrinomonadales bacterium (assembly GCA_038230715.1). GTDB lineage: Bacteria > Acidobacteriota > Blastocatellia > Pyrinomonadales > Pyrinomonadaceae > UBA11740. Next base: position 59,790 of record JBBRMS010000005.1, read on the forward strand.
CCTTAACGTAATTCGAAACCGTAGCGTTGACGCCGAGGAATGAATTGGCCCCGACAGTCACCTCCCCGGAAAGGACCACATGCGATGAGATAAACACATGATCCTGAATGACCGAGAGATCGCCGATGTGGTTACCGGACCACATGACTACATTATCGCCAATCGTGACGTCATAGTTGAAGACATTGCCTTCGAGAATAAGACAGTTCTCACCGACTTTGGGCTGTTCGCAATACACGCTCCGTGAGCTGATATAGCTCGCCAGTGAGTACCCCTTTTGTTTACAGGCGGCGAACTTAGCCGCCCGGAGCGCGTTCATCTCCTGGAATCCGAGTGGTACAAACATCTGACTTTCTGCCGGCGGGATCTCCTGCTCTATTCTCGAAAACGGAATCACCGGACGGCCCATGAACTCTTTACCGTCGACGTAGTCGTCATCGACTGTGTACGCGACAATCTCATGTGAACTGTCATCTGAAAGATAACGAGTGGCCACATTCGCCCCACGGCCAACGCCGAAAATGACTATCTTAGACATCCGTGCTTTCTCGCTCGCCTCTCAACTTTTTTTCAAGCAGGTTCCAATCCAAACCTTCTCATAGGTGCCGTAAAAATCGTTTTCGCAAAGCCCGAGAGCAAAATCTTCGAAATAAGTTCCCAGGGTATCGACGATCTCGGACTGCGAAACGAACGCGCGAAATACGCCGCCATCGCGGAGACCGCGCGGATCGTGCGTAATTCTGTAATGGCCGTTCCCCAGCGGTTCAGCATCTTGCAGGACGTAGGTATCCGACTTGGCAAGGGAAAAAATAAATCGTCCGCCCGGACGCATAACTCTGACAATCTCTCGCAGGTTGTCGTCGAAACTCTCACCGGGGCTGACATAGTAACAGGCGTGACAAGCAAGCACGAAATGGAAGGCTTCGGCGGCGAAGGGAATGTGCGAATTGGAGCCGGTGTCGAGAGTGACGGGCACGCCGAGCTTCTCCATCCGGTTCCGCGTCAGCGCGCAAATCTCTTCCGAAATCTCGACCCCATGAATTTTGAAGCCGAGGTCATTCAGGAGCGGCATGTTCCGTCCATCACCAAATCCCAGATCGAGAATCGTGGCGCCGCCATAACTCCCGCGATCGAGTTTAAGATTGGGATACGTCCCCAAAAGCGTTCGTACTACAAACTCTACCGGATAAACTTTGGTGGGATTCAGTTGAGAATAAAAGTCGGCATAATGCTCGACGATTGCCGGCTCGGTTTTAAGGACGTCAGACAAGTGTTACCCCCCTCAAGGAATTCGTGTGGATGGCAGTTCGGCGAGCGGACCAATCCGGCAGATCAGTTCTGGCGATGGATTCTCCGGATGATCGTGTACGGACGGCCCTTGGTTTCAATGAAGATACGCGAGACATACAATCCGACAACGCCAATGCAAAATACGGTGAGGCCGCCGAAGAAAGATATGGCAACCATTGTGGATGCCCACCCTTCAAGCAGGTGCCCCTGAATACGTCGGCCGACCAGGAAAGCGCCCATGACAATCGAGCCGAAGATCACCGCACAACCGATGTAGAAGACGAGAAAGAGCGGCAACTCGCTGAAGGATGTGATGCTGTCGAGCAAGGCGATTAGCCGTCGGCCCAGGCTGTAACTGGTGTGGCCGCGAGATCTCTTCTCGAACCCCACCCCAATCTGCCTGAACCCGGTCATCACCCACAGACCGCCGATGGCTGTCATCTGCTCTTTGTGCCGGACCAGCGCTGCAACATAATCCTTCGTCATCAGCCTGACGGTGCTATGGCTGCTGGGGATCTTTACGGGCAAAAGCAAATTAACCAACCTCCAGGCCAAATACCCGCTGAGTCTTTCGAACCATCCGCCTTTGCGAGCTTTCTGAAAACCAAACACCACATCCACTGATTGTTCGCGCAGAGTGTTAAAGAAGATCCCCAATAGTTCGGGAGGTTCTTCGAGATCGACATCGATGAGAAACACCAGCTCTCCGGAGGCGTGTTCCAAACCCGTCATCATCGCTTTGTGATGGCCGAAGTTGCGCGACAGCTCAATAATCGTGAGGCTCGGTTCGCCTGGCAACAACGACATCGCGGTGCGCAGAGAATCGTCAGGCGAGCCGTCGTCGACCAGGATAATCTCATGGTCGTCGGTCAATTTGTCCAATTCAGCCCGCGTACGCGCCACGAACTCCGGGACGTATGCGACAGACTTGTAAAGGGTGGCAACGACTGAAATCTTCATATCTAACAATAGCGCGTCTTGAGCAGCTTGCGATCTATCTTGCCGTTGTCGTTCTTGGGTAATGTTGTTAAGACGTCTACGCGACCCGGCACCATGTACGGCGGCACCATGCTGGCCACGCTTTTCCGCACCGCGTTTGCGGTGAGACCGTTGCGCGAAGCAATGACGGCAACAATTAGACTCACGCCGTCTCGGGTGGTGTGCAGGGCAACGGCCTCGTCCACTCCGGAAACTCGGCCGAGCGCGTGCTCGATTTCTCCCAATTCGATTCGGTATCCCTGGTGCTTGATCTGGGTGTCCTTGCGTCCGACAAAATGAAAGTTTCCGTCTTTCGCCGACACTCGCACCAGATCGCCAGTGCAATAAATCCGTTCGTGATAGTTCGGTTGCAATGGGTTCTGGCGGAACGCCGTCTGGGTCAGGGCCGGATCGTTAAAATATCCCAGGCCCACGCATGGCCCTCCGAGACAAAGTTCACCGACTTCATCAACCGCCGCCGCCTGATCCTGTGCAGTTAAGACAGTGAACGAGAAATTGGAAATCGGCCGGCCCAGAGGCGCGTAACCTTCGCCGTCTTCGAAGTCAGCCTCAGTCACGCGATAGGCCGAGCAGATGCACGTGCACTCGGTCGGCCCGTAGACATTAACAATTTCGACGCGGTTATGGAGGCAGTCATACAAATCCTTTAACTTCGTCTTAGGATATCCCTCCCCGCCGAATATGATCGTCCGGACCTGAGCAAACGCCGTCGGCGTAATCAGCTTCAGGGTCTGAAAATAGATCAGCAGCGACGGCACCGAAAAATAGATCGTGCAACGCAATTCGTCGATGCGGTTTAGGACTGCATACGGATCCTTCATGATGGCCGCCTCGAAAGGGACGAGCGACGCACCATTCATGATGCTCGAATAAAGATCAAAGACCGAGTTATCGAAGTAGAGCGGATTCACATTCGTGAAGATATCGGCCGGTGTGACCGCAAACTCACGGCGGGCCCATTCGATAAAGTTCAGCAGGTTCGCGTGGGACATGACGGCGCCCTTGGGGAACCCGGTCGATCCCGAAGTGAACATGATGTAGGCCGGATCGGTGCCAACGATTTCCCTATCCGATTCGAAAGAACCTTCCGCAATGTGTTCGATCGCCGCCAATTGGTCTGCTCTGTCAACTAAAATCACCTTCCATCCGGGAAGATCGAGAGGCGTCTCCAGCGCCGAGAAGATTATTCCTGGCTGACACTTTTCGAGGATATGGATTACTCGATCAAGCGGATTCGAAGGGTCGATTACAAAGTAGGGGGCGCCGATTTTCAGGCAAGCGACGATTAAAGAGTAGGTGAAAGTGCACTTGTCCAGTCGAATACCAACGCGGTCGCCCTTGCGCACGCCCTGGCCACAGAGAAAGTGGGCGATCCGGTCAGAAAGCCGATTTAGCTCTGCATACGTCACCACGTCCAGGTTCGGCCAAACCAGTGCCGCCCGATCGCCGTGGTCTGCGACTATCTGACGGAACCGGCCGGGGACGTCATGCAAATAATCCCTCAAAGCACCAGGCCTCCGTCCAACTCTATGACTGTGCCATTTACGTATTGATTAGACAGTACGAACCTGACTGCCGACATCACTTCTTCGAGCCTACCCAGCCGCCTGAGCGGGACGGCGGATTTGATCTCTTTCAACTTAGCCGCCGGAACATTGTCACGCGTCGAAGTGGTGTCAAAGTAACCGGGCGCCAGGGCCACGACGCGCACGCCGGTCGGCCCCAACTCTTTCGCTAACGCGGCTGTCAGACCATTCAATCCGGCTTTCGCCGCTGAATAAGCCGCCTGACCCGCGTTCCCTCGACCGCAGATGGAACTTATGTTGAGAACCACACCTTTCCTGCCGGCAGAAACCATCTTAGGCACTGTACAAGCGGTCACATAGAAGGCCGAAGAAAGACAAGCAGACAGAACCCGATCCCATAAACCAAAGTCATGGTGCGTGAGACGACCCTCCACAAACGAGATCAAAGGGGCGTTGGCAATCAGACCGGCGCAGTTGATTACTGCGTCAAAGGCTCCGAACCTTTCGTGAAAACCGTCGATGGTTGTCTCTGTGTCGGCCGAGTCGGAGAGATCGCACTTCTGAAAAGAAAACCGGGGACGATCAGGATTTTGAGGCGGCCTGAGGTCGATGCCGCAAATGGTCCGGCCTTCCTTGAGGAGTTCATCGACGAGATATGCCCCAATCTCTCCAGCAACTCCCGTAACCAGAACCAGGCTGTCAGGCATTAGCAGCTTTCTCCTTGAACAAGCGGGCCACGTCACCGATGGTCTGAACTCCTTGAATCTGCTCAGCCGTCAGTTTGCTGTCCAGTTTGTTCTCGACGCCGACTACCAGCAGAACATGCTTTAAGGAATCCCAACCCTCACAGTTGCGCAGCGGGGTTGAGTCCGGGGGCAGGTCATCCTGTTCACACGCCAGAATACCGGCCATAAATTCGCGAAAATCATCCATCAAAGCAGTGCTCCTGTTTCAGTGATTAAGTATCAACCACACTTTGAATGTCTGGGTTGTCATCGGAGGAACTCCTCCGCTGCTCGGTAAGTGTCCGATGCGAGCTCTCAGACTGCTCCGGTTTCCGACGATGAAAGATACATGATTACTGGCGGGTTCCTCAAGCAAGGTGCAGGCTCGCTGCCGAAGCGGGAACTCCACCCACAGACGGTCGGAGTTGCCCTGGCCGGGTTAACCCAACCTCGAGACATCATGATATTATTCGACGCTTAATGACGACGTTCGGTTCGCGAGGAAGCGTTCCTGCTTCTGTCCTTATTAAGGAATCTGTTTTCAACGTATGAATAGAATTGGCAATATGGATCTATCAAAAGGGCTGATAATTACACCGATCGTACTGACTGTCTACGGCCAGTTGGTTGTAAAGTGGCGCGTCCGTCAGGCCGGTGCCCTTCCGCCGGCCCTCGCTGGAAAAATGCAGTTTCTTTTGAGCCTGCTGCTGGATCCCTGGATTATCAGCGTGTTGCTGGCGGGTGGGGTCGCTGCGCTAACCTGGTTCGCGGCCATGACAAAGTATGACTTGAGCTATGCTTACCCGTTTATGAGCCTGGCGTTCATTCTGGTACTAGTCTTGAGCGCGGTTTTTTTCCACGAAGCGATCACAATTCCCAAGGTTCTGGGTGTGCTGCTGGTGACTGCCGGGATTGTCATTTCTAGTCAAGGGTAATCCAATAACTACTGTGTCAAATCCCGAAACCGTCAGGGAGGATAGCGACTCGCTGCTCATTCCCTTTAATCGCCCCTACTTTTCCGGGCGCGAAGTTGAGTACATTCAGTCAGCCATCAATAACTCGCGGCTCTCCGGCGATGGCTTTTACACGAAGAAATGCCACTCTCTTCTCGAAGAGACGCTCGGGGTTTCCAAATCCCTGCTGACTACGTCCTGTACCCACGCGCTGGAAATGACGGGGTTACTGCTCGACATTAAGCCCGGTGACGAAGTAATTATTCCGTCGTTTACTTTCGTCTCGACCGTAAATGCCTTCGTGCTGCGCGGCGCCCAACCGGTCTTCGTCGATGTGCGCGCTGACACGCTTAACCTCGACGAAACCAGGTTGGAATCCCTGATTACAACTCGTACCAAAGCTATCGTAGTAGTGCATTACGCCGGTGTTGGCTGCGAGATGGATCCGATTATGGAAATCGCCGCGCGTCATGGCGTACCGGTCATCGAAGACAACGCACACGGCCTTTTCGGTAAGTACAAAGGTCGCAACCTGGGCACCTTCGGTTGCATGTCCACGCTGAGTTTTCACGAAACGAAGAACTTTACTTGCGGCGAAGGCGGCGCTTTATTGCTTAATGATGCGCACTATGCCGGACGGGCCGAGATCATTCGCGAGAAAGGAACCAACCGCGGCCGCTTCTTTCGCGGTGAAGTGGATAAGTATACCTGGGTGGACGTGGGCTCGAGTTATCTGCCTTCTGACATGCTGGCGGCTTTCCTTTACGCCCAACTCGAGTCCCGGGATGATATCCAGGGACGACGCAAACTGGTCTGGGAGTTCTACGATCAGAATCTACAGTCGTGGGCCGGTCAACACGGCGTGCAACTCCCGTTCGTGCCCGAGCATTGCGAGCAGCCTTACCACATGTTCTACATGGTGATGCCTTCACTCGAGGCGCGTGAATCGCTGATCGCCCATTTGAATGAACGCAGTATCAACAGCGTGTTTCACTATCTCCCGTTACACCTATCGGAGATGGGACGGCAGTTCGGCGGCAAAGAAGGAGACTGCCCGGTGACTGAACAGGTGAGTGATCGTCTAGTACGTCTTCCCTTCTACTGCCAATTGACGGAGAGCGACCAAGCCAGGATTGTCGCAGCCATAAAGTCTTTTGTCCTTTGAGACCGATGCCCCTTGATAATTCAATTTGACGGCGCGCGTCCTGCAGTCAATACTCTCCAGTTACCGAAAGATTCGTGGATGAAGATATGCAACGCCTGCAGCCAACGGTTTGATTTACCTGAGTGGCAATGTCCTGGCTGCGGCCTCACGCCGGCGACAATCGATGGCCATCTGGCTTTTGCGCCCGAGTTGGCTAAACAGAGCTCGGGTTTTGAACCTGAGTACTTCGCCGGGTTGGCAGCGCTGGAGGCCGGCAATTTCTGGTTTCAATCTCGCAATCGCCTCATCACCTGGGCGCTTCGCAACTATTTCCCGAACGCCAGGAATTTTCTCGAGATAGGATGCGGCACCGGGTTTGTTCTGTCCGGGATAAACAGGGAGTTTCCCGGGATCAGGCTCTATGGCAGTGAAATCTTTAGCTCAGGCTTAAGCTTTGCCGTCGAGCGATTGCCTGAAGCTCAACTCTTTCAGATGGATGCGCGTCAAATTCCATTCGAGGGAGAGTTTGACATAGTCGGAGCCTTTGATGTCATCGAACACATCAGCGAAGACGAACAGGTGCTGTCACAAATGCATCAAGCAACGGCTCCCGGCGGCGGTATCCTGCTGACGGTTCCGCAGCATCCGTTTCTCTGGAGCCAGTTGGACGATCATGCCCGACACGTCCGTCGCTATCGAGCCCCCGACCTGCGGGCCAAAGTCGAACGCGCAGGTTTCCAGGTTTTACGAATGACGTCCTTTGTTTCTCTGCTCTTACCCTTGATGGTTGTTTCCCGATTCAGTCAGAAGGGCCGCCAGGAGGAACTCAGAACTACGGAGATCAATCCGGGCAAATTAATGGGGGCGGCCCTCGGCGAGATCTTAACCGTCGAACGCGCCATGATTCGAGCGGGCCTTTCATTCCCGGCGGGGGGCTCTTTGCTGCTGGTGGCCCGACGGAAGTGAAGTTTGTATTACCACGCTAGTTGAATAAAAATTCTCTTCGAGGTCAGTCCTCTATGAAGACTTCCTTTTCTCTGGCCAATCTCAGGCCGGAAACCAATACTCGAAATCTTGTGATTATTTCGGCCCTGCTGGTGCTGTTTATTTATTTGGTCCAGGGCGACGCGGGATTAAATCTTCAGGACGAAGGATTCCTCTGGTACGGCACGATTCGCGCCGCCCTGGGCGACGTTCCCATTAGAGATTTCCAAAGTTACGATCCGGGACGGTACTACTGGGGCGCAATGTGGTTCAAGCTGCTGCGCAACGACGGTCTGGCCGCTCTCCGTATCTCGCAGGCGGTGCTTCAATTCATAGGCCTAACCGTTGCGTTGGTGTTGGTTCGCCGGGTGACGAAAAAGTGGCTGCCCCTGATTGGCGTTAGCATTTTACTGCTCGTGTGGATGTTTCCTCCGTGGAAAATCTACGAACCCGTAATCACTATCATCGCGGTATATTTCGCGGTCCTGCTTCTTGAAAACCCTTCCACGCGGAGACATTTTCTAACCGGAGTCTTCATCGGCCTGGCAGCATTTTTCGGCCGCAACCACGGCTTGTATTGCCTGACGGCTTTTGTGCTTCTGGTTTTCTTTGTGTGGTGGAAACTGGACCGGCACGCGCTAATCGCGCGATTGGCCGCCCTGAGTATGGGGATCGTACTCGGCTATTTGCCGATGTTGGTAATGCTAGCCCTGATACCTGGATTCTTTCACAGTTTTCTTGGCGCGATCTTATTCAATGTGCACGTCGGCACAAATCTTCCTTTGCCCGTGCCCTGGCCATGGCGAGTGAACTATTCGGCGCCGAGTCCGAAGGTATGGATCAACGCTCTTGCCACTGGCCTGTTGTATTTGGCCTTTCCAGTTTTTTATGTTCTCGGGCTGGCAGCTCTAGTCCTTAAGGCCCGAATCCGAGCGAACCGGTTGTTCACGGCGTGCATTTTTGTGGGCGCGATTTATCTTCACTACATCTTTGAGCGCCCTCATCTGTACTATCTGGCCTGGACTATCCCGCCGCTCATTCTCGGGCTCATCGCGCTTCCCTATTCGTTCGCGGAACAATCCCGAAAAAAAGTTGCCGCCATCGTCTGGTCCGGCCTGATCATCATTTCACTGACGGCCGCCGAGATGGCCCCGGAAAATTATTTCCTGATTAAGATCAGAGGCGCGGTGAGAGAGAAGGTCCTGAGACGCGCACACGTGGATATCGGCGTCGACATGCCGGAACAACATCACACCCTGGTGAAGACCAACGTCAGGGGTGACAACATCTGGGCTACCAGGGACATTGCGGACGCGGTCGAGGCCATGAACGAAATCAACCGGCAGATTCCTGCCAACGACGGTGTCCTGGTCGCTCCGTATTGGACGGCACTCTATCCGATTCTTAATAAGAAGAGCCCGACCTGGGAGATTTACTTCCTGTTTCCACAGACAAAGAACGAGCAGGAAGCAATCATCAGGGACCTTGAGCAGCAGAATGTTAAATGGGCTCTCACTTGTGATTTTTATCTCGACAATCGCCCGGAACTAAAGTTTAAGTCCACTCACAGTTATGTATGGGACTATCTGACCGCCAACTTCGAAACCGTTCAGAACGATCAGATGTCGCGCATGCCCATGTGTCAGCTGATGCATCGGAACGCGGCCAATGTGGCGCCAGTGGTTACCGCGCCCGGAACGGGCAAGCAGCCACCGGCGAAGTAACCACGGGTCAAATCTCAAGGCGCAGTTTTTTGATCTTCCCAGCCAGCCCTTGTGATTTACAAAAAAACCCTTGCCGTCACGCCTCGAGGGCGTACGGCAAGGGTGTTGTTCAGGAAATCCCGAGGGGTTAGGGTTTAGCCGGGGCTGACCACGCCACCGATGGATGCACCGTCGGCCTGGTTGTTACCATAGCTAAGAACCTGTCCGCCGCCCGTTCCGGCTGACAAAGTCGTATTACCATGTGCGGTGGTATTCGAGACGCGGATAATGGTGCTGGCGCTTGAGGCGTTGAAGCCCGTGCCTGCACCGTTAACCATGCAATGATCCACACTCACCTCGGTCGAACCGGCTGAGTTTTGAATCGCAAACACGGCTGAATTTGTAATCTGCGAGATCTGGGAATTATAGATAACGACCTTCGTGTTGCTGCCGAAGTTCATCCCGAAACCACAGTTCTGCACGCGCGTATTCGAGATGGCCACGGTCACACTGGTGGAACCACCCAGGCCGTTGCCATTGGGGTCAACGACAATGCCCGCCGCCAGGCAGTTGAAGATCGAAGTATTGTTGACGGTCAGGACACCGCCGTTGTTACGGAAGTCTTCAATGCCGCGACCGGGGCTGCCGTTTTGACCGGCGATGAAGCAGTTCTCAACGTGAACCCTTAGACCGGCGACATTACCCGATAAGATCCGGATGCCGTTAGTACCAGTGCTGGCTCCCTGAATCGACAGACCGCGAAGAACCACGGTGTGCAGATTATGCGGTGCTGTCTCACTGGTAATGTTGATGAGGATGCCGGTAACGCCCGAGTTCAGGATGCTACCCACGCCAGTCGCGCTGCCATCAATTGTGATTGACTTGGTGAGCGTGACGGCACCGAACCCACCTGGGTCGAGCGCGTCAATTTCGCCATCAACCGCCGTTTTGGAAATCGCGCCGGCAAAGGTCTTGCAGGGGGCCGTGCGGCTGCAGGGGTTGGCATCGTCGCCAACGCCCGACACCCAGGTGCGCGTAGCCTGCGCTTGGGATATAGACGCAAACGCGAACATGAAGATCGCGATTGCTAAAATCTTAATAGTGAACCGAAACTTGTCCATTTGGAGTCTCCTTTTTTCTGTTGAAGTTGGGGATGGCCACCAGTAGAACACGGATCTGTTCCGGCCACTGTTGCGCCGAGTATTCCCATTGTCGCTCAGATTTGGTTTTCATCAAACCTCGTGAAAATCGCCTGCAGGGTACAATCTGCAAAACCTAATTACCGCAGTCCCTGGCGGTGTCGTCGGTAAGCGTCCAGGTGGCACTATTGCCGCAGGTGGTGACCGTCGAAACAAAGCACCCATCCTGATCTTCACCGATAACTTTAACCTGTCCCTGGTCACAGGCAACATTCGCCAGGTTAACTGATTGCCCGGGGGCGATCGTTGAGTTCTCGCCCAGTTGATTGTCGCCCCAGTCGTCAACGTTAACGTGCGAAAGGTAGACGTTGCGAATCGCACGGGACGAATTGTTTACGATATTAACCGATGTCGTTGTCGCGGGCGTTCGCGCGACTGATAAAGCCGCGAGAGCGAAAAGAGCAACACAGATAATAAGAATTCGACTCATCGTCCGTTTGCCAAGTGACTCTTTCATTTCAAGCTCCTCTCGAGAATCTTTTGTTGGGCGGGCGCCAGCGACGCCCACCGCCATAGCCCACAGTTATGGGCAATTGCTCACGACCGTGTAATGCGGTCCGCTGTCCACGGCTGTCTCCCCGGGGTTATGTCTCACCACAACTCTGGCTGTGCCCGTCCCTGTATTTCCGGACGAATCCTGCACGCTGAAGAAGATTGTGTAAACCCTGCCGTCGCCGTTGCCTTCGCGCTCGGCTCGCAACTGCACGGACTTGCAGTTCGCAGCGATGACGATGTCGTTAAACGTGTTGCCGTCACCGTTGCCGTTTTCAATCTCGTCGCTGGTCACCTTCGTGATCACGACGCTGCTGACGCTGATGCTGTCACAGTTGTCGGTCACGCCGGTCACAAAGTTGGTCGCCGAGAAGGTTTGGTACTTGTGATTGGGCGGCCACATCGAGGGCGTCAGTCCGTTGAAAACAATTACCGGCGGCTCGTTGTCGACGACGGTGATTATCTGACTGCAACTTGAATGATTCCCTGAAGAATCAGTTGCGGTCCAGGTGATGGTCGTCGTGCCCTTGGGATACGTAGCGGTTAACGGCTGACCGTCACTGCGGGTAGCCGTGATGACCGGAGTATCGCAATTATCCGTCGCTGTCGCCGTGCCCGGATCAACATGCGCCGCGCAGATGCCGGGATCAGTGCTGGCCGCGATGCTTGCCGGACAGGTGATCACCGGGTTCTCGGTGTCGTTGACGGTCACGGTTTGTGTGCACGACGCAGTGTTGCCCGATCCGTCGGTCGCGGTCCAGGTAATGGTCGTGGTGCCCTTCGGATAGGGAGCATTCAATGCCGCGCCGTCACTACGACTACCCATCACAGTTGCAGTGCCGCAGTTGTCCGTCGCTGTAGCGGTGCCCGGGTCAACGGTCGCAGAGCAAGTTCCCGGATCATTGGGCCGGGTAATGTTCGCCGGACAAGTAATAGTCGGCGCTGTCGTGTCGTTGACCGTGATGGTCTGCGTACACGAGGCGCTGCCAACGCTGTTCGTTGCGGTCCAGGTTATGGTGGTCACACCCTGCGGGTATGGATCACTCAAAGGTTTACCGTCGCTGCGCGAACTGGTAACGGTGACGTTGTTACCGGTGGTTGTTGGCGTACCAGCATCAACCGTTGCCTGACAATTGCTGTCAGCGGTGGCCGTCTTGTCAGACGGGCAAGTGATAGTCGGCGCCCCTGCCGGGGTGACGGTCACATCGAAGCTGCAAGTGTCGCCGCTATCAGAGGTGGCGGTAACAGCGGTGGTGCCCACAGGGAAGAAACAATCGTTGCAGTGACTCACGGTAATCGTTCCGCACGCTGCCTCTCCTGCGGGAGGGTCAAAGTGAACAACTGCACCGGGGTTGTTGTTTGCATCAGTGGTGTTGGCCGGCGTAGATATGTCACCCGGGCAGCTAAGCGTACAGGGATTGCCGCCGCCGCCGCCGCCGGACACGATGATATCGGAACTCGTAGTGTTGTTATTGGTATTCGGATCCACTGTAGTACTCGAAACAGTGGAGGTGGTCGTATAAGTTCCCTGAGTGCTGGTCCCACTATTGTAAACCGCGGTGAACTCAGCCTGGACACCACTCGCCAGGCTCGCGATAGTACAATTACCCGTGGCCGCAGGCAGGCAACTCGGGCCTGATTGTTGAGTGAATGAAACGAGAGAAAAACCACTCGGAGCTGAGTCAATCAGGTGGACGGCTGTCGCCGCGTCAGGCCCGCTATTGCCCACCACGATGGTAAAGGCGATGTTGCCGCCTGTAGCGACGGAGTTGTCCCCGCTACTGGCGAACTTCTGCACAAAAACATCTGACTTGGGGTTGGCTGGTTCATGCACTGTGAAGCGCGCAGTCTGCTGAATCTGTCCGCCAAACCGCGTCAGGTTTACCCTCCACGTTCCCGTGTTCGGCACCGTCTGGCCATTGACAATCGATGTCGGGGTCAGCGGTATGGTAAAGGTATAAGTAGCATTGTCATCAGCAATCGCCGTATTCGATTGTCTAATGAAACCGACCGGGTCGACCCACGACACCCGCCACGAGAAAATCGTCACAGGCACTCCCGTTGCCTTGGCACAGACCGTCTCGCCGAGATTAAAGTCTGATTTTGGAGTGCTGCAATCGTCAGCATAGGTGGCAATACCAGCGAGCAAGAGCATCGAAGGCGCCGCTGGCGGATCGACAAACGACGACCGCGTCATCGAACTCGCCAGGGTCGTGGGACTTTCAGAAGAAGACCTGGCCGTTCCCCCAGCCAACGCCCCGGTTGCACTCTCACTCGAAGACGCCGAGGAACCTGAATAAAAAACCCCGGCCACCAAAATGGCCAGGATCAGACAGGCACTCGCTCGCATCATGAGAGCGGCCTTTGTATAGCCGAATAGAGTTATGGCTGGATTTGGGGGCGATACGGGGGTGCATAGACTCTCCTTATGTTGCTCTGATCTGACTTTCGATTAGGTCTCGGATTCTTTCGGGCTCACGCGATTGCGTACCACAGGAACTCGAAGAGATGCTTGCGAATAGAACTCCATGAAGCGCTGCATACTAGTCGCAACTGGCATTGCTGTCAAGGGTAATTTTGTCAGAACCAACACGGAACAGGGAGTTCGGTTGCAAAGTATTTTGCATTAGCTTGCAGCAGTTGACAGTGCCACCTGAGCGCCGCTACTGTGCAAGCCGCGCGCAGTCTGTGTTCGCGGGAGAGCATCATTTTCCTGGCTCGATCATCGCCAAGCCGAGTGAAAAGGGGTTTGACAGGTTGAGACTCTGAAACGAAGTACTTTCTCGCAACCGCCTTGGCGTGAAGAGAGCGGGGTAATCATGCAGAAGTTATTCATAACCGGTGGCGCCGGGTTTATTGGGGCATGCTTTGTGCGATTGCTCATTGACGAAGTCCCGGGCTGTCAGGTAATCAATTTCGACAGTCTTACTTACGCCGGAAATCCAGATAATCTGGAAGGTATTGATCGTGATCGCCATCATTTCGTCAAAGGAGACATCACAGATCGGTTAGCAGTCCTCGCTGCGCTGCCGGAGGGCATCGACGCGGTCATCAACTTCGCCGCCGAGTCGCACGTCGATAGAAGCATTACTTCAGCGGCTGCATTTGTAACCACCAACGTTCTGGGAACTCAGGTACTCCTCGATTGCGCCAGGGAACGGGATGTCAAACGCTTTGTCCAGGTTTCGACCGACGAAGTGATGGGAAGCCTGCCGGAGCAGGAAGGCGCATTCTTCACCGAAGATTCACCTTTCCAGCCCAACAGCCCCTACGCAGCTTCGAAAGCAGCCGCGGAGCATCTGGTGCGGGCGGCCCACCACACCTTCGGGCTCGACACTGTTGTTACCCGCTGCGGTAATAATTATGGCCCCAGACAGTTCCCTGAAAAGTTCCTTCCGCTGATGTTAGCGAATGCGATGGACGACCAACCGATCCCAGTTTATGGTGATGGCCTGAATGTCCGCGATTGGATTTATGTCGAGGATCATTGCCGCGCCATTCTGCAAATCTTCGAACGAGGCCGTTCTGGTGCCGCATACAACATCGGAGCTCGCAATCCCCGGCAAAATGTCGAGGTGGCAAAGAGCGTCCTGAACACTCTGGGAAAGCCAGACTCGCTGCTTCGCTTTGTGAAGGATCGCCTCGGTCACGATCGACGATATGCCATCGATCCGACTCTGGTGGAGAGCGAACTGGGCTGGCGACCCCTCGAAACGTGGGAAAGCGGACTCTGCAAGACGATTGAGTGGTACCAGACTCACACTGACTGGGTGGCGCGCGCCCGCAGCGGCGCTTATCGCGAGTTTTACGCACACCAGTACGGCCTTGAGGTAGGAGCGAAGTGAAGATAATTGTCACTGGCGCGGCAGGAATGTTGGGCCGCGCGGTCGTGGCACACTGCACGACTGCAGGGGACACGATCACGGCTTTCGACCATGCGACACTCGATATTGCCAACGAGATAGAGCTGAATGTTGCTTTTGAGCAGGCGGAACCCGATGTCTTAATAAATTGCGCCGCCTGGACAGACGTGGACGGCTGTGAATCTGATCCGGTCCGCGCCCGAGTGACAAACGCGCAGGGCCCCGAATTGTTGGCGAAGGCCTGTTGCCGGTTCGGAACTCAACTCATCACGATCTCCACGGATTACGTTTTTGATGGCGAGAAAGACGGCTTTTATACCCAGCGCGATCAGCCAAACCCCCAGAGCATATACGGCAACTCGAAATTGGAAGGAGAGCGCCGGGCCCAGGCTACCTGGGCCCGGACAATCGTCGTGCGCAGCGGTTACATCTTTGGGACCGGTGGAAAAAACTTTCTGAGCACTCTGATTGACAGGGCCCGCCAAGGCCAAAAACTGAGGGCAATCAGTGATTCACTGGGGACGCCTACATACGCGCCTCACCTGGCCCAGGGGCTGTACCGGCTTGCTCAAACCGACCTGCCCGGGATCTATCATGTAGTAAACAGTGGCGACGGAACCAGCTTTGCCGGCTTTGCGCGATTCGCGCTGGCGGTTGCCGGGTTGGATCAAGACCTGGTGGAAGATATAAGTCTGGCGAGCTTAATCCGGCCAGCCCAGCGGCCGCGTAACTCGCGTTTGCGATGCGTGCTTTCGCCCGCGCTGGGCCTTGCCCCTTTGCCGTCGTGGCAGGACGCGGCAGGCCAGTTCCTTGAGACTCCCTCAAATATGCGTCCGAGCCGACGTCCATTCCAGTGAGGTTTGACTTGCCTGCCTCCGTACGTCTGGTATTATGGCCATTCGCGATTGCCACTGGCAACAATTAGCTTTATGGATAGAGGTCTTCAGATATGACTCAAGATGAACGACTGGTTCCGGCACGCTCCGGCCGCGACCTGGATAGTCCTCTGGCCGAACTCACCCAGACCAAGGGTTATGGGACGTATGGCGGGCAGCCCGCTGACACCAATCTGCGCGCATATCTCTTTGTTATTCTTAAGCGCAAGTGGCTCATCCTGAGTCTGATGTTGGTAATCACTTCGCTGGCGACGATCCAGGCGTTTCGAGAGCCAAATATCTATGAAGGCTCTACCACCATTCGCATCGAACCAAAGGGAAACGTTCTGACGAGTGGCAATCTCGTCATCAACACCCCGCCCGATCCCAATTTTTGGGGCACCCAGTTTAAGTTGCTGCAAAACCCGGAACTAGCGCGTGCGGTTGTCCAGCGGCTTGGCCTGCAGAAAGATCCTACCTTCCTTAGTGGCGGAGGTGGTGGCGGTGTATACGACTCCCTCAAGCGAATGTTTTCGCGTGACGCTCCGCCACCTCCGCCCCCATCGGTCAAATCATACGAACCAGTCGACATGAAGGATTTGTACGACAAGCAGTACACCCCGGCAGAGCTGACCGCGCTTGAACCGTACGAAGATACCGTCGCTGCGAACTTGATCGTGGAGCCCACGATTAATACCAACCTGGTTACGATTCGCTACCGCCACACCAATCCCGAGATCGCAAAGAAAGTCGCGGACACTCTGGCGGATGTCTTTATCGACAATAACAACTTTCGCATTACTTCTGGCCGCAGCGACGCGGAAACGAAACTCGTGAAGACGATCGCGGAGACGCAGACTGCGATCAACCAGCAGGAAAAGGAACGATTCGCTTTCGCCAAGGACCACAATCTGCCCCTCGACAAGAATCCCGCCTCTGATCTCGAGCAAATGCGTCTGCAGACTTATAGCAGTCAACTGCTCGATGCCGAGAATCAGCGTCGTTCTTCAATTGCGAATTATGAAGCAGCACGAACCGCTCCCGATCAATTTACCGCGCCCGAAATTCAGTCTGATGCGCGCATTATCAATCTGCGCCAAAAACTTGCCGACCTGAAAGAGAAACGCGAATCATTACTGCAGACCTATACACCCGAATGGCCTGCAATCAAACAAATCGACGCCCAAATCAACTCGGTTGAAGCGGAGCTGGTCAAGGCTCCCAAGGAGGTTCTGGCTTCGTTGAAGTTGCGCGCGGACCGCGACACTGCGAGGGTGAACAATCTGGCCAAAGCTTATTCCGGACAAAAAGGAACCACTACCCAGCAGACCAAAGACCAGATTGAGATGGCTGTCATTACTTCGCAGCTGGAGGCCAACAAGCAACTTCTCAATACCCTGACTCAGAAACTGCGTGAAATTACTTTGGCGTCGGGTGGCGGTACCCCCTCCGACGTTACCGTTTCAAGCTACGGGCGCGTGCCGCGTGGGCCTGTCGGACCAATGCGCACGCGTACTATTATTGTGGCTTTTATGCTTTCACTGGTGGCGGGAATCGGACTGGCCTTCCTGCTCGACTTCCTCGACGACACGATTAAATCGGTCGATGATGTAGATCGCTATATCCACCTCCCGGCCCTGGCGTTAATCCCAGCCGGACTGGAAAAGCCGAAACTGCGAGCTGGCGCCGACGCAGCACCCAACGGCATGACTGCGCTGGCGCTGGTGACTGACGTGCGTTCACCCATTGCCGAAGCCTATCGTCACTTGCGCACATCTCTGTTGCTTTCGTCGGCCGGCAACCCTCCCAGGACGATTCTGGTTACATCGAGTCAACCGTCTGAGGGTAAGACGACGACGGCCGTCAACACTGCCTTTATGCTGGCCCAGACCGGCGCCCAGGTTTTGATAATCGATTGCGACTTGCGCCGTCCCCGTCTGCATGCACATTTCAACTTGCCGAATGCTCGGGGTCTGACGAACGCTCTTTCGGGTGAGATGGCCGATATCGATTCGTTGATTCAAACCTATGACAAACAGCCCAACCTGAAGCTACTGCCTTCGGGTCCGGTGCCGCCAAATCCGGCCGAACTACTGGGCTCTGACGAGATGCGCCGCTTGCTCACAACGCTGAGCGAGAAGTTCACTCACATCATCGTGGATTCGCCGCCGGCAATCTCATTTACGGATGCCTCGATTCTGTCGACTTTCGTCGATGGAGTTATTCTGGTTATTCATGGTGGCCGCAGTTCGCGGGCAGTCGTGCGACGCGCCAAACAGCAACTGCTTGATGTCGGCGCACATATATTCGGCGTGGTGCTGAACAACGTTAAGATCGAATCCCACGATTACTACTACGCGGGATACGCCGGCTACTACAAGTCTGGGTACTACGGCGACGACGACGCAGAAACCGACGAGGGCGCAGCCTCCAGCTGATCAGGCCGTAAACAAAACCGAAGCTCAATGAGCGCGGTCAGCTCGACTGGCGCGCTCATTGAGGACTTCAAGTCCCCAGCTGAAGGTCTTTCTGATTTCGAAAAACGTCATCGCGATCCCAAATCTCATGCCCGGACAATTCTGCCTAATCGCTCCTGATGTAAAGCTTGGCCAGGGCGTCTCTATCTACAACTTCGTCAATCTCTATGGATGCGAGATTGGCGACGGCACCAAAATCGGTTCGTTCGTCGAGATCCAGAAAGGCGCCGTGATCGGCCGCCACTGCAAAGTCTCGAGTCACAGCTTTATTTGTGAAGGCGTCTCTATCGCCGACGAAGTCTTCATCGGCCACGGCGTGATCTTTATTAATGATAAGTACCCGCGCGCCACTAACGCGGAAGGGGCCTTACAATCGGAAGCGGATTGGCAGGTAGTGAAGACTGTCGTTGGCCGCGGGGCGTCGATTGGCAGCGGGGCGACGATCCTCTGCGGCGTCACGATCGGGGAAGAAGCCATCGTCGGCGCTGGCGCAGTCGTGACAAAAAATGTCCCAGCTCGAACAAGTGTGGCGGGGAATCCGGTGCGCGTGATAATCAGGCAGCCCGAGTAGTTCTCACGATCCACAAAACACCCTCGATTCACGAAATACTTCAAGTGGTTTTCAGCCGCGACCGTCCTCGCGCCGCCGATGGATCTTGCGAGCGAGGAATCACAGCCCGCTACACCCTCCCGCGTTATCAACTGCCTATCATTTCTGAATAAATGCTCCGATTGTCGATTTTCCTGGGAAATCAAGGGCAATTGCACCTGTTATCAAGCTTACTGGGCCCGGTGATGTGTCTTTCATCGGTTCACGAAATTGAGATAGATGCTTTTCAATAGCTACATCTTCTGGGTCTTCTTCTCGGTCGTGTTCGTCCTTTACCGGCGGCTCGGCCACCGGGGACAGAATTACATGCTGTTGGTTGCCAGTTATGTTTTCTATGCCTACTGGGACTGGCGATTCCTGTTTCTCATGCTTTTTTCCACGGTGATTGATTACGCCGCCGCAATTTTGATCGCCCAGAGCCTGTCGCGCCAACGCCGAAAAACTTTCCTCGTCACTTCCATCGTCATCCAGCTTTCCTTGTTGGGCTTGTTTAAGTACTTCGGGTTCTTCTCAGAGCAATTAGCCAGTCTGTTCGGTTTCGTTGGAATTCCCGTCTACTTGCCCGCGCTGAAGTTTTTGTTGCCGGTGGGCATCTCCTTCTACACGTTCCAAACAATGAGTTACATGATCGACGTGTATCGCGACGAGTACAAGGCCGAAAAAAACTTCGTCAACTTTGCTCTGTTCGTCAGTTTCTTTCCGCATCTGGTTGCCGGTCCGCTGGTACGAGCCACCAAACTACTTCCGCAAATAGCCACACCTCGCGTCCGCCGATCGGACGATTTTCGCGAAGGTCTCTATTACATCGCGATCGGGCTCTTCAAGAAAGTTTTTGTCGGAGACAACCTCGCCGCA
Source organism: Pyrinomonadales bacterium (assembly GCA_038230715.1). Taxonomy (GTDB): domain Bacteria; phylum Acidobacteriota; class Blastocatellia; order Pyrinomonadales; family Pyrinomonadaceae; genus UBA11740. The sequence goes on from JBBRMS010000005.1 coordinate 79,485, forward strand.
CTCGCGAATTCAATTTTTCAAACCAATCCGGGTAAATTAACCGGCATCGAATGCATCGTTGGAATTTACGCATTTGCGTTTCAAATCTATTGTGACTTCTCGGGATATTCGTCGATAGCTCAGGGCCTGGCAAAGTGGTTGAACATTGATCTGACGACCAACTTCAATCTTCCATACTTTGCAACGTCGCCGACTGACTTTTGGAGACGCTGGCACATCAGCCTTTCAACCTGGTTCCGCGATTATTTGTATATACCTCTGCTCAAGCGGGGCGCACAGCCCGCTTCGCAGGCGCGTCTCTTTGTGTCCCTCATCGCGGTCATGTTGTTAAGCGGCCTTTGGCATGGCGCAGCATGGACGTTTGTACTCTGGGGCCTGTACCACGGATTGTTGCTGGTTGGTTACCGGCTGATCTCAAAGAAAAAAACAGCTCGGGCTGAGGAGCAGGCGAGTCTGCCTTTAGCCGGCTTCCTGGTCCGGATCGTGGTCATGTTCCACCTCGTATGCCTCGGGTGGTTACTGTTTCGCGCTGAATCAATCAATCAGGTCGGCATCATGCTGAGTCGAATCGTGTTGGATTTTCACTGGACCCCATTCGCCTCTTCCGGGTTCGCCATGATCCTGTTTTTTGCCGGCCCCCTGGTCATCTATGAGTTTTGGCTTGAGCGTCGCCATGATGTGCTCAGTCTGATTCGAATCGATTGGCGAGCGCGCGCGCTGGTCTACAGTTATTGTTCGTTGATGCTGTTGTTCTTTCCACCTCCGGTGAGTAATGTCTTCATCTACTTCCAGTTTTAGAGCAGAGCTCAAAGTCGTCGTGGTGGTCCTGCTGGTGCTGGCGGGTTCAGAGGTCGTGCTACGTCTTACCGAGCAGTTTCTCTCGCGCGACTTGAAGCACCTCCAGGAGATTCCGGCAATTTCGCAGAGTTTGATTGCCGGCAAGGGTGAGCGCATTCTGTTCCTCGGGAATTCCCAGGTCCGCGCCGGCATTAACCCCGAAGTCATCGAGCAGGAGTTGAAGGCAAACGGCGTGGCCCCCGTGCATATCGAGCGGGTGTTTCCTGATTCAACATCACTCCCCGATTGGAATCGAGCGTTCAAGCACTACTTCGTCGGCACATCTCGATTGCCTGAGGTGCTGGTGTTGTGCTTTTCAGATATTGCACTGCAGGATAGTAACGGCATCGACCCCACTCGGCTGGGTCATTACTACAGCAGTCCCGGGGAAATGCCGGAAATCCTCGATCAGGACGTACGCGAATTTGAAAGCCGCGCGGAATTCATTCTGGCCAGTCTGTCATACTCATTCGCGAATCGAACGCGAATCAGAACCCGGGCCCTCGACCTGATCGTGCCGAGTTATCGTGACGGTGCTCAGCGAATCAACCGGGACATGAAGCGAGAGCGTTCAGGAATGCTGGCGAAGAAAAGCTATGGGCGTCTGTCGCGTTTCCTTGCCATGGCAAAGGAACGAGGTGTGCGCGTGATCGTCGTGGCAATGCCTCAGCCGGTAGTCTACTCCCTTGATCCGGAGATCAAACTCATCGTTGAAACGGCGGGAATGAGTTTCCTCGACTGTCGTAACGTGGACGGTATCAGCCCGGCGAACTTCGCCGACGAAATGCATCTTGCAACCAGTGGCGCGGTCGTCTACAGCCGGTTCCTGGGTCGCGCCCTGGCCAACCTGATCGGCAAGCCCGAGACGCAAGGGAGTCTCACGTCAGACGCGCGCCCGATCTTCCCATAACCACAAGCCAGAGCCGACCTGATTGCCTACGAGACGCCGTAAGCAGCGATCAATTGGGCGACGTTCTGCCGCAGATCGAATTTGCGGGCGACGACCTCGCGACCCTGGGCGCCCAGGCGCTTTCGCAGATCAGGGTCCGCCAGCAACTTCAAAATTCGATCGCTCATCGCGTGGGTGTCGCCGCGGTCGACAAGATATCCGTTCACATCGTCGGTGATTAGTTCCGGTATGCCGCCTACGCGGGTCGCCACCACAGGTTTTCCGTGGGCCATGCCTTCTGCAATCATCCAACCGAACACTTCTTCCCAACGTGAGAACTGGCACACCACATCGGCGGCAAGAAACACACCGGCACCGAACGGATCGTCGATCATTCCCGTCCAGGTGATGTGATCGCTCAGCCCCATCGCAGCCGCATCCCTGACATACTGCTCGCGGTTGACTCCATCTCCCACCAGCACAAATTGCACGTTGCGGTTTTGTTCCAGCACCAGCCTGGCAGTTTCGAGAAAATCAACTATGCCCTTTTCCGGGATCATCCAGCACACCTGGGTTACGATCGCCCGCTCTGCCGGAATCGAATATCGCTCGCGGAATTTAATGGCCAGTGACGGATCGAGGTTCACCCTGCTCAGGTCCACGCCGTTGTAAATCATTTGGAAACGATTTGTGGGGAGCAAACCAAACCGGGTCATGCAGTCATAGCCGTAGTTGCTGACGCAGATCACTCGGTCGAGCGGTTGGTTGATCATCCGGGCGGCCGCGCGCTTCCAGAGTGGGGCGCGCGATTGCACGTACCCCGCCGGTCGTGAATGGTGGTCCGTAAAGAACACCCGTCTGGCCGACTGCATCCGCGCTCGCCATGAATAAAAATTGAGAAAACTGACATAGTGCAAGTGAAGAATTTCAGGCCGGTGCCGGCTCATGATGGTGGCGAGATTTCGACGGGCGTCGCGGGCGCCGTCCGTAGAGTTCTCAAGCACTGCGAATGAGGTATTCGGCAAGTCCAGAAAATGTCGCACCTCCGGAGTGGGCTCGGACAGGAAACAGAGCACGCTTTGCCATCCGCGCTCAGCTAATTGCTTTGACAGCTCACGCGCAAAAGTCTCAGTGCCGCCGATACGGAGCGGCTTCACGCCAAAAACTGAGAGGAGAGTTTGAGTATGCTTCGAGCTGTGACCGTTGGGGTTCATAAAGAGCGTCCTGGCTGCTACTTGTGTTTGAGCAGTCGTTCCAACCTCGCGGCGATCCTCGGTTGCAGGTGTTTGATTCGCAACTTCGCGACATGCCAGGCCATAAACGCGGTGTAGACGAGCGAAGGCTTTTCGGATCGCTCGAAGGCTGGTTGATAGTTGGCCTTGTTTCCAAACCCGAGAATGCGCTGATCCTCGAGCGAGATATTTCCCAGAAAAGCTGCGTTGAGCAGCAACGGATGATAACGATAGTAGGCGATGTCCTCAGGTTGGAGCGGAACGTTCGGATTGTGATAAGCCAAAAAGACGGCCTGACGCGCCTCGAGGATCGGGACACTCTGTCGATGAATCGCAGAGGTGTCGAACATGAAAACCGTTCCCGCGGGGCCCGCCAATTCGATCACATCAGACTCAGGGATTTCGCTGACTTCGGCCTGGTTCAGATTACGCGGATGCTGCTTTCGATGACTTCCCTTGACGAACTTGAATGCCCCGCTCCGGACATCGCTCAGATAAACGCCGAGTTTGATCTCCCGGTGAATCGTCTGTTCGATTGTCTGATCGTACCAGGTGTCAGCATGCCAGCCATGAAAGTCGGAACTAGTGGGCAAAGATCTCCAGCCCTTCGCCTCAGTCAACTCGAATTCTGTTCCGAGGTATCGGGTCAGAATCTGTTTGACCGAAGGATGCAGGGCGAGATCGACGAAACCCTGATCCAGCAGCAGGACATCTTCAACCATCTGCCGGTACAATTCGGTTCGCCGATAACCTTCGAAGTTGTTCCAGCGCATGCGCCGTAGCTGGCTCTCGAATGCGGACTGCATGCCGCGCAGTTGTTCCGGGCTGAGGATGTCCGGCAGGACCACAATGCCGTTTCGATCCAACTCAGCCGTCAAATTATCGATCGGTGAATGGTCGATTTGAAAGGCTCGTGGGATTTCTTTGATGTTTCTCATGGTCGGGTTCCTTCCACCAAAGGCAGTCACTCGGAGTGGGCGCGGGATGCGCGCCGAAGATAAAGAGCTCGAAACAAACCTGGCGCGATCCTGGCCAACCAGAACGCTAGTTGCGGTTTCCAATTTCGCCGCAGGTTGTTGGCGTTGGCGAATGATTCACGGGCCAGCGCAAACTCGCCGGGTATTAAATAGAGTTTGCCGAGTTCATACTCCAGCAAAGACCGGCGCTGGCGAATGACTTCCATCACTTCCGGGCGCTCGGCCGAAGTGAACTCGTACGACCGCTCGATCTTGTTAAAGACCAGCAGCTCCCGCTTATGTGAATTGATCGCATCGCCCGAAAGACTGTTGGGGCGCGAGCGATAGCTCAACAGCACTTTCCTTTGGTATGCCAGCCGCGCACCATGCCGGGCCAGGCGTAGCCAGAGATCGAAATCCTGTGCGTTGCGAAGCGCTTCATCAAACAGTCCGACTTCCAAAACCAGTTCACGCCGAACGACCACGCCGGATGTGATCAAGCTGCGATCCGCATTAACCAGTTCGAGAAATGTTACCTGGCCAGTGGCTGGCGCGGTGCTCATCAGAGAGTCCATGTAACTGCGACCTGCATCCGCAGAGGTGCCAAAAATCATCGCATCGGCACACGACAGATCGCAGCCCTGCTGATTAATAAACTTGATTTGCTCCGCCAGATAATTCGGCCGCCACAAATCGTCGGCATCCAGAAAAGCGACTAGCTCGCCACGGGCCGCGCGCACCCCAGCGTTGCGGGCCGCGCTGGCGCCGCGATTCTCCTGCTTGAAATAACAGATGCGATCGATATAAGGCTGAAGCGCGAACTCAAACTCTTCCGTGTCCGGCGAGCCGTCGTTGACGATGATTACTTCAAAGTCCGTGAACGTTTGCGCGAAGACGGTCGACAGGGTCTCGGCTATGAACTCAGCCACGTTGTAAGCCGGAATGACTATGCTGACCAACGGCCCGTGACCATCGCTCGACACGGCAGCGCCGGCCCGCGAAAGCTCGGGGCTCACCTGCTGCGGTCTCGAAATAATCAGAGGACTCTCCATTTTTATCCCTGCGGCAAAGTAAATTCACCGCCGCACTTCTGCGCGTACAGGTGATAGATTTGCGCAGCCTCGATGGCATACCGGTAATCTCGCCAACCGCGCGCATGCAACCAGGTTGCCACACGAAACTTGTTCTTATTCAAGATCTGATCGGGAAAATCGCTCGAGCCGAGCAACTGCGATGCCTGGGCGATTATGTTTTTCTCCTGCGACAAATCTTCGTCGGCCAGATAGGCGTCATCCCATTGATAGGCGAGCCCTTTGGGAACAGTCAGCGGGCATGGTTCATGACCGGGATAGGCTTGCCACGGCACCGAGGGGACGGCCGGCGGGAACAATGCCAAACACTTCAAATAAAACTTGTGTCGCAAACACCAATCGAGTGGGGTGGCGATCACCGCCGCGAGAAACCCGCCGTCAAAAAATGGCAACTGAAATTCCAGCCGGTGCAGATCAATGCTTTCAAAATGGCTGGCGAGCTTGCGTCGCTGATCGTTTCGCATCAGGAACAAATAGAAGTTCCGACCGGCGTCTGCAGCGTGCATCGCGTCCAGTTCTTCGCGAATGCCCTGCACGACCACATCGCGAACACATTCGAGAACTCGGGGCCGGAATAGTTTAAGCGGAACATCGACGTGTTCGCGCTCGACAAATGTTTCGATCGCGCGATCAGCTTTGCCGGCGCGCATTAACTCGACAATGGATTCATTCAGGTGCACCAGTCCCAGGAGAACGCTGCCGCCTTCGCCGGACCAAACCAATCGCGGACGCTCGGCGGCAAACTCATCCTCGTTGAAACGCTCCAGCGTCCGGGCCATCAATGATGAATAGTCAGGTTCGCGATCGCCGCGTTCCTTCGGAATGCTCTGATGAATCGATCCGATCCTTTCCGCGAACTCGTTGCCGAACAAATAATCCTGTGTCCCCGGCCGCGCGAAATTTACCGTATGTGTGCGCACGTCTTCTCTCCGAAGGGCCGCGACCACGCAACGCGAATCCAAGCCACCGCTGAGATACGCCGCAGTGGTTCGATCGCTGCCGATTCTTCGTTTTGTGGCTGTCTGAAATCGCTCGTAGACCATCGCCAGGCATTCCTCTTCGGACGCATTCGACGGTTTGATTTCATCCCAGCGCCAGTAACACGTGCGCGATATTTCTGCGGCGGATGTCTGCCACACCTCGGCCGGCAGTAGCAGAGAGATGCCGGCATACGGAGTTCGACTACCGAGCGGCGCTCCCAATGCGACGACTTCAGTCGCCGCACGCAAATCCATTTTCTTGGGCACCCACGGAAGGCCTTCCAACACGCGCAAGGCGGTGGCAAAAACAACCTGCGTTTCATCAGCCCAAAAATACATCGGCCTGATGCCGAGTTTGTCAGCGACAAGCGCGAGCGTCCCTGTTTGTGGTTGGTAGTGAACCATGCAGAAGGTTCCCTCAGCTTCGCGCAGCACCTGCCACTCCTTCGTTAATGCTCGCTGGTGAAGGACGCCCAAATCCTCAAGCCGATTTGAATTTCCATTGCTGAGGAGTGGCTCGCCGGCTAATAAAGACAGAGCGCCGTCGGAATCGACAACCGAACCCGCCTCGCCAAACGCACCGATGTCGACTTTGGCAAAGAAGCTGCGGCTGTCTCTGAAAGTTTTCACTTCATCCTTCGGATTGCGCGAGATCAGCCCGCGCACTAAAGCGCAATCGGCCTCAGCCACCGGTTGATTGTTGCGAGAGAAGATACCAGCGATCAGCGTCATGTCGTCCCTCCCGCAAGTGCCCGCGCGCCCACGCGACGTTGCGGCAAAGCCGCCGAAACGCCGGTCAACCAACTTTCGAATTCAATGGGCGAGAGCGTGGCGTTGTCGAGAAATCTTGGCAGCAACAAAGCGTTGGAACTCCGCGAAGCGAAACCCGACTCGCAGGTAGTCGCGGAAACGACGCCGGCGTCTCGCAACCAGGGCAGAAAGCTTTGATCGGAGACTCCGCTGGGATAACAAAAATGAGTCGCGTTCCTTCCGGTCATCTCCCGGATGCTCTGCCGGTTGTCTTCAATTTCGCGCACGAAGAGCCGGCGGTCGTTGGGGGTCCGGTGACGATGGGTGTGCAACTGAATATCAATCCCGCCGGCACTCAAGATTCCAACTTCATCCGCATTCAGGTTGTGCATCCGTCTCTCTCCGAGCAGCGCGTCATAGTCCACACCCAGTTGTGCTGCCAGTGAAGCCGCGAATGCGTCCTTCTCCCCAGCCGATAATTTCTGTTCGCGACCGAACGCGTGAATTCTCCCGAGCACGTCTTCACGCGCGTCGAGCGACGGCAGGTTGGTCTGGAGGTCTTCGCCGGTCAGCGTGCTTAGGTCCAAAGCCCTGCCCCGCCCTTTCCACAGCAGGTACGAGCACATCAGATCAAAAACGGGTCGCTGATAATGCGAATAGAAAGTCGTCAGATAAAGGGTTACCGGAACCTCGTATTCCTGGATTAACGGAAAAGCGCGACGGTAGAAATCTGACAGGCCGTCGTCGAACGTTATCGTGACCGCGCGATCAGGCAGATCGTTTCGGTAGAGCCGCTCAACGGCTTCCCCGAGTGGCAACACGGCGCACTTTGATCTCCTCAGCAACTCCAGTCGGTCGCGGAACAGATCCGCCGAAATGAATTGCGAACCGTTAAAGAGATGCTCGTCGGTCAGCGCCACACCATGATAGGCGAGGATCAGAAGTCTCTCACGACGCCAACGACTGTTATGCACCAGCGTGGAAACGCCAGCGGATTTAAGAGATCTTAGCGCGGCTTGCTTAAACTTTTTGAGCATGATGGCGATTACAGCTCGGCTAATTCCGGCCAGCTCGACAGCTTGGCCCGCGGAACCGCCAGAATGTTAAGAAAGCTTGAATTGACTTCCAGTAAGCCTGTCAGTTTGCCGCCCTTTTGAATTTGGAAAAACCGATAGAGGGGCTGTTCCAAAGCGGACAAGAAATCCTTTGCTGCCGAAACGCCCACATTGAAGGCTCGCGAAGCGCATTCGTTGGCCTCGAAGAGAATGATGGGTGCGTCAAGGCGATTAAGTGTTCGGTGTCCACCCTGAAATACCTGGAGTTCTGCTCCCTCCACGTCGCATTTAATGAAATCCGGGCGTGGTAGCGCGTCGCTGTCAATCAGATCATCCATAAGGCGCTCGCTGCAATTAACTACGTGGGCTGGACCATCCTGGTTGAACGACGGAGACGCAACTGTCCAATCGACGAGACTGGCCACGGTATCGTCAGGCGGAACAAACAATGACGACTCAGCATCCTTATTCGAAAGCGCGATAGTGTGCAGAATGGCGTTACTAAGTTGGCCGATTGTGTGAGTAAGCGCGTGAACGAGTTCGGAGTTTGGCTCAAAGGCGTGTAGGCTGCCTGCCGAGCCGACCAATCGCGACAGCACAATCGAATGCAGTCCTACATTCGCGCCAATATCGAAAACAACGTCGCCAGCGCGAACGAAGCGCCGCATGATTGCCACCTCGTCTAGTTCTCGCCAGAGTTCCCTGTAAGGCGATTCGATCAGCAGGTGGTGTGCGTTCCCCATTCGCAAGTCCACGTAAACCGGCGCCCATCCAGGTATGTCTAATGGAATACGCTGCAACGCACTGAATTTGTGAGCCAGGAGATAGGTCAGGCGCGTAGAGCCCCTAATGCGACTGCGCAGATAAAGTCGTACCATTTTCACCAGCGGACTGAGTCTTGCCGGAGTTGAAGTTTCAAGTGTGCAGTTTGAATTCATAACCTTTAAGTTACCGACTCGCTTTCCCTCTTGATTAGCATCGCAAGCGTTGCTCTGAAACTGCGCATTGCTTCTCTGCCCGCGGGTAGCACCCCCAGAACCAGGAAGGAGACCACTACCGTTATGCCAAACGCGACGCCTAAACGTGTGGCCAGGTGTTCAAACAGTGTCAGCCATGGACGACAACAGACGAGCACCGCCAGGGTGCAAACCGCAGCGAATCCGGGGGCGGCGATTGTCCGATAGAAGTCAGCGGCGCGGACCGGGCCACGCCGGCCCACGTACCAGAATAGTAGCGGTGTCGCTATGCAAAGGTCCGCCGCCGCATATGCAGCAGCTACCCCAGTCGCTCCCCAGGGCAGGCCGGCCACGATCGAAACTACGGCAACAGCGCCGCCAATAACTCCCCACTTCAACAGCTCTCGCCCACGTCCCTGAGTAGTGAACAGCCATAAAGCCGATCTGGTGATTGGTTGAATAATCGCGGCGACTCCCAACATCATGAAGATGCGTCCGGCGGCGCGCCACTGCGCGCCCAACATAAACACCACCAGCCAATCAGAGGTCGCGATCATGAACACAACGCCAGGCATAGTGAGCATGGCGATCTTTTCCAGGATCTTAAGATAAGCAGCGCGATAGCGTTTGGGCTCGTCGACCAAGCGGCTTAATGCCGGCACTGCAACGGCCGCGAGTGGCGCGTTGATTTGCTGCATCGGCATCAGCAACATTTGATAGGCTCGCGAGTACATGCCGAGTTGATAAGGACCCCAGAACCTTCCGATCAGCGCGTTATCCAGATTCCGCGAGAAAAAAGTCATCACGTTAAAGCCGGTAAGACTTCCGCCGTACGACAACATTGATCGGATTCCGATCCCGCGCGCGGGCAATCCCGGTCGCCAACGGCAGACACCCCAGACGCCAATTACCGTTACCACCGTCATCACTAGTTGGTTCAAGACCAGCGACCAATAACCGGCGCCTTTCCAGGCCGCCACGACGGCAGAAACAAAACCAGTCAGCAACGCGACGACTTCGACGATCACGATCGCGGTAAAGCGCATCTGTCTGGTTAGAATCGCTTCGTGCTGAATCGCCAGACCGGCAAACAAGATCGTGACGCCATAGCCGGCCGTGATTCCAATCAACCGCGGTTCTTTGTAAAACCAGGCCAGCAGCGGACCGCTGGCGATGGTGATCAGCATGATCGCGACGCTCAGAAACATATTCACCCAGAACAGCGTGCTCACCTGCCGATGACTCAGCTCGGACCATTTGACTGTCGCGGTCGACAGGCCCAGATACTGAAACATGCCGACGAAGTTGATCAGGATGGCGACCATTCCGATCAGTCCATAGTCTTCCGGCGTCAGCAGGCGGGCGAGCACGATCGTCGCCAACATGCTGAAAACAAATTTGAAACCCTGCGCCGTCATGGTCACGGCGCCGCCGCGAGCCGATCGACCGGCCAGGTCGGCTTGTAAGTGGTCGGTGCGAAAATGACGATTTTCGTCACTCTTCACACGCTGCTGCTGTTTTGAAGTCTCCGGATCCATTTGGAACAGCGTATCTTCGGAAGTGGGCTCGCGCGGTGGGCCGCAGTCAGGAGGGCGGCAGGTTTGCCACGATCAGTATACAGGATTAAGGGTGCCCGGAATCCAGCTAATTCTGACCCAGCAGCGGAATTTTTCGCTTTTGATCGTAGCAGGCACATCTGGCGCGCGATCCACGGGCGTGACGCCCCGTGCCACGCTCACACAAATTTTCCACGAATCATAACGATTTGCCGTTAGAATCAACCTGCCGGGCGCAGCCACGGGCTCGTCAAGGGGAGACTCGTCCTGAAACCATCTGATTCGAACATGCGCGTGCTGCAGTTCGCGCCCAGAGTTTGCTGGCCGCTCGACACCGGGGCGAAGCTCCGGAACTATCACCTGGCTCGCGTGCTGGCGCAACGCGTTCAGGTCTCGCTTTTGGCTTTCAGCGACCCCGGTATTTCGGCCGACGGCCTGGGAGATCTATACGAACGAGTAATTCCGGTCGTCCGCGATTCGTCGTACACCCCGGTGAAGGTTGCGCGTGGCTTTCTGGGCCTGACGCCGCTTCCTGTTCTCAATTACACCACCAACTCAATGAAGCAAGCGCTGCGGAGGCTGGTTGCTGAGCATGACTTTGAAATCGTCCAGGTGGAGAGTATCCACTTGATGTCCTATCTCCCGATCCTCCGGCAAGCGCGCCGGCGGCCCGTCGTGGTCTGCGATTGGCACAACATCGAATCAGAGTTGATGCAAAGATACAGCGAGCGCGAACCTGGTTTTCTCCGTCGTGCCTACGCGAGTAAAACAGCGCGACTGATGAGGGATTTTGAAGCACGCGCCCTCAAAGAGTTTGACGCGCATGTCACGGTCAGCGAGAGAGACGCTGAACGCCTGCGACTTATCAATCCAAAGGCGCGCGTCTTTGTAATTGAAAACGGCGTCGAGACCGCCTTCTATTCGGACCACGAAATTGGCATCAGTAATCAAACACACGCGCAACGGATCGTTTTCGTCGGCTCAATGGATTATCACGCCAACATCGATGGCGCGGTTCATTTCGCGCGCAATGTCTGGCCGGCCGTGCAAGAGCAGCGACCGGGATTAACCTTTACAATTGTCGGCAAAGATCCGTCGGCAGAGGTTCGCGAACTGGCCCGGCTTCCCGGTATCGAGGTTACCGGGACGGTTGACGATGTCCGTCCTTTCTATCGCGAAGCGATCGCCGCTGTCGTTCCGCTCAACGTTGGCGGCGGCAGCCGTCTCAAAATCCTGGAAGCGATGGCGGCTGGGGTCCCGGTCGTATCGACAACTTTGGGCGCTGAAGGCCTGGGAGTACGGCCCGACGAAAATATACTGATAGCCGATACTAACGAAGAACTCGCCAAAGCTATTATCGGATTGACTGGCAATGAAGCGCGGCGCGAAGAGTTGAGCGCCGCCGGACGCGCGCTGGTTACCAGCCGCTATGACTGGGCCAGCCTGGGTGACGAACTCTTTCGTGCTTACAAAGAGTTGGTAGGCTAGTTGTTCGCCGGGCGCCTTCCGATCCTCTTTGCGCCTTTGCGTGAATATATCTCAGGCTGGCGACGTTTCACCCAAAGGCGCTAAGGCATACTTAAGTCGCAACGAAAACGAACCCGGCTAACGACTACATGACGACTATTAAACTCCTGACCATCGTCGAAGCAACGACAGTTAATGCCGTCGCTAAAACTGTGCTGGAGTTCTATCGAACTGCGCGCGAACTTTCGCAAAGCCCTTCTGACTTCCCTTTGATTGATGGTTGCGTCGCTACGTTCGATCGGCAACGCGACGGCAACATGGCGGCAAATGATTTTGTCGCAGCCGCCCGCGGACATGGTTTGGATGTCGAGACTATTCCTGAGCGCCGCCGTTTCGATATGAACGTCATGCCCGCGCTGCGACGCCTAGTCGAGAGTCGCGGACCCGACCTGCTGATAACCAATTCAGTGAAATCGCATTTCATCGTCTGGCGATCGGGTTTGTGGCGCAAACATCCGTGGATCGCTTTTCATCATGGATATACCAACACCGATCGCAAGATGCGCCTCTACAACCGCCTTGATCGCTGGTCTTTGCCACACGCCGATCGACTGGTTACTGTGTGCCGCTCCTTCGCGGAAGAGTTAGCATCATCGACCGGCGTAAACATCGACAAGATTTCGGTGCAGCACAATTCTGTCCGGCGTCAGCCGCCTTCTAGTGCCGCAGCTGTTAATGCTTTGAGAACGCGGCTGGGAATCAGTGAGAAGGAACGGATCGTATTGGCTGTGGGGCGATTGTCACGCGAGAAGGCCCACCGCGATTTGATTGCCGGATTCAGGCATACTCGCGAAACAAAATCGGCCATACAGCTCAAATTGGTCATTGTCGGTGACGGGCCAGACCGTTCCAGTTTGGAAGCTTACGCGGAATCACTCGGCGCCAAAGAGCAAGTCGTCTTTGCAGGCCAGGTAACTGACGTGCAGCCGTTCTACGCTCTGGCGGATGTGTTTGTCCTCCCGTCAATCAGCGAAGGCTCGCCGAATGTTTTGCTGGAAGCGATGGCCGCGAACCTTCCGGTGGTCGCAACGGCGGTAGGCGGTGTGCCTGAAATCGTCGAGCACAACACGACTGCTCTGCTGGTGCAGGCAAACGATCCCCGCGCGCTGGGGGCGGCGATCTCACGACTCTTAACAGATGGAGAGTTAGCGGAGAGATTGGTAAAGAATGCAGCTGAGCATGTCGAATCTCGATTTACGCCGGATAAGTACGCTCGAGCTTTGATTGGGATCTATCGCGAGGTGATCGACCGACGGCGCGCTTAGTGGCACAGACTTCCGTCTGTGATTTGTTTATATGCTCACTCCTTAGGCCAACCCTGAGCTGAAGGTCGCAAACTCTTCGCGATTTTGATCTGGGCTCGCAAACGCTTCTTCTGAGACAAGTCTGTCCCGGCTCAATACCGCATCCAGTAATAAACCATCTTAACGTATTCCCCGGCGACGACTTTCCATCCCCAACGACGCCACCACCAGCGCGAGGCGGCGGGGGTTTGCCATCCGGGAGGCGGACTATCGATTCCAATTTCAATGCCGCTGCCTTCGCATGCGTGCCGCAGAGACCAAAGCGTTCGCCGCGTGTGATAGGCGGAGGTGACGATGAGCAGTCTCTGTAATTTGTGCGCGCTGGCGTAATCTCTCACGCCCAAACTCTCTTCATAAGTCCCCAGAGCGATATCAGGAACGACCTGTATTTTTGATTCAGGCACACCACGCTTTACCAACTCGCGCGCCGCCAACTCATAGAAGTATGGGTTGCGCTCTTCCTTCCTGTCCCAGCCTGCGATCAGGCTGTCGTTCGTCAGGATGACAATGGGAGCCCGTCCTTCGCGATAGAGCTTCGCAGCCCAGTCTGCTCGTTCAAGGTGAGTCGCAGAACCGCTCATCACCACGATCGCGTCTGCCGCGGATATTTCTGATTTGACGATTAGCAGGTGCGCAGCGACCCAGGCGAGCAGAGGCCACAACACCACCAGACTGAGCAGAGTAATCAGCAGCGCCAGCCGTCGAGATTTCGTCCGGACTCTGGCTTTGACTGCTAGCGGCCACAGGGGAGCCGGCGCCCTCAACTCTTCTATTCGTTCAGTCGCCATTCGTGGCCAATTCTTGTTGGAGCGGAACCTGGGGTTGACAGCAACTCATCATACAACTCGAGGGTGTTCTGCAGATGCTGGTTGCAGGAAAACCTTTCCCCGGCAATTACTTTTCCGCGCTGACCCATGTCGCGCGCCCGGGGTGGATGGTTAAGCAGCTCGATAATGCGCTCGGCCATTTTCTCGTCGTCACCGGACGACACCAGAAAGCCCGTCCCGCCTTCGGAGATCGCTTCGCGCGCCCCGCCTACGTCAGTCGCAACGACGGGAAGGCCGGCGGCCATGTATTCCAGAATCGCATTAGCAAAGCCTTCGGCTTTTGAACTCAGCACACCAATGTCCGAAGCGAACAACAGATCAGCGACTTTGTCGCACCGGCCGAGAAAGAACACGTGGTCCTCGATCCCAAGTTCTGCGGCGAGCCCACGCAGACCGTCCATTAACTCGCCCTCTCCGGCGATTGCGAATCCCGCGTCCGGGACAGCGGCGCGCACCCGCGCGGCTGCGCGTAAAAACATCGGATGATCCTTGACGGGGTTGCGCAGGTTCGCGACGATGCTCATGTATCGCCAGTCAACCGGCAAATTGAATTCGGCTAGAACATCTTCGCGCCGCAGGTCCTCATGAACCTTCAAGCGATCCAGATCCAGACCGTTGTAGTGCTGGATGATTTTGGCCGGACTGACGCCTTCGCGAATCAATTGATTTTGCACCACCAGACAATTTGCGATTACTCGGTGAGACATGCGAAAAGAGACCCGCTCCGCACGTTTTTGCATCGGCGATCGAAAGCCATCAGTCTCGCCTTTTGAAGTAATGCGCGCGGGCACCCCGGCCAGAAAGGCTCCGGCCATGCCAAAGATGTTCGTATAAAAGCAGTGCGTATGGACCACGTCGATCTGGTTCTCTTTAATGAACCGAACCAGACGACGAAGCTGTTTGAGAAAGTTTCGATCGTAGAAGCTGTTCAGCGCGTACTCGTGGATTTCTCCAATGCCCAGCTGGTCGGCTTCGACGCGCAGCGACCCACGGTTCTGCAGACAGGCGAGATGGACGCGGCACTTCCCACTTGCGTGCAATTGGGTAAGGAGCTGCATGGCCTGGCGCTCACTGCCGCCCTGCTCGAAACTATCGATGATAAATAATACGTTTGGCTTCATCGAATCGGCTCCCAGCTGGCATAGCGCTGACCGCGCAGAAACTTGTAGCAGCCAATCAGCGACGCCAGGTTTGCCAGCATGAAGTATTGCGGGAACGCCAGCAGACGGCTGCGAATTCCAACTCGATCCAACATCCAGGCGATGGCCGGGCACGCATAACACGCAAGCTGCGCCGCTAAAGCTACGCGGAAGACCAGCGAGTCGAACGCCAGGACTGCCGACGAGACGAACAGTCCCATCAAAAAAAACGGCACGAGATACCGCATGACTTTGTGTGAAAGAAGCTGGACGCCATAAAACCCGCCGCGCAGCGGATTGAGCAACGAACGATGCCGCCAGAGATCGGTGAAGGTCTGCGCGATGATGCGCACACGCATCTTGAGTTCCTTGTCGCCCTGCCGGTTGGTCTGTTCGGTGCAAACCGCGCTCGGTTCATAAACCGCTCGCAATCCCTGCTCGACCATCTTGGTAGCGATGATAAAATCGCTGCAGGCTTCATGATAGAGCGGCACGTATGCGGAGCGTCGCACCGCATAGAGACATCCGGACACGCCGATCAAAGAACCAACGCGACTCTCATGTCGCTTAAGAAATGTTTCGTAGCTCCAGTACGAACGCGCGCCACGGCCCACACCCGAACCTGAGCCGTCAACATATTCGAGACGTCCGGCGACACATCCCACTTCGGGATCGGCGAAGCTCGGCATGATTGTGTGCACGACATCCGGTTGGTAAAGACTGGTCGCGTCAGAAAAAAGCAGAATCTCATGATGGGCCTGTGCAACTGCCGCGTTCTGCGCGGCTGTCTTGCCCAGACGCTCAGGCTGGCGATGGAGTCGCACACCACGTCCTGAAAACTCTCGCGCAATTGCGTCGGTCCCGTCGGTCGAACAATCAGAAGCGACAATTATTTCGAGCAACTCGCGCGGATAGTCGAGGGCCAAAGTGTTCTCGAGCTTCTCTGCCAGGTCGCGCTCTTCGTTGTAAGCGGTGATGATGATACTGACTTGCGGCTGAAACTCTCCGCGCCGCACAGGCCGAGATCGCAGTGCGCTGATCAGGGCGAGCAGCAGAGGATAACCTGCATAAGTATAGAAGAGCGCCGCGGCACTCAACCCAAAAAGTAGTTCTGCCGTTAATCTCAGAATCATATCGTGGCGTCCGCAGGTTGGTTGAGGATTGCCGTTGCAGCTTTCTTTCGATCTTTGCGAGTCTCTGCAACTACAACACGGCCGGTTTCTGATTCGTAAAGTCGCCTCAGGCACACTGCATAAGCCACCAGATAGTAGACGTACCAGACGTATGCCACCGACAGGAAAAAACTCGAGATGAGGTAGGCGATGAGGGAGGCCTGCAGTCCCAGAGCCAAATAGTAGAAGCGTGAATCACGCCGCGTGGCGAAGGTTTCGCGCGCAATCTGGCCCAATTTCCTCAGCGGCGTGATGATGAACAGGAGATAACATGCCAGAGCCGTCATTCCCAACTCGGCCCCAACCTGGGTGTATGAGTTGTGAGTAACCAGCCCATGGTAGGACATCTCCGGCTGATAATTACCCATGCCTATTCCCAGCAGCGGATGGCGTAACGCAACATAAATCGATCGGAACAACTCACCGCGACGGGCGTCTGCGGAACCTTCAGTATCGAGACTGGGAATGAAGATCGAGAGCAACCGGCTGCCATACTTGTCGGGCGCCAGCAGAACCAGCACCCCGGCAAAGCCCAGCACCGCGATGATAATTTCCAGACGCCGTTGACTGCCAAGCCTCCACGCAATGAAAAGGAAAACGATCAGCATGCCTATGAATGCACCGCGCGAATACGACAGCACTATCGCCGCGATCATCACCATCGCGCAGGCGCCATAGACAAGTTTCCGAATGGCTCCTTTGGAACCGATCATTAAGGCGACGGAGATCGGCAGGATCGTGACGAGGTGAAGCGCCATGTCATTCGTATTGCCAAAGATGCCTGTACCCCGCCCGGCGGCGCGATATCCTTCGACCGTCAGCAGCCCCAACCGATAGTCGTTGACGGCTTCGAAGCTGAGCCAGAGGCCGGCTGCGATAGCCAGAAAGATCAGACCCTTCAGGCGCGCCTCGGTACGCACCACGTTAACAATCACGACAAAGATCACAATGCAGCGGATGAAAGTACTGCTGAATTCGAGCCAGGCTTCCTCCCGATTGATCGCAAAGGGAACGGAAAGCAAAGCGGTCAGGCAAAAAAGCAGTACCAGGTTTACTTCTCGCGGACGGGCAGTAAGGGTTCCTTCCAACGACAGTTGACTGGGGACAAAAAATCCCAATGTTGCGATCCCGACGATCAGAGCGATCGATGCAGTCAATGCCGACGGATAGAATTCAGCCGGGCGGGCATAAAGAATCAGAGTGAAAAGAAATAGGGCCGCGTACGAGAAAGCGTGGCCGTGCTTTAGGAAGGTGGCGCTAACGCTGGAGGATTCGGCGACGATTGCTTCCGTGTTAAAATCCAGCGGCCTCGCCAGCCGCGGCCCATTTGCCGAGGGGACCGATGCCTTCTTCGGCTTGACCGCCCATTCACTGGAGGGAGGAACCGGGGCACTCGTCTTCATCTTGCCCGAGCGCGAGACCGGCTGATAGTCATTCTGTGTTTGTCGCCTCATCATTTCTGACACTCGACCCGACCATCAAAAATAAAGAAAAAGCGCAGGGGGCCTGCGCTTCTTCCGGTTCTGCATCGCTATCCGCAATTCGAACGAATCCGAGGCAATCTAAACAACGGCACCTTGCTCGTCATCGATAGTCACCAAAGTGCGAACGCGCTCACGCAGGGCCAACTCGAACATGCGCGCTTCTTCGACTTCGACAAACGAGAGGGAGCGCAACTCCTGCTCGATCCGGCGCCGATAGTCGGATACCAAAGAGTCAGAAACTCCTAATGTAGAGGCAACTTCCAATTGCGTGGCATGATCAGGGCTCAAGTAACAGTGCCACAGCACGCCCAGCATCCGATTGTACTGCTTCACCTTGCCACGAACATTCCCTCGCAGATTGGTCAGAAATTCATCCACACAACCCGCGGCTTCCTGTTCTGACTCATGCCGCAACAGACTCTCTTCGGGGTTCTCGCGCAGGTCGGCTGGGTCATAATGAGGCCCATCCGAATCTGGATCATCACCGCCCAGCGGCACCAGATAGATGTCCATAACGGGGAGCCGAGACATAACCAGACTGCGCAAGGTGCGCACATCGGCGGGCGCATCAACAGCCTCCAGCACTGAAACAATCAAATCTTCCAGGTCTGAATTACTGATTACGATCTGGGCATCGCCGGTGCATCCGACCATCCGGGTATCGCGCTGGCGAACCGGAATCATGTGGGCGCGCTGCTCCATCTCGTGCGAGCCGCGGCCGGGTTTCATGTCAGGCCACTCGCTCAATCCGTAAACTCGATCCGCCAGACGACGGTGCTGCTCATCAGCGATGCCACTGCTGTCAAAGCGACGGAAATTGGCACTGGATTGAATCAAGGTAGAAATGCGGCGAGCGAGGCGATAACTCTCTGGATGCCTCTTGCGCAGTTCCGCCGTCAGCAGGTTCGTCAGTTCTATCTGACCAATCTCGCATTCGATCTCTGCGTTGGTCATCGACGTATCCAGATAATGCTGGAAGCGCGACTTGGTCAGCAGCTGAACGAAAAGCTCCTGGGTAAGATCGGTGTAGGCGCTCGAGGCGCCCTCTTCGATCAAGAGACCGGCGCTGCGAGAGGCGCGCACCAGCGGGTGATTGCTGACGATGCGGTGAAGCTCCGCCCACAGACGGTTGACGTCAGAGTTATGCAGGCTTTCAACCCAATGGCCGGCTCTGGCGCTGCGTTCGGCAGCGCGGCTCGTTCGAGGCACTTCACGAGGCACGCTGACGTTAGAATCGGGGGTGGTTTTTTGAGTGATTGATTTCACGAGTTTTACCGATATGATTGATGAGCTTTGGATGCATTAACTAGTTGGCAACTAGAAATGTGATCGGAGGATCACAAACATCCGTGGTTGGATGTCGACCTGGCTGTCAGGTGTTTCGATTCACCGCTGGAAGGTTTTGGGAGGCTCGCTATTGGCAAGGCAAACCCGGCTGAAGACAGAGCGTAGCGGCTTTATCGACATGCGTACAGCTATTCTTTTGACCTTTTCAATTCCTGAAAGATAGTGCTTGTCCCCGACTCTTCTCAGCCGGGTAAAGCGGGCAACTGCGGTTCGATGACGATCCTGAACATCTCGCCGTCATCGAGGAGGCCATTCAAGGAGTGAATTACCCCTCGATCAACCTGCGGCTATAGTAACAACAAATTCAAAAATGGGCAACAATTTTTTACACTACGGGTAAGCTATTGATTTAACTGGGGAAAAGCAGCCTTCGCCGAGAGGTAAACTCTGGAATTATAACCCTATTGGATCTTTTGTGCAGATGGTCAACCCATTGGCTCACAGGAAATCATTCATGTACTCATCGTTAATCAGGCTATTTTGCAAGACCGCAGAGTGCCCAACCTCAGAGGCCCTTCTCGACTACAATCGCGCGCTTATGCCGCCGATGATTCCCATCCTTATTAAGGAACACCTGGCTTCCTGTGACTTCTGTGGGGCCGAGGTGCTTTTGCTCGCACGCTATCGCGGTGAGCCAGAGGAGTGTGTTTTTGCCGAGATGCCCGAACATCTGCGGCGACTGGCTGAAGACCTATTGAATGGTTCCTCTTCACCGTTTGTAGCAGCGCCGGGTACGGCTGAGAGCCTAAGAGTTTCAAACTAACCTGGCGAATACTATCGTGCGGCACGTGACTTTCTCTAAACCCTATTGCTTGGTCGTGGAAGCTCAATTGTAAACTGGGTACCCTCACCAAACTGTGATTGCACTGTTACTTCGCCACCGTGGGCTTTGGCGAGATGTTTGACTATCGCCAGTCCTAAACCCGTTCCACCAAGTTCGCGTGAGCGGGCACGGTCCACCCGGTAGAATCGTTCAAACAATCGATCCAGATGATGCGCGGGAATTCCCTCACCAGTATCTTCGACGCTGATCCGATCGCTTCCATTGTGGTCGCATCTGATTGAGACTGTGCCCGCATCGCGGTTGAATTTGATCGCGTTCTCGATCAAGTTAGTCAGCATCTGCACCAGTCGATGTGGATCGGCAAAGACTTCTGTTTCCAGTCCCACCAGATTACGCAGGTTAATCCCGCGGGCGGCCGCGACGGATGACAAGCTGCCAATCACATCCTCGGCCAAGGCGTGGAGCCGGACACTTTCGGATTTAACTTTTACGTTCCCGGCTTCGATCGCACTCAACTCCAGAATGTCATCGATCAGCCGCTGCATTCGCGCAGCATTCTTCTGGATGATCCCGAGAAACCGCCGATTGTGATCCTGATCGTTGATGGCGCCTGCTTCAAGCGTCTCGCTTAGCGCCATGATTGATGTCAGCGGGGTCCGCAACTCATGCGAGACATTTGAAAGAAATTCCTGCCGCACCAGCTCCAAACGTTCGAGCCTGGTGATATCGAAAAACACCCCCACGGCGCCAGCTGCCTCGCGTCCGTTGCCCGTGCGCAGAGGCACGACCCGCAGATCAAAAACTCTTTTGGTGGGACCGTAGGTTTCCACCTTTACACCGGCGCGTTCTGTTCCGCGGACGCCGTCGAGAAAGGCGTCGTAGACCGCCGGGTTCCGCGTCACCTCAGTCAGAGTGCGCAGGTTTATTCGATTATCCACGTGCGAAAACAGATCCCGCGCGGCCCGGTTTGAGGCTACGACGCGCATCTCGGCATCGATAACCAGCAGCCCTTCGCGCATCTCGTTGACGGTTGCGTCAAGCAGTTCTGCCGATAGATCAATGGGTTTCATTCCACGGCTATGATCTTCCGTTTGCTGTTCGCGCAATCCGCGCGCGGCAGGCCCGAGCCGCTGCAGACGGTAGCCCAACCAGAGTCCACACAGAAGACTTATCGGCGAGGCGATCAACCAAAGTGGAAGACTGAATAAATAGCCGGTGAGGGCAACGAGCGCTACGAGCGCGGCCAAGCCCAGGCCAGCCAGAAAAGGGTACTTAATCATCAGCTTTGGCAGCGTTCAGTTCCGCGGCACACCCGATGAAACGGTAACCAACGCCAACAACTGTTTCAATGCAGTCACCGCACGCTCCAAGTTTTTGCCGCAGGCGACGAATGTGCACATCGAGCGTTCGCGCATCGCCGTAGTAAGTGTATCCCCAAACCTGATCGAGAAGTTGCTGGCGAGTAATAACCCGTCCCCGTTTTTTTGCGAAGACGGAAAGTAACTGGAATTCCTTGTTTGTTAACTTAACATTCGCACCGTCGCAAGCTGTACGAACATCGGCGAAGTCGATCGTGAGATGACCATCGTCATAGGAACCGCTCGACTCATCCTCAGCTCGGCGCAGCACCGCCCGCACGCGCGCCAGGAGCTCCTTCACCGAAAAGGGTTTGGCGATGTAATCATCAGCCCCTACGTCAAGGCCCGCAATACGATCCGCCTCTGAGGTCTTGGCCGTCAGCATGATGATCGGGGTCCGACGTGTCTGGGTTTCTGATCGCAGCCGGCGACACAAGTCCATCCCGTTCATGCCGGGTAGCATCAGGTCGAGCACGATTAGCATCGGGGGGTTTTGGGTATCGAGGGCAAGTTTCAATCCCTGCTCGCCGGTGGCTGCGATAGTCGCCCCGAAGCCGGCCGACTCTAAATTGTATTTCAGGCTCTCAGCTATATCAGGATCGTCTTCGATAATTAATGCGGGTTTCGACATGTCCTGAAAGCCAAAGGGGTTCTGGGGGGATTAAGAATCGACGCCCGCGAATATCAACTTAGCCGGCTAACAATCACCGAGATTAAACGGATGATGAAGAAAGCTAAAGCGGCAAACGTCGCCGCCGCCGGGATAGTCAGCAGCCAGGCCCAGACGATGCGCCCCGCCACCCGCCACTTAACCGCCGACAGTCGCGTAGTAGATCCAACTCCCGTGATGGCTCCGGTAATAGTATGAGTCGTCGAGACCGGAATGCCGGCGAAGGTGGCGCCGAACAACGTCAGCGCGCCCGCCGTCTCAGCACAAAAGCCTCCCACCGGTCGCAGCTTGGTAATCTTTGAACCCATGGTGTGCACAATGCGCCAGCCACCGGACAGAGTACCAAGTGCGATTGCCGCGTGCGCCGTCAGCACTACGTAAATCGGGATCGCGGGCAGCGAGCCCTTGTCTCCCATGTGCAGGCCGAACACGCCTCCGGTGGCCAATACCGCGGTGATGATCCCCATGGTCTTTTGCGCGTCATTGCCGCCGTGGCCCAGCGAGTAAGCGGCCGCTGAAAGCAATTGCCCGCGGCGGAATGTTTTGTCGACCTGAGCCGGCGTTGCCCGGTGAAAGATCCAGTAGACTGCGACCATTAACGCGAATCCCACGACGAACCCAATGACCGGCGAAGCTACTATGAAGATCAGCGTCTTAATCCATCCTTCAGGCTTCAGCAAGCCGCTGACGCCGTGATACGCGGCGACCGCGGCGCCGGCGTAACCACCCACGAGCGCGTGCGAACTGGAAGTTGGCAGTCCCATGTACCAGGTGATTAGGTTCCAGATAATTGCTCCAATCAATCCCGCGCACAGAACATAAAGCCGATAGTCCTGCTGAATCAGATCGATCCGCACCAGGTCGCCGCCGATTGTCTTGGCTACACGCGTACCAAAAACGGCGAAGGCTATGAAGTTAAAAGTAGCCGCCCACATGACCGCATACCGCGGCGAAAGTACCCGGGTTGAAACTACTGTGGCGATTGAGTTGGCCGCGTCGTGGAACCCGTTGGTGAAATCGAAAACCAACGCGACCAGGACAATCAGGGACACCAGAACTACGGTAGTAGTCATTCCAGTCCGTTATAGATGAATTCAGATTGAGTTGAAACGGGGTCATTCAATCACACTTTAGAAGTCGCTGGCTAGTAGCTCGCCAAATGCTTCGGCCACCGAACCCGCCCAGGCGCATTCAATGCCGGTGCTTAATGAAGGCGGCTTCGGCCATGTAAACAGTCAACTCACAAAGATCAGTCACATAGTCGCCAATGCGTTCGAGGTGTTTAGCCACAAACAGCAGCCGCGCATTCCGGGTGGCAGTGGCGGGCTCTTCAGACATCAATCGAATCAACTCTGCGAAAATCTGGTTGTAGAGATCGTTGATCTCCGCATCGCGCTTAATTACGTGGCGGGCGGCTTCCCCATCGTTCTTGGTAAAAGCGTCGAGGGACGCGGCCAGCATCGATGAGGCGATCTCTCCCATCCGGCGCAATTGCGAATAGTCTTTCGGTTCGGGCTCGCGGTTGAGATCGAGAGCCACCCGGGCGATGTTGGCGGCGTGGTCGGCGATTCGTTCCAGCACCGGCGCCATCTTGGCCACCGACATCACGAAGCGCAGGTCGCGGGCCGCCGGCTGTCGCAGGGCAAAGACATCGATGCACTGACGATCCACCTCAACCTCAAGCTGGTCGATCTCATCGTCCCGATCCAGAACTTCGCGCGCCGCCACGCTGTCCCGCTCAGTAAGCGCCCGCATGGTTCGCACCAGCGCGGCCTCAGCTTCGCCTCCGAGGCGCAAAACATTGGTGCGCAACGCGTCGAGTTCTTCGTCAAGATGCCGGTGAACTTCCATTTAGCTGTTTGTCCTAATCAACCGAATCGACCGGTGATGTAATCCTCAGTCAGCTTTTCGTTCGGATTGGTGAACATCTTCTCAGTCGCACTTACTTCGATCAGTTTGCCGAGCAGAAAGAACGCGGTCAAGTCTGACACACGCGCTGCCTGCTGCATATTGTGCGTCACGATCACGATTGTGTATTGCTGCTTTAGATCCACGATCAGCTCTTCAATCTTGGACGTAGCAATCGGATCGAGAGCCGACGCCGGCTCGTCCATTAAGATCACTTCAGGACGAATGGCCAGCGCGCGCGCGATACAAAGCCTTTGTTGCTGCCCACCCGAAAGGCCGAGCGCGGATGATTTCAAGCGCTCCTTTACCTCAGACCAGAGCGCCGCATCCTGCAGAGCTTCTTCTACTCGATCCTGGAGTTCAGTCTTGCTCGAGGTAATGCGGTTGATCCTGAGCCCATAAGCCACGTTATCAAAAATTGATTTGGGAAAAGGGTTCGACTTCTGAAAAACCATTCCTACTTTGCGGCGTAAATCGACAACATCGGCGCCAGGGGCGTAGATGTCCTGGCCGTCAATCAACACGCTGCCTTCGACTCGGGTGCCCGGCACCACATCATTCATGCGATTCAGCGTGCGCAGGAAAGTTGTCTTGCCGCAACCCGACGGGCCGATAAAAGCCATCACCGCCTGCTCCGGTATATTCAGCGAAATATTCTGCAGCGCTTGCGTGCGGCCGTAGTAAAAATTCAGGTTGTCGACGGCAATCTTCGTGGGGCGATCAGACAAGCCTACCCTGCTGGCAACCGCAAACTTCGGAGTTAGTAATGGCGTCGGAGTGGACATTGAATTTAGCTGAACCTGTTCCGCGTCAGAAACCTCACCGCGATGTTGATGCTGAGAATCAGCGCCATCAACACCAGCGTTGCTGCCCATGCCTGCGCATGCCATTCGTCGTAGGGCGAAATCGCGTAGTTATAAATCTGCACCGTTAGCGACGCGATCGGTTCGTTTAGATTACGCGGAAAGAACCGGCTGCCAAACGCGGTGAAAAGGAGCGGCGCCGTTTCGCCTGACACGCGCGCAACCGCCAGCATCGCGCCGGTGGCGATTCCTGACGCGGCAGCCGGAATGACCACCCCGAGCGTCACCCGCCATTGAGGCGCTCCCAAAGCCAACGCCCCTTCTCGTAAACTATGCGGCACCAACCGGATCATCTCTTCAGTTGTACGGGCTACGATCGGGACCATGATCAGCGCCAGTGCGATTCCCCCGGCCAGCCCTGAAAAATGTTTCATTCGCAGCACGACGACGGCGTAAACGAACACTCCCGTTACGATTGAAGGTATGCCCGTCAAAGTATCGACCAGGAATCGCACGATGCTGCCAAACACTCCAGCGCCGAATTCAGAGAGATAGACACCAACACCGATTCCGGCCGGAATGCCGACTACACAAGAAAGCAGTAGCAGGACAGCCGAACCTACAATCGCGTTGCCTATACCACCTCCTTCGCCCACCGGTTTAGGCGAATCAATCAGAAACCGAAGACTAATTGCCGTCACACCACGCATCGCGATATAGGAAAGGATGATCGCCAGAATGCCGATAGCCAGCACAGTGCAAAGCGCGGTCAGCGTAGTCAGCAAAGCACTGACAGCGCGCCGGGATCGATCTGAACTGGAACTGTTCTTCACTGTTCTACGACCTCAGCCCGTCCACTTTACACCGCCATTCCCACTCCCGATGTCTGGCGCGTAACTCTCCACACCAGCACCCGGGCGATGGCATTGACTACAAAAGTAACGAAGAAAAGGATCAAACCGAGTTCAACTAATGAACTCAAATAAATATCAGCCGTCGCTTCCGTGAACTCGTTGGCAATCACCGAAGCGAGTGTGTACGACGGTTGAAATAAAGAAGCGCTGATCTGTGGCCGGTTGCCGATCACCATCGTCACCGCCATCGTTTCCCCAATCGCCCGGCCCAGACCCAGAATCACTGCGCCGGCAATTCCCGGCGCCGCGTTTACGAGGACAACCATCGTCGTCTCCCATTTTGTCGCTCCCAAAGCGAGCGCAGCCTCGCGTTGTGTGTTTGGGACCGCCGACAAAACGTCGCGCACCACAGACGAAATGATCGGCGTCACCATGATGGCCAGAATTATTCCGCCGGTTAGCAGGCCAATGCCGGTAATCGTCCCCTGGAAAAGTGGTATCCACCCAAACCACCGCGCCAGCAACGGCTCAACATGCACGCGTAGAAAAGGCGCCAGTACAAAGATTCCCCACAGGCCAAAGACCACCGAAGGAATTGCGGCCAGCAGCTCAACCAGGAAAGTAACTGGACGGGCCAAAGATCTCGGCGCCTGCTCTACCAAAAAGATCGCAATGCCAAGTGAAAGGGGTACGCTAATCACCAGAGCGATGAGGGAAGAAACGACCGTGCCATAGATAAAGGCGAGCGCGCCGAATTGTTCCTTGATGGGATCCCATCCACGACCCGTAACGAAGCCGAAGCCAAATCGGCGAATCGACGGCATCGATTGGGCGGCCAGGGCGACAATCATTCCGCCCACGATCAGAACCATCAGCAGCGCCACGCCAAAGATCAGCGCGCGGAAGATCGCGTCGCCGGTGTTGCCCGTCGGCGAAAGCCTGCGTCGCCAGTGCAGGCGGACCGCATTTTTGTCTAGAGGCGGACGTTGCCCGGCAGTGGTTTCGACCATATCGCCTGCACGACAAGCTTCAGCTTGTCGATCCAGTTCGCGCGGAGGACCAGCTGAAACTAACGCAGAGGTTTGCCTCCGGACGTGATTGAATTGATCTTCGCTTCGGCGCGTTTGGTGATGTCGGCGGGCAGCGGTGCGTACATCAAATCTTTCGCAAACGCTTCGCCGTCGTGGATTCCCCACCAAAGGAAATCAACCAGCACCTTTCCCTTCACCGCGTCCTTCTGGTCCCTGTAAACCAGGAGATAGGTGTAACTTGAAATCGGATAGGCGGTCGCTCCGGGCGCGTCAGTGATCGATACGCGCAGGTCATCGGGAGTCATCGAGAGGGCTGCAGCAGCCGCCGCCGTCACCGCATCAATTGAAGGCTCGACGAAGCTACCCGACTTGTTCTTAATCACTCCGGCGGGAAGTTTGTTCTGTACCGCGTAGGCCAGCTCAACATATCCGATAGTATTTGGAGTCGCTTTGACCTGACCGGTAACGCCTTCGTTTCCTTTTCCACCTAAACCAATGGGCCAATTCGGAGAAGTGCCAGAGCCCACCTTCTCTTTCCATTCGGGGCTCACCTTCGATAGATAATCGGTAAAGACCGCGCTGGTGCCGCTGCCATCCGACCGATGCACCACAGTGATGTCTGCATCCGGAAGCGTAACGCCGGCGTTGTCGGTTTTAAGCCGCGGGTCACTCCACTTTTTGATCTTGCCGAGGAAGATGTCGGCAATCACGTCGGGCGTAAATCGCAACGGCTGCGAAACACCGGTCAGGTTATAGGTGATTACAACTGCTCCGAGCACGGTCGGTATATGCAGAATCTCTCCCGGCGCAGTCTTCAAGTCGTCGTCTTTCATGGGCGAGTCAGAAGCGCCAAAGTCGATCGTCCGTTCCTTGATTTGCTTGATGCCGGCGCCCGAACCGACGGATTGATAATCGATCTTGATGTTCGATTGCTGCTTACCGTATTCGCTTACCCATTTTTGATACAGCGGGTTTGGAAAGGTGGCGCCGGCGCCCTGCAAGCGGATATCACCTCCGCTATTGCCGCTGCAGCCGGCAAAAACCAAGGCCAGCAGTCCCGCGAAAACCAGCATAAACCCTGCGCGCGTCATGAAAGGCAACATTGAAATCCTCCGTCTCGGTCTCGTTCGTAGGGGCAGGGCTCGTCCCTGCTCAGACCTTGTCTAACAGAAGGCAGGGACGAGCCCTGCCCCACAATCCTCTTCAAAATCAAAAACTAAATACAAGCTGTTCCTGCAGGCGATACTGTCTGGGCGTGAACGCGTTCAGCGGTACAAAGAAGTTCGGGAAATCACCGCTGCTGCGTAACTCACTTTGAATGTAGAGCAGGCTTTGCAGCGAAACCTTCTTTGCCAGCCCGTACTCAAACCGCAAATGGCTGGTGCGAATATTCACTCCACTGCCGGTCCCTAAATCGTCGTCGGTGACTTGTGAGATGAGCGAGTTCGCGCCCTTGTTCGAGAAGACATAAAGGAAAGCCATGTCGCCGCGCCCGGCCACCTTGCCCACCTGCACTGAGGCCAACATCGCATCACGTTCGCTGATCCCAACGCCGACATTACGCGCCGCCTGGATATTGAAGGTGACGGGATACGGGCGGCCGCCCGCCTTGAATCCTGTCCAGTTGAGCCGGTACGTCAACCGCGCGATTTGAAAATTTCGCGCCGTGTAGATCGCTCCGCCGCTCGTCGTGGTCGCATTCCCGGTTCCAGTCAGTGGACCTGAAAGGGCGATCCCCAGTCCGTTCTGCACGATGATCGCCACCCCATTCGCGGTCGACGCCAGTTGAATCTGATTGGGATTGCGATAGAGCTGAACATCGCCGCCAAACTGACTGCTCCAGCGATCGTTGTATTTCTGATTGACGACTACGCCCTGGTGAAAAAGATTAGAGCTGCGGCCAGTCGATCCAACGACTGCGCCCGCCTGTGCCAGGGGGCTGCCTGCCGTCACAATGGCTACGTTTGGATTACTGAGAATGTACTGCCCGGCGCGAAGTTCAAGGCCCGACACCTTGAGACTATTGGGCTTGAAAGCAAACGTGTATTTCTCGTTGAAGCCGTTAAAACGGATGTCGTCGTCAAACAGGAACCGTGAATTGTCGGCAAAGACTTCCTGCACGCGACCGCCCTGCAGTTGCACAGCTTTGTTCGGATGAAAGTCGGCCCAAGCCTCGCTGATAAAGAACGGATGCCGCGCCGTCGTCTCGCCAAAGTCCTGGTCCATCGTTAACGGATTATTGACCGGACCGGTCGCCAGTTGCCCATGCACGCTCAACTTTGAATTGATGTCGGTGTCGATATTCAAGCGCAGACGATAGCGCATGCGCGAGTTCTGCTGATGAGTCAGAGCCGCAAACCCTGCCGGGGGCGTCGTGTCGGCTTTGCGAAAGATTCCGTCCCAGCGCAAACGAAAGTCACCACTAAACCGCAACCCTCCGAGAGCCATCATTCGGCCCTCAACTTTTTTGACGCGATCTTCGAGGGTCGGTGTCTGCGCCTGCGCATTTGACGTGGGTTCGACAGCGGTCGCCGCAGTCGCGACCACAGGCTGAATGCTTTTCGTTTCAGTGGTTTTCGCTGAAAGCATTTCGATCAGGCGTTGCTGCTCGGCAATCAGGGCTCGCATCTCGACCAGTGTCTTGTTCTGTTGCCGCAGATCGTCCTCGAGCATCCTCAATCGTTCGTCTACGTTGTTGGCAGACGCTTCGGTGGCCGGCGCAGATGAAGGCTTCAGTGAATCAGTCGGTATCGCCGGACCGCGCTGCCTCGACGACGATGACTGAGCAACGGCAGCTCCGGACACGACAAGCAAAGTCATCACCATGAATAGCGAACTAAAAGAGGCGATGCGTAAACGGCGTGAATGGTGAGACATCTATCCTCCTCTGACTGGCTGAAACTTCGAACCTGACCACGAACTGTGAACACGCGAGGCGTTCGCGGAGTCACAAGGCTCAATTGAAACGGAAGGCCCAGCCTAGACTAAGGAGGTTAAATCGAGATTACTATGATCTTAAATCGATGTTAACTAAAGCACACCTCAAAGCCGCCTTCGGCGTTGGTGATGGTGGTTCGCTCCCCGGCGGTGCGATCGCTGGTGACAGTTACTGTTGCGCCCGGCACGAGGGCGCCGTTTTGATCCTTAATCGATCCGCCGATGCGGCCGGAATCAGATTGGGCCAA
>JBBRMS010000006.1:0-103141 GCA_038230715.1 Pyrinomonadales bacterium
GATTGAGGCAACTGGCTACGGCGCCGGTTCGCGCGACCATCCAAAGTTTCCCAACGCGTTGCGCATTATGGTGGGTGAAACTGAAGGTACTTCTGCGGCGGGGGACGAGACTCTGCTGATGATTGAGACGAATATCGATGACACCTCGCCGCAGGTAATTGGTTACGTGTTGGATCTGGCCCTGAAAATGGGCGCACTCGACTGCTTTCTGACCCACACGCAGATGAAAAAGAACCGGCCCGGGCTACTCGTTTCAATCTTGTGTGCGCCGGGCGATCGGGAGAAGTTCCTGCAAATGCTTTTCGCCGAGACTACCACCATCGGCGCCCGAAGTTTCGAAGTCACGCGGCGCGCGTTGGCCCGCGAGACCGTCAGAGTCGAGACGCAATTTGGTCCAATTGATGTTAAAGTTGCCTATCCAAATGGCGACTCGGCGGAGGTCAACACCGCGGTAAACGCGATGCCTGAGTTTGAGCAGTGCCGGCTGGCGGCGACTGCAGCGGGTGTGCCTTTACGTGAAGTGCAGGAGGCTGCACGGGCAGCTTACTTGCTGACGCGGCGGTAATATGTTGCCCCACCCCACAAAAATTCAACGAAAGGGCAGGAACGAGCTGTCCCTACAATAAGATGATCGCGAAAGTAACTGACATCGATGACCGGAAGAAAATGCCCGAGGTCGATCTCGATCGGCTAGCGCGAGGCGTTCGTTTGATCCTCGAAGGCATCGGCGAAGATCCCGATCGCGAGGGGTTGCTGGACACTCCCCGCCGCGTCGCTGAAATGTATGCCGAGCTTACAGCGGGCATGCGCGAGGATCCGAATGAGCATGTGGTGCCTTTGTCAGGCAACAAGCACGACGAGATGGTGATCGTAAAAGACATCAGCATCGCCTCGTTGTGTGAACATCACCTGGCGCCGTTTGTGGGCAAGTGCCACATTGCTTATATCCCGAAGAACGGCAACATCCTCGGGGTTTCGAAGCTGGCTCGCCTGGCGGAAACGTTCGCGCGCCGGCTGCAATTGCAGGAACGTCTGACTTCCGAGATTGCCAACACGCTGTTTGATCAACTGCAGCCACTAGGCGTCATGGTGGTCATCGAAGCTGAACACACCTGTATGACTCTGCGAGGTGTAAAGAAACCCGGCGCGATGACGGTGACGTCTGCCGTGCTGGGCGGTTTTCGTAAGGATCCGCGGACTCGGGCAGAAGCGATGGCGTTGATTACCGGTAAGTCGATCTGATGGAAGAGAGAATTGAGCTCAGTAGGCGCGCAATGTCTATAGCCTTACGGGTTGAGTGGTGACCAGCTCCGTAGGAGCGAAATATCAACACATTACGCTCGCCCGGAGCTCCGTTTTGAAAAAGACGGACCGGATCTGTAAATAGTTTTGCCTACGGCACGTTCGATGACACATCTTCTGAGTTAGTGTGAGACGACATGAAAATAATAAGACTCATCGGCGTCCTTGTTTTTCTCGCACTCGGGATGACTACGCCTTCCCAAAGGATTGCACCGCGCACCAGGACTTCGCCCAGCGCCATCAATGAAAACGCTTTGCGAGCGCACATCAAATTTCTTTCCGACGATCGTCTGGAAGGACGAGGCACGGGCGCGAAAGGTGGCGAACTTGCGGCATTGTACATCGCTGAGCAGTTCGAAGCGTTGGGTTTGAAAGGTGCGGGAGCCAAGGGCAGTTTCTGGCAACCGGTGTCGCTCGTCGGCGTCAAAGCCGATCCCAGGACCGAGTTGCGCATCAGTGGAGCCAGCAAAGCTGCAGCGTTCAAGTTCGCCGATGACTTTGTCGCGTTCACCGGCGCGCAGACGGAACGAGTGTCGGTAAACGCTGAAATGGTTTTTGTCGGTTATGGTATCGACGCTCCGGAACAGAAATGGAACGACTACAAAGGATCGGCTGAAGACTATCGCGGTAAGATTCTCGTGATGCTGGTTAACGATCCACCGGCTACAGCGACTGAGCCCGATCTCTTCGGCGGTCGCCGACTGACTTACTATGGCCGCTGGACCTACAAGTACGAGGAAGCCGCTCGACGTGGCGCTGCGGGTGTGATCCTGCTGCACACAAATGAATCCGCCGGTTATCCCTGGAGTGTGGTGCGCACCTCGAACGGGTCGTGGCGATTTGATATTGCACGTGCCGCAAACGCCAAAACACCTTTCTTAAAGGTTCGTTCCTGGATGACCGACGATGCTGCCCATCGCATGATGCAGCTCGCGGGCCTGAATCTCGATGAACTGCGCAGGCAGGCTGCTTCCAGAGACTTCAAACCGATGAAGCTGAACCTGACGGCTTCGCTTGATCTAAATAGTGAAGTTAAGCGCGTCGAGGCCCCGAACGTCGCCGCGATTCTGCCGGGCCGTGATCCGAAATTGAAAGATGAGTACGTAGTCTTCTCGGCCCACTGGGATCATCTGGGAATTGGTGCGCCGGACAAAGCGGGCGACACGATTTACAATGGTGCTCTCGATAATGCCACCGGGGTCGCGTCGGTGATTGAGATTGCGAGAGTCCTGGCAAGCATGCCTTTGGCTGAACGTCCGCGCCGGTCGATCCTTTTCCTGATTCCCACGGCCGAAGAGCAGGGACTGATCGGGGCTGAGTGGTATTCGCAACACCCCCTCGTGCCGATCGCAAAGACTGCGGCGAACATCAATCTCGATTCGATGAATATCCACGGACCAACTAACGACTTTGTGCCGTTGGGCGCCGAGCGTTCGTCGTTAAAAGCGGTGGTCGATGCAATCGCGCGCGAACGTGGCTTAAGAATTTCACCGGACCCGCGTCCCGAACAGGGTTCGTTTTATCGCTCAGATCATTTTCCTTTCGCGAAGGTCGGCGTGCCGTCGATTAGTTTGAAGGAGGGCGAAGACTATGTCGGCCGCCCCAAAGGTTGGGGCGAAAAGAATTTCAAGGAATACAACGATGCTCATTATCACCAGCCTTCAGACGAGTTCCGCGACGATTGGGATTTTCGCGGGATGATTCAGGAAGCGGAATTTGCCATGGCGATTGGACGGCGTGTGGCAGACATGAACACGATGCCGAGGTTCAACCCGGATGATGAGTTCGCGAAAGCGAGTAAACGGTGACTCCCGTAATCGGTTTCGCGGAGATCTTGTCCGCCAGCGGGCGCAGCCCGCTCGGATCTTGCGGGCTAATCGCCACGAAAGCGATGCGCTACGCGCGGGCGGACAGGATGTCCGCGATCCGATTTTGGTTAGGAATTAACGCCTGAATGAAAACTTTCTACGTCACCACACCAATCTACTACGCCAACAGCCTGCCGCATCTCGGTCACCTGTACACGATGATTGTGGCGGACGCGACGGCGCGTCATAAGCGCCAGCAGGGTATCGAAACTTTCTTTCTTACCGGCACTGACGAACACGGCATCAACATCGAGCGCGCCGCGAGCCGAAACCAACGGACGCCGCTGCAACAAGCTGATTTCGTGGTCGGTTATTTCAAACAGATGACCGCGGCTTTCGGCCTCGACACAGAGCACGGCGGCTATGACATTTTCATGCGCACGACCGAGCCGTTTCACTACCAGGGCGTGAAGGAATTCTGGCGGCGAGTCGCGAAGGCGAAAACTCCCAAAGGTCGTGACGCTCTTTACAAGGGCCACTATGAAGGCTGGTTCTGTGCCCCGTGCGCCGCTTATAAAACTGAAGATGAGTATCTGAAGCCGGCCAATCAGGACGATCCGCCGACCTGTCTGATTCACGAAACCAAACTCGATCGGGTTTCTGAAGAAAGCTATTTCTTTCGACTTTCAGATTATGACCAGGCTTTGCTTGGCTTATATGAAGTTAGGACCGATTTTGTTCAGCCCGACGCCCGGCGCAATGAAGTCAGAAGTTTCGTTCGTGGCGGTCTGCAGGATCTTTCCGTTAGCCGGCTGCGGTCTTCAGTCAGTTGGGGCATTCCGGTGCCCGACGATCCCGATCACACGATGTATGTTTGGTTCGACGCTTTGACCAACTACATCACGGCGATTGGATTCGGCAACGAACAGCAGGAGCAAAGCATCGGCTTCGAAAAGTTTTGGCCGGCGCTGCACATCGTGGGCAAGGACATCCTTCGTTTCCACGCGGTCTACTGGCCGGCATTTCTAATGGCTGCCGGCGTTCCGCAACCGCGCGGGATCGTGGCGCATGGGATGTGGGTGGATCCGAACGGCCGCAAGATGTCCAAAACACTCGGCAACACGATTGAGCTGGACGTGCTTAATCAGCATTTTTCAACCGACGCGATTCGATATTTCTGTCTGCGCGAAATGGTCTTCGGCCAGGACGGCCGCTTCGGTTACGAGAACCTGATCGATCGCACCAACAGCGATCTGGCCAGCGGACTCGGAAATCTTTCCAGCCGCACGCTGACCATGATTCAGAGGTACTGCGAAGGCCGGGTTCCTTCGGGAAGCATTTCTGAAGCAGCTCGGCTGCTCGCCAAGCGGGCGGGGGTTGATAGCGACGATGAATCAATCGCCGGATCGCTCGCGCATGCGCGCGATGAGTTCGTCCGTCAATTCAGCACTTTTGGATTTAGTCGTGCCCTGGAAGAAGCCTGGGGGATCGTGGCGCGGGTGGACAAGATGATTTCGAGCGCGAAGCCCTGGGACCTGGCAAAGGATCCGGCTCAGGAGCAGACGCTGCACGCCGTGCTGTATCGGGCGGCTGAGACTTTGCGCTGGCTCAGTGTGCTGCTTTATCCGGTCATGCCACAGGCCACGCAGGAGATCTATTCCCAGCTGGGTTTAACTGAAGATCTCTCCCAACTCGATCCAAAACAATTGAGGTGGGGCGGGCTAACGGTCGGCACTCAAATCGGTGAAGTGAAGGGCTTGTTTCCCCGTTTAGATAAGGTAAAAATTATGGATGAGATCAAGAACAACGTATCAGAAGGTGGGACCTCAGGGAGCGCCGCAGGTTCAGGAGAACACCTAACCGAAGCCGATGCCGTTGCGGCCGCGGTAGTAAACGCGACCGGGGCGGCGCATAGCCCGGCTCAACATGCCACCGAAGCTGACGCCGTCAAGAACGAAACCGGCGACGGCCTGATCGAAATCACGGACTTCATTAAGATCGATCTTCGCGTGGGCGAAGTACGCAGCGCCGAGCGAATCCCAAAGGCAGACAAGCTGCTGCTTCTGACCGTCGATATCGGGGAAGAAAAGCCGCGGCAAATTCTCGCCGGCATTGCGCAATACTACCAGCCGGAACAACTCGTCGGTCGCAAGATCGTAGTCGTAGCGAACCTCAAGCCGCGAAAAATGCGCGGTTATGAATCGCAGGGAATGCTGCTCGCCGCGTCGGTTGGCGAGGAAGGGAAGCCGGTGATTGCCACGTTCGCCGAAGATGTGCCGAATGGAGCGAGGCTGAAGTAGCCTCAGTTGCCCTTGCTTCTTCCGATTCACCTTTGCCAGAAACCTGCTCCGTGCAACTCGAACAACTAAAATCGCGATCAGATGTTCATCGATTCCCATTGCCACATTGATGGTTCCGAATACGACGCGGATCGGGAAGAGGTAATCGCGCGCGCCCTTGATGCCGGCGTCGAGACGATGCTCAACGTCGGTACCGGGGATCCGCATAGCGGAGATCTTGAACGCGCGGTCGAGGTGGCTGAGAAACATTCAGAAGTGTACGCAGCGGTCGGCGTGCATCCGCACGATGCGAAACTCTTTAACGAGGCAGCCGAAGCTCGTTTAATAAATCTGTTTGAGCAAAGCAAACGTGTAATTGCATGGGGCGAGATTGGTCTCGACTATCATTACGATCACTCACCCCGTGAAATACAGCGCGAGGTTTTTCGTCGCCAGCTGCGGCTGGCGCGCGGGCGCAACCTGCCCGTAGTGATTCATTCGCGGGACGCGGATGACGATACCATTACAATTCTGCTCGAAGAGTTAAGCGATTATCCACCTGCGGGTGTGCTGCATTGTTTCGGTGGCACACTTGCGATGGCCCAGGCGGCAATCGCTCTGGGCTTTTACACTTCGTTCGCCGGCAATCTGACTTTCAAGAAAGCCGAGAACCTGCGCAAAGTCGCGGTCGAGCTGCCGCTCGATCGTCTGCTGATCGAAACGGACTGTCCCTATCTCACTCCCGTTCCTTTTCGCGGCAAGCGCAACGAACCGGCCCGGGTGGTTGAAACGGCGAAGTGCCTGGCTGCCATCCTTGGCAAAGAGATCGAGGAGATAGGGCAGGCGACAAGTCAAAACTTTGTGAGACTGTTTCTTTGAGTAAAGAAAGCGGTCCATTCCTCAACCGCAACGCGGTTGCGTTTCTCCCAGAGAAAACGACGCAACCAGGTTGCGGTTGAAATCTCTTGGCTTATTGCTTCCCAGGGTAGCCGAGACGGCAACCCCGGACGGGAGGCCGTAGTCCCCTCGGGACATCAGTGGAAAATCCCCACCTCCCAACGACTGCATTTTGCCTTCTGAGGTTAAGCTTTCGTCAAGACATCGTGTGAGGTGGTGTCGTGGAACGCCTCTCATCCACTGCGAATACGAGAAAACAGATTTCGCCCGCAAGCCCTCGTCCCTGGCCCTTCTCCCAAAAGGGGAGAAGGGAAAAAGACTAACGGCTCGCCCCCGCTCTCCCTGACTCAGCAGTTCTAGAGAACACTTTCACATGCTCTGGTTTTGATGTTATCCTCACGTTACCGAGAAGAGACACTAATGGCCCAACAGAACTCATTTGACATCGTTTCAGAGGTAGATCGCGCCGAAATAACGAACGCGATCAACCAGACCATGAAGGAAGTGCGTCAGCGCTTTGACTTCAAAGACAGTAAGGCCGCCGTCGTCATGGAAGAGAAGGACCTCGTCCTCTCGGCCGAAGACGAAACCAAACTGCGCAACATGAATGATATCCTGCAGCAGAAACTGGTGCGGCGCGGCGTTCCTTTGAAGGCCTTTTCATATGGGACCGTGGAGGCCGCCGCCGGTGCTACGGTGCGCCAAAGAGCCACCATTCAGCAGGGAATTCCGCAGGAGAAGGCCAAGGAAGTAGTAAAGTTTATTAAGGATTCAAAGGCTAAGGTCCAGGCCTCGATTCAGGGCGAGATGGTGCGCGTCTCAGGTAAAGATCGCGACACCTTGCAACAGGTGATCACCTCGCTGAAGGCGAAAGATTTCGGCATTAACGTGCAGTTTACGAATTATCGGAACAACTAACCTCGATCCGGATGTTAGTTCGCGGTTGAAACCACGATGCAAGCAGCAGAACAGAGCTCAGTCCTCGAAGACGTTCGGCAATCCGCGAAGCTTATTTTTGATCTGGTTTCGCCGGAACTGGAGTTGGTCGAAGAAGAGTTCGAACGCCAGGCGCGCTCCAATATTCAGGTCATCGCTTATATCGGCGAGTACCTGCGCCGATCGGGCGGCAAGCGTGTCCGGCCGGCGCTCACGATTCTTTCCAATTATGCTGTCGGCGGCGAAGGATCGAATTACGGATCGATTCGGATGGCCACCGTGATGGAGTTTCTGCACACGGCTACCCTCGTGCATGACGACGTGATCGATCGCGCTGCCACGCGGCGCAATCGTCCTTCGATCAACCAGGAATTCGGAAACCAGACTGCGGTGCTAATGGGTGACTGGCTCTACATGTCGGCCTTTGAAACCAGCCTCACCGAGCGTTCCCTCGAAATCCTCGACATCCTGACCGCAGTCACGCGGAAGATGACTGAGGGCGAGTTGCTCCAACTTACGCTGCGCGGCCGCACAGACATTTCTGAAGAACAATACTTCGATGTGATTGCCCGCAAGACGGCCTATCTCTTCAGCGCTTGTTGCGAGATTGGAGCGTTGCTGGGCAAGACCTCCCCGCAAACGCAGAGCATGTTGCGTGACTATGGCATGAACCTCGGCATCGCTTTTCAGTTGATTGATGATTTGCTCGACTTCACCAGCACCGAGAATGTTCTGGGCAAGCCGGCGGGCGCCGATCTTTTGGAAGGAAAGGTTTCGTTGCCGTTGATTTTTCTGCTGCAGCGCGAACCGGCGTTGCGCGCGGCCGTGCAGACAGTAATCAGCGAAGCCCGTTACGAGAGCGTGACGCGGGCAGAGTTGTTGTCAGCCCTGGAACGCACCGGCGCTCTGCAGATGGCTTCTGATCGTGCGATTGAGTACGCGACCGCCGCCCAGACTGCGCTCGAAGGACTGCCTGATTCGCCTTACGCCCAGGCCCTGGCATCGATTCCCGCCTACATCGTTGAGCGTGATCGGTAAAGCTGTTCGCGCAGCTTGCCCACGTGTGAGAGCCGACATTCCTCCGCATCGAGATGCATCGAAGGTGGCTTTGCCGCCGAGGTGTGGAACAACTAATTTAGTTCCCTGATTCACGGGTGGGACGCCCGTGCTACATTCTACTTTCCGAACTCCTTCAACCTCATCCAGTAGTCACGCGGATAGATGCGATACAGTTTCGTGTTTGGCCCCTCGACGCTCTTGAGATACTTCTCATAAGCAGCCAGCTGTTTCTCCGGACCGATTACATAAAAGACCCCACCCTTGACGTCCTTCGCCTTCGTGCCATAACCGGGCAGAATACTTCCATAGACCCTGGGCATCCGCTTGAACAGTTCGTCCGAGAGGTCGGGCGACTTGCGCAGCGCGAGCAGGCCCTCCCTGAACCGGCGAACTTTTTCCGGGGGCACGCCGTCAGCGATGTCATCGGCCATCGCCCGGGCCCGCTCTTCGTACTGTGAAGCCGCGCGAAACTGCGCGAACGATAACGCAATCGAGTATTCAACCAGAGCCGGATCAGGCTTCGCTTTCTTCAGTTCGGCAATTACGAACTGTAGTGTCTGGGGTAATTCCGGTGTGCGCTCGGCATAGTAATCAATGCGGCCAAGGCCGGGCGAGACGCCAAATCCGTTTGAGTAAGCCAGCCCGGCTCCCCAGGTTTTGATGAAGATGCTGTGCGATCCCGCACCTGAGTATTGCAACGCGGTGAGATAGTCGAGCAGCAATTCACGATTGTCGCCATCCTGATAACCGGCGCCCGGCGCTGAGTTGAGGAAGACACCTCCTTGTGAATTCGGATTGACCAAACCAACGAAGACCGGCGGTTCAGTAGTGCCGTTTCGCTGGCGCACTTGTGCGTCGATCAAACGCTCGCTCGAATATTTAGCCGGGGACACTTCTCCTTTGTAGAGCACGCCGAGCAATTCGTTCACCCGCCCGGACAAGCTCTGCCTGTTCGCTTTCGATCCGACCATAAACATCCGCGCGCCGCCCGTCTTGAGCAGGCTCAGCCGGAGGGCGTGCAGATCGGCCAGCGCGTCTGCTGGTGGCACCAGCAGGTCGCGGCGCATCTGACGACAGAGATAATCCCAATCCTGCGCCAGAGTCGCGTCAGGGATTTCCGCCAGAAGTTGTTCGAGGTCCTTGGCAGCTTCGCTCCCCAGCGTCTTTGCGCTCGGCTTGAGTTGCCCAAATTCAGTTAAGAAGGGTTTGAGCCCGATGGGAACCTGAGCGTCTTTTTTGCCTTGCAACGCAGCGCCCAACGATTCGAGTTCAGTCCGGTTTGCTTTTGCGGCCGCCCCCGCAAGATTGGAAAGAAAGTTTGAGATGGCAGTCTTTTCAGGTCCCGTGCCGGCGTCCTTAAAAAGCCAGCGCAGACGATGAACATTGTGCGCTTCAGTCAAAAACGATTCCGTCGAAAGCAGCAGCGGTTTATCTTGTTGACGGTAGGCCGCGGCCGGGTATTGGACCCAGTTTTCCTCCTGGTCCTGCATCTGGGATCGCAAGCCACTCAATTCCTGATCAACCAGATCGCGCAGACGTGGCAGGTTCTCAACGCGCCAATCGGGACTGGTCAGCACGAGCTTCATCCATTCCAGGGCCCTTTGTGATTCGGTCGTGTCGTTGCCCGATCCCGTCAGAACCAGCTCAGCCCTGCCGGTTCTGAAGTTGACGTTAAAGTCGCTCGCCAGACCGAGAATCTCCTTGCGAATCGTCTCGCTCATTTCTTCGTACGAGATCGCTTTGCCGTCTTTGATGACTCCGGATTCGGTCAGCAACGTGGGCAGGGCTGAAAGATAAATGAGCTTGTCTTCGGGCACGGCTTCCAAACTTAAAGCTAGTCCTGTAGTAGCGCTGGTCATGTTCTCGAAATTCGAGGCGACCATCTTTACTCCGCCGGCGACTGTCGTCACCTCGTAGTCGAGTTGATCATCGAGAATGAGTGGCGGGTTGTCGAGAAAGCGCATCGGCGTAGAACGTTGGGTCAGCCGTTCAAGCTCCGCGGTGGTCGCATCGTAACGCGCCTTATAGCGGCGCAGGGCCACCTGATCGAAATTGACGTGATACTCCCTCTTAAGCCCCAGGGTCCGGGCGCGCGCCCGTGCGGCCTGCTCCTTTTCGACCTGAGCAATCAGATTTGGTGAAGGCCTGGCGGCGACAGCGTAGGGAACGGTGTCGGCGAGATGCCAACGCGCGATCGAGTCTCGCCAAACATTGCGATCGCCTTTGATCATCTCTTCGACGGCGGCCAGTTGAGGTTTGAGGGTGACAGACTTGCGGAAGCCGGGCGTACGATGAAGATCCTCCAGGTGCATCATCCAACCGGTGTCGGTGTTACGAAACCCGAACCCGGGCGGTGAGTTGACGAACTTTGAACCGGCGCGGCGCGTTTGAATTGCGCGGTTCTTAACCCGCTCGTTGAAATCCTTCAGCTCCGGTGAACCATCGCGAAATGAAGCGATACGTTTCAACTCGTCCAGTATCTTCCCGCGGATGACTTCGATATTTGCTCTTGTGGCCTGTGTCGGTTCGACCTCGGACAGTCCCAGATAGACCGGGTTCCCGTCAGACAGGCTGCCGTCGAAATAATTGAAGACGGATTTCGCTCCCGTCTCCATCACGCGGGTTCTGGTATCTACAAACATCTTGTAGAGGTTAGTAGAAGCATCCTCGGCGATATTGGCCAGGAACAATCCGAGCAGGAGTCGCTCCTGGGTATCGAGCTTCTGCGGTGTGCGCCAGGCAAACATAAGGTCTACGGCCTGCTGCGCGTTCTTGTCGGGATACTCAACCAGTTCGATCTGTCCGGCGGGTGCGGGTTGCGGCGCGGGTAGGTCGCTCTCTTTCGCGAAACGCCGCACGGTCTGGTCGGGTTCGATGCGATTGAGAATTTCGTCGAGGCGGTGCAGCACTT
Organism: Pyrinomonadales bacterium; assembly: GCA_038230715.1. Lineage (GTDB taxonomy): Bacteria > Acidobacteriota > Blastocatellia > Pyrinomonadales > Pyrinomonadaceae > UBA11740. The sequence goes on from JBBRMS010000006.1 coordinate 11,193, forward strand.
CGCCCGGTGGCATCTCGGGTGGAAACGAAGCCACCATTCCCATGTTACCCAGGTGATAGTTGTCCGCATGAAACTTACGAATGTATTCGGGCTTCATCTGCCGGATGGCAGCAGGCCAACCCCCGGACGAGAGCGCCGCCGGATGGTTTGTGCCGTACATCATCCGGCTCATGGCGCGATAGAGAAGACTATCGGGCCGATCAAAAGTCGTGACCATCTCCTGATAGACCGTGCCCTTTTCCTCGAGGCTCAGCTTCTTGCTATCCGCATCTTCGTTAATGCCCCAGTGGCTGACCTCGCGCCGGATCTCCTCGTCCGAATAATCAGGATGAAGCAGAGCGTTCATCTGACTTTCGAATAGTTTGTAAAAAACATCCGGTCCCGCCGCAGTGTGGAAGTGATAGCAGGTGCGCCATTGGTCCGTGAACGCCGACGATCCTACCAGCGACATGCTCTCCAGGCCGGAGTGGGCCCGGCCCACGTTGCCCTTGCCCAGCAGCAGGTGCTCCTGCGTGTGCGGCTCACCCCGATCCGACGTTGGGATCGAGTTGACCCAGGCAAAGACCTGCGGCACCGATTGAATTTGCAGGAAGTCGAGCGTGAAACCACTGCGCTCATGTTTGAAGCGCGCGCCGAAGGCTTTGTCTGCGTCGTTGAGGTAGACAGCTTCGGCACGAAAGCCGTTCACCACCTGGCCTTCGGTCAGCGAGTTGAACTCGACGACGCTTATGGTTTGTTGGGCGTAAGCGATGGGACGCAGCGGGGAGGATAAACTGAGTGCGATTAGAATTGGAGCGAGAAGGCTTTTTCGGTTCATCTAAAAAGGACTCCTGGAAGATTTCCGGCTCTGGCGAAAGGCAGGGAACTATACGGCAGGCGAGGTTCAGATTGCCAATGGACCGCGGAGATCCTGTTCGCGTGAGGGCGCAGCGCGAACAACGTATCGAAGAGTCGATCTCCCCCGTGAAACGAGCGGGCTTTGCCCGCAGGCGGACAGGATGCCCGCGATCCGCTCCGCCTGCCAATTAGAAAGTGGTTGTAAATCTGCTTTGGGCCATCTAAAATCGCCGAGGGCTTATGGCTAACGAAACACTCATCGCCAAACTCGAACAGAGCCTGCGTCAATCGCGGGGGCACCGCACCCGTCTGGCCGCGCGCCTGGCTGAGATCGAGTCGGAAGCCGAGATCATTCGCGGCGAGCTAGCGGAGATGGACACGCTCGCTGGGCAGACTGAAGCAGCTATCTTCCGCTTGTTATCAAATGTGATGAGCGGGCCGGGGACCGCGGTGGGTACGACTTCAGTCGGTGAGTTGGAACTGGCGCTGCAAAGACGCCTGGCCCACGCTGAACTTTCTCAGCATACCGCACAGGCCATGCCGCAGAGACATAACGTGCCGGTCGCGCGCAACGATATCGAAGTTACCAGCGATCGTTTCTTTGATCGCACCATTCCCCAGGCGACTACGATGATCCTGCGCGAAGCCGGAGGAGCCCTGCACGTCAACGAGATCTACAACATTCTGATGGAAGGTGGATTCAACTTCACCGGACACAACCCGACTATTAGCATCGCGGTTTCGCTGAATCGGAATACGCGCTTTCGCAAGGTTGCTCCCGGAACCTTCGACCTCGTCATCCGCGACGCAGCCAAAGCATCTTGAGCAGTCCGTCGCTCCGTGGCTTGCAGACGACACAGTCGAGCTCTCAGCTTCAGATCAAATCCTTCTTCAATTCACTGATCATCTGCTTCGCTTCTTCCGGGGACAGTTTGGTCAGATCGGTCTCGCGTAGCTTATCCACAACTCTTTGATTTGCCAGATCGAACAGCGACGATTGTGCCGCGAGACGCCGGCGTCCCGCTCTCGCAGTAGCTTTACCTAAAGCCTGATCATCGGCAGATGATGGGCCATCGACTCCCGCCGCGGCGGCCCGTTCGATTTGAGCACCTGCCTGGTTCGCGAGGTGAAGCGCGGTCTCTTCTTCGGAAAACACGTCCAGCTCATAACGCCCCAGCCGCTGCAAAACTTCGCGGGCGCGAGTGAGCGCAGCCGGCGGCATGCCCGCCAGACGCGCGACTTCAATTCCATATGACTTTGAAGCGCGCCCGCGTTCGAGCCGGTGCAGAAAGACTACCTCGCCCTCGCGTTCCGTCGCCGTGATTTGATAGTTCTGCGCACCGGGCAGACGTTCAGCCAGCTCCGTCAGTTCATGATAATGGGTAGCGAAGAGAGTCTTGGCTGCGTGCTCGGGCGAATCGTGCAGGTACTCCGCCACGGCCCACGCGATCGAGAGACCGTCGAAGGTCGCGGTGCCCCGGCCAATTTCGTCCAGCAGCACCAGGGAACGAGGAGTGGCGCTGTGCAGTATGGCTGCGGTTTCCGTCATCTCGACCATGAAAGTCGATCGGCCCCGGGCCAGATCGTCTGAAGCGCCCACCCGCGTCCAGACTCGATCGAGTGTGGGCAGGCGGGCCTTTTCCGCGGGCACGAATGAACCCATTTGCGCGAGGATAGAAATGAGCGCGGTCTGCCGCAAGACGGTACTTTTGCCGCCCATGTTCGGCCCAGTGATAATCAACAAACGATCGGTTGAGTTATTGAGATAAACGCTGTTGGGAACGAAAGGCTCTTCATTGAAGACTTCGATCACCGGATGACGGCCGTGCACAATCTCGACTTCGTCACCGTCGTGCATTACCGGCATTACATAGCGCCTTCGCACAGCCGTCTCCGCGAGGGAAGCAACACTGTCGAGACAAGCGAGCGCCCGGGCGGTAGCCTGAATGCGAGCTGTTTCTGATGCAACCTGGCGGCAGATGAGGCCAAAGATTTCCGTCTCGAGTTGCAGGATGCGCTCTTCGGCGCCCAGGACCTTGCTCTCCCATTCCTTCAAAGCAGTGGTGGTGAATCGTTCGGCGTTGGCGAGTGTCTGTCGCCTTTCGTAATCCTCCGGCACCCGCCCGGCATTGGCTTTCGAAACCTCGATGAAGTAACCGAACACGTTGTTATAGCGAATGCGCAGCGAACCGATTCCCGAGCGCGCCCGCTCTTCCGCTTCCAGAGCCGCGATAGTCTGCTTTGCGTTACGGCTGAGAGAGCGCAATTCATCAAGCTCGGTTGAGTAACCCAGCCGGATCACTCCGCCGTCGACGACCTTCACGGGCGGATCGTCTTCAAGCGCTGAGGCGAGCAGGTCACGCACGTCAACCAGTTCGTCAATCGAATCATTCAGCACCTGCAAAAGAGACGCAGAACATTTACTGAGGACTTCACGAACTCGCGGCACCTGGTCCAGCGATCGCCGCAGAGCCTGAAGGTCGCGCGGGTTGGCTGATCCCAGGTTCAGACGGCCAGTCAGTCTTTCGACGTCGGCCACTTCTTTCAAAAGATTTCGGAGCGCATCGCGCTTCATGTGGGAGGCGTGCAGCTCAGCCACGCCGCCGTGCCGGGCTTCGATCTCGCCGCGTCTGAGCGATGGACGCAGCAACCACGAACGCAGCAGACGCGCACCCATCCCGGTGACCGTTTCATCGATCACATCGAGCAATGAACGAGCGACGCCCGCGCCACCGAGCGCTTCGACCAGTTCAAGGTTACGGACGGTGATGTGGTCAAGGACCAGATGATCCTGTGGTTCGAAATAAACTATGTCGCTGATGTGCGCGGCGCCGGCTCGCTGGGTCTCCTGCGCATAGCGCAGACACGATCCGGCGGCGCGAATGGCTTCGCTCTTTCCCGTCAGGCCATACCCGTCCAGCGAACGTGCACCGAATTGCTTGACCAGCAGCGAGACGCAGTCTTCGCTCTGCCAAATCCAGTCGTCCACCGAGGTCAAAGTCGCGCCCGCATAAACATCGGGTGTGATGGGGTTGGTGTTTTCTGCGGTGGAAGTCTCGGAAGTTTGCAAAGGCAGCGGCGCGGTGTGCGGTGTGTTTGCGAATCCTGAGCGCACGAGGGGCCCGAGCGAAGCGGGGAAGAGAAGTTCACGCGGTGCGTAGGACTCAATGTCGGCGACGATCCTCGGCCAGGCATCCGGGCCACTTGCCTGCGTGGCGCGAAACTCTCCGGTTGAGATGTCCAGAAAAGCTGCGCCGACCGTCTCGCCGCCGGCACAGACCGCGCCGAGATAAACCGACTCTCGCGGCTCGAGCAACTGTGGATCGATGGGCGTCCCGGGAGTGACTACCCTAACGACTTCTCTTCGCACCAGCTTCCTGGTTTTCGAAGCCTCCTCGGTCTGCTCGCAAATGGCCACCCGGTAACCCTTGCGGACGAGTTTGGCGATATAGTTGGCGGCCGAATGATGCGGCACGCCACACATGGGCATCGGATCGCTACTGTCTTTGTGGCGCGCGGTCAGGGTGATCTGCAGTTCGCGAGCGCCGATGACGGCGTCTTCAAAAAATAGCTCGTAAAAATCGCCCAGGCGAAAGAAAAGCAGAGTCCCGGGATGCTGAGATTTCAGCTCCCGATATTGCTTAACCATTGGAGTGGTGTTACCTGCAGTCATTCCTGTGCGAGGAAAATCGCGATCAAAGCGGACCTGATTACTCTTGGTTTGCGAGAGCGAAGAAGCCTACATCGTAAGGGGAGAAGGTGCAAGCACGTATCGTCGTTGCAGGGGTGGTTGAATGCGCCGGAGGGCGGGCAGCGAAGGTAGCCAGGCGCAAAGTGCGAAGCGCGCGGCCCTGGATCGAAATCAAACGAGACGAAGCGGGGCACTGAAGGTGCCCGGAGAATCGGGTGCACTGTTCCTCACGCACTTCCGGTGCAGGTCGCGGAAAGGCGTGCGTAGGCTTTGGTGTGATTAGAGTACTAACTCTGGTTGGGCTTTTCACTCCCGGAAATGCCCAACTGAAGTCGGTACTCTAAACGCCCTGTAGGTCCACATGCACCCAAAGTTGCAGGTGAATTATCTTGACAGGCCTCTTTCAAACATTTAGTCTCTTGCCCCTAATCGAAGGAAGTGGACCGAGACCCTGACGCAATCGCGTTTGGACTGCATCAGCGGCCTTTATCGTACAAAAAGACCAAGATACTTCCGTTCCGGCTTTCGTCTCTCCGGCCTTCGCGACTCCGAGAACAAAAATGCACAGCGTCAAGGGATTAAGTTCGGCGGCTGCCGCGCCAGCAACCTACTCTTTAGGTGAGAATCCAGAGCACCCTCTCGCTGAACAGGCAGTCGCACTGGTGGCGCTCAGTCACACCGTGGTAGAGCAGCAGCTCTACTCGGCGATGCTGGCTGAGATCGCATCTGTCGGGACGCGCATCGTCTCGATCACGACGCGACGGCTGATGAGCCTAACCGGCATTAATGGCCACAGTACTGTCCGCCGCGGGGTGGCCGGATTGGTAAATAAACTGAGCATCGAACGACAGCAGGTGGCCGGCCACAATGGAGGCCAACAACCACTGCGGGTCTATCTGGTTTTCACCCCTGCGGAGATCATCGAGCGGCGTCGCGCGGTCGGTATGTCGGCTTATCCTAAAGGATTGGAAAATGAACAGGGCGGTTCGGCTTTGGGACGAGCCGTCAGGCGCGTAGTTGACGTTGAGAGCTTGAGCCGGCGCGAAGCCCAGGTCACGCTCTGCTGCGCCCAGGGATTAACCAACGCCGAGATTGGAAGCAGATTGCAGGTGAGCGAACAGACAGTGAAATTTCACTTGCGAAATATCTTTGTCAAGTTTGGAGTTAAGCGACGCGCTGAGTTGGTGTCGCGCTTGTTTCGCGACAACGGTGGCACAGACTTCGGCTTGTGATTACTTCCCCTCCAGGAGGAGAGGGAGTTTGAAAATTTGAAGCTGCCTCGCTATAGAGGTTTCCCTTCGGGGTCGTCGCGTGTCTTCGGGCTTTTTTGCCGAAGAGCATGCCTGGGGGAGAAGTGTGTTTGCTCCCCACCTATGAATAAGGGAACGAAGCAGCAGTCAATGATGACACTTTTGTTTTTCGCGGAAGATAAAGCGATTCCGTAAAATTACACCAACGAACTCTTCTTCGTGGTAGTTCGTGGATCGTCTTATTTTTCGGCCAGCTCGACTTCAATCGAAAGTGAACCCTATGCGAAAGTGAACCCTATGAAAGACAAACGCTATTATCTCCGCCGTACCTGCAACACGATTTTGATCGCCCTCATTTCCGTGACTGCCGCGCATGCTCAAACAACGGCCCAGTCACAGCGTTATCGCATCGGCGCAGGCGACGTGCTGGATATCCGTATTCTCAACCGGCCGCAGCTCTCGCGTGAGGCGGTCCGCGTCGAAGGTGACGGCACGATTCGCATGCCTCTGATCGAGGGGGAGATTCAGGCGGCTTGTAAAAGCGAAGGCGAACTGGCTAACGAAATCTCAAAACGCTATTTGAAATATTACCGCAACCCTCAGGTCGATGTCTTCGTCAAGGAATATCACGCTCGCGAAGTCGCCCTCATCGGCGCCGTCAACGAACAGGGACGTTATCAGATGCAGCGTCGTTTGCGTCTGCTCGAACTACTCAGCTTTGCCAAGGGCCCGACTGACAAAGCTGGACAGACTATTAACATAGTTCGTGCGCCCCGCACTGACGCGTGTGCCATTGACGGTGAGGCGGGGACGGAAGCCGGAGGATTCATCACCCTCAATTTAAGTGACACGTTGCGTGGGGAAGAGAAGGCCAACCCCTTTGTTCAATCAGGCGATATCATCACCATTCCGGAAGCGCCACAGGTCTATGTGGTCGGCAATGTCTACACGCCGAAATCCCTGGCGCTTAAAGAGCCAATCAGCGTAACGCGCGCGATCGCCATGGCCGGGGGCCCTTTGCGCGACTCAAAAACCGATCGCATACACATAGTCAGGCAGCTACCGAACGGCGAGAAGTCAGAGCTGTACGTAAACCTGTCTGCAGTTGCTCGCAAACGCGCCGAAGACGTCATGCTGCAACCCAATGACATCGTCGAGGTCCAGGAATCAACCGGCAAGAGCATCATTCGAAGCCTGCTGGGCGCCGTTGCGCCCTCGGTGTCACAACTGCCAATAAGAGTGATCCCATAGCGGTTTCATGGAGTCAGTCCCGGGAGCGGTAGCGACCGGGCCAATTGACGCTGGTACCCGGTCACTACCGCTCCCGGTACTGACCTCTTGAAATCCTGTATTGAATTTCGAAGGTAGGAATATGAACGAAGCAACAAAAATGGTCAGGCGCGAGGAAGATCCGAACGAAATTGATCGGCGCGCGGACGAATCCTCGCCTTTTCGTTCGCCCACCTATGGTTATGGCGAAGCCTCGCTCGAAGGCGAAGTTCATCTGCTCGATTACTGGCGGGCGATTCGCAAGCGTCTCTGGCTGGTGGTTGGCGTTGCCGCCCTAATGACAACTCTCGCGACGATTTACGTGGCGCGCAAACCTGACGTCTACGAAGCTTCTTCGCGCGTTCAGGTGGACCTCGAGAATAATCCGATGTATGCCGGCAAGACCGCGCCGATGATTTACAGCCCGGTCAACGATCCCGCTTACTTCAACACGCAACTACAGATTCTTACCAGCCCCGGTCTGCTCCGTCGCGTAGTCAAGACGCTCGACCTGGAACACAACCAGGCTTTCCTGCGTCCGCAGGCGGCGCAACAGCGCTCAACCTGGAAAACGATAACGCAGATGCTGGGCCTGTCCAGCCCCGAGAAAAAAGATCCTGCTCTACAGCCGAACCAGTTACCGCTCACGTCTTCGATGGCGCCGGCAAGTTCCAGCGACGATCTCGCGGAAGCAAAGCGCCTGGCCCCGTTCGTCGCTGCGCTTCAGGGTGGCTTGCACGTTGATCCGGTGCGCGAAAGCCGCGCCGGCTATTACAAGGAGACTCGTCTGATTGACATCGGTTACACCCACGGCGATCCGGACACTGCCGCCCGGATCACCAACGCAGTGGCGGAAACCTTTGTCCGTTCCAATCTGGAAAAGAAAAACGAAACCAACACCAGCACCAGCGAGTTCCTTTCCAAACGCGTAGCCGAACTGCAGGGCCAAATTCGTGCAGCTGAAGAAAAGCTGGTCGGCTATGCGAAGAGCAACCAGATTCTTTCGCTTGATGCCAGCCAGAACACGGTCGTCGAACGCCTGTCCGGCCTCAACAAGCAATTACTCGAAGCAGAAAACGATCGCAAGCTGGCCGAGGCTGAGTACAACGCTGCGAAGGCGCCCGGCGCCGCCTCTGCGCTGGCCGAAGTAGATGGCAAAGACGTCAACGAGTCTGAGCAGAAGCTGGCTGATCTAAAACAGAAGCGGGCGCAGCTCATGGTGGATGCGACCGAAGAAGCTCCCGAAGTAAAGGAAGTGGACCAGCAGATCGCCGTGGTGCAAAAGCACCTGGCTGAAACCCGCACCCGGAAGACCGGGACCCTGATGACCAATCTCGAGACGAAGTACAAGCAATCGCTCGCTCGCGAAGTCGCTTTGCGCACCTCTTTCAATCAACAGAAGGGTGAAACCGTCACCCAGAATGAAGCCGCGATCAACTATCGCATCCTGCAACAGGAGATCGAGACAAACAAGGGTTTGCTGGACAACCTGCTGCAGCGTTCGAAAGAGAACGATGTAGTTCTGGCCGGCCGGCCCAACAATATTTCGATTGTCGACTATGCGATTGTGCCGGACTTTCCGGTGGGTCCGGCGCGCATGCGGTCCGTCATGCTGGCGTTTGTGCTCGCGCTGGCCCTCGGTATCGGTTTGGCTCTGTTCCTCGAGTATCTCGACGACACTATTCACTCAACCGACGATGTGGAGAAGTTTCTGCGCCTGCCCGCTCTGGCAGTGATCCCCGCGATGGGCGCTAGCCAAACCCGGAAGCGCTTTCTTTCTTCGGCTAATTCAATACAAAAGCGAAATGGAAATGGCAGCGGCAATGCGGAATTGCTGCTGCATGTGACCGGACGCTCGCCCCTGGCTGAGTCTTACCGGCAACTGCGTACTTCGGTTTTGCTCTCGACCGCGGGACGCGCGCCGCGGACGCTTTTGGTTACGTCCAGTTTGCCGGGCGAAGGCAAGACCACCACGGCGGTTAACACCGCGCTCAGTTTGGCGCAAACCGGGAGCAGCGTGGTGATTATTGATGCGGACATGCGGCGTCCACGCCTGCGCTCGATCTTCGACCTGACTGAGCGAGAGGGGCTGAGTTCAATTCTGTCCAGCGAAATGGACAACGAAAAGATGCTGCAGACTATCGCGCGTGATGAAGCTTCGGGGCTGCACGTACTGACGGCCGGGCCGATTCCACCGAATCCGGCGGAGCTGCTCGGCTCAGAGCAAATGCGCAAACTGATTGGGGTTCTCAGCAGCAAGTTCGCGCACATCGTGATCGACTCGCCGCCAATCAGTTCCTTCACTGACGGTGTGCTGATCGCGTCGGTCGTGGACGGAGTGCTGCTGGTCGTGCACGGCGGCAAGAGTTCCCGCGGAGTGGTGCGGCGATCGAGGCAACTGCTGCTCGACGTCGGCGCAAAAATCTTTGGCGTAGTGCTGAACAACGTGAACGTGCGTTCGCACGATTACTATTATTACTACCAACGCTATTACCACCAGACTTACTACAGCCAGGATGTAGACAGCGAAGAGGCGAACTCAGCCGCGAGTTCTTGAGGACTGAGTGTGTTAAAGCATTTCGCTCCCGCGGGGCTTAATCAAGCTTTCGAATGGAAGTCTCGTTTCGAAGCGGTTGGTTTTGACTCTTCAAAAGCCTGGCGCGCGGCCCTCTCCAGACCTATGCGCCAGGCCCTGGTCGAGTCCCGTGTGGAACAATTGCCTCGGACGCTTCGAACCAGTCTCGACGTCGTCATCGACGTGGGGACAAATGTCGGACAGTGGATTTCGGCCTTCATGAGATTCGTGCAGATCAATCACATCGAGGCATTCGAACCGAACCCGGAAGTGTTCGAGATTCTGAAGGCGCGTTTCGGTAACCGGAGCCACACGCGTCTGCATAAGTCGGCAGTCGGTGAAGAGCGCGCGACCGTTAATCTGAATGTCACGCGCGCATCAGAGTTGGCCTCTATTCTGGTCCCAACCGACACCATGCGCGTAGAGTACTCGCGCGCCATGGCGGAAGTGATTACGCAAGTGCAGGTCGAAGTGATCCCCCTCGATGATGTCATCGGCGACAACGTAATCGTCGACTTGATGAAGATCGACGTACAGGGATTTGAACATTCGGTTTTGGGGGGAGCGCGACAGACTCTCAAGCGGACGCGCGTTTTGTTAATCGAGACGAACCTTGCGTCGCACTATGTTGGAGATGGGTCCTTCGGTTCGCTCTACGCGCAGATAACCGGGGAGCTGGGATTCCACTTTTGGGATATGTCGTCCCCCTATCGGGGCACCCAGGGACAAGCATTGTGGGCCGACGCGGTATTTGTTAACCCGACGGCAGCAGGTAATAACGAAACGTGGACGACCGGTGGTTAGTTATTTGAGCCAACCGGTAACAGCGGCCGAGCCGGCGCATCGAACAGTGGCCACTCTGCCAAACACGCCTTCGCTCCGCCGGTTGCTTTTCTACGGAGGCGCAACACTCGGTCTCGCTGTTGGACTTGAGCGGGCCTTTGGTTTCCTTTCCGCGCTGCTCGCCGCACGCATAGGAGGGCCCCAAACTTTTGGCGCCTACTCAGTCGTCCTCGCTACTGCGGGAACGATCGCCGTTTACGCTGGAGCCGGAATCGGGACTACGGCGATTCGCTTCTCAGGCCAATACCCACGTACGAGCGCAGGCTATCGACGCTTTCTGCACGCGCTGATGATCATCAGCGTATTATCCGCAGTTCTGGCCGCATCTCTCATGCTGGTTGGCGCCGGACCACTGGCCCGATGGATGCTTCTGAATGTTGGCTTGACCAAATTTTTGAGATTGGCCGCGCTTTCAGCAGGAGCGCTGGTTTTACTCGAATGTTGTCGAGGGCTATTGATTGGCCAGAGAAACTTTTTCTCACTCATGCTGCTCTCGCTCATTTCGGGCACCGGTCTGATTGTGGTGCTTCCGCTGACGGCCCGAATCAGTCCCGGAGCAATGGTTACCGGCCAAGGCGGTGTGGCGCTCCTGGCTGTGCTGTGCTGCGTCGTTTTCTCGCGCCGGCTGGGAATCGCGCCGATAGAAGTTCAAGGCGACAGCTCTGGATCGGTTCTTCGACCTGTATTCATGTTCGGGCTGGTTCAATTCAGCGCCGTCGCCGGCATCAGCATCGCCAGTTGGTGGATGGCATCGTTGGTGGCACGCGCAGATTCGTCACTCACCCAGATGGGACTCTACGCGGTGGCGAATCAATTTCGCGGACTCGCGGCCATCGCGCCGGGTCTCTTTGTTCAGGTCGGTTACTCTTTGCTGACAGAAGAGTCGGGGGCGGCCTACGGTGGCCCCCGACGGGTAATGCTTGCCAACACATTCTTAACGACTTCATTGACCGCCATCCTGGGGGGTGCCGGTATGGCCGTTCTGCCGTGGGCATTATTTGCGGCCTACGGTCAATCCTATATGCAGGCTGAGATCCCAATCCTGCTCTTGCTGGCAACCGCGATGATTCATATGGGTGGAATGCCGGCGATGCAGCGCTTGAGCATTATTAGTATTCGGGCAACGGGAATTATCAACGGAGTTTGGGCGATCCTCATAATCGTCCTGGGAATTTTGCTGGTGCCCAGGGGCGGCGCTGCCGGAGCGGCGGCCGCATTTCTTATTTCACACGTCTCAACGCATTCAATGGTGGTTCTGCGCTTGCTACGAGCACAGGAGTTGTCTGCCGCTTACTTGTGGATGTCTTTCGCTACTCTGGTCGGTGCGGCTGGCATGGCCTGCGTGGGATACTTACGCGCTTTCACACCGGCTCATACTACTGCCTTAACCTTGTTAATGTTGTTGGTCTGGGCACTCTTGCTGGCCTTGCTCGGATATCTTGGGGTGACGGCGGGCTGTGTGCCGCGATCTATTCTGGGACGCCATAAGCTGATAAAAGCGCTCGGTCGGTAAGTCAAAATGATCTGGCACGTACTTGACGTCAGGGCAATTTGGATCAGGGAATTTGCTGCCGCGCTGGGCCAGCAAGTGCCAACCCTCGGGTGGTTGCCGCAAATTACGGCCACAGCACTTTTTCGAAACCATGAGCAAGAGACGCTGCTCGACGATCCACGGTTCCCCGTCCGGTGTTTCCCGCTGCAGCGCGGCTTCGCAAAATTTCCGATCGATAGGATTGCCAGGGAGGGCAGTCGCATGGCCCGCCGAATTTTGCGGCGCACTGATAAGCCGAGCGAATCGACGCTGATATGCACGGCACCACACTATGCGGCAGTGGCTGAGCGATGGCCTGGACCGGTTGTCTATTATGTTACCGATCGGTTCGTTAATTACGGGGATGACCCGGGTCTTATCAGGTCCCTGGATCAGCGCATGAGCAAGGCTGCCGATCTCGTTTGCCCGAACTCGCAACGCATAGCTCGTTACTTGATTGACGAGACCAATTGTCCGTCTAACAGACTGATGGTTATCCCGAATGCCACCCGGGAAGGGAACTTGTTAAGTACGGCAAGTTCTCCGAGTGAATCGCCGCGCGATATTGCCGACTTACCGCGGCCCATAGCAGGAATAATCGGGAATCTCGCAGCCAACACGGATTGGGAATTGCTCAAGCAAACCATCGACCGCACCCCCTGGCTGTCATGGGTTTTCGTGGGACCAACAGAGATGGCGGTCGACGAACCGATGCAGAACCATGCGCGCGAGTTCGTTATGCGGCAAGGCGGTCGAGTTCGCTTCGTGGGAGCGAAACCCTACGCGATATTGCGGAACTACGCCAGGGCCCTTGACGTTGCAGTACTGCCATACAGAAAACGAGAACCAACTTACTCCGGCAGCTCGACCAGATTCTACGAGCACCTCGCAGCGTGCAAACCGATTATTGCCACGCGGGGATTTGAGGAACTCTTGCACAAGGAACCTCTACTGCGTTTGGTGAATACTGCCGCAGAGATGACAGTCGCGCTCGAACAATTGCGGCAGACGGAATTCCGTGATGGCCAGGAAGAGCGGCGTTGGAAAGCGAGTCAGAGCGAGACCTGGGAGAGCCGCGCCTTAAGCATGAGAAATGCGCTCTCCGAAAGATTTGGCCGCGGCCAGGAAGCAGCCTGAAGCACATCGTTCGCAGTAGTCACTGTGATGAAAACAATCGCTCCAGTTTCCGCGGTCATTCCTGCTTATAACGCCGAAGGGTTCATCAGTGAGGCTATTGAAAGTGTCAGATCTCAGACGTTGCCCGTGGCCGAGCTGATTGTGGTCGCTGATGGCTCGACCGATGGGACCGCGCAAATCGCCGAAGCCATGGGCGCACGCGTTCTGAGCGATGGAAGCGCCGGATTATCCGCAGCCAGAAACCGCTGTGTCCGGGAGTCCTCCCAACCCTGGATCGCTTTTCTCGACAGCGATGATATTTGGGAGCCGGAAAAGATCGAGCGGCAAATGGAGATCGCATGTCGAAATCCTGAGGTCGCGTTAGTCGCCTGCGATTACAGCGTATTTGACGAGTGGGAAATTATTTTGGAGTCGGCTTTGGATAAGTACCGCGCCGGATACGAAGCGCAACCAAAGAGGCGAAGCGAACAGGGCGCCATTATTGATCAGCTGGATCAGGGCTTTGCCGATGCATACTATTTCCTGCTGGCTTCAAATGTAATGGTTCGCCGGGATTTATTAGAAACGACCGAGCTGTTCGACGAGAGCCTGCACTGCGCCGAGGAATTTGATTGCTTCATGCGCGTCCTGGCGAATCATCCCATGGGTATTGTTGAGACCTCGTTGGTACGGCGGCGCGAACACCAGGACAGCACTTCTCTTCGTTACCCACAGGCTACGCTCAGTTGTCTTGCAGCCACGTACAAGGTGATCGAAAACCCGGAACTCTACCCGGCGGCAACCGCCAGGCTCTGTGCCGATTGGCTGCCCGGCAATCTCAGGCATTCAGGCGCCAGACTAATTTGGGACGGTCAGGCAAAGAGAGGCAGGGACCTTTTGCTTCAAAGCGCAAGGCTCGAACTCAGCCTGCGAACGGTTGTGGCTCTGGCGACTTCAGTCGCTCCTGCTGGAATCAGCCGCAAGCTGATGGAAGCCAGGTATTACCTCTCCCGAAAATTGGGAATCTGAAGATTATTATGACCAGCCCAGCCCCTGTTTCCGCAGTCATGTCGGCCTACAACGCTGAAGCGTTTATTGAGGAGGCCATTCAGAGCGTCCGCGCCCAGACGCTGCCCGTGGCCGAATTGGTCGTCGTCGCTGACGGCTCAACCGACCGCACCGTACAAATCGCCGAGTCTATGGGTGCGCGAGTTGTCAATCAGCGGAAGCTCGGATTAGGCGCCGCCAGAAATCGGTGTATACGTGAGTCGTCCCAACCCTGGATTGCCTTCATCGACTACGACGATATCTGGGAACCGGAAAAGATCGAGCGGCAAATGAAGATCGCCGAAGATAATCCGGATGTCGCGCTGGTCACCTGCGATTACAGCATATTTGGTCGCTCGGGAGTGCTTTCTGCTTCGGTGATCGATAAGTTCCGGCCGGGTTACGAGGCTCAACCCAAGCGAGCCTGCGAGCAGGGCACGATTATCGATCAATTAGACCCAGGCTTTGCAGATGCCTACTACCTTCTGCTGCCCTCAATGGTGATGGTACGCCGAGACGTATTAGAAATAACGGGTCTGTTCGACGAGAGTCTCCACTCGGCTGACGACTTTGATTGCTTCATGCGAGTGCTGGCGAATCATCGCATGGCCGTAGTTGACACCGTGCTGGCAAGACGGCGCGAACACGAGAACAATCTTTCTACTCGTTACACCCAAGCTACGGTCAGTTGCCTGGCGGTGACGTACAAGGTCCTGGAAAATCCCGAACTCTATCCGGCGGCCACCGTGCAACTTTGCCGTGAATGGCTGCCGTCAAATCTTCGTCATGCCGGCGCCAGACTCTTGTGGGATGGTGATGCGCGGGCTGCGCGAGGACTGCTGTTCAAGAGCGCCAGGCTGCAACCAAGCATGCGAACTCTTCTCGCGCTCGCGGCTTCAATTACTCCTCCCATAATCAGCAGCAATCTTATGTCGGCCCGATATTACCTCTCAAAGAGATTGGGCATCTGAGGCGCTGTAGGGCTTATTAGGAAGAAGTGAGACGGCATGGTTCATCTTCATATGAGATTTTACGGAGAAGCCGCCTCTACGATAAAGTGAAGGTACGTCTCCCGGTCTTAGTCGTAGTTCTTTTCGCTTTCGTTCTTCGGCTGTACTTTGTTTTTTTTTCCGGCCTGCCCTGGTACAGCACAGATACATTTTCCTATCTGAAACAGGCCGATGCGATTTTGGCTCATAATCCAATCTCGTTTTTTCCTAATGGCTACCCTTTGCTTATCGCCGGACTGAAATTGCTGGGCCAGCAAGACCGCGCTCTCGCCTGGCTGAATGTCATATTCTCCACTCTCACTGTATGGCTCGCAATTGAAATAGCTCGACGCCTCGGAGTGAGTCAGGTCCTGGTAGGCCTACTAGTTGCTATTTACCCAAATCAACTGAACTACTGCCGACTGCTTCTCACCGAGACTCCGGCGGCGTTTCTTTTATTGGCAGGAATATGGCTGATCATGAGCCGTAAATACTTCGTGGCTGCGTTAGTGCTCTCTATCGCGGCAATGGCTCGATCATCACTCCTGCCGATCGTGCCGTTATATTTGATCGCCGGAATGTGCTTTAAGATGCGTTGGCGGGACTTGGCGCTATATGCGTCTGGAATGATAATGGTACTGGTCGCGAACGAGCTATTGATCTTTTTCCGAGTGGTTTTGCCCGCGAGCAACCTTGGGTCCAACTTGCTTCAGGCTGTGGGTTATTACTCCAGTAATTTTGGTTTTGATACCAATATGTTTACTCTTGAGCAGCAATCTCATCCACTCAGCACGTACTTGGGTTTTGCGATCCATCATCCGCTTGGATTCGTCGCTCAACGATTAGATGCACTCTGGGAATTATGGGGACCTTGGCCTACAGGGGCCCGCAGTCTAACAGCAAAGTCACTTATTGGGCTACGCTTTCCACTGTTCGTCGCGGGGTGTTTGGGAGCATACAAGAATCGATCGCTTCTTTCTACTTGGCTGCTTTTGGTTCCCGTCATCGTCCTAACGATAATCCATACGATCTTTTACTCGGACGTGCGGTACACCGTTCCCATGGAACCGATACTGATTATCCTTGCACTTTGTGTTAGTAAATCGAATGCACGCATGATGATCGGGGAGCGCTTGGCGCCATCGCTCTCTTCCCGGCCAGCCATGCTCTAACGAAGCTTTCCATTCGACATAAATTAATTGTGGTGCGATCGCAGAAATCATCGGAGGCATTTCTGATCGACAAGGGAATTGTCACTCCGCTTTGCGTAGTCTGATGCCCTGCCGGGATTTGCGAATCGAGTCTCAACTCCACATGTCATCACACATTGAACAAGTGCGGCAACCAGTTCGCGTTGCTATCGTTCACTATCGTGACTCGGCCGAGGGTGGTGGCTCGTTGCGCGTGGGCGAGACCATTGCAAATCATCTAGATCCGGCCCGGGTATCGGCACAGATGGTTTTTGCTTACGGCGCAGCCGGGCCCGTCGCTAACTCGGTGCGGGTGCCTTCTCATTTCATAGGAGCACGCGGTCCCAAGGATTTTGCCGCCTGGTTTCGAGCGCGAGCTTTGTTCAAGGAACTTCGACCAGACCTAATACACTTTCAGGATGGAATCGTCTGGCTCCGCGCGGCGTTGGCGGGGACTCGATACAGGACCTTGCTCCATGTTCATGGACGTTACTGCGTTGTTCCGCAAGGGGGGACTCGCGATAGCATCAGCCGTCCATTCCGCGCCTCGAAGTTGCTGCGTAGATATTTGAGACATACAGATGCGCAAGTCTGCATCAACAGAGGGGCGCGCGACGCACTGCTCGAGCTTGGATGGATCTCTCGTGAGAACTCCTTTGTAGTTTACAACAGCGTCGATACCTCGCGATTCGACGGCAGACAGAATGCAGATGAGGCGCGAGATCAACTCGGCCTCCCGAAAGACGCTTTACTTTTGGGCATGGTCTGCCGGCTGGTTTGGGAGAAAGGTTGCGCTGATCTGCTTTCGTTAATTGGGCGCCTGCCCACGCGTTGGCACGGGGTGATTTGTGGCGACGGACCGTTACGAGAGCAACTGGAGCAAGAGTGCCAGCGCCGTGGAATCGTCGATCGAATCCATTTCCTCGGGCTTCAGGATGATGTCGCGCCGGTGTATGCGGCTCTCGACGCCTATGCATTTCTTTCGCGTTACGAACCTTTTGGCCTGGTTCTGGCCGAAGCGATGGCGGCCGGTGTTCCGGTCTTTGGGATCGAAGGTGACGGTGAGTACAAGGAAGCTGAGTATCCTTTGTTTACGGTAGACGCCGTAGACCTGATCAAGTTTGCGGAGTCTCGAGATAATGAGGCTGGCCTGCCTGATCAGACACTCGATGAAATAGCGCACCGGGTGTCCAACTATGGCGATCATCCCGAACAGTATTCCCAAATGATTGATAGGGCCCGTAGATGGGTCCGCACACGTTTCGCTGCACCGTTACAGGCGGAAGCCATAATGCGTGTTTACGAGCATGTCTGCGGGAGTCAGCGCGGAGCCCTGGAACTCAGCACCTTGTATGACCCTCCAAAACAGGCAGTTCTGCACACGACGGAAGTCGTCGTACCGGGAAGTGCGGGTGCTGGGATTAACTCATCTCTGTCTGCGAAACTAGTTGCCGGATAACAGGACTCCTCTTGCTCGAACTCAAACACGGACCAGAAGCCTGCATTTCTCTCGCGAGTCTCCTGGACAGGCCACCGGCCCGAATCACTGAGGGCGTGCTTGATTTCGTGAGCACGGAAGATGACGACTACTGCGAGAATTTTGGTGAGCAATGGAATCGTTTCAGAGATATCCAACTCGATGCCGGATCGGAAGAGTCGACCTCTCGCGATCGCTTTTTAAATGAAACTGGTTGGACCGCTGAGGAGATCAAAGGGAAGGTCTTGCTTGACGCCGGTTGTGGGGCCGGCCGCTTCGCGGAAGTGGCGCTCGAATGCGGGGCCAGAGTCGTGGCAGTTGATCTCTCGGCTGCCGCCTGGGCGTGTCGTCGCACCCTCGCGCGTTTCTCCAGCGAAGATTATCTGGTATTGAGAGCAGACTTGTTTGACTTGCCGTTGCGGGCGAAGTCCTTCGATGGGATTTATTCGCTGGGCGTCCTTCACCACACGCCCGACCCTTTAGGAGCAATCACGCATTTGGTTCGCTTGCTTAAACCCTCGGCCAGACTGGCCACCTGGATTTATGAAAAACGAACCCCGGGTCTCCGCTGGCTACAGCCTCGAACCTGGGTGCGGGCGGCAGTAACTCTTCAATCAAACAGTCGAAAATTAGCGCTTTCAAAATCACTAACTGCAGCATGTTTTCCCTTGGGCTGGACCCTGTCATGGTTTGGTCGTATCGGCGAAAAGATTTCGCATTTTCTTCCCTATGCCGCCAGACACCATCTGGCTCGTGGGAGTTTTGCCCGTCAGTGGGATTACTGCGTGATGGATACGTTTGATTGGTATGGCCCAGCCTATGACCTGCCGCAGGGCGAAACAGATCTGATTAAGAGGATGAAGGACCTGGGATTGACGGGAGTACGTCGGCGACCGGCGCGCGGGATGGCGATTACGGGTGAGGCTCCGCAACTCGGAATTGGATCTCGAGTAGATGGGAACATCTGAGGCTGCTTCTTAGAGTAAAGGTATGATCCATCTCGTCACCTGGTTGCCGCTGCCCTACCAAAGGACCGTGTGCCAGACGCTGAGCGATGCCTACGGAGCGGCCTTTGTCGCATGGTTTGCCGAGAGGACGCACGAGGACTTTCCGTACAAGTCAGATCCACAGAATAGCTTTATCCATCACTATCTGTCGGAGGTCGGGTACTGGGAGTTCTTCAAACAATTGAAATCCGACCCGGACGCGGTGGTTATTTTATCGGGGTGGTCGTCACCGATGACCAACAAGAGTTTGCTCGTGACGACTCTGCTTCGAATACCAATCTTTATCTGGGCAGATCACCCACACCCGCGCCAAAGATCCCCGGTCTCCGCATTTGTGCGAAGATTCTATCTCCGACTCCTTGCGCTGAGCGCCTCAGGATTCCTGGCTTGCGGCACGCCTACTGTCGAACATCTGGTGTCTCTCGGTATCAAGCGAAGCGACATAGTCAATTTTCCCTACTGGGTCGAACTCCCATCTGAATGGTCCCTTCCGAAGCGATGCGCGGATGAGGATGCCGCTCGACGGCCCCTGCGCCTCCTCGCTGTGGGCCGGCATGTCCCGGTCAAGCAGTTTGAGGTGGCAATTCGTGCAGTCGCGCTGGCGAACGAGAAAGCTGGGAAAAAACTCGCCGAACTCATCTTAGTCGGCGACGGACCACAGCGCGCGAGTCTCGAGGCTTTGGCCCACTCACTACCCAGTAACGCGAGTACGAGTTTTCGAGGCTGGCTCGAGATCACTGAAGTGTATAGAGAGCTGAAAGAGGCGGACGCTCTGGTCATAACCAGTAGGTTTGAGGCTTATGCTGTCGTGGTTCTGGATGCCATGGCCGCAGGTCGACCGGTTTTGGCGTCGGCTGGAGTGACGGCCGCTCTGGACAGAGACGAGGGCACTGGGGCAATCCGCTTTCATCCAATTGGGGACGTTGAATGTCTGGCGGATCAGATTGCTTTGGTTGCTTCTGATGATGAAAGTCTTAGTCGAGCCTCACTCGCGTCGCGCGCTACCGCAGAGAATTGGCCGCCGTCGCGAGCGGTGACATTTCTCGACCAAGTGTTAAGCAAGGTGAAGCAAGGCAGAACGCTCTTGAAGGCAAAGCAGCACCGGTCCAGCCGTCTGAGGGGCACCGCAAAGATCGCCGAGGAACTGGAACTCATGGAAAAGTCTGCGGTGGCCGGCGGAGGTCTATCGTGAAGTGGTGGCGATCAGAAAAGGGGATCGACAAAGAAGCAGAGCTGTTTCCTCCAAGGGTCACTCCGACTCAGTGGGTTCTTGTGATCGTGCCGGTAGTGATCGCGGTGGCCGCTAACGAGGTTACGAGTTACAACATTCTGGCCCTGCTTACAGAAATATTGAGCGTCCTGAGTCTCGTCTTGCTGATCGTGGTAGCGAAGGAGGCTCTTGAAACCAAAGTGATTGGAAAGTTATTCCTGATTGGGGGTGTGCTTCTTTTCTATTGGACGGAGGTCCTGGCGCTGGCGATTCAGCCGAACGCTTTCAGTATTCCCCTGGGCTTTCCCATCAATGAGGCACAATTTGATCAGGGATTGATCGCCCAGGCGCTAATCTATATTACCGTGTTTCAACTTCTCTCATTAGTTGGTTATTCGATCCGACCGCGGATCAACAGACCAATTCGGTTTCTGGCATCGAGAGTTGATTCGCTTTCGTTCGATAGGTGGTTGCTGGCGGCTCTGCTGTTGGCGAGTTCGGTTCTGCCATTGCTTATTGCTTATGATTTTGATTTTAACAACGTCGTCGCGGCGCTGCTCGTAAGTCGCAGCGGTATGGACGTCGAGACCTCTGACCCGGGCCTAACCCAACATCTGGCGCTGTTCGGTATTTATGGTGCTGCACTGTTCTTCGTGTACGCACTTAAAACCAGCACCTGGCTCCGTCTCTGGTGGCTGCTGCTGGGTGCTATTGTTGCGGTGCCATTTGTGACGGGTGGAACCAGGCATCTCTGGCTATACATCTCGCTGCCTTCGTTGTTGATTGTGCTGCGCGGATTTAAGGGTCAATTAGCAGGACGACGAGTGGTTGGGTTTGCCGCGGCCGCGCTGATTGTTCTCGTCGTCGCGCAAGTGCAGTTCGCATATCGTGGTGTTGGCTGGCAGGAGGTTGGAAACTCGGCTCCTGACGAACTATCTCAACTCAATACGACCGGTCAGTTTACGGCCCTGTTATTTGCTGAGTACCTGGTGCCAACTGAACATGAATACTTCATGGAGCCGGCAGAACCGTATTTCCTGATTCACTGGATTCCCCGTCAGCTTTGGCCCACCAAGCCAGTCATGGAATCGTGGACCTACTATAATGAGAGCTACGTCCAAGGCGCAGCCTACAATGTGACGCCGTCAGTCATCGGTCAGTTTCACCTGAGCTGGGGCCTGCCCGGAGTGATTTTCATTGGGGCCTGGTTGGGGTTCTTGACCTGCCTTGCCGACCGGGTGCTTTTGCGTCTCAATTCGGATCGACAGCGAGCGATGTTCGTCGTAGTCGGAATGTTTTATGCCTTTATAATCTCGTCATTCAGATTCTATTCTCCGATCTATTTTTCGTATTTTCTCTTCGGATTTGTCGCGATGTTAATGCTGACGCGACGTGTTCGAGCCAAGAGTTTCATCACTCGGCTCGCGCCGAGCCTCGCGAATAGTATCAATCCGTCTTAGCAGACCTACTGACGGAGCATCAGTTCCAAATGCGAGTCCTCCACGTCATCCCGAGTCTTTTGCCCGAATCCGGCGGGCCGAGCCGCACGATCCCCGAATTGTGCCGGGCCCTGGCGGGAACTGGGACCGAGGTCACTCTATTAAGTAGTCATGTCTCCGGAAACAGCCTCACTATTGATCCTCTGGCGGAGCCGTACGAAGTGGTCTTGTTTCCGGCTGACGACGGATCGTTGAGAAGCGCTCGGCAAATTCATGAGGGTATCATCCGTCGCTCGAGGGACTTTGACGTACTTCACATACACAGCATGTGGAACCTCACCGTTACTTTCGCCGCGGCGGCCGCGCGGAAGGTGCGAATGCCTTACATTCTGGCACCCCGAGGTATGTTGAGTGACGTGTGCCTGCGACAAAGCAGTTATTCGTTGAAACGCGCTTATGCGTTGAGCTATGACCGTCGCACGGTCGAAGGAGCCGGCTCCCTCCACTTTCTTAATGCCGACGAACGGAAAGTGTCACAAAACAATTGGTTTCGCTATCCGGAGAGTTTTCTTGCGCCCAACGGTAGTGAACTCCGTCCTGATCAAATTCTGCATGGCGCTTTTCGGCGCCGGTTTTCTGAACTCGACGGCCGCCGCATCATGCTTTTTCTGGGACGGCTGCACTCAATCAAGGGTCTTGACTTACAACTTGAGGCGCTGGCCCAATTGAAACCCAGGTATCCCGACCTGACGTGGGTGTTAATCGGGCCCGATGCGGGCGAATGGCAGAGGTTGGATACGAAAATTCGGAGCAGGGGATTGTCGGCGAATGTGAAATGGATCGGTTCGCTAATGGGCGATGAAAGGTTCTCAGCTCTTGTCGACGCAGACGTGGTGGTGCAGACGTCTCTCTACGAATGCCAGTCGATGACGGTTAACGAGGCACTCTCAGTCGGCGTGCCGTTGGTAGTGTCTGATTCGATCAACTACAGCGAAGTACAAAACTGCGGCGCCGGATTCGTAGTGAGTCGGGACAGCACAGAGTTAGCAAATGCCATCGACAAAATCCTGCAACGCCCGGATAAGGGTGAAGCGATGCGGTTGGCTGGCCTGCGCTTTGCGACCAATGAGCTTTCATGGAGCAAGATTGCCGCCGTTGTTAACGATGCTTACAGCGACGTGATTAAGCGGTCCAGGGTTCTCCGCAAACGTCCGAGGTTCGGTCGCGAAAAGCGAATAGGAGCGGGTGCATGATCGACACCGTCACTCCTCTGATTCTTACTTTCAACGAAGCCCCTAACATCGGGCGCGTGCTGGAGCAGTTGACCTGGGCGCGTGAGATCGTCCTCGTCGATAGTTTCAGCGATGACCAGACGGTGGAAATCGCGAATAGCTTTACTAACGTGCGAGTGGTGCAGCGGCAGTTTGATAATCACGCCGCGCAGTGGAGCTTTGGGCTGAGGGAAACGGGAATCTCTACGGAGTGGGTGCTGGCGCTGGATGCCGATTATGTTCTGACCCCGGGATTTATTGAGGAGCTGAAAGTGCTTCAGCCTCAAACACAGACGAGCGGTTATCGGGCGCGATTCACTTATTGTGTGAAAGGGCATCCATTGCGCAGTGGTGTGTATCCGGCCGTGTCCGTGCTTTATCGAAAGGCTCTGGCGGAGTATTCGCTGGATGGACATACCCAGCGTTTGGAACTGAAGGGTAAGGTGGAAACACTCCGCTCGCGAATTCTGCACGATGATCGCAAATCTTTGCAGCGCTGGTTTCAGTCACAGCAAAAGTACATGGCCCTGGAAGCGAAGAAGCTTTTGGATCCGGTTGAGAAGAGCGGGAGCACTGCGGACACGATCAGGCGACTGCGAATTGTCGCGCCGTTCGCCGTGCTCTTTTATTGCCTGGTCGTTCGTGGTGGGGTCCTGGATGGATGGCCGGGGTTCTTCTACGCTTTTCAAAGAATGTTTGCCGAGATTCTGTTGTCGCTTTATTTAATCGAAGGGGATCTCAAACAGGAATGCACAGATTACGCGGATTATCCGGACAAAGGAGTCAAAGCAGTTAAGGTAGTGAAGGATGGTCACCTGCAATCGGATTAAATGAGAAGTGTAATCTGTGTAATCTGCGGATAGAAGAGAATGTACATCCTCGGTCTTAATGCTTTTCATGGTGATGCGGCGGCGGCGCTGATCAAAGACGGTGTCCTCGTTGCAGCCGTTGAGGAGGAGCGGTTCAATCGCGTCAAGCACTGTGCGGGCTTTCCCACCCTCGCCGTTGAATATTGCCTGCGGACGGCCGGGATCGGGATTGAAGAAGTTGAGCATGTGGGAATTTCGCGTGATCCTTCGGCACATTTGCATAAGAAGGTGTTGGCGGCGGCAAAGCGCGGCGCGCTGGGGATAGTAGGCAGAAGGCAGAAAGCAGAAGGCAGGGAAATTGAATCGGTGGCTGTTGTGGATGAGGTTGCGGACGGCCCAACAGGGAATGGCGCGCTCCATGGGAATGGACATGGGATTGGATTGGCGCGGCAGCTCGCGGATCGTTTGCGCAACGCGGCCAGGGTACGTGATCTAAAAGATGAGTTGGCAAATGCTCTCGGTGTCTCTCGCGAGAAGCTGCACGCGAAGTTCCATAATGTCGAACATCATCGCGCTCACCTTGCCAGTTCGTTTTTCGTTTCGCCGTTCGAGCGCGCGGCGCTGCTTTCCATTGATGGCTTTGGCGATTTCATTTCGACTATGTGGGCAGTCGGAGAAGGCCGGCGCATAGACGTGCTGGGTCAGGTGGAGTATCCGCACTCGGTCGGGATCGTCTACACGGCGACGACCCAGTTTCTTGGTTTTCCTCATTACGGCGATGAAGGCAAGGTCATGGGCCTCGCGCCATACGGCCGGCCGCGGTTCATCGAACAGTTTCGCGAAATCATTCGCACTGAAAAAAACGGACAGTTTCGTCTCGAACTGGATTTCTTCCGGCATCATGCCGAAGGCGTGGAAATGAGTTGGAACAACGGCTCGCCCGTCATCGGAAAGGTTTTTTCTGACCAGTACGCGAGAGTTTTTGGCCCGGCGCGCGAGCCGCAAACGCCTCTGACAGATCGCGATCGAGATTTGGCGGCTAGTTTGCAGTTGCGTCTCGAAGAGGTTGCTTTTCACGTCCTGAACCATCTGCATGAGCAAACCGGCCTGACAGATCTGGGTTTGTCAGGAGGCGTGGCTTATAACTCGGTAATGAATGGCAAGATCCTTTTGCATACTCCTTTTCAAAGGGTCTTTATTCAGCCGGCGGCGGGCGACAGCGGCACGGCCCTGGGTGTTTGTTATCAGATTTGGAATGAGGTAGTGCAGCCTGCCAGCCTGCATAATGATCAGGATCCGCGAACGGGCAGCTCGCGGTACGTGATGGAGGGCGCTTACACGGGGCCGGAGTTTAGTGACGAAGATATTCGGGAAGAATTGGAGATTTCAGATCTCAAATTTGAATTCGTTTCAGATCGCGAATTGACCGGGCGGGCTGCGCGCGATATCGCCGACGGGCGGGTGGTTGGTTGGTTTCAGGGACGGTTGGAGTTTGGGCCGCGGGCGCTCGGTAACCGTTCGATTGTTGTCGATCCGCGCCGCGCTGACATGAAGGAGATCCTGAACCAGCGGATCAAGAAACGCGAACCGTTCAGGCCGTTCGCGCCTTCGATCCTGGCCGAACAAGTGGGCGAATATTTTGAGCAGACACATCCGGCGCCGGCAATGTTGATGGTCTATCAAATCAAGCCGGAACGGCGCGCGGAAATTCCGGCGGTGACTCATATCGATGGCTCGGGACGTTTGCAGACGGTTACGCGAGAAATGAATCCGCGCTACTACCAGCTGATCGAAGACTTTTACAAACTGACTGGGGTGCCGGTGGTGCTGAATACATCGTTCAACGAGAACGAGCCGATCGTCTGCACGCCCAGGGATGCGATAGAGTGCTTCAAGAAAACCCGGATGGATGTGCTGTATATCGGGAACTATGTGGTTCGACGTGATCGAGAAAGCCACACAAAAGGATAGGGCGCGAAATGTGGAGTGCGGCGACAAGTCGCCGCTTACCAAAAGCGTTGACAAGTCAGCGCACTCCACATAAAGAAGAAGATAAAAACAAATATATGCGGATACTCGTAACGGGTGGGGCGGGCTTTATTGGCTCGCATTTGTGTGACCGTTTGATTGGCGGCGGTCATGAAGTAATTTGTCTCGACAACTTTTTTACCGGCCGGCGGGAAAACATCCGGCACCTGCTGGATGATCATAAGTTCGAACTGCTGCGTCACGATGTGATTGAACCGATACTGCTGGAAGTCGATCAGATTTATAACCTGGCCTGTCCGGCGTCGCCGGTCCACTACCAGTTCAATCCAGTCAAGACGGTGAAGACAAACGTGGTGGGCACTTTGAACATGCTGGGTCTGGCCAAGCGCGTGCACGCGCGCATCCTGCAGGCATCCACCTCTGAAGTTTACGGCGATCCGCTGGAGCATCCTCAGACAGAGGGGTATTGGGGCAACGTAAACCCGATCGGCATTCGCAGTTGTTACGACGAAGGCAAGCGGGTGGCGGAAACCCTGATGATGGACTATCACCGCCAGAACCTTGTCGACACCCGCATCGCGCGCATCTTTAACACGTATGGCCCGCGGATGGTCGAAAACGATGGCCGGGTAGTTTCGAACTTCATCGTGCAGGCTCTGCGCGGCGAACCGCTCACGATTTACGGCGACGGCAAGCAAACCAGGGCGTTTTGTTATGTCGATGATTTAGTGTCGGGGCTGGTGAGCCTGATGAATACAGACGATCTGCACGACCCAGTGAATCTGGGTAATCAGGGTGAGTTCACTATTGAAGAACTGGCGGTGGAGGTGGCCCGGTTGTGCGGCACGACGGCGAGCATTAAACGCGAACCCTTACCCGCCGATGATCCACGGCAAAGGAAACCTGACACAACTCGCGCAAAGGAATTGCTCGGTTGGGAACCAAAGGTGGCGCTGCGAGAAGGACTGGAGCGGACCATCGAAG
This sequence comes from Pyrinomonadales bacterium, assembly GCA_038230715.1. Classification (GTDB taxonomy): domain Bacteria; phylum Acidobacteriota; class Blastocatellia; order Pyrinomonadales; family Pyrinomonadaceae; genus UBA11740. The sequence continues at coordinate 37,717 of JBBRMS010000006.1, forward strand.
ATTTCAGAAGTAGGTTCAAAGCTGTAGCTCCGGTCGCGGCGGCACTGGGGGAGTAACCGTGGATAACAAATCCAGTACCAGCCTGGCGCGCTATAGGCCCGGAGGGCCGACACATCCTTTGCCGGGTTAACTTATTATGCCGCGCCTTCGCGCTAAATCATCTTAATCGTTTCCGATTCACGACCTCTCGGTCGTGGCTATTTCCTGATGGCCCTTCGGGCCCTATCGGATAAACTGGAAAATACTTGAAAGTTCTATTACTCAATCAAGCCTTCTGGCCGGACATTGTGGCCACCGCCCAGCAGCTCACCGGCGTTGCCCGCGCTCTGGCTGATCGCGGTCATGAGGTAACGGTGATCACCGGCCGCCGCGGTTACGACGATGCGGCGCTGCGCTTTCCCAGGCGGGAGCGTTGGCACGGAATTGAGATCGTTCGGGTACCGTCGATCAGTTTGGGCAAATCCAGTCGCTGGCGGCGGGCGCTGAATTTCGCCAGCTTCTCTCTGGCCGCGATGTTCCGGTTGTTGCTGATGCCCCGGCACGATACGGTGGTCGCTCTGACCTCGCCGCCGCTTATTTCCTGGCTGGCATCTTTGTTTGTGCGCCTGAAGGGCGGACGCTTAATTTTCTGGGTCATGGATCTTAACCCTGACGAAGCCGTTACCGCAGGTTGGCTTAAACAGGATTCCGTGCCCGAAAAAATTCTCGTCGCGCTTTTGCAGAGCAGCATGGAGCACGCCGAAAAAATCATCGTCCTGGATCGCTTCATGAAAGAGCGGATCGCCGCCAAGGGCATCCCGGAACAGAAGATTGAGGTGGTGGCCCCGTTTCACGATGACTCAGTCAGCTTTGATGAAAAGGGCAGGGAAGCATTCCGCCGCCGCGAAGCCCTCGCGGAAAAGTTTGTCGTGATGTATGCGGGCAATCACAGTCCATGTCACCCGCTCGATACCCTGCTGGCAGCAGCCAAAGAATTAAGATCGCGTCACGAAGTGATTTTTGTTTTCGTTGGTGGCGGCATTGAACTGGGTAAAGTTAAAGAGTTCGCGCGTGGTAATGGGCTGAAAAATATTCTCTGCCTGCCTTATCGGCCCCAATCAGAATTAGGCGCGGTGCTTTCGGCCGCGGATCTTCACGTGGTGATCATGGGAGAGGGCTTTCCGGGCATAGTGCATCCGTGCAAGATCTACAACATCCTGGCCACCGGATCGCCGTTTCTTTACCTCGGACCAAAGGATAGTCACGTCGCCGACATTATCTCGGTACTACCAGACGAGGGGCAGGCTTCGGCGGTCCGCCACGGCCAGCTTGAGGCTTTAACCAAATCGATTTGCGAACGAGCGGACATCTTTTTTACCAATCGTGTCCGGAGGATGAGATTCAGCTACGAAGCAAAGTCGACTTTGCCGCAGCTCGTAGCTCAGATCGAGTCCCTTTCTCCGGATGCGATAGCGGCGGAGACTGAGCGGACTGCCAGGTTGCAGTCGGCGTGACGATCGTTCGGGGTGCCGTTAGGCACGAGATGTTTATAGGGCGAGGCTTTGTTTCGATCCAAGCTCCGTAGGAGCAAAGAGCCGTGTCGCTCCTTCGGAGCTGCGGAAATGACATTCTTACGAGGCTATAGACACTTGGTTCCTTCGGAGCTCAAGCCATATTCCCGATGAAAACTTACTTCGCGCTGTTCCTGATCTCTGCGACTGCATCGTTGGTGCTGACGCCGCTGCTGCGCCGGTTCTGTGAGCGTTATGGCTTGCTTGACGAGCCGCTCGACGATCGCCGGGTGCATCGGACCGCCGTGCCTCGTTTAGGTGGCATCGCGATTTTTCTGTCGCTGGGTCTAGCTCTCTCAGTCCTGCCGCTGGTAAATAATCTCCTGACTCAGGCCCTGCGGCCTCAGCTGCGCGGGATCATCGTCTTCTTGATTTGCGGATCCCTGGTGCTCGCACTTGGTGTCTATGACGACCTCCGGGGCGCGAATGCCTGGGTGAAGTTTAGCGGGTTGACCAGCGCCACGGTGCTGTTCTATTTTCTCGGCGGCCGCATCGAAGGCCTCTCGATTCCATTTGTCGGCAACGTCATTCTTCATCCGGTGGCCGGCTTTATCCTGACCATGATTTGGGTGGTGGGCATTGCGAACGCATTCAATCTTATCGATGGCGTCGATGGGTTGGCGACCGGCTCAGCTCTCTTTTCGTCCCTGGTGTTGTTCACCGTTTCTTTGATTCAGGGCAATGCGCTCGTCGCGGTGATAGCCCTGGTTCTGACCGGGGCCCTAGCTGGATTCCTGCGTTACAACTTCAATCCGGCATCGATTTTTTTGGGAGATTCGGGGTCTTTGTTTGTCGGCTTTGCCCTCGCCGCGCTCTCGGTGCAGGGATCTCAAAAAGCTTCGACGGCGGTGGCCGTGGCGATTCCCATTCTGGCGTTTGGTCTGCCGGTGGTTGATACGAGTGTGGCCATCGCGCGGCGCTTCATCAGCGGCAAACCGATTCTGGAGGGCGATCGCGAGCACATTCATCACATGCTGCTCGACCGGGGCTGGTCCCAACGCCGAGTGGTGCTGGTCCTGTATGCCGTCAGTGCATTGTTCGGCCTGCTGGCAATGCTGTTCGTCAACAGCGGCAGTGGCCTCACCGCAGTGGTCCTGTTCGTGGTCGGAGTCGCAATTGTTCTGGCCCTGGGAAAACTCCGCTATCACGAGGTCGATGAACTACGGGCCAGCGTTAAGCGAAACATTGGGGAGCGGCGCGCGCGGGCTGCTAACAATTTGCGTATGCGCCGGGCTTGCCAGGCGGTTTCGGCGGCGGCGACTCTGGATGAATTATTCGATGGCGTGCAGGAAGTACTCGAGTTAGGTGAGTTCGTTTATGCTTCGGCGCAGCTTCGGTCTACCGCGGCTGTGAAATTTAACAAGCAGGCATTGACTCTGGTTGGGGAAGGCGGCTCGACGCGTCATGCGACGAATTCTGATGGGTTGATCGAATGGGTCTGGCAGCAAAAACGATTCGACCACATTGATGTTCCGGGATCGGATAGTTTCTGGGCGATGCGTTTGCCGATCGGCAGCGCGCTGGGCTCAATTGGTCAACTGAGTTTGTATCGCCCATTTGATGCCGACGTGCTGCTGTTCGATGTGAACTATCTCACCACGGTCTTTCAACCGGCAGTCGCCCGCGCTGCTCAAAGGATCCTCGCCGGCGCTGGGGAATCAACGCCCAGGCGGTTCGCCGCCGGGGCGAGTTAAGTGCCGCTTCGGAATTGTCCTCGCCATCAATCATAGTTTGGGGTGGCCTCGAAGGTTTGCGAGGCCCGCGATTCACGAAGCCACACGAAGGGTTTTGGAGTTTTGCTTCTGTGTGAGTTCTTAGTTCGCTCCAAGTTGGAACAAGGTTACGTTTGAGTAACGCCGCTACCGGCACACAGTTCTATCGCGGACGCGTCGGGAATCAGTCATCAGATCAACCTGACTCAAGGCCTCACCGCCAACTTTTAAATTGACAATCAATGAATCACACCACGTAGCCCTGACTGGAACCAATCGTGTCAGCTCGATGCTTGATCGGTTCATCTTCGCCGGGCTGATCGCTCTGATCGTGCTGACGGCAATTCCTTATGGCACTGTCGACGCCTGGTCTGAGGCGCTGTTTGAGTGTGTCGTGTTCTTCCTGGCTTTGCTGTGGATCGTTCAGGGGTTGGTCGAAGGCTCCTGGCGGGTTGGCAATCTGCGTTTGCTGTGGCCGCTGATCGCTCTGGTGTTTTTGGCGGCGGTCCAGAGCGTCTCCTGGTGGAAAATGGATCTGGGCGGAGATCAGGTTTGGTTCGCGCTCAGCTCAGATCCTTTCGAGTCGCGCATCTTCGCGTTCAGGATGGCGGCACTAGTCCTGGTCGCAATGTTGGTTATTCGTTTCACCTCGAACCCGAAGCGTTTGAGCATCCTGGTCCACGCCCTTATTGCCGTCTCGATCGGTACAGCTCTGTTTGGGATTGCGCGCCAGGGGATGCAGCACCAAGCTGGCTTCATCTTGTCGCGGCTCCAACTCGAGCAGGGCTTCGCTCAGTTCATCAACAAGAATCACTTCGCCTTTTTGGCCGAAACAGCCCTCGGCCTGATCATCGGCATGGCTTTTTTGCGGCGCGGCCGTCGAGACCGCGTCTTGCTCTACCTGTCGCCGCTGTTACTCCTGGGGGCGGCGATTATTCTTTCCAAGTCGCGTGGCGGTCTGATGGCCGTCTCTGTCCAATTGATCTTTGCGGCATTGTTATTTGTTAATTTGAAGCAGACCGGTGGTGAAGATCGCGGAGGGGAAAAACGCTGGAGGCGCTGGACGCGATCGCTGGCAGTTACAGTGGTTGCAGTGTGCGTGCTGGCTGTAATCATTGTGGCTGGGGTCTTCTGGTTGGACGGAGACCAGGTGGCTACTGGAGTGGAAACCGCGACCGCGGAAATGGCCGGAGGGGACAGCTCAGAGATGCATGAAGCGGTGCGCCGGCGCGACATCTGGCGCGCGACCTGGCTGATGTTCAGGGCGCATCCAATCGCCGGGGCTGGGTTGGGTGGCTTTTGGGTGGAAGTGCCCGTGCAGCATTCGGCCTCAGGTGTCTCGACTCCGCAACAGGCACACAACGATTATCTGGAACTGCTGGCCAGTGGTGGATTGTTGGGGGCCGCTTTATTCGCCTGGTTCACTGTGGTCCTGATCCGCCAGGCGAGGCAGAGTATCAAAGCTGCCGAAGGATTTCAGCGCGCCGTCATGTTGGGAGTGATCATTAGTTTGGTGGGGCTTGCGGTGCACAGCCTGGTTGATTTTGGCCTGCACACCACTATGAATGCCCTCGGTTTGGTGATCCTGCTGGGAATCTTGAGTACAACGAACTACCCGCCGGTGGTTCCCGAGCCAACCGCACGGGTCGCCAATTGACTTTGATTTCGCGCTGCAAGCTCAGGCGGACAGGATGTCCGCGATCCGGTTACGAGAAAAGAGATGACGGGGAACCTTGATATATGCAAGCGCATCCAAACGGCGCGTTCAAGCTTTGGCTGAGTTTTCGTCGGCAGGCGGGCAGCCTGCCATAAAGAGAGGTTTTTCGGATTGCATAAGCGCACAATTAATCTGAGCAAGCCTGGGCTCTTGCTGGTGATAGTAATGCTGGGTCAGAGCCTTTTTGGCTGGCCTCAGGATATTGCCGGTGGCGCCAGTTCGCTGATCGGTCAGGACATCATCGGTGGAGCGTCGGTCACTTTCAAGCGGCCACCGCGGGTGCGCGACTTGTCAGGTGGCGCGAGTTCTCTAGTCGTCAGGCACCGGGCCCCGCGCCGGCCGGAGCCAACCGAGGTTGCGCGCAACCGACCGCCTAGACCGACCCTGGTGGGCCAGCCTGAACCTGACGTCAAGCCTCCACAGGTTTCCGACGATGAGAAGGTCGATGCTTTCAACAGTCAGGGCAACACTCTCTATGATGTGGGCCAATATGCTAAAGCGATCGATGCTTACAAACAAGCGCTGGCGGTAAAGCCGAACGACTCGCTCACATTCAATAATCTTGGGGCTGCCTACTTCGCGCTGGGTCAGAACCAGGAAGCCATCGGCGCATTCCAGAGTGCGTTGAAGAATAAGGCCGACGATTCTGAGAGTCATTTCAATCTCGGGATCGCATACAACACTGTCGAGAAGTACGAGGACGCAGTCGCCAGTCTGAATAAGGCACTTGCTTTGAAGGCCGATTGGCCCGAAGCCTTAAACGCTCTGGGCGACAGCTATCTCAGCCTCAATCGGTATGAGGAAGCTGCGAGGGCCTATGCAGCTACGGTAAGGATTCAACCGGACAATGTTAGCGCTTACAGCAATCTCGCCTTTGCTTACGATCGTTTGTCGCGGTTCGAAGACTCCATCGCTGCGCTGAAGAAAGCTGTGCAGCTGAATCCCTCTGATGCGTTTTCCTTTAACAACCTGGGCGCGGCGTCTTACAAAGCCGGCAAATTCAAAGATGCGGTAGATGCGTTTACCCAGTCGCTGCGGTTCAAGCCGGACGATGCCGAAACGCAAAACAACCTCGGCGCTGCGCAATACGCTTTGGAGAAATACGGAGAAGCCACCATCTCGTTTCAGCAGGCGGTTAGACTCAAGCCGACCTTTGCGGATGCGCAATACAATCTGGGAAATGCGTTCCTGATGCAGGCAAAGTTCAGCGAATCGGCTGAGGCCTTTCAGCAGGCCCTCAAGATCAGATCGGAGTATGGTGAAGCGCAAAATAATCTGGGAATAGCGCTGACTAATCTGGGCCGCTTTGAAGATGCGGTAAGGGCTTTCCGAGAGGCTGCCAGATTGAAGCCGGATCTCGCCACCGTATTCAACAACCTGGCGTTTGCTGAAGATAAGCTCGGACATGAAGCGGAAGCCATTGCCGCGTATCTCGAGGCGATCAAGCTGAATCCAAAATATGCGAAGGCGCTCAATGGGTTGGGTTACGTGTACGACAAAACCGGGAAACCGGCGGAAGCGATTGAGCCGCTGAAGCGGGCTGTTGAAGCCAAACCTGATTATGTCGCCGCGCATTACAATCTGGGCAAGGCTTATTTCGACGCCGGCCGTTTTGCTGAAGCGGTTGAATCGTACAAGCGTGCCACGCAACTCAAGGCTGACTATGAACAGGCTTATCTGGGGTTAGGAACGGCCAGCTTCCGGGCCGGCCAGTTCAGCGAGGCGTCCGAAGCGTTCAAGAAAGTGACGGCGCTCAATCCGTCGAACTTTGACGCCTGGTACGGTCTGGGCAATTCCAGTTACAAGGCGGGCAAGTCCCAGGAGGCAGCTGCGGCATTGAAGGAAGCAATCAAGTTGAAACCGACTCATGCGCAGGCGCACTACAGTTTAGGTCTGGCCTATGCCAGCCTTAACGATAAGGAAGGCTTCACCCGGGAATTTGCCATCCTGAAGAGACTGGATCCGAAACTCGCCGAACAGCTTTATAACTCGGTGAAGAAGTAAGTGGCACGGGCATACCGCCCGTGAATGACTCGTAACTTACGAGGTCCACAACAACCTGAATTTCACCCAACTCTAAAAACCCGTTGACCTTCTACGGGTAAGGGAAGTACACTTCACCGGCCATTAAGCTAACCAGTTCGGTGTTCGCTAAAGATTCGAGGAGTCGCCCAAAGATGGATACGAGAAAAAAGAGTGCCCTGAAAGCGCTGACTGCTATTCTGGCGTTTACGTTTGCGCAGGTTTATGTGCAGGCCGGATTGCCGGCTCCTGCGCCGGGAGTGCCGCAGCGCGCAATTACGGCGCGGCTGGCCACCAGAGGCAATGCGCCGATCACCGTCAACGGCAACAGCACCGCCACCGGGGCCACGATTCTCACTGGCGCCACTATCGAAACGCCGGACCAGGTGAGCGGCACAATCGATTTGGGAGATGCGGGCGTGGTTGAGATTCAGCCGGGTTCAAAGATCCAACTGGACTTCGATGAGAATGGAAATGTTCGGGTCAAGGTGCTGCGCGGCTGCATCGTCACGAATAAGAAAACAAACGTCCTGCCAGGTGAGATCGAAGTGTACACTGATAAGGAGTCGTACAAGACCGATAAGAAGCGGAAGAACCTGGGCGGCTGTCTGCTGCCGAACGGTTCGTTGGGCTCACTCACGGGTGTGGGCGCGGCAGGTGGCGGGCTTAGCGGCGCAGCAATTGGCGGGATCGTTGCAGGCGGCGCGGGTGCCGCGATAGTCACCGGTGTGGCTTTGACTCGCGGCGGCAACCCGAGCCCGGCGCAATAAACTGCGACATCAATTCTCAAGTTACACCCAGCCTTTCGATTCGGAAGGCTGGTTTTTTGTTGAGGCGACCTGGAGCGCCGACACCCTATCCGCCGAGCGCAAAAGCACGAACCATGTTGGGTACTGCGTAACTTCAGAGATGAGCGTGCTGTGCACGCGGGCGGACAGGATGTCCGCGCTCCATTAATGCACGCAAAGCGCATCGTTATTGCTCTGGTGGCATCGTTTCTCTGCGGCTGGGGAATCTGGCAAGCGGCGCGGGTCGGAATCGCGCGCACTCTGGGCGAGTACGCGGCCCGCGATCGTCGCGACAACGCGGCCGCGGTAGTTGCGAAACTGACCGGGGTTTCCGAGGCCAGGAGCGCTGCCGATAAAACCGTCGGCATCCTGCCCGGTGATGCAGAGAGCCACTTTGCCCGTGCCGAAGTTCTGCAGTTCTTTGGCAGTGACGGCCCGGCTCGGGAAGAATACGAGCGCTCGGTCCAGCTTCGTCCGCGGGATTATTTTCTGTGGCTGTTACTCGGGGTCAGTCGTGATCAGAATCATGATCAGACCGCGGCCCTGAGGGCGTTCCAGCACGCAGTCGCACTGGCGCCGGTATACGCCCAACCTCGCTGGCAACTGGGAAATCTCTGGTTAAGACTAGGCCAGTCTGACCATGCATTCGCGGAACTCCGCCAGGCAGCACTCAGCAATCCAAACCTTTGGCCCAACGTCTACGATCTGGCATGGGGATTTTACGCCCACGATGCAGCGGCAGTTGTGAGAGTGTTGCGGCCAGAAAAGGATCCGGCACGCATGGCTTTGGCGCTCTTCTTTGCGCGGCATGACCAGGGGGCCGCGGCGCTGGATCAATTTCGGGCGACTGGGGTGCGGAACAGCAAGGCCAGCGAAGCTCTGGTCGACCAACTCTTGCGCGCCAGAGCGTTCAGTGAGGCCTATGAGGTTTGGTCGAGTGTGCATAACACTCCTTTGGCTGCCGGGCCCGGCGTAATTCGTGACAGCGGATTTGAAGGCGTGCTCACCGTTGGCCAGACTGGATTCGGCTGGCAGATCACGCCCGACGTGGCGAACGTATCCATGTCGATCGACGAAGGTACGCATCAGAGTGGCGCCAGAAGCCTGCGGATAGATTTTCGCGGCAACTCAAATTCGACGGCTCCTCTAGTCACCCAGATTGTTTTGGTCAAGCCGGCGACGCACTATCACCTCGGTCTTTCCGTCTTGTCTAAGGACTTCGTCTCGGGGGCTGATCCGGTAATCACGCTCGTCGACGCGTCAGATCCGAATCGGACTGTTTTGGCAACTTCGCCACCACTGCGTTCGGACCCGAATGTTTGGCGCGAGTTCGCGATTGACTTCAATACCATCGCCGGCACGCAGGCAATAACTTTCACGCTGGCGCGTCAGGGTTGCGTCAATAATCCGTGTCCGGCATTCGGCACTATCTGGCTTGATTCGTTTACTCTCGAAGCCCGATAAAGGTAAACATCTATTGACGCGTTAGCTCTAGCATGATATTTTCCGAATCTAGCTAACCGAACGAATCTTTTTAATTGGCAATACTTTCGCCGCCTGAAATCAAACTCTCAAAGAAATTATTTGATTCGCTGAGACAGGTCGGACAGTATACTGAGGAGACAGGAATGAATGAGAAGGCACCAAACGCAAAGCCGATAGCCAGAAAACAAGGTCTGGTGATTCAGGAGTTGCCCGATGAAGTGCTGGTTTATGATTTAGATCGTGACCGGGCGCATTGCCTTAACCAAACAGCGGCGTTTGTTTGGCAACGTTGCAACGGCAGAACCACGACCGCGCAAATCGCGCGGAATCTCGGACAACAGTTCGACTGCCCGGTTGACGAAAAGATAGTGTGGCTGGCTTTGGATCAGTTGGGACGCAACCACCTGCTGGATCAAAAGTTCATTCCGCCCGCACACGCGGGGATGAACCGTCGCTCGATGGTAAAGGCACTGGGCCTCGCGGCTCTGATAGCCGTTCCCGTGGTCACTTCCATCGTGGCGCCCACACCGGCGCAGGCAGGGACCTGCCTTCCCACCGGCTCAGCTTGCACGACTGGCGCGCAGTGTTGTTCCGGTATTTGCCAGATGAATGGTACCTGCGCGTAGCGATACGTCCGGTCAAGCTTGGTCAATTTGGCGCTGCCTACCGACCGGTCGCAGCCGCCTTTCTTTTTAATCCCTGCACTGTGATCTTATGAATTCGAGCTGCCGCTCTCGAGGGCAACTTGTCGCGAACTTCCTGGCCGGAGCCTGGCGCGCCGCACAAATCCCGGTAGTTGTCTCGCCAGCCGAACTCGATCTTCTTACCAATTTGCTTTACCACTCGGCCAGCACTGGCCTGGCCTGGTGGCGGATTCACGAAAGCGAGTTGAGGACAAGTACGTCCGGTGAGTTGCTGCGTCAGGGATATCGTCTACAGGCGCTCCAGTCGGCAATCCAGGAAGAGAGAATTGTGTTCGCCTTCGGGTTGTTGCGCGACGCCGGAATCGAGCCAATTCTCGTCAAAGGTTGGGCCGCCGCGCGGGCCTATCCACATCGAACTCTGCGGCCCTATGGCGACATTGACCTCGTCGTTAGACCAGACGCTTACGCCGCGGCGCGCGCGACGCTGGCGCGGTCAGACTCTGCAACCTGGTGGGTAGATTTGCACCAACGGTTACTTGAGCTTGATGATCGTTCAGTTGATCAGTTGTTCACCCGCTCGCGGAATGAAATTCTCAAGGGCACTCAAATCCGAATCCTGTCCGACGAGGATCATCTGGCTTTGCTGGCTATGCATTTTTTCAAGCACGGCGCCTGGAGAACTACGGGGCTCTGTGACATCGCCGCGGTGGTTGAGTTGCTGCCGCGACACTTTGATTGGAGCTTGTGTTTAGGATCAGGCAAACATCGCCGAGCATGGATAGCTTCCGCTATTGCCATGGCGCATCAACTTCTTGGCGCTGATATCGTCAAGCTCCCGTTGGCCGTACGCTCACACACGCTACCGGCGTGGCTGCCGGACGTGGTTCTCAAGCAGTGGGGAACTATTTTTCCAGCCGATTATCCCCGGCCTTATCATCCGCGACCGCCGTTTGCTTATGCCCTGCGAAATCCGAAAACCTTATTTAGAGAGATCATCGGTCGCTGGCCGGATCCGATCAGCGCCACCTTTAACCTGGGCGCCCAACCAAATAACTGGCCGCGCCTGCCGTACCAGGTTGGGGCTTTCGCTGCGCAGGCGGGGCAGTATTTGCTCGACCACCTGCGCGCGACCTAGTGGTCTGCGAGCCGGCGCCATCTGGAGCAAGTGCGATCCCCGAAGTAACACGAAAACCAGGTATAAAAAGATCTCGGCTTCGTGTTTCGTGATGGGCCACTTAACCCGCTTAAGTCCTTCGCTCTCGAAATCGAAACGCCCACTACGGGGCCAGTGGGGCTCTATTGCGAGAGATTGCGGGCTTGCCAGATAAAACGATCCACGAAAACACAAGAGCGAAACTAGTTCGCGCCGCTTAGTTTGACTTCATGTCCACACCGAAAAAATCACAAAACCAAATTATGCGCTACTGCGGAGCCTTTCCAGTTGTCTCACTCTGCAAATTCACCGATAATGACCACGCGCATTGAGGTATAGATGAAACGCGTGTCCTTCCAGAGCCGCACACTGATCACTGCTTTAATAGCAGTTTTACTTTCGTCCGTCGTCCCGGCGGCCGGTGCCTCTGTGTCGAACCAGGACGGCGAGCGCAATCGTAATGCTGCTTTGATCAACCTGGCCCGCCCAGTAGCCGACGTTAAGGTCACGGCGGGACCTGCAGGGGTTCTCATCGAGTGGCGAATTTCCTTTCAACTCGACAGCCTTGGTTTCAATGTCTATCGCGAACAGGGCGGCACCCGCACCCAAGTCAATCCCTCGATCATCGCCGCCATCAACCCAAACGCGGGTCAGGGAACTGTCACCGGTCGCGACTATCAATGGTTTGACTCAGCGGGTGATGGGAACGCCCGGTATTATCTCGAGCAGGTTGCCTTCAGCGGCGCTACGAGTATGAACGGCCCGTTCGCTCCGGTCTGGTCGGACACTTTCTTAAAGGCCGGCAAGCAGGCGGGTCTGTTGAGCGAGGTTGCCGTTCAAGCGTCGTCGGCAAGTCAGACGGACGGCCCTGCCGGGTCGCTCGATGCGGCTCCGCAGTTGTTCGGCCCCATACAGGATCAGTGGGCGATTGCCGCTCAACCTGGCTTAAAGATTGGAGTGAAGGACGACGGCTGGTATCGAGTCACGCAACCCGAACTGGTCGCCGCCGGTTTTGATGTCTCCGGCGATTCGCGCAATCTCCGTTTGTTTGTCGACGGAACTGAAGTGCCAATCATGGCCACGGTCAGCAGTAGCAATGGAACACTGAACGCAAACGACTTCGTGGAGTTTTACGCTACGGGTGTGGACACACCAACCACAGACACCCACGTTTATTACCTCATCAACGGATCGCAGCCCGGACTGCGAATGGGATCGTCCGGGACACTGCGCCCGGACTTTGTTCCCACTCCGTCGCCGATCGCTTCGCCGCTGCCAACAACAACGGCGGAGCCTGAACTCACTTACCGTTTTACCGACTGGTTGAGCGGCCGTTCGGAAGCCCTCGTCCCCGAAGCCCTGAGTTCGAAGAAAGTGGATGTTGTCAAAGCGCAGCCTGCGTCGATGAGCATTTGTTGCGTCCCTGATTCGGGAGTTACCGCTCCTCCTCAAAGTCAGATTAATCTGAGGCCTGCTGCGAGCAACGCAGACGCCACGCAGTCTGCGCGGTCGCGGACCGTTGACAGCGCGGTCCAGCCCGCTAGCTCCACGATTCGAGCAACTTCTTTGCCGGGACGTAAGACTCGGCCCAGGGCCAGACGAATAAACTCCGGCGCTCGGCGGAGGCACGGTCGCCCGGTACTAAAAGCGCGCCACAATCACTCTCTGGCACTGACCAGTTCCAGTGTGGCGTATCTGTATGACGTGCAGTTGAAGGAACGGTTCAACTATTTCAGCTCGCTGCTCAATGGTCCGGCCGAGAACTTCTTTGGCGGGTCACTCGGACCGTCCACCATCAACACTCGAATCCTGAGAGTTAATGGTTTGCAGACAGATTCGCTCGGTACGGCGACGTTGAAGATTGGGATTCAAGGAACCTCAAACCAGGCCCATCTGGTGAACGTGCTGCTCAACGACATTTTGGTTGGAACGCTGAGCTACAGTTTTCAGCAACTCGGCGAGCAGGCTTTCAATGTCCCTGTCTCACAACTCCGCGAAGGAGACAATGTCATTAAGCTCATGGTAACTGGCAGCAGTTCTGATTTTTCTCTTTTCTCGTCTGCTCTGCTGACTTATCCACGGATCTATCGCGCTGAATCGGACAAGCTGGCGTTCGCGCTGCGTTCCAGTCAAAGCGCGACCGTCGACGGTTTCACTACGCCGGGCCTGCGCGTCCTGGATATTTCAAATCCGGCCTCAGCTCAGGAGATAAAACCAATAATTCAAAATTTCGGCGGAGGCTATTCGGTGACGGTGCCGGCTCTGGGAGCACAGGCGAAAGGATCGCGTACACTCCTGGCTCAACCGGCGTCGTCGTTTTTGCATCCAGCGTCAATCACCCTGAATCAACCCTCGACGCTTAATCAGCCGAGCAACTCAAATTCGCAGAACGCAGCCGACCTGCTCATCATCACGCACAGGAATTTCCTGGCGCTTCCCAATCTGGCAACGCTGGTGGCCCAGCGTCAGTCGCAGGGCTTTACCGTCAAAGTTGTGGATATCGAGGATGTGTTTGACGAGTTCAGTTATGGCGCGCACACGCCCCAGGCGATCACCGATTTCCTGCTCCGCGCGCGCACGAACTGGACGAAGGCACCCAGGTATCTATTGCTGCTCGGGGCGGGAACCTTTGACCCGCGCAACTACAGCGGAGGGTCGAAAGCTGATCTGGTGCCGACGAAATTGGTCGATACCGTTTATCTGGAGGCCGGATCGGACGATTCACTGGCGGACTTCGATAATGACGGCATCGCGGAGATTCCGGTTGGTCGCCTCCCGGCCGCCACCGTTGCCGAAGCCAACCTGATGCTGGCGAAAGTTAATAATTTTTCGCCAGCCAACGTACCGCAGAACGCGGTTATGGTCGCCGATACTCAGGGAAGTTATTTCTTCAATTTTGAGCAGGCCGACAACGATCTCATTCCGCTGCTGACGCCAAACATGCAGGCGAATGTTAAGAAGGTCTATCGCAATCAGCAACCGTCAGACGGCGTTGCGCGGGCGGCGATCATCAGCAACATTAACTCCGGCGCGGCCCTGGTGAATTACTCGGGCCACGGGAATGTCGACGTCTGGACGGGGGCGCCGATCTTTTCCGCTGGGGATGCTTTGGCGCTGACGAATGGAAACCGTCTGCCGTTGGTGGTGGTGATGGATTGTCTGAATGGATATTTCGTCGCGCCGAACATCGACTGCCTGAGCGAGGCGCTGATGAAGGCTCCAGATGGCGGCGCGGTAGCCAGCTTTTCGTCATCGGGCCTGACGATACCGGTTGGCCAGCATGCAATGGGTCAGCAACTCTTTAACCTGCTTTACGGCGGAGCGCCAATGGCGTTGGGCGACGCGACCCGGCAGGCCAAGGCCGCCACAACGGACATCGACGTACGCCGCACCTGGATCCTGTTTGGTGATCCGTCGATGAAGATCAGGTAAGGGAATTGGCCGCGGATGAAATCGGATTAAGAAAAGATACACGCCACAAGAAAGCGGAAAAGGCACAGAGGCCGTTAATCCTCTTGTGCCTTTTGTGCATTTTTTGCGGCTTACTCTTCCGATCCGCTCTTTCTACCTTCATCGGCGTCTAATTCTTCCTCAGCCAAAGAAAACCTCAGCCACCCGGTAGATCTCTTCGTCGAGCCGCTTCAATTCGCCTACGGCTTCGGCCAGGGGCACGCTGATAATCCTGTTTCCGCGAATGGCAGCCATCTCGCCCCACTTTCCTTCACGCACCATCTCATAGGCCTTGATTCCAAACCGCGTGGCCAGAATGCGATCGAATGCTGTCGGCGACCCGCCGCGCTGAACATAACCCAGCTTGGTTACCCGGGTCTGAATGTCAGTGCAGCGTTCGATTTCCCGGGCCAGTACTTCGCCTATCCCACCAAGGCGGTCATGACGAAATATGGCGTCAGACTGCGCTTCATCCAAAAACGGTTCGTCGGGATGCGGATGAGCATCTTCGGCCACGACTACGATCGAAAAGGCCCGGCCTTGTTTCTTTCGCTCCTCGAGCAGGTTGCAAACCCGCGAGATTCTGAACGGGTGTTCGGGAACCAGAATCGCATCCGCGCCGCCGGCGATGCCTCCGTATGCGGCAATCCATCCGGTGTGGCGGCCCATGACTTCGACAACCATCGCCCGGTGATGTGACTCAGCGGTTGAGTGCAGGCGATCGACGGCATCGGTAACAATGGAAACTGCCGTATCAAATCCAAAAGTGAAGTCGGTGCCGTTAATGTCGTTGTCGATCGTTTTCGGAATTCCGACTAACTGCAACTGATGGTCCCGGCAAAGATCGAGAGCGGCTGAAAGCGAGCCTTCGCCACCGACCACGATTAGCCCCGAAAGCTGATGCATCAGCCAATTCTCTTTGAGTTTTTCGATGTGATGGGGATCTTTGAGCGGATTGAATCGCGACGTCCCCAGAATCGTGCCGCCGCGGGGCAGAATCCCGGTGACCGAGGTCCGATCCAGCGCCATCAAATCGTTCTCGACCAGTCCCTGCCAGCCATTCCGGAAACCCAGAACCTCGACATCGTCTTCGTTGGCGCGCCTTACAATCGCACGTATCGCTGCGTTAAGCCCCGGACAATCACCGCCTCCTGTTAAGACACCTATTCGCATAATTCTACAAACCCAATCTGCTGACGCTTTGCCTCAAATTCAAATATGTGGTTTAAGATCATTGCGCCCAGACTGGTGAGGTGTCAAACGACGCTCGATCGTTGCGGGTGTTTAGAGTACCAACTTCAGTTGAGTTCTTTGTCTCAACCAAAACCCAGCTGGAGTGGGGACTCTAAACGCAGTGACCTAAACTAAGAACGCTTTTTTCAGTGAGATTGTGAGTAACCCGGAACCAATTATCCTGGCTATTGAAACCGCCACTCGCGCCGGCAGCGTGGCGCTCGTACGCGGCACAGACGTGCTGGGCGCGGCTTCGGGAGATGCGGCAGCTTCGCATTCGATGGACCTGATTCAAACCGTCGCCGGAGTCCTGCACGGCGGCGGTATGAAGTTGAGCGAGGTCGATCTGTTTGCGGTAGCCGAAGGACCTGGAAGTTTTACCGGGTTGCGCATCGGCCTGGCCACGATAAAGTCTTTCGCCGTCTCTATGGCGAAGCCTTGCGTCGGGATTTCAACCCTGGCGGCGATTGCTCGCACCGCTGGCGACTCTGAAAAAGTCGTTTCGCTCCTGCCCGCCGGACGTGGCGAACTCTTCGCACAAATGTTTTCAGTCAGCGATGGACAGGTGAAGGATCTGGATCAGGCTGCGCATCTTTCACTGAACGCCATTTTGGGGAAATATGGCTCAGGCCCGGAAGTTGTTTGGGCAGGCGAGGGCGCGCAGCTTAACGCTGAGTCTTTGCGAGCGTGGCCGCTCGATCATGAACTCAAGGGATGGCGCCTGGCCACCCCAGCGAATCAAATCGCGATCTCGATTGCTGCGTTGGCCCTAAACGCTTATCGAGTTGGAACCACCGTCAGCGCGCAGGACCTGCGAGCCATGTATGTCCGGGCCTCTGACGCAGAGATTAACGAGAAATGGCAGCCAGCGAAATAGGCAGTCCGGGTGCGGGTGTCTCGATTGATCGCATGACCGAGCATGATTTGCTTGAAGTGGTCGAGATCGAAGAAGTCTCGGGCATCAGCATCTGGGGCTGGGACGCCTATCACAAGGAATTGCAGTCGCCTGAAGATGTGATCATGCTCGTGGCCAGGTGCGCCCGCCCTGAGCCGGCGCAGCCGTTCGGGCACACCATCGCGGGGTTTATCATTTCGCGGCTGATAGCGGGGGAACTGCATGTAAACAACGTGGCGGTGCGACCCCAATATCGCCGCCAGGGAATTGCCGCCCAACTCCTGTCTGCGGTTTTGAGTGCCGGACGGAACCAATGCGCGCGGTTGGCGTTCCTTGAAGTTCGCGAGGGAAACGCCGCAGCGCAGGGCCTTTATCAAAGTTGCGGGTTCCAGGTCACGGGTCGGCGCAGGCGCTATTACAATCAGCCGGTCGAGGACGCATTGCTGATGGCTCTTTTAATGGAAACTTCGCCTTGATTTGCGCAGACTGTTGGGCTAACATTTCGGCCATGACGAATTGCCCCTGGCTAATTCTCACCGCAAGCCACTTTTTTCCAACCCGAATTCAATCGAGAGGAGATTACTTGTATGGAGATGACTAAGGCGGAGAGCGTGAAGGACGAGCTAATGACGAGCAACTCTGAGTTTCGCGAACTCGTCCGCGAGCACCACCGTTATGAAGAGCGTTTGAGCGAACTGTCCGCACTTGCACATCCGAGCGATGAAGAGCAGTTGGAAGAGGTTACCTTAAAGAAGAAAAAGCTTGCCATTAAAGACCAAATGTATTCATTGATGCTCCAGCACGAAAAGACCGCGAGTACGGAGCACTAATTTTGATTCCAATGGGCGGCATGCCCGGTTGGTTCTAAATTTCTATTTAAACGGGGACGACAGAGCGCCTGTTGCTCCCCGTTTTGTGTTGCACCAGGCTATCGGCCGGTGCTTTCATCCCGGGGATGCAGGCTGCTAGCCTGCACTACGGAAATATGGTTCGCGACGGAATTCCATATGTGATTTTCCCGCTGCTGCTGGCTTTGGTGCTGGTCGTGTTCGGGTACTGGATTGTGGCGATCCCGCTCGTGCTCCTCGCTGCCTTTATGGCTTACTTCTTCCGCGATCCACAACGGAGCGCTCCCGCTGAGGCCGGTATCGTCCTGGCGCCGGCCGATGGTCTGGTGACCATCGTGCGTTTGTCCGACGCGACGAATTCTGAATCGCTGATCAGCATTTTTCTCTCGCCTCTCGATGTGCACATCAACCGATCGCCTATCGGTGGGGTAGTCACCGATATTGCTTACAAAAAGGGAAAGTATTTGATGGCGACCAAGGCTGAGTCACGCGTCCTCAACGAGCAGAATACCTTGACAATTCAAGGCGATGGGTTGACTGTGAAGTGCACTCAGATCGCAGGAATTCTGGCCCGCCGTATTGTCTGTTGGAAGCAGGCGGGAGACAGGGTAAAATGTGGCGAACGTTTCGGCATGATAAAGTTTAGTTCGCGAACGGATGTGCTGCTTCCGCCCAACGTGAAGGTCCTGGTTAGCGAGGGCATGCGGGTACGCGGCGGAGAAACTGTGGTAGGAAGAATTGAGGGATGAGCATCCCACGTTTACAACCTGACAATCGTTTTACGCCGGCCCCCGCGTCTACAGGTCACAAAGGCCTGAAGAAGGGCGTGTACCTGGTTCCCTCGCTATTCACGGCGATGAACATCCTCGCTGGTTTTTATTCCCTGATGGCCACCATGAGTGGCTTTCGCCTGCTGGGAATCGGTGGCCCCTCTGCGATGAAAGAAGCGGCTGATCGGTTTGACTATGCCGCGATGGCGATTGGTTGGGCGTTTGTCTGTGACATGCTTGATGGTCGCATCGCGCGCATGACCAAGAGCACAACTGAAATCGGCATTCAGCTCGATTCACTGGCTGATATTGTTTCGTTTGGTCTGGCTCCGGCAATTCTGGCATATGCCTGGGGTTACGGCACGGCCCTGCAGGATTGGACAAATGTCCGGCAACTCGCCTGGTTCCTATCGTTCATGTTTGTAATCTGCGGTGGCTTTCGCCTGGCCCGGTTCAATGTTCAGGCCTCCCGCCCGCGCCCCCTCGCCGAAGGAACTCCGAAGGTCGACAAGAAAAGTTTCGTGGGCCTACCGATTCCTGTGGCCGGATGTCTGGTGGCCGCGATTGTCCATTTCGCACCGACGCCGATCAAATACGCTCCGCACCGTTCAGAAGTCCTGGCAATTCTCACCATGGTCTTGATGGGATTTCTGAGCTTGCTGATGGTCAGCACGTTGCGCTTTACCAGTTTCAAGTCGGTAGGAACCGGTCGGCGGAACGCCCGGCTGGTGATAGCAGTAATCGCGCTGGTAGGTCTGATCTATCTTTACTCACAATGGGTCCTGCTGCTGCTGGTGATTGGTTACGTCGTCCATGGCCTGCTTTCGCGCGGCCTGACATCGCTGAGTCGTCGCTCGCCCGACAAGCAGGCAGAAATGCGCGAAGCCTGAACTCCCAAGCCGGATCGGGGACATCCTACCCGCCAGTGGGGCAAAGCCCGCCCAGCTTTCATAAACAACACTCGGTTGAATTAGAGGACGTACGGTGAACTCGGGCGGAATGATGTGCGCTCTCCGGTGAGAGTTACGGAGCTCCAAAGGCCAATAGCCCGTGTGAGGTGGCGATGACGACCAGGTTATCGATCGCTATCGGTGCCGCGGTGCTGATGTTTTCATCACCGAGCGACAGGCTGTTCGAAGTCTTGCCATCATGAAGACTCAGAACTATAGCGCTGTCGGTCGATAGTGGCGTGAATAGCGCCCCGTCGGATGCAGTCACAGGTCGAGCAGCGATGCGCCCAGGAAGTTGGCGCCGCCAGACAAGCGCGCCTTTATTGAGCGACAGCAGGTAAGCAAAGTTGTCGAAGGACGCAGCCAGCAATCCGTTGTCGACTACGACTACGGCCTGAACCGCGGCACCCGTGCGACGTCGCCAGAGCAGCTTCGACCTCACCTCACCGAACGCATAAACATATCCGTCTCCCGAACCAAAATAAACTACACCGTTCGCAACCGCGACTGGGCCCTGGATGGCGCCTCGGGTGCGGTATTGCCAGACAAGTTTGCCGGTGGCCTGCTCAAGCGCAAACAGGGTGCCGCTTTCACTGCCCTGATAAATCATGTTTCCCGCCACGAGGGGCTGACTGGAAAAACTCTCGGTGTATTGATTGATCCAAAGAGTCAATCCGGTGTGCTTATCAAACGCATAGATTCTGCCGTCGGCACTACCACCGAACAGGGCCTTGTCGCTCGCTACCAAACTTCCTGCCAGTGGCCCGGGCAGGGTTCTCATCCACAGAGTTACCCCAGTCGTTTTACTCAGGGCGCGCAGGGTTCCATGAATGGCTCCCTTTTCTCGATCTGAATAGCGAGTAGCGGAAAAGACACACCGCTCGTCCGTAATGGGAGCCGCTGAGAAATCGCCGCCGGCTTCTGCTTTCCATAGAAGTTTGCCGTCCGCTGCATTCAGCGCCATCAGGGTTCCGGCTGCCAGGGGGACAAATATCGTGGTCTTGTCAGCCGCGGGTGTGAGGTTAGAGATTTGATCGGTTGTATACCGCCACTTAACTACCAGAGGCTGCGACAGCGCGAGGTGGTCATCGGGAAATTCTGCGGAATGCGCTGGTGAAGCGAGCAGAGCCAGCAGACAACCGCAAATCAATTTCGCAATCATCTTCCAGAGGTACATTGGTGAGGTCGCGGCGTGTGGGTTCATCTAATTCAGCTTACGGTCGGGTCGGTACCGGGAGCGGCAGCGATCGACTGCGGAGTGCTTGCTTACTACCGTACTCTGTTTTCAGTCCTGTTCTGAATTCGGTTCGACATCTTTTTCCTTGATTAAAAACGATCCACGAAATCTCACCAGGGAGCTTTCATTTCGTATGGTTTCGCGGATCGTCTTACTTCGAAACCAATTTAAATTAGGACACTACTCTTTTCTTCTCGCCACTTGCTTTGCTCGCCTCGCTACTGCCAACCTATAATCCAAGGAGTAAATACTGTCGCCTTCTTTGACGCTTAAACTGCCACGGAGGTTTTTCTTTTTTTGCAGAGCACAAGTCACGAAAACGTAATCATACTCGACTTTGGTGGCCAATACACTCAGCTCATCGCGCGGCGGGTGCGCGAAGCCGGGGTTTACTGCGAGATTCTTCCGTTCAGCGTCGCCATCGAAGAGGTCGAGGCCCGCCAACCTCGCGGGCTGATTCTTTCAGGCGGGCCGGCTTCCGTCTACGACGACGACGCACCGCGTCCGAAGCCCGGTTTGCTCGAAGCTGCTAACTGTCCAGTGCTTGGTATTTGCTATGGACTCCAATTGATTGCGCATGGACTGGGAGGGGAAGTGAAAGCGTCGGCAAACCGTGAGTACGGCTATGCCCGCCTGCAAGTGGTTGATCCAACCAGCAAGTTGTTTTCAGGACTGCCGGGCGAAATGGATGTGTGGATGAGCCACGGCGATCACGTCACCATGTTACCTGAAGGCTTCCGCATGACCGCCGAAACCGTCGATGCGGTCAATGCCTTTGAAAACCCCGAGCGCGGGATCTACGGAGTGCAATTTCATCCGGAGGTCGCGCATACACACCTCGGCGCCCAAATCCTGCGCAACTTTCTCTACGACATTTGCGGCTGCAAAGGCGATTGGACCCCGACCGCAGCGATCGCCGAACAGACCGAACGGATTCTGGATAAAATTGGTCCGCAGGGCAGGGCCGTCTGTGGACTTTCAGGCGGAGTCGATTCTTCTGTAGCAGCTGCGCTCGTTCACCGGGCCATCGGCGACCGCCAGACCTGCCTTTTCATCAACAACGGTCTGCTGCGCGAAGGTGAGTTTGAAACGACCCTTGCGTTGCTTAAACAGAAATTGGAACTGAACATTCAGGGCATTGACTCTAGTCAGCGCTTTCTCGACGCTCTGAAGGGCGTCGTCGATCCCGAAGTGAAACGTAAGCGAATCGGTAAACTCTTCATAGAAGTCTTTGAAGAAGAAGCCAACCGCATCGGTGGGGTAGGATTTCTGGTGCAGGGAACTCTCTATCCTGACGTGATTGAATCAGTTTCAGTCCGCGGCCCTTCGGCCACGATCAAGAGCCATCACAACGTGGGCGGCTTGCCGGAGAAGATGAACCTCAAGCTGATCGAACCTCTGCGCGAATTATTCAAAGACGAAGTCCGGCTCATCGGCAGTGAACTGGGCGTCCCGAAAGAGATCCTGTCAAGGCATCCCTTCCCTGGCCCGGGGTTAGCAGTGCGCATTCTTGGCGATGTCACTGAAGAGCGGCTCGCGATCCTGCGCGCAGCGGACCGCATCCTTGATCAAGAGCTGCGGCGCGCTTCCTTATACGATTACGTCTGGCAAGCCCTGACGGTCCTGCTGCCAATCTCAACCGTAGGAGTAATGGGTGACGAGCGCACCTACGAACGTGTCATCGCAGTTCGCTGCGTCACCAGCGTCGACGGCATGACCGCCGACTGGGCGCGCCTGCCACACGACGTGCTTGCGCGCATCTCAACGAGGATTGTTTCGGAGGTTAAAGGAGTGAACCGGGTAGTCTACGACATTAGCTCCAAACCACCCAGCACGATCGAGTGGGAATAAAGAGCGATGAGGTCAGTACCGGGAGCGATAGCGACCGGGTCTCGATGCTCTAATCGACTCTGGATGATCAAGACCGACCCGGTCGCTATCGCTCCCGGTACCGACTTCATCCCGATGTTCCGGCTCTGCTTCCGCAAGCCTCTTGCGCGCTTCTTCCATCGCGACCCGGTTTGCCGGGATCGACTCGTCGAAGGTCAAGAGATTTCCCCAAACTTCCCGCGCCTCTTTAAGACCGTGATAACCCCTCAACATTGATGTAGTGAAGTTTGAGTTGACCGTCGTGAGCTGGCTGCGAGTGGCCACCGCTCATATTCAAGCGCATGCCTGGCAACGATCAGTTACCTAAACGACGATTTTGAATTTGGCTGGTTCGCTGAGTCAGGCAGCTCGGGAGTGAGCCGCTTTTAACCCCGCTTGATGGCGGCAAGATAAATTAGCCGGCGTTTGGATGTCAATGAAAGGTTAGCGGTGACTCGTGGTCGGTGAGCAGTGATAATGAAAACCACTTCACTGATCTTAACAAGAAATTTGGAAGGGGTGGGGGCGACTTTAGGCTGCGGTTGCGCGAGGGAGACTTTTGCAGGCAGTGTCCTACTTTGCGGATGACGTCAGTACCGGGAGCGGTAGCGACCGGGTCTCCGTTGGTCAAGAATCGATATTGTCGGGACTGCACCCGGTCGCTGCCGCTCCCGGCACTGACTGCATATCGATCGTTCCGCAGATTAGGACACTACCCTTTTGCATGCCCACTCCACACCGCGCGCTGCGACGTGATATAGTGCGAATCCTTCGATAGGTTTCTTTAACGACCCGATTTGAATTTGATTCTTTCATCATGCCAGACAAAGATTTTGTTCATCTGCATCTACACACCGACTACAGCCTCCTCGACGGCGCGATTCAAATAAGTCCACTCGCCAAGCGCACCCAGGAACTGGGAATGAAAGCATGCGCCATGACTGATCATGGCAACATGTACGGCGCGATCACTTTTTACAACACGATGAAGAAGGAAGGAATCAAGCCGATTATTGGCTGTGAGACCTATATCGCGACCGCCGGCCGCAAAGATCGCGGGGGCCGCGCAGCACCGGGCGAGAAAACTAATCATCACCTGATTCTGCTGGCGAAAGATCTGGAGGGTTACCGAAATCTTTCGCGGCTGACTTCAAAAGCCTTTACCGAAGGTTTCTATTACAAACCGCGGATCGACAGGGAACTGCTGGCCGAGCACAGCAAAGGGTTGATAGCTCTTTCGGCCTGCATGTCGGGCGTGCCCTCTGCATTGCTGGCCAAAGAATGTCCCGATGATGCGGCCAAGGCGGCCCACGAGTTCGAAGAAATCATGGGCAAGGGAAATTACTTTCTTGAAATTCAAGAGCACGGACTCGAGCCCCAAAATCGCATTCGCAAGCCTCTGGTTGAGTTATCAAAGCGCACCGGTATTCCGCTCGTGGCGACCAACGACGCGCATTACCTGATGCCTGACGATGCCCGTGCTCACGATGTTTTGCTGTGCATCGGATCAGGCAAGACCGTGAACGATCAGAACCGCCTGCGCTATGGCACGCCAAACTTTTATGTCCGTTCGCCGGATGAGATGTGGCAGATCTTTGGAAAGGAGCTGCCGGAGGCTCTCCAACGGACCGTTGAGATCGCTGAGCGCTGTGATTTGACCCTCCCGACCGGAGTCAACTATCTCCCCAACTATCCGATTCCGGCATCGGACGCCGGTCTGACCGCGAACGAGTACTTCGAGAAGACTGTGAGGATCGGTTATCAGACCCGGAAGGCCCAGGTCTGGGATGGGGAGATGGCAAGGGGGGAGCTGGCTAATACTTTCGAGCAGTACGAGAAGCGGCTCTGGCATGAGATCGAAGTTATCAAGCGCATGGGCTATGCCGGTTATTTTCTTATCGTCTGGGACTTTGTTGCCTACGCTAAGCAGCATGGCATTCCCGTGGGACCGGGTCGGGGGTCTTCGGCTGGGTCGCTGGTGGCCTACTGCCTGGGGATTACGGACATCGATCCGTTGAGGTACAACCTGTTCTTCGAGCGATTCCTCAACCCTGAACGCGTCTCCATGCCGGACATTGACATAGACTTTTGTGTCCGCGGCCGCAGCGAGGTGATCAACCACGTAGCCGACCTGTACGGGCGTGACTCTGTCTGCCAGATTGTTACCTTTGGGACCCTGGCCTCTCGCGCCGCGATCAAGGACGTCGGCCGGGCTTTGGACATGCCTTACGCGGAGGTTGAGCGCATCTCGAAGTTGATCCCGCCGCCGGTCCGCGGCCGGAACGTCAGCATTACCCAGGCTATTGAACAAGTACCTGAACTCCGCAACGCCATGGAGACCGATGACCGGGTCCGTGATGTCATCGACCTGGCCCGGAGAATTGAAGGCTGTGCCCGCCATGTCTCGGTCCATGCCGCCGGGGTTGTCATTACCCCTGAACCTTTGGAAGAGCTGATTCCCATAGCCGTCTCGGCCAAGGATGAAGTAACCACTCAGTACGAGATGTCCGACCTTGAAAAGGTGGGCGTCCTTAAGATGGACTTCCTTGCGCTTAATACGCTTACTATCATAAGCGACTGCTTAAAGAGTATAAAGCGCTCGCTTAACGAGGATGTTGTGTGGTCCAAGGTTTTGCTTAACGACGAGAAGACTATGCAACTGTTTGCCGAGGGGCGCACAGATGCCATATTTCAGTTTGAATCCTCAGGAATGCAGGAGATTTGCCGCAAGCTTAAGCCGAAAGGGATAGAGGATCTTTCGGCCCTTAATGCACTGTACCGGCCTGGCCCGATTGACGGCGGGATGGTCGACGACTTTATCCTCAGGCATCACGGGAAGAAGAGCGTCCGTTATATCGTCCCGGAGATGAAGGAGATTCTGGATACGACCCAGGGCGTCATCGTCTATCAGGAACAGGCCATGCAGCTGTCACAGAAGTTGGCCGGCTACACCATGGCCGAGGCAGACAGCCTCCGCAAGGCCATGGGCAAGAAGAACCGCGAAGAGATGGCCCTGCAGGAGCAGAAATTCATCCTCGGCGCGGTTGCACGCGGTATCAAACAGGACAAAGCCCAGCAGATCTTCTCGCTCATGGCGCAGTTCGCTGACTACGGATTTCCCAAGGCGCATAGTGTGGCCTATGCGTATCTTGCCTTTCAAACCGGATACCTGAAGGCCCATTATGGCGAGCACTTTTACGCGGCCGTACTTTCGAACGAAATTGACGACACGGCGAAGGTCTTTCGCTACACCAAAGAGATGCGACGGCAGGGAATCGTCCTCTTGCCACCGGACGTGAACGAAAGCGACATCGGCTTCACTGCGCTGAAAGGCGCTATTCGTTATGGCCTGGTGGCAATCAAGGGTATTGGATTCAACAGCGTCACTGCCATCATGAAGGCGAGGCAAGCCGGGCCGTTCAGATCGCTCTTTGATTTTACCGAGCGGGTTGAGGAAGGCTCGATTAACAAGCGAGTGCTGGAGGGCCTTGTCTGCAGTGGTGCGTTTGACTCGTTAAAGCCTGATGGCAGTGACAGTAATCACTGGCGGGCCCGGCACTTCGTGGCGATTGATATTGCGATGGCGCGCTCTGCCAGGGCCCGACGTGCCAAGGCGATCGGCCAGAACGATTTATTTGGCGGCATGGTTATGGAGGCGCCTGATGACGCCAGCGATTTGCCGGAGACGGCCGCCTGGACTGTTGCCGAGATGTTGGCGTCAGAGAAAAAGGCGGTCGGGTTCTATGTCACCGGTCACCCCCTGGAAGCGCACTTCGAGCTCGTCGAGAAGCTGGGCGGAGTGACCTCAGTCGAACTGAGTCAACAAGAGACGGGTTCGCGAGCGACTGTCGCCGGGCTGATCACCGACTTGCAGTTGCGGACGACGAAGAAGGGCGATCGCTTTGCCATCTTTCGTCTAGAGGACCAGGCGGGATCGGTCAAGTGTGTGCTGTGGCCGGAACCTTTCAGAAGACAGAGCGCCATGGTGGCGGATGACGCGACGGTCCTGGTGAACGGCCGGGCCGAGATAAGTGACGACGGTGCAATCACCGTGATCGTTGACAGGGTCACCGAACTTACTCAAGCTGTGCAAAAGAAGGCCAGGGAAATCATCATTGGCTTTCCCGAGACAACCGATTCAGCCCAGCTATGCGAGTCAGTCAGAAGCCTGCTCGAGCAGTCAAGAGGGGACTGCGATGTTTTCGTTGAGGTAGTTACTGAGGGTATGCTGGTACGGGTGCGAGCGCATCCTTCCTTGAAGGTCCAGGGTAGTGCGGAGATCGAATCGGCTCTCCGTAACCTGGGTTGTGAAGTGAAATGGGAAGGCTTTGCCGCGCCAAAGCAGGTGGCTGTAGCGCGTGGCTCAGCTTAATTCTTATGGCAGAAGAAACTCAATCAACTCCGCAAGGATCTACGACGGCATTTGAGCGCGTCAAACTCGCGCGTCATCCAGAGCGGCCCTATACCATGGATTTCGTCGACCGATTATTCGAAGACTTCACCGAGATTCATGGTGATCGGCGGTACGCCGACGACCCGGCTATTGTGTGTGGTTTTGCCCGATTTCACGGCATGCCAACCCTGGTCGTGGGTCATCAAAAGGGCCGCGATACAAAGCAGCGACAGTTTCGCAACTTTGGCATGCCCAAGCCCGAGGGCTACCGAAAAGCAATCCGGGCAATGAAACTCGCCGAGAAGTTCGAACGCCCTATTTTCTGCTTCATCGATACTCCGGGCGCCTATCCCGGGATTGACGCCGAAGAACGTGGTCAGGCTGAAGCCATCGCTTACAACCTGCGGGAGATGGCGAAGCTGTCGGTCCCGGTAATCGTCACAGTGATTGGCGAAGGCGGATCGGGAGGGGCTCTGGCGATTGGCGTGGGCGATCAGGTCTTAATGCTGGAAAACGCGATCTATTCAGTGATCTCACCCGAAGGTTGCGCGGCCATTCTTTTCAAGGATTCTAGTCAGGCGGCGCGCGCAGCCGAGGAACTCCGACTGACTGCTCAGGATCTGCAGCATGAAGGGATCGTCGATCAGGTAATTGCGGAACCGAAAGGTGGAGCGCAGAACTCGTACGACGAAGCAGCGCGGTTTTTGGATTCGGTTTTGTGCGAGAGGTTAGCGGAGTCGGCTAGCAATAACGTGCCCGACCGACTGGCCCGGCGGTATCGCAAGCTACGCGAATTAGGTAAGTGGGGCACTGGCGAACCTGCCGGCACCCCGTAAAGACTCGCAGAGAAATTCTGGCCCGCCTTGAAATAAATCTAGAACGGTACGTCGTCATCAGTGAGGTCGGTTGCTTCCGGACCTGAATCAGCTGGAGCAGCCGCCGCGCCTCTGGCTTGGGGCGCTCCGCCTTCTTCGCCTCTCCCACCGCCACCAATGAACTGCATGTCGGTTGCATGAACTTCGAGTGTGTGGCGCGGTTTGCCGTCGCGATCGGTCCACTCTTCAACGCGCAGACGGCCTTCAATATAGACGGGTCGGCCGCGGGTCAAATACTGCGAGGCGGTTTCAGCCTGCCGTCCCCAAAGCGTCACGCGAAACCAGGTGGTTAGATCCTGGTTTTCGCCGGTGGTGCGATCTTTCCTCTTTTCGTTTGTCGCCAGACTAAAGCTGCATACGGGAGTTCCTTGCGGGGTATAGCGCAGCTCTGGATCACGCCCGAGATTGCCGACCAATATGATTTTATTAAAGGACATTTCTGTATCTCCGGTTATCTTCGTCCTCGAGTGGAGTCAGGAGTCATAGAGCAAGATGGGCGATACTACTCGGAGCGATGCGCAGCGTCAAGCATGAGATTCTTGCAAGCAAAGTGTTCGGGCAGCGTCGTAGTTTAGTCCAGTGTCGGTTTTAACTGTAGCTGAGAACGATCCACAAAATCATACGAAACCCAAAGGAACCAAGCCGTTTCCGCTTAGTCTGATTTCGCGGATCGTTTTAACGGAACCACTTTGGCCTTTCAAGAATAAGAGAGCGCCAGTGTTGCTAGTCATATGAAGGTAACAACGAAATCTGTTAGACTTCGGCTGTCTTAGAAACTGAAATGGGATCGACAGTTTACCTGGAAACATTTGGTTGTCAGATGAACGTCGCTGATAGCGAGCGCGCCGACCTGCGTTTGCGCGCGGCCGGCTTTGAGCTGTGCCAGTCGCCGGATACTGCGGACGTCGTCATCTTCAATACGTGTTCGGTGCGAGAACGGGCCGCCCATAAAGTATTTACTCGGATCGGCGAAGTGCGGCGCCGGCGTTTGGGAGACGAACCGGTGGTGGGCGTAATGGGTTGCGTGGCGCAGTTGGAAGGTAAGTCGCTCTTTGATAACAGCCCGTCGGTAAACCTGATTGTCGGCACTCGGGCCACCGATCGTTTGCCTGAATTGGTGAATCGCGCTTTGGACGGCGAGCGTCGGGTGATTGATTTGGACGAACGCGCGGACGGTGAGAAATGGGATGTGCCGGCGACGGCCCGGACTTCCAGGTACGTGGCCTTTGTTCCAATCATTGAGGGCTGCAATAAGTTCTGCACCTACTGCATCGTGCCTTTTTCCCGCGGTCGAGAGAAAAGCCGCACCGCATCCGACATCATCGCGGAGATCAAAGAGCTGCGCGATCACGGCTACCGAGAGATTCATCTGATCGGCCAGAATGTAAATAGCTACCGGCCGACGATAACGGAAGGACTTGAAGGGTACGAAGGCGCGACGCTCTTCAGCCGGCTCCTGAGGGCAGTAGCCGCTACCGGCATTGAGAGGATCAAGTTCACCACATCTTTCCCGCGCGACTTTCATCCGGACATCGTGGCCGCCATCGATGAGCACGAAAATCTCTGTGAATGGATTCATCTGCCCGTGCAATCGGGCAGCGATCGGATTCTGCGGGCCATGCGCCGCGGGCACACAGTCAGCGAATACCTGCGCAGGATCGCTTCGATCAAAAAAGCCCGGCGCCGAATGGCGGTGACCAGTGATATTATCGTGGGCTTCCCGGGTGAGACGGCGACGGATTTTCGCGAAACGCTGAAACTGGTTTCGGAAGTCGGGTACGACATGCTGTTTATCTTTAAGTACTCGGAGCGTTCCAGCACGCCGGCAGCGAAGCTCGCTGACGACGTCAGCCGGAGTGAAAAGAAAGCGCGCTTCCTGGAACTGGAAGAAATGCAGCAGCAGGTGCAGCAGGAGATTTACCAGAGTTTCCTCGGTCGCGATCTGAAGGTGTTGGTGGAGCGTGCCAGTTCAAAAACGGACCAGGACATGAGCGGTCATTCAACCTGTCATAAAGTTGTAAATTTTCCCAGAGGTGCTGCGGCCCCCGGTGACGTGGTGGATGTTAGGATCACAGCAGCCAAATTCAACAGTCTCTATGGTCAGATAAGGTCGGCGATCTGAGTAGAGCCAGGATTGTGTACAATAGCGGGGAAGATAAGATGGAGATCGAGGTCAAGATTCGAGCGCTGATGATGGACCCCAACAGTGGGACGCCGATTATTATTCTCAAGGACATCAACAGCGAAACGATGCTCCCGATTTGGGTGGGAGCATACGAGGCCAATGCGATCGCGTTGGAGATCGAAAAGATTGCTCCGCCACGACCGATGACCCACGACCTGCTGCGCAATCTGATAGTTGAGTTGGGGTTGAGAGTCGATCGCGTGGTTGTCACTTCGCTGCGCGATAACACTTTCTACGCGGTAATTGAATTGACCGGAGACAACGGCGAGCCGATGCGACTTGATTCACGGCCGTCTGATGCGATTGCCCTTGCTTTGCGTGCTGACTGCCCTATTTTCGTCGATCGGGATGTGATTGAGGCCTCGCGCAACTCAGTAGCTACCGAGGAAGAAAGCGAAGCCGAAAGTGAAGTCGCAGAAGAGGAATGGCCCGACGTCATTGGCGACGCCAGTGACCTGCCGATGTGAACCAGGCCCGGTACGACAAACTTCAGTTTGTCGTCGAGCTCGACAAGCTCAAGCTTGTCCTGCATCTGAAAATTGATAATAGCGATCACAAATCAGAAGGGCGGGGTGGGAAAGACTACCACCGCAATCAATCTCGCGGCTGCTTTTGCGCGGCGGGGAACCAGGACGCTGCTTCTCGATCTCGACCCCCAGGCCAATAGTTCGATCTCGTTTCTCGATCCTTTGGCGATCGATCGTTCAGCTTATGAATTAATGATGGATGGTCAGGCGATCGATGAGTTTCCGGTCTATAAGACTCCGGTCGAGAATTTGGATATCATTCCGGCCCGAATTAGCCTGGCGAAACTTGAATCAAAGCTGGTCGGCGACTTTGATGCGCCCTTTCGGTTGAAAGATAGGATCGAGCCGCTCAAGAAGGCTTACAAGGTCATCGTGATCGATACGCCGCCGACCCTGGGTCTAATCACCGTCAACGCCCTGGTGGCTTCAAGTCACGTGCTGGTTCCAATTCAGTCGTCTTACTTTGCTCTTGAAGGAACCGACGATTTGCTGGAGACGATCGAGCGGATCAAAGCTCGCCCGAATCCGAAACTGGAAATGATCGGCGTGCTGGTGACTCTGCACGACAAGCGCACGACCCTTGGCAAGGAAGTATACGAGCAGATTCGTCGCGTCTTTGGGCCGAAGCTGTTTGATACCGTAATCACCAAGAGCGTCAGGCTGGAAGAATCGCCGGCCTACAAAGAATCTATTTTTACTTTCGCGCCGCAGTCTTCCGGCGCAGTCGAATACGAAAAACTTTGCAGCGAGGTACTCAGCCGTGTCTAGAAGAGGTTTGCCCACCGGTC
The DNA here is from genome assembly GCA_038230715.1 of Pyrinomonadales bacterium. GTDB lineage: Bacteria > Acidobacteriota > Blastocatellia > Pyrinomonadales > Pyrinomonadaceae > UBA11740. The sequence goes on from JBBRMS010000006.1 coordinate 68,808, forward strand.
TAAGCATGCGCCACGACGCGCACTACGTCGAAGAGTTGACGCAGTCCAACACCACTACTCACGTAGGGCGTTTGATTCCGATCGACAAGCTGGATCCGAACCCTGATCAACCGCGCACGGAAATCGGCGATCTAACCGAACTCACCGCGTCGATCAGCGAAAAGGGTGTGCTGGAGCCGCTCCTGGTGAAGCCCATGATGGGCCGCTGGATGATCATCGCCGGCGAGCGCCGCTGGCGCGCGGCCACTGCCGCTGGCCTGACAGAACTCCCATGCATCGAGATGGATATCGACGAGGCCGGCGTGGCCGAGGTCGCGTTGATCGAGAACATGCAGCGCAAGGACCTGACGCCCTGGGAAGAGGCCGACGGTCTGCGCGCCTTGTGCGAACGCTTCGGATACACGCATGAAGACGTGGCCCGGAAAGTTGGGAAGAGTCGCAGCACAGTAACTGAAGCTTTATCGATCGCATCAATCCCCAAAGACATCCGCGCGATTTGCCGCGCGTCAGAGATTAGTTCCAAGTCGCTTTTGTTGCAGATCGTCCGTCAGCCTGACGACGAATCGATGCGCACCATGGCCGAGCAGATCGCGTCCGAAGGCCTGACCCGCGACGGCGCGCGCAAGGCCCGGCGTGCTTTCGTCGATCCGACCGGGGCTTCGGAACCTTATGTTTATCGTTTTGAAGCGCCGGGAAGGGAATTCAAGGTTGAAGTGAAGTTCAAGAAGGCTAACATCTCTGCCGAAGAACTCTTCGACGCGCTTAACGCCGCCGCCCAGAACATTGACGACGCGAGTTGATTTCGGCTCCGGATCGCGGACATCCCGGTTCGCCTGAGTGCGCAGCGCGAAATAAACCTTAAGCAGAACTTTTGCGATTTAAAGAGCGAGCTCCGGATCGCTGGCGGACAGGATGTCCGCGCTCCATCCCATCCGAGTTTAGGCCTTCTTCTTCTTTTCCTGCGCAGCTCTTTTGGCCAGAGACTTGCTCCAGCGCTCGAGCGTTGGCTGCAGCGGCTTGAAAATCTTCGCCCGGATCTTATGTTGGTCCTCGTTCCACGCCTTTAGCTGCTTCTCGACGTACGCACGCACGGCCGGCTCGACCGCGCCGCGCTTTACCGAATGACGCAGGGTAAGGTGGTAGTGCTGCGCGACTAACGAAAAGATCACCGCCGACAGGTTGCCCTTGAAGGACAGTCGCGGAATGATGCGCTTGTGGAAGGGCTTGTTAGCCGAGGTGAGGGGAGTGACCGCGATCTCAAACCAGGCCCCCTGATTGCCCTGGCGTGGATGATAGAGGCCAGGCAGGTCCGTACCCTTGGCTGCGATGCGTGCCCGCGGTTCGGTAATTACGCTCACGATTCGCAAACGCTCAACCCCGCGGAGGTGCTCGCGCGGCACGCTGCCAAGAACGCTCTCGACAATTGCCAATGTCTTACCCGGCAGTTTTCCCTGGTACTGGTTCTCAATCTTTACAGCCATCTACTCCTCAAACCTTCTTAACCAACAGCATAATGACGAGCACTGAACGATATGAGACGCTGGGCTACTTCGTCAACCTGAGCGCAAATAATTGGGTGATCGTGGGGACCCTAAGAGCGGTTTGGCTTTGAACGTCCACGCGCGCGGCTTTCAGGATCGATTTGGAAGAAGAGACTAGCCTTATCGCGAGGCCGGATCTTTTCGAAAGAGCGCCGCCGATTTGGTCTATCGGCTTGGCGGCGGGAAAGTGCGACTTCAGGGCCTCGGAGAATCCGACTGACCCTCGTGGCAACATCCAACTCCGTTTTCAGTCTGAAAAGGTCACCTGTAGAGGCTCGGCTCAACTAAAACTACTAACGAGCGGAGCAAATAGGGGATTTAGCATTTTTAGTTGACCGTTGATCGTAGTTTTTGAGTTAACCGGACGCGGCGGCTCATCACCTAAACCCCGGCGGCGGCTAATATTCACTGCGTCTGATAATACATATTATGTTGGGGTGAGCTCTGGCTCATGAACCCGCACGCTCGCCTGAATACGGCCTATTATTTTTTGCTTCAGATCGGACTCGTTGCTCCAAACAATATGATTGTACTGTCACATTCAGGCACCCCGCTTGCCAGGTTCTCAATATCATCGTCGGCGCGCTTTCATCCTTGAAGTGTTCGCGCAAGCCGGCATCTATCTGTCGAAAGTGGGGTGGGTGTTTGAAGGGGCGCAAGGTAGTCCGCTTGAGTGGCGCGATGTTTGAGAAATGCCATTGCGTACTATCACGTTGCACATTAGAATTCCCGGCAAGACGTAGGTGCGCAATTCTTTTTTGCGAAAGGACTTCTCAGGACATCAAGAAGAGGAAGCTGACAGAAACGAGGAGCGCGGCTTTTGCCACGCTGGCGCGAAAACTTAGCGGCGCCTCGACTAAGCTTGAGGCGGCAAGAATCATCGCCCAAACCGCCCAACAGTTGTTGGGGTGGGACGCTTGCAATCTCGATCTGTATGACTCGGATCGCGATGTAGTAATTCCGATGTTGAGAGTCGACACGATTGAAGGCCGGCGCATCGACATTACCGTCTCTTCAGATCTAAAGCCAACGGCAAGAAGCAGACGGGTCATCGATCAAGGCCCTGAGTTGGTACTCCGCAAAGATCCCATTCAGTTTGATAAAGAGGCCGTTCCATTTGGTGACACGCTGAGGCCCTCCGCATCCATCATGACCGCACCCGTTCAGCATGCCTCAAGGATCGTCGGGCTGCTCTCGATTCAAAGCTACTCGCCGCTGGCTTATGATGCCGCGGCGCTCAACGATCTTCAATCCCTGGCGGATCACTGTGGCGAAGCCTTGAATCGGATCAGTATCGAAGAATCATTGTATGAGAGTGAAGAGCGATTCCGGCAGATGGCCTATAACTTTGAAGACGTAGTCTGGCTGGCCGACAAAGACATCAGCAAAGTCCTCCACGTTAATCCGGCTTACGAAAGAATTTTCAGGTGCACGTCTGAGAGCCTGCACGAACGGCTGGAGTCCTTCCTCGACCGGGTCCATCCAGAGGATCGCGCTGCAGTCGAGCTCGCGCTCGAAAAAGGAAGGAAAGGCCTACATGAGCCAGTTGAATACCGGATCATTTGGCCCGACGGATCAATTCGCTGGATATTGCGCCGCACCTTCCCGATCCGAAACACCGAAGGCGCAATCCATCTCGTGGGTGGAATTGCTCAGGACATCACCGATCGCAAGCGCGTTGAAGAGACACTCAAGCAAAGCGAGGTTTACTTCCGTTCTCTAATCGAGCACGCCGCCGACACCATCTCGACCTACGATGCCAACGGAGTCAGGCTTTACACGAGCCCGTCCATTGAGCGCGTCCTGGGCTACACGCCCGAAGAAATGATCGGACGGAGCGGCTTTGAACTGCTGCACCCGGATGACCTTCCGCTCCTCTCCAGCCTCTTCGCGCAGGAGGTACAATTCCCTGGCACCAAGGTTACGAGGGAGTTGCGCTGTCGGCACAAAGACGGCACCTGGCGCACGCTCGAGTCCACCGGCAGCAATCTGCTCGACGACCCAGCGGTCGGGGCTATCGTCCTGAACTCGCGTGATATCACCGTGCGCCGGCGAGCGGAAGCAGCGTTGCGCGAAAGCGAAGAACGTTATCGCGACCTGGTCGAGAATAGCCGGGAGTTGATATGTACTCACGATTTGGATGGACTGATACTCTCGGCGAACCGCGCCGCACTTGAGGTGTTGGGTTACGATCACAATGATTTCGTGGGAAAGAGGAGCATCCGAGATATTCTGGCGCCTGAATTCCGTCATCGGTTTGACGAGTATATGGCGAGAGTCCATGAAGACGGTGCGACCAGCGGCATTATGGTCGTGCTGACGAGTTCCGGTGAACGCCGCATGTGGGAATTCTACAATTCGCTGCGCACCGAAGGGGTCGCGACGCCTATTGTGCGCGGCATGGCGCGGGACATCACCGAACAAAAGCGGGCGCAGGATGCATTGCAGACCTATTCGCGCCGGCTGATTGAAGCTCAGGAAGCAGAGCGCCAGCATATAGCGCGCGAATTACATGATGAGATCGGCCAGGTTCTGACTGCCGTAAAGATAAACTTACAGTCGATCCAGCGCTTGAGTTCCGCCTCTACCCAGATGCCCCAGCTTGAAGAGAGCATCGGCATAGTCGATGAAGCTTTAGGTTGTGTGCGCCAGCTTTCAATCGAGTTGCGTCCCGCCTTGCTCGACGATCTGGGCCTGAGCGCGGCTCTGCGCTGGTACGTGAACCGTTATGCGCAGCGAACGGGAATCATGGCCGAAGTCATAAACGGTTTTGAGGAGAATGACAGGCTGCCCCGCGAGTTCGAGACTGCGTGTTTCAGAATTGCGCAGGAGGCACTCACCAACGTAGCCCGGCATGCGCAGGCCGTTAGCGTGTCTGTTCAACTTGAGCAGTCTCGGGAAAGAATGTTGCTCACCATCACCGATGACGGGGTGGGCTTTGACGTCGACAAGCTGTTCAACCGAGCATCCGCCGCGGCGGTGTTGGGATTGCGCGGAATGGAAGAGAGAGCGCTGGCGTTGGGTGGGAAGATTGAGATTGAGTCTGCTTTACAAAAAGGGACCAGGGTCCGGGCAACTTTCCCACTCAATCGAAAGTGACTGACTTATAATCAAGTTAGTCTTACTTGCTGACTAGACTTCCCGAAGGTCGACGTGATTTTTCTGCTCGGATTGCTTGTAGTGAAATTTAGGTAACGTGTACGCCTCGTCAGGGGAATTACGTAATGGTGTACGGCGTGAACCAGACTTGACACCTCTAATAGCTACAACGAGTTACCGCCGGGCCTGTATTGGTAAATTTTTGTAAAGGGACTTCGCCACCCTCTGCGCTTTCGTGTATCTATTCTTGGCCTGTTTCTGATCCTTCTCAGTAAGCGTTTGGCCGGGCTTGTGGTCAGAGGTTTAGACTAGGACTGGCCTTGCCGATGATTTGCCAAAATCAGCAACACACTTTTCAGGCACTACCAGTCGCGGGGTCGGCTTGACACCCCTTTAAATGGGCTGTTATTGTACGCGGTCTTTTGATTTCACCTTAGTATAGCCTGTAGGCCTTAAGCTTTTATCGGAGGAGTTTGAATTGAGCAACAATCATCGTGGAGTTTTGTTTACATCGGAATCAGTCACTGAGGGTCATCCCGACAAGATTGCCGATCAAATATCGGATGCAGTGCTGGACGCTGCCTTGACGCAGGATCCGACTTCTCGGGTCGCCTGCGAAACCCTGCTGACGACCGGCATGGTCATCGTCGCCGGTGAAATCACCACCAAAGCCATCGTCGACTATGCCCACATCGCCCGCGAAACTATCCGGGAGATCGGTTACGACCGGGCCAAGTACGGATTCGACTGCGACACTTGCAGCGTCCTTTCGGCAGTGCACACACAGTCCCCGGACATCGCCATGGGCGTTGACACGGGCGGTGCCGGCGACCAGGGTCTGATGTTTGGCTTCGCCTGCAACGAGACGCCTGAGCTGATGCCGCTGCCGATTCAACTTGCACACAAGCTGGCCCTGAGACTTTCTGAGGTAAGAAAGAACGGCTCTCTTCCGTATCTTCGCCCTGACGGCAAGTCTCAGGTCACGGTTGAGTATCGCGACGGCCGTCCCTTCCGCGTCGATGCAGTGGTCATCTCTTCGCAACACGCCCCTGAGGTTGAAAACGAACAGCTGCGCGCTGAGATTCGCGAACAGGTAATCAAGCATACCGTCTCTGCCGACCTGATTGATGACGATACCAAGTATCACATCAATCCCACTGGCCGGTTTGTTACTGGCGGGCCGCAGGGTGATTCCGGCTTAACCGGACGCAAGATCATCGTCGACACCTACGGCGGCTATGCCCCGCACGGTGGCGGCGCGTTCTCGGGCAAGGATCCCACGAAGGTCGATCGTTCAGCGGCCTACATGGCACGCTACATTGCCAAGAACATTGTCTCAGCAGGCCTCGCTGACCAATGCGAAGTACAACTGGCCTACGCCATTGGTGTCGCTGATCCGGTCTCGGTCCGGATAGACACGCGTGGGACCGGCCGCATCGATGAGTCGCAACTAGCCGATCTCGTCCGAGCACACTTTCCGTTGACACCCAAAGGAATAATCGAAGGGCTGAACTTGCGCCGTCCGATCTACAAGGCGACTGCGTCTTATGGCCACTTCGGTCGTACCGGAGACGGTTTCACCTGGGAGTTGACCGACAAGGCTGAGGCCCTGCGGTCCGCAGCGGGAGTGTAAAGAGATTATTATTCTTTGCGACCCAAGTTCTTGCTTAGCGCCTGTGCGTATTGGATTAGGTTCACGCAAAGGCGCAAAGAGAATCGAAAGATGCAGAGGAAGAGCGGAACCCAAACTTAATTAACCAAAGGAACAAACTTAAAAAAATGAGTACTGCTATGCCTGCTACAGAACATGACATCAAGGATATTTCCCTTGCGCCCCAGGGAAAAAAGCGTATCGATTGGTCCGAGCGCGAAATGCCGGTCCTGCGTCTGATTCGGGAACGCTTCGCTAGCGAAAAGCCTTTGCAGGGCATTCGTCTGGTTGCTTGTGCACACATCACCACGGAAACGGCCAATCTCGCTCGCGCACTTCAAGCCGGCGGCGCCGAGTCTCTGCTGATCGCCTCGAATCCCCTTTCCACACAGGACGATGTGGCTGCTTCACTCGTGGCTGACTATGGCATTCCGGTCTGCGCCATCAAAGGTGAATCAACCGACACCTATCGCCGCCACGTGCAAACCGCTCTGGCTTTTGAGCCTGACGTCATTATAGATGACGGATCAGATGTCGTGGCGACCCTGATCAAGGAAAAGCCTGAACTGAAGAACAAGCTGATCGGAAGTACGGAAGAGACCACCACCGGCATCGTGCGTCTGCAGGCAATGCACGCCGCCGGCGTGCTCACCTTCCCTTCCATTGCCGTCAACGACGCTCAAACAAAACACTTCTTTGATAATCGCTACGGCACTGGTCAGTCGACTCTGGACGGAATTATTCGCGCGACCAACATTCTGCTGGCGGGTCGCAACCTGGTTGTAGTTGGTTACGGCTGGTGCGGTAAGGGCGTGGCCCTGCGCGCCCGCGGGATGGGCTCAAACGTAATCGTTTGTGAAATCGATCCGATCAAGGCCGTCGAAGCCGTGATGGACGGATTCAGAGTTATGCCGATCGCGGCGGCCGCGCCCATCGGCGACATCTTTGTCACCGTCACCGGCAACCGTCACGTTGTTGACGGCGCTCACTTCAGCCAGATGAAAGACGGCGCCATTGTCTGCAACAGCGGCCACTTCGATTTGGAACTGAACCTCGTGGCTTTGAAAGAGATGTCTGAGCCGGTCGAACAGCTCCGCCCGTTCGTCGAAGAGTACAAGCTCGGCAACGGCAACCGGGTCATCGTCCTGGGAGAAGGCCGCTTGATCAATCTGGCCGCCGCCGAAGGCCACCCCGCCAGCGTGATGGATATGAGCTTTGCCAACCAGGCGCTCTCAGCCGAATACCTGGTCAAGAACAAGGGCAAACTCGAGCCCGGCGTTCACCTCCTGCCGAAGGAAGTCGACACCGAGATCGCGAGTCTGAAGCTGCGGGCGCTCGGCATGTCGATCGACGTGCTGACCGCAGAGCAGATCGAATACATGGCCAGCTGGGAATCAGGTACCTAGTCCAGGTAGCACGGACTGCCAGTCCGCGCCCGGCTTGGATCCGGCCCAACGTGCCCCTTCAAACGGTCGGGCTTCCGACACAAAAACCAAGGCCGCGGAGTTCCCTTCTCCGCGGCTTTTTCTTTTAAGCCTAAGGCTCGTCCAGGTCCCACCTCCTTTATCAAGCATCGTCTTTGTCGAGGTGCGGCTGGCGGCTCAAGTTGGCCCACCGAGTTGCTTACGAAAAGCGGAACCGCTCATAACTTGCGCACCCTTTGTCGACCATTTCTGTTTGCTTCTCAAAGCCATTCAGGTATGTCAGACTCACTCGTCGAGCGCGGCCTATGCTTCGATTGGGCTTTGCCATTAGGTGGCGGTTCGGTGCGGGCGTAACCATTGGACGGAAATGGGGGACGCAAGTCTTGGTGCTTCTCTTGACGGGATCCTGAATGTGAAAAGGCCATATCTTCGAGACTCATCTCGAAAAGATCGGCATAATCGAGGTGACCCGAAACATCGATAAAAAGGAAAACTCTATGAAGGGCATGAAAACAAAAAAGGAATTGTCACCCGCACAAGGTGAAGAATTGCTTGAAGCTTTGAAAGGCCGTTTCGAGAAGAATGTGGACCGCCATAAAGGTATTGAATGGGCTAAGGTACGAGCAAAGCTGGAGGCCAATGCTGGAAAGCTTTGGTCACTCAATGAAATGGAAAGAACCGGCGGTGAACCGGATGTGGTCGGGTTTGATAAGCAAACGGGCGAATACACCTTTTTTGATTGTTCAGCGGAGAGCCCTAAGGGTCGCAGAAGCCTTTGTTACGACCGTGCAGCGCTGGAGTCAAGGAAAGAACATAAACCCAAAAGTAGCGTGATGGACATGACGGCTGTGATGGGCATCGAGCTCTTAACGGAAGAACAGTATCGAGAGCTGCAGAAACTTGGAAATTTCGATACGAAAACATCGAGCTGGGTGAAGACTCCTTTTGATATTAGAAAACTTGGCGGCGCCATCTTTTGTGATCGCCGCTACGGCAATGTCTTCGTTTATCACAACGGTGCGGAGTCTTACTATGCGGCGAGGGCGTTCCGTGGCTCGCTCAGGGTCTAGAACACTGCGAATAGAGATCTCGGGATGTGAATGCGAGATTAAAAAGGATGTCTACTAAAATAGCTACTGAAGGTTTCGATCTAGCCGAGGCTGTGACGATGCTGCAACGAACGCCTGAGGTTCTGTCCGCGACCCTTCTTGGCCTGCCCGAGATCCTGGTGCGGGCAAATGAAGGTGAAGGCACCTGGTCGCCCTACGACGTGGTGGGGCATCTGATCCATGGTGAGAGGACGGATTGGATTCCGCGCCTGCGACACATCCTGGCGGGCGAGACGCGGCCATTTGATACGTTTGATCGGACGGCACAATTCACCGAGAGCGCGGACAGTACTCTGGTTGAGCTGCTGGAAGAGTTCACGCGCTTACGCCGGAACAATCTCGCGACTCTCGAGGGCCTGGGTCTTGGCGAAGAAGATTTCGCCCGCACCGGGATGCATCCCGAACTTGGAGTGGTGACGTTGGGCCAGTTATTGGCGACGTGGGTTGTGCACGACCTCGATCACATCGGGCAAGTGGCGCGCACGCTGGCCAAGCGTCACCTGACCAACGTCGGCCCCTGGACCGCTAATCTCTCAATCCTGAGTGACCGGCGCTAGAGTGCGGAACTGGGGATGACGAGCTTTGGAACGTGGACGGGAATCCTCTCTGCACCCACAATCGTAGTCGGCTTTGCGTCTTCTGCTGGCAGGAGTCACCAAAGCACACTAAGCCGGAACAAGACAGCCTGCGTTTAGGGTGGCTTGGTGGACTTAATAAACTGATAGGGGAATTAGTTCTCTGAACTCGATACTGCCGAGGTGAACATGATTAGAAAAATCCAGTTGTTCATAAAGTTATTTGTTTGGGTGGCGGTTTTATTAATGCTCGCGGTGTCTTCTGCTCATTCGGTCGCAGCGCAAGAGACTAAGGTCAAGTGGTTTGGACACGCCGCTTTCTCGATTACTACACCCAGGGGCAAGGTATTATTGATAGACCCCTGGCTGAGAAACCCTTCGAATCCCGAAGGTAAGGATGGCAAGGATCCCCTGGCTTCCGTTTCCAGAGTCGATTACATTCTGCTGACCCATGGACACCGAGATCACGTCGGCGACGCAGTTGAGATAGCCCGGAAGACCGGGGCCATCCTGATTTGCAATCCTGAGTTGGCCGGCAATTTAGTAAGGCTGGCGGACTTCCCAGCCAAACAAGCCGAAACGGATGCAATCATGGGCATCGGCGGCGAAATTCAAATCGCGGGCGGTGAGGTTACGGTTGTAATGACACCAACGGTTCATTCAAGCAGTGTTTTTAATCCGAAAGCCGGCCCGACTGAAGCTGAAAGAGCATACGGGGGGAATCCGGCGGGCTTTGTCGTGATCGTCAAGAATGGTCCTACCATTTATCATTCCGGCGATACTGCCTATTTCAAAGACATGGAAACCATTGGTGAGGAATACCAGGTTGATCTGGCGTTGCTCAATATCGGCGGTCACTTCGGAATGGAACCGCATATGGCTGCCAGAGCGGCGAAATCCGTTCGCGCCAGGCTGGCAGTCCCGCAACACTACGCTACCTTCGCGGGCATTACCCAAAATTCAGACGGCTTTGCTGCCGAGCTCAAAAAACTACAAATCCCTTTTTACGAATTGAAACCCGGCGAAACCATTTCGTTTCATGGTAAACAGCGGGTGCTCTAAGTAAGGCCTCGTCGAACCGGCCCGGTCAACCGAAACACTCGTCCTATGGAAGCGCCCAATCAAATGAAGCATCTCATATTCATTTATGGTTCATTGAGGCGCGGTAGCGCGGGGGCCATGTCTGTTCGGTTCCCCGACTCAAAGTTTATTAATCACGCTCGAGTAAGCGGCAGTCTCTATGATCTGGGTTCATATCCGGGTTTGCTTCTTAACGATTCGAACTCACCGGTCATCGGCGAAGTATATGAGATCGATGATGAACTCCTGGGTCAGCTGGACGAGTTTGAAGGATCAAGCCACTACATGCGAAAGGAGTTGGATATCTGTCTTGGCGCCCAAACAAGAAAGTGTTGGACGTATGAGCCCGATCCGGAGTTCTATTCTCTCAGCACTTTAATTCCCTCAGGTGACTGGATTGAATATGCGAGGATGAAAAAGGACTAACCTGAAAATGTCGACGACGAAGCGCGGAGCCCAAACAGTAACTGCATCCAAACCAGGAGATACACCGCGATGAGAGTCGCAATCTCGGGAACGCACTGCACTGGCAAGAGCACTCTGATCGATGAATTTCTACTTTTGCATCCGGGCTTTGCTCACGAACCTGAACCCTTTGAAGCGTTAGGCGAGAACTTCGCGGCCGAGCCTGGCGCCGAGGAGTTTTACCAACAGCTCGAGTATAACGTCGGCCGGTTGCGTCAGTACGGGCCCGGTGAGCGTGTGATTTATGAGCGAAGCCCGGCTGACTTTGTGGCTTACATGTTTGGCCTGGCAAATCTGGGTCGCGACCTCAACGCCGCTCGCCTGGCTAAGAACTCGCTGCGCATGGCGGAGGACGCAATTCCCTTCCTTGATGTCGTGGTTTTTCTGCCGGTAAACGATTGGGATGGCGACGCGCCTGACTCGGAAGACCTGGAATTGAGAAGTGTCGTGGACACAGTTCTCGAAGAAATTTTATTAGACGATAAGCTGGGCTGGTTTGCGTTGGGTCATCCGATGGTTCTGCGGGCGTCGGGCACGACGGCGCAGCGCCTGGAAATGCTCGAGCGTGTCATTCGGCGTGACGAGACACAGACGCGTGCTCGCTTCCTGATTCGTCGCAACGCTGAAGAGAGATGAGGTCCCAAATGCAACGTCATAAACTTTTTCTTACCTGCGTGTTCGTCGCTGTGCTGCTGATGCTTACGCCGGCTCATTCGCAAACCCTTTCCAACTGTCGTCCAGCGCCGCCCTTGCCTCCCAATGCCAAGCCTGGGGTGGGAGACCTAAGGCTCAGCCGCGACGGCCAGACTCTCGTCGTTGCCGGAGGTGATGGCAAGATCAGATTTGTTCGTCTGGCCACAGGAGAGGTGCAAAGGACTATTGCCGCGCATGGCAACGTGACGTACCGAGCAATTTTCAGCTCGGATGAAAAGCTGCTCGCTTCTTCAAGTCGCGACCGCACAGCCAGGATTTGGGACGTCGCAACAGGTCGAGAGCTTCACAGACTTGACGGCTTTCGCTGCTCGGTCAAAGCCGTCGTCTTCAGTCCCGACGCAGAATTGATTGCCGCTTCAGGCAATGATGGAATGGTGAAGATCTGGGACGTGAATACTGGCATCGAAAGAGAGTCGCTGGTGCACAAAGACTCGGCTGACATCGACATGGCGAGCTATTCCCTCGCGTTCGGTCGTGCTGGAAAGAAGCTATACGCGGCCAACGGGGACGGCACTATCAGCGAGTGGGACGTCGCTTCCGGAAAGGAAACCAGGGTTTGGAAGGCGCACGAGAACACGGCCTTCAGGGTGCTCTTCAGTCCCGATTACCGCATATTGGCATCCTTCGGCGATTCGGTGGTGAAACTGTGGGACACCTCAACCTGGCGCGAAGTCCGCAGTTTTTCAATGATCAGAAATGCAGGTGCGGTTACGCGCTCGAGCACCATCGTCTTCAGCCACAATGGGAAATTGCTTGCGGCCAGCGACATTGGCCTCACCCGGCAAAACACCTACGAGTACATTCAGACGATGGTATGGAATGTTAGGACCGGGGAGAAGCTCTTCACCATCGAGGGGCACAAGTTCGATGTCGACGGGCTCGTCTTCACGCGTGATGATCGCTTCCTGTTGACCGGCAGTGTCGACACCAATATCAAGTTTTGGGACATGAAGACGGGAGGAAATGTGCGAACCCTGACAATGTCTTCAACGCAAAGCAAGTAATCCAGCTCAGGGGATTGTGCAGTTTAATTCCGAAAGCCGAAGATGTGATAGGGGAACCTGGCCCAGGAAAGGCACAGACTTTCCTCTATGTGCTGCGGCTCGCCGCGAATAATGAAAACACTGTGACGGCCGGATCAGTTTTGTTCTCTTTCACGTTCGCACTCGCGAAATAAAATACAACCCGCCGCAGGCGAAGATCACAATCGGAGTCCAAACCGCCGCCGCCGCCGGGAGCAGAGAGTGCTCTCCAAGTTGCTGAAAGCCGCCAGAGACCAGCCAGAACGCGAGACTAACCGCAACCGCCGAGCACAGCGCTACCACCGTACTCTTGCGACCAAAGGAAATCGCCAAAGGCATTCCGATCAGCGCCATGACAATTACGCCGAAAGGGGCAGCGTATTTTCTTTGCAGAGCGACGGTGAGAGCGGCGGTGTCGGCGCCCCGGTCTTTTAGAGTCTTAATATAAACCTGTAACCGATCCGCGCTCAATTGTGATGGTCGATCAACGGTCGGCTTGAACACTGACGGTGGATCGACGCCGCTTATTTTCAGGAGCGCCGCGGATTGTCGCGTGACGCGGGGATTGTTCAGATCCACCCACTGCGCTTTGCTAATCTCAAATTCGTTGGGTGAGAGCCATTTTCCTTCTTCGCCCGTCGTCACTCGCCTTAATTCAATTTGCTGTTCGTCAAACTCGTAGATGGCCGGCTTGAGCAGGACCTGCCGGCGTTCGTCGAAATCATAGGAATAAATGCGGGCGCCATCGGTGCTGACCAGCCAACGTCTTTCCGAGCCGGTAGCCATCTGGGTAATGTTGCCGCGAATCCTGGCGCGCAGGCTGTCCTGCCGGACGTTGGCCTGCGGCATGACGCGTTCCTGGATGAGCCATGAAGCGGTGGCGATCACAATCGCGAACACCAGGCCGGGGAGCATCAATCTGTAGACACTCTGGCCGCTCGCCCACCAGGCCACTGCTTCCCGGCGTCTGGCGATCAAAGCATAGGTCATCAAGGCGGCCACCAGAACACTGCCTGGAAAGAGCTCAATGCTGACGAGTGGCAGGAGATAAAAAAGATACTGTGTGACCAGCGCGAGACTCGCCTTGCTGGCCGCGATGAACCGCCACAACTCAAAAGTTGTGAAGACATTGAAGATTAAGACGAGTGCTACGAAACCAAAGAGGAAGCTGAAGGCCATCGTGCGAATGATGCTCACGTCTAGCAAAGTGGGAAAAGTGACCAGCCAACGCCGGGCATTCTGCGAAATCAATCGCCGTGCGAAACGTCCGCGGGACGGTTCTGCGGTCTCTTCTTTCTCTGCGCGGCGAAATTGAAATCCCAGCTGGCGGCGCCTGACCGCGAGCAAAATTATCCCCACTGCCAGTATCAGACCAGTTGCGGCCCACGCGCCCACAATTGGGGGCACTGAACCAGCGCGGGCCATCTGCTCTCCGCCCAACATCAGCAGGTAGTAGAAAAGCAGGATCAGTAGCGACATGAGCACACCAAAACCGCGGCTTCCCCGCCGCATCCGCAGCGCCAGCGCGGCGCCGAAGAGCGCAAACACAAACGGAGTAAGCGAGAACGCCAAACGCTTGTGCAATATCATCGAGGCTTCGCGCTGTTGCACGCCGCTGCTCCGAGCGATGAACTGTCGCAGCTCTGTGGGGCCCATCTCGTCCGGCCCCGGGTCTTCTTTCTGCAGAGTGTGCAACAAACTGCTGCGTCCGGTGTTAAAGACAATTCTCAAGAGATCCAGCCGCTCAACAGTAAACGATTGATCCTTCGCGTCCGGAATCGGCAGGGTCGTCTGCATCGCGTCCTGCAAAACGAGCTCGGATGCATCAGCGGAAGAATCAATCCGTCCGGCGCGCGCTGTCACCAGCACAGTTGGTTTACCGGCCTGCTGAGATTGGATGAAGACCCGACCCCACTGCCCATGCGCCTTATCGCCGTCACGGACATAGATCACAGAATTCGGCAGCGTGGTGGTGAAGGTGCGAGGTTCGACCGGCGAATCGAGTTTGTAGAGCGCGCTCCGAATCGCAACTGATTTCAATTGCTGCTGTGCCTGAGGTACTTCTTTAAGATTGAGCCAGGCCGTCGCACCAGTTGCGAGTAACCCTAACGCCAGCGCCGGCCAGATCACCCGCCAGGTACTCACTCCGGCGGCGCGCATTGCTACCAGTTCGCTGTCGCTCCCCATCCGGCCCAGGCCAATGATCGTCCCGGACAAGACGGCCATCGGAATAGTAAAGACCAGCACGGTCGGAAGCAGCGCCAGAGCCAATCCATAAACAAAACTGGAAGGCATGATGCCGTGGAATACCAGTTCAAAGTAGCGGCCGGTCTGCTGGGCAAAAAGAATTGCAGTCAGCAGAATGAGCGAAGCCACGATATACGGGAATATCGTCTTCAGAACGTATCGCTCGATTAATCTGTGTTTGGCCATGAGTCAAACTACTTGAATGCGCGAATCAGTTGAAAGAGGCGCGAACTTGCTAGCGCGGAACCATTGTTCTTGGCCGCCGCTCGAGCGCGCGGACTATCAATCGATGCGTTAACTCCGCCAGTTGTCTTTCCGATAGCTCGGACAGCCCCTTGAAGGTTACCGCAAACTCGACCGGCGGTAATCGCTGGGTGGCCACAATGGTCTGATGTGTTTCAGGAAACAATCTCGTCGCTGGGCCCCGGCTGCACTTCTGACAGTGAGCATTTACTTCCACATCGAGACAAGCTGTCTCGGCCTCACCGAGCCGGGTTCCGCAATCAGCGCAAGATCGGATATCGGGAAAAAGACCAGCCAACCGCAGTAGCCAAACCTCAAAATAACGAAGCACGAGGCGGGTGGATTGGGGCGAGGTCTCGAGCGCTTCGATGCAGGCAGCCACCATTCTGAAAAGCTTTTCGTTGACTTCGTGCGGAGGGGAGAAGTCTCCCACCAGCTCGCCCATATAAGCCAGAACCTCTGAAGCCTCAAGCTGTGCTGCCAGGTCAAAACGAGATTTCAGAATCTCGGCATTGGAGATCGAAACCAGGTCGCGGTTCTCTCGCTCATAAAAAGCGAGTCTGATTAATGTAAAGGGTTCAAGCGCGGCGCCGAAACGGCTCTTCATTCGGCGGGCGCCTTTGGCTACGGCTCTGACCAGTCCGGCGCTGCGGGTGAGACAGACCGCTATACGATCTGCTTCCGCCAGATTATAGGTTCGCAGAACGATCGCATCAGTATTAACCAAAGCCATGGACAGGCCCCATTCGTTAAGACTTCCCTTTAACGTAAGGGGAGAAAGTAGAGTATCCAGCCCAGAATGAGAGCAATGAAGATGAACTCGCCGAAGACCTTCAAACCGTACCACAGCCGCTGACGATCGGACCCTTTTGCCACGACCCCAAATACGACTGCGGTCATTCCAGCAAAAACTGCCATCCAGATGAGGTGCGTCATTGTTTCCTCCCGGCGGCAATATCAAAGGCGTCAAGCATCGCCAGGTAATTCAATAACCCGGCCACGAGAAGGAAAGTATTGCCATACTCGTAGGTGACCATCCTTGCGTGATCGGCAAAGCCTGAACCCGTGAGCCAGCAGAATACATAGAGCAACCCCGCACCGGCATTCGCAATCATTGGTAAGATCTGCAGGAGAGCGGCGATCCCCTGGTCAGTGCCACTCAGCCGGAATAGGTGACCTCCCATCCAAAGACCGGTGAAGAACATTCCCCAAACCGCGCCGCCCAGTAGCAGAGCCCTGGCCCAACGGCGTTGCAGTAGGTGACCCAGTCCCGGTACTGCCCAGGCTGCCAGCCCGATCAGCCAGGCGGTGCGTGGCGTGTCCACTTGGGATGTTTGTGATATCTGCTTTGCGACCAAGAAAAACTCTCCCTTCATACATCGCCTTAAGTTATTTGGCGATGACCCTGACCCCGAATAGGCTGCACTATTGCATCAAGCGGGGGTGCTTAATCTGAATAAATGCCTTAGCTGTCGGCTCAACCACTGCTGACCCTTTAATAAAGGAGGAATTGAGCGCGCTGGCGGTTGAACTCCTCCAAAGGCTCAGCCCACGAAGCCTCGATTGACTCTAATGAATCGCCTCGCTCGATCGCCTCGCGGACCTTTGAAGTGCCTGAGATTAAGTCAAACGGGTTGCGGTCATATTCATACTCGTACGGTGGGTCCTTCCACCGAAACTGGTCTCGGTACATGTCGAACGCGGTCTTTACGATCGCGATTCCGGCAACGACGGGCTCAAAATTCTCGCGATCCGTCACATGAATCTGCACTCCACCGCAAGCATGATTGGCATGCTTCTGAAACGTTGGCACGAAACCACAAGCTCGGTAATAGACGCCCGGTAGGTTCAATCGGCCGAGCGCGTTGGCAAAATCCTCGGCATCTATATAAGGCGCGCCGGCAAATTCAAATGGTCGCGTGGTTCCCCGCCCTTCGGACATCTGGGTGCCTTCGAGGTGCACCGCTCCGGGAAAAACTGTGGCCGAATCGAGCGTTGGCATGTTCGGCGAAGGCAGTACCCATGGGCCGTCCGTTTCGTCGTACCAAAGTTCTCGTGACCATCCTGACATCGGTACGCTTTCCAGGTCGCAGCCAATACCGAATTGCCGATTGAACATTTGCCCCAACTCGCATAGCGTCATTCCGTGACGGGACGCAATCGGGAATTGACCTACGAAGGACGAGAAGGCTGGATCGAGCACGGTCCCGGCCGTTACCTTTCCGCCGATCGGGTTCGGTCGATCACACGCGATCACCTGCTTGCCAAACTTCTTCGCAGCTCGCATGCAGTTGGCCAGGGTGTAAACGAATGTATAGATGCGGGTGCCAACGTCCTGTAGGTCAACCACGATGATGTCGACATCGCGTAGCATCTCTTCGGTCGGCTCGCGGGTCTCGCTGTAGAGCGAGTAGATTGGGAGGTTGGTTTTCCGATCCACTGCGTGGCCGGTCTCAATCATGTTGTCCTGCACATCGCCGCGGATACCGTGCTGTGGTCCGAAGATCGCTGTCAGGTTAACCCCGGGATGCTGGTGAAACAGATCGGCTACGTGCCGGAAGCTGTGATCTACCGAAGCCTGGTTGCATACCAGGCCCACGCGCGCACCGCGCAGCAGGTCTATTCTTTCGTCAAGCAGTCTTTCGACGCCGAGCTTTATCCTGTTTATCGTCATGTCAGTCAACCTGGCCTAGCCACACAAAACCGAGCCGCCGTTCACGTTAAGAATCTCACCATTAATATGTCGGGACCATTCGGTGCACAAAAAGACAATCGGCCAGGCGATGTCTTCCGGAGTCGCTACCCGACCGACCGGTATGGCGTCTTCAATTGATTTGCGGAAGGCGGCATCCGCGAAAACATCCGCGCACATATCTGTGTCGACCCAGCCTGGCGCCACTGAGTTTACGTTGATGCCGAATGATGCGAGTTCGGCTGCCAAAGACTTCGTAAAAGCGATCTGGCCACCTTTTGAAGCGGCATAGTTGGACACGTTCGCTTCGCCTCTTTGACCGGCAGTCGAACTGACGATGACAATGCGCCCAAAGTTCCGGGCCTTCATGTGCGGCACAGCAGCACGACACACCGTCCAGGTTCCCTTAAGATTTAGATCCATCGAGCGGTCCCAGGCGCCTTCGCTCAGCGTGTCCACGGCGCCGCCTTCCCAAATGCCGGCATTGCACACCAGGAAATCAATGGCGCCTAAACTCATCACAGTCTTTTCGGCTAGTTGTTGCGCTTCTTCCAAACGAGAAACATCCGCGCGAATTGCCACGGCCTGGACTCCAAGCGCCTCAGCAGCCTGAACGGTCTCGGATGCCGCCCCTTCGTCCCTGATATAGTTTACGGCAACATTGACCCCGAGCCGCGCAAAGCATTGGACAGCAGCTCGCCCGATCCCACGAGATCCCCCGGTGACCAGCGCCACCCGGTTCTTAAGATTTAAGGACGCGATCAGGGCCGATGGCGTTTCGAGCGTAGTTTCCTTCAAGCAGTTGTTTCCGTCTGACTGGGATTAGATTTCAACTATCGATTAGTGGCTGCGGGCTGGCGGATCGCATTACCGTTTCGAGCGTATGAGCGGGCTTCGGCAATGAATCGATTAAAAAGCGACTGCGAGAATGGGTCCCGCTCCCAGGCAATTTCGGGGTGCCATTGAACACCCAACACAAACCGGTCACTGCGCGGGTCCTCGGCCGCCTCGACAATACCGTCCGGCGCCCAGGCAGTTGCGACCAGTTCCCTACCCAATGTTTCGATTGCCTGATGGTGATGACTGTTTACCGCGGCAGTCTCTGCGTTCGCCATTTGCCCCAGCCTGCTATCCTCCAACAGTCGTACACGATGCGACAGCCTATCTCTCGGCGCACCCTGTTCATGCTTGATGGCCTCCGGATGCTGACTAATTATGTCCTGGACCAGAGTGCCTCCGCGCGATACGTTCAAAGCCTGAAGACCAAAACAGATGGCGAACAGGGGCATGGCTCGGGCCTCGACCTCGGCCAACACCAGCAGGTCCGTCTCATCCTTCTCCGGGTGCACGGCTCCGAGCTGCGGGTGCGGTTCACGCCCATAGCGAAGCGGATCGATGTCCGAATTGCTGCCCGGCAAGACCACCCCGTCCAATCCGGACACCACCTGTTTGATGTAGTCCGGGCGCGGAATCAAAGAGATGTGAACGGGCACACCGCCGGCCGCTTCCACGGCTTCGCTGTAAAATCGACCGAGGTAAAAGCGCCCAGTCTCGAGTTCCAATCGCATCGTGATGCCGATGCGTGGGCGTGTCATTGATTCCATTCCTCGCGCTGACCTTTCGGATAATTCCTGTGACTGCTTGATCGTGAAGCACATGATAACGCAAAGGCGTTGCCGCGTCCCAATCAGCTTGCTTCCTATCGCAAAATAAACCGAAGTATCGCATAGGATCACCGGGGATTGTCGTAAATTCGATACTCTCAGTGGCATTGGCCCTCTCCTCTGCCCCCTTGCCCGGAGAGAGTCGCGCGAAAATGTCTTTCTTTCAAAGGCGCAAGCACAATCGAAAGACACCCAGGGGAAATCGTGGAGCGACCTATCAGGCGCATCGCTTGACTAACCTTCGCACCAGTTCCTATAGTGCATGTTCACTAATGAGCCGGAATAATTTTCCAAAAGTTCGCAGCACGACCGTGTTGCTGGTGCGGCGTGACGGACGGGTAGCGATGGCCGGAGACGGCCAGGTCACCGTCGGTGAAACCGTGATGAAAGCCAACGCGCGCAAGGTCCGCCGGCTTTATAATGACAAAATTCTGGTCGGGTTTGCCGGCGCAACCGGGGACGCGTTTTCGCTGCTGACGAGATTTGAGGGTAAGCTCGAGCAATACCACGGCAATCTTGAGCGCGGAGCGATTGAACTCAGCAAGGAATGGCGAACCGATAAGATTCTCCGCCACCTCGAAGCACTGTTGGTGGTGGCTGACGATAAGAGTTCGTTTCTGCTGTCCGGAAACGGGGACGTGATTTCACCGGACGACGGCGTGCTCGCAATTGGCTCTGGTGGTTCTTATGCCCTCGCGGCGGCGCGAGCCCTAATTGCCAACACGAAACTGTCGGCGCGGGAGATCGCGGTCGAGGCGATGCGCATCGCCGGCGAGATTTGTATCTACAGCAACTCGAACATCGTCGTCGAGGAATTGTAAGCCAGCGGGCGTTCAAGGTCGTTCTGAAGAGTTGGCCGTCGACACTTCCCGAAACTTTTATCTCTTACAAGGTTTTGATTTAACCGATGGTTATCTATTTGGCTGGCGATCATGAAGAGCAGGAAGGGCGTCTGGACGAGATGACGCCGCGGCAGATCGTGGCCGAGCTCGACAAACACGTGGTGGGGCAGAATGCTGCCAAGCGGGCGGTGGCCATCGCTCTGCGGAATCGCGTGCGCCGCAAGAAACTTCCAGCCGACCTGGCGGCCGATGTCATTCCGAAGAACATCATCATGATCGGATCGACCGGGGTCGGTAAGACCGAAATCGCACGCCGTCTTGCTCGCATGTCCAATTCCCCGTTCCTAAAAGTTGAGGCCTCAAAGTTCACCGAAGTAGGTTATGTCGGCCGGGACGTCGAGAGCATGATCCGCGACCTGACCGAGATTGCCGTGGAAATGACGCGGCAGGAGAAAATTGAAGAGATTGCCGATAAGGCAGAGTTGAACGTCGAAGAGCGTATCCTCGATATTCTGCTGCCACCGCCGAAGTCTTCTGCTGGTGGTCCACTCTTCGATTTCGATTCGAGCGAAACCACCGCCCCGGTGCTGGTTCCTGACGCAGAACCAAAGGACGAAAACTTTTCCCGCACGCGCGAGAAGCTGCGTTCTCAACTGCGTTCGGGCAAGCTCGACAACCGGCTGGTTGAGATGGAAGTGCGCGAAAAAAACTTCCCCACGATTGAATTTGCCGGGCCCATGGGCGTTGAAGAAATGGGCATCAATATGAAGGACATGCTCGGCAACATGTTCCAGGGGCGCAGTAAACGCCGCAAGATGCGCGTCGATGAAGCGATGGAGTATCTGATGCAGGAAGAGGAGGAGCGCCTGATCGACATGGATACGGTGGCTCGCGCTGCCCTGGAACGCGTCGAATCCTCGGGCATTATCTTTCTCGACGAAATCGATAAAATCGCCGGCCGCGAATCGGGGCATGGCCCGGATGTCTCCCGCGAAGGGGTGCAAAGAGACATTCTTCCAATCGTGGAAGGCACGACCGTCAACACCCGGTACGGAATGGTGCGCACGGATCACATACTCTTTATCGCCGCCGGAGCTTTTCATGTTTCCAAGCCTTCAGACCTGATTCCGGAGTTGCAGGGCCGGTTCCCAATCCGCGTCGAGCTGGAATCGCTGACCATTGAAGATTTCAAACGCATCCTGGTTGAACCGAAGAATTCACTGGTCAAACAATATCTGGCTTTGATGGAGACTGAGGGCGTAATCCTCGACTTCACCAAAGACGCGATCGACGCAGTAGCCAATTTTGCGGCGCGCGTTAATCAGAATACTGAGGACATCGGAGCCCGCCGCCTGCATACCATAATGGAACGGCTCCTGGATGAGATCAGTTTCGAAGGGCCTGATTTGGAGCCAAAGGACAAGACCATCGATGCCGCCTATGTCGAGCTAATGCTGGCCGACACCGTGAAAGATCAGGATCTAAGTCGTTACATTCTTTAGTCGCTTTCATAATTCTCCTGTGCCCGCACCATTACCAGATTCACTTTCAGTGCGCCCGCATCTTGTGCGTCACCTGCTGCTGCTCGCAGCGGTCTGCGTTTTATCACTCGCGCCGACCTGCGGAAAGCGGCGGCCTCCACTGCCCCCAGTCGAAAGAATCCCACAGCGGACTGAGCAGTTGTCGGGCGTGCAGCGCGGCAACCAGGTGGTCCTTCGTTGGCCGGCGCCGCTGCGTAACGCAGGCGAAGGCAGCGTCCAGAGCATTCGTCGCGTGGACGTTTATCGCGTTGCCGAGCGGCCTAATTCCCCTTTGCCGTTGACCGAGGAAGAGTTCGGCGCGCGCGCGACTCTGATTGGCTCGATTTCTTATCAGGAGATAAAGCAGGCTGGCGACAGTCTCACCTATACCGATACGCTCGAGTTGGGCGGAGAGCCGGCGCGGCTTCGCTATGCAGTTCGTTATGTGAACTCTTCCGGCCAAAGAGCGGCCTTCTCAAATTTCTTTCTTATGGAACCAGCGGCTAAGGTCGCCGAGCCGCCGACGATTATTAAGACCGATAAAGAGTATTCAGAAACGGCGAATACTATCACCTGGGAAGCGCCCCGAAAAAACACCGACGGTTCTAGTCCGGTAAACCTGCTCGGATACAACGTCTATCGGACCGATGCTTCCAAAGCACAGGCAAACCCGAATCTGCTAAACGTACAACCGCTGACCGCAACAAAGTATGAGGATCGAACCTTCAAGTTCGGCGACAAATACGTCTACTTTGTCAGGTCGGTCTCGTTGGGCACGGAAGGCAAGCCGGTAGAGAGTCTCAACTCGAACACGATCCAGTTGGCGCCGATTGACACCTATCCGCCGGCCGCGCCCGATAGACCTTCCATTGGCGTCTCACCAGGAAAGCTCGCAATTTTCTGGGTAGCAAACTCGGAAGCGGATTTGGCGGGCTACTATCTCTACCGTTCGACTGATCCAAATCTGCCGAAGGACAAATGGACAAAGATGACCCCGGCTCTGTACACCAAGACGACCTTTGCAGATGAAAACGTCGAAGCCGGCAAGACGTATTACTATTATCTCGTCGCCATGGATAGAGCCGGCAACGTTAGTCCGCTTTCAGAAGTAGTCTCCGACACGGTGCCCTAGACTCGGGACGCAGCAGCGCAACAGTCAAACTTCAAACGCCAGGGAAAAAAGCCCGGTCCTACCTTCGTAGAACCGGGCTGATTGTTTGTTGAGGTGGAGAAGGCCCTCTCCCGAGCCCGACGAATCTTAGAACCGCCGCAAATCTAGAATCAGGTTTAGGATGTCAGCGAGAATCGCGAACTTGCCTCCTGAGTAGCTTCCGTATTGCGAACGGCCGTAGTAACCATCTTCATAGCCGCGGCTAAAACCTTCACGGAAGTAGTGCTGGTACTCGGCCACGTCGACATAGTAACCGTCGTATCCGTAGGTGGCATCATTAAAGGCGTCACTGCTTTGCGGATCAAACTGCCATCCGTCCTCCTGGTCGGCCTGACCGGCGCGGAAGCCCTCCTCGTAACCGTCGTTGACTGCGCGTCTAAGCAGGTCAGCTCCATACTGATTGACGTTGTAGGACTGGCCATTACGATAGTAGCTATAATCCGGATTGCCATAGTCGTAATAGTTAAACCTCTGCAGTCTTAACTGATCCTGCCGCAGGCGCTGCCAATAGCTCTGTTGAAAGCGATACTGGTTGAGGCGCCTCTGCTGTTGCAGTTGTTGTTGACGTTGAATCCACCAGCGTTGCTGGTCAGATTGACGCGAGCGAAACTGATTCTGGCGTTGGCGCCACGTCTGCTCTTCGCGCTGCCGCCAGGCATTACGCTGCTGATCGGACAAACGGGCCTGGTTCTGATTGCCGTATTGCCGGTTGCGGGCGTCCTGACGATTCTGATCCTGGCCGCGGCGTTGGCCGTCATTGTTTTGTCGGTCCCATTGCCGACCCTGGCTGTTCTGCTGCTGGGCACGACGTTGCTCGTCGGCCTGACGTCTCTGCAAATCCTGATTCTGGCGGGTGGGATCGACCTGCCGGCGCTGCTCACGCACCTGTTGATCCTGCGCCTGGCGTTCGCTGTTGCGGCGTTTCATTTCGGCCTGACGCTGCTGATCCTGCTGCTGACCCCATTGACGCTGTTGGTCGGGACGTCGCTGTTCGCGCTGTTGCTGATCCTGCGCCTGGCGCTGTTGATCTCCTTGACGCTGTAGGTCGGCTCGTCTTTGCTCGCGCTGCTGTTGATCCTGGGCTTGGCGTTCGCTATTGCGGCGTTGCATTTCAGCCTGACGCTGCTGATCCTGCTGTTGGCGCTGTTGATCTCCTTGACGCTGTTGGTCGGTTCTTCTTTGCTCGCGCTGTTGTTGATCCTGGGCCTGACGCTGCTGGTCGTCCTGTCCCCCACCGCGACGATCACTTTGAGGTTGCTTAGCCTGCTGCTCATCCCGCTGCTTTTGGCGTTCGGCTCGCTGCTGCTGACGGTCTTCGCGGTTTTGCGACTCCTGAGCACCAGCAAAGTTTTCCAGAGCCACGACGCCAACCGCCGCTGCCAACGCAAAGCGACCTAAATAACTGCTTTTCATGGACTGCCTCCTAAAGGAAAAAGCTGAAGGGAAAGTATTGGGCTACGCTAACGGCAATCGCTATTCCAAAGTCCGTAGTGCTTTCCTCGACTCGGACCCGCAGCGGACACAACACGATATGGTTATCGAATGACCCGTATCGGGCGGGATGCTGTAGCCACTGCCAGCGTGACCAGCGACGAAGCACACGTTGGCAAGCCTGTGCTACTATTTACTCGCAGCACAAAATCAGGAGGCATTTATGAAGTTCTTTCTCGATACCGCGAATCTGGAAGAGATTCGCAAAGCCGCAGCCCTCGGCCTGGCCGATGGCGTCACTACAAACCCGACGCTGATTTCCAAAGAAGGCGACGTTGATTTCAAAGATCACATTGCCGAGATTTGCAAGATCGTCTCGGGCCCGGTGTCGGCGGAGGTGACCAGCACCAACAAGGACGATATGCTCCGGGAGGGTCGCGAGTACGTCAAGATTGCTCCCAACGTAGTCATCAAGTGCCCGCTCACCGTGGACGGATTGGAAGCCACTCGGATTCTGAACGACGAAGGCATCAAGGTTAATGTGACGCTTTGCTTTTCCGCAGCTCAGGCGATCTGTGCTGCCAAAGCGGGCGCGTCGTTCATCAGTCCCTTCCTTGGTCGGCTGGACGACATCGGTGACAATGGTCTACGCCTATTGGAAGAGATAATCGAAATCTATGACAACTATGGATGGAAGACTGAAGTGCTGGCCGCCAGCTTGCGCAGTCCTATTCACGTAATCGAAGCAGCTCGTTTGGGTTCAGACATCGGCACCATGCCTTACAAGGTCCTTGAGCAGTTATTGAAACATCCACTTACCGACAAGGGTCAGGATCAGTTTCTGGCTGACTGGAAGAAACGCTCTGCCAACGCTTAATTTTCAGGGGGTAGAATGCCAGACGATTTCAGCGCCGGGGCTCTACCCCCATCTTTCATCCAGGACTCTGCCGATACTGCCGCCGTGATCCGGGCGCATTCCCTCACCAAGGTTTATGATCAGAAACAGGCCGTCGCTTCAATCGACTTCACGGTAAATCGAGGAGAGACCTTCGGTCTGCTTGGCCCAAACGGTGCGGGTAAGTCAACGACCATGCGGATGATTGCCTGCCGCACGCCGCCCACCGCGGGCGAGCTCTTCATCGAAGACCGCGATGTCCGCAGACACGCTCGCGATATCCGGGCGCTGATCGGAGTCGTCCCGCAGGACAATAATCTCGATCCGGATTTGAATGTGATCCGGAACCTCGTCATTTACGCCAGCTATTACGGCATTCCAAAAGCGCAGGCAGTCGAACGGGCAACATCGTTGCTCGACTTCATCGGCATGACCGGACGATCAGACGCCCGGATCGATCACCTTTCCGGAGGCATGAAGCGCCGTTTGATGATCGCTCGGGCACTCCTGCATGAACCGCGACTGCTGGTCCTGGATGAACCGACTACCGGATTGGATCCGCAGGTCCGTCAGGATATCTGGCAGAAACTGGAAGAGTTGCGCAGGGTGAGCGGCATGACGATCCTCTTGTCTACCCATTACATGGAAGAAGCCGAGAAGCTTTGCGAACGGCTGGTGGTAATGGACCACGGAAAGATCCTCGCGTCGGGAACACCTCGCGACCTGGTGCTGGCCCAGGTATCGCGCTTTGCGTTGGAAGTCCGCGACGCCGGGGACCTCCCGCTGCGCTCCACCCAGAATGGCATCCACGGCGTGACGCGCAACAACGCACATTTCTATTTTGCGGCGGATGCAGAGATGCTGACTCCGCTGATGAAAGAGTACGAGGGCCGCCGCCGGATGATTCGCCTCTCGAATCTGGAAGATGTCTTCCTGCAACTCGTCACCGATAACGAGTCTAACCCCACGTCGTAGCAGTGTCGGCAACCCATCCATGGCCTAAGTCACGAGCGGATGGTTTAGTTTAGGAAGTAATCCAAGCCCTTACCCTACTTAGACTTCATGACCACACTTGATCAGATCACGGTTCGCGTCCTCAAATACGACGGCTCGGAATCTCGTCGCTGGCAGGCAAGTGTGTCAAGACAAGAGGAAGGACTCATCGTTCTCGACGCTCAATTTGAAGCGGACGTACAGCACGACCTGCTCGGTAAGATTAGCCGCGGTACCCGGACGATTGAATACTACTGGCTGGATCGCTGGTACAACGTCTTTAGATTTCTGGAAAGCAGTGGCGCAACGAAACTCTTTTACTGCAATGTGAACCTGCCCCCGGTAATAAGCGATCGAACTCTAACTTATATCGACCTCGATATTGATGTGTTGGTTGAGCCAAACTTTGGGTATCGGATTCTGGATCTGGAGGAATTTGAAGAGAATTCGACTCGCTATGACTATCCTCAGCAGCTAAAAGCGCAGGCGCATGCGGCGGTCGACCAGCTGATTTCGCTGATCAAGACGCGACAGTTCCCTTTCGCCTGAGATCTGGCCCCGTTTTTCGAGTCTGGACGGAAGTTTATGGAACCTTTCCGCCTCCTTGGGTGAATTAACTGTGACAGCAGCTTTTCCGACTCAAATGATGGCGACACGGCCCACAGACAGCGAACTCGCACGGATCATGCTCGGCGGAGACATTGACGCCTTCGCGGAATTGTACCGGCGTCGGCAGCACGACGTTTATCGTTTTGCTTTACACATGACGGGCGTGCCCGATGTGGCGGAAGATGTGACCCAGGAAGTGTTCATGGTATTTATGAGCGACGACAACAAATTCGACGAGACTAAAGGGTCGGTCAACTCCTTCCTTCTCGGCATCGCTAGGAACTATGTCCTGCGTCGTTTGCGGAAGGACCGCCCCTTTGTCGCAATTGAAGACGCCATCGGTGAAATGCCGACCGGTGAGATCGGCGCGGGCGAATCCCTGACTCGAAGTCTGGCGATCGAGTCGATGCGCCAGGCAGTGCTTAGTCTGCCGGCACATTATCGAGAGGCGGTCGTGCTCTGCGACCTGCAGGAATTGAGCTACGTTGAGGCGGCGGAAGTACTCGGCTGTGCCATTGGCACAATCAGATCGAGATTGAGTCGCGGCCGCACGATGTTAATTGCGAAGATGAGGTCCGCTCGCCCTGAGGTCACTGCGACCCCGGAACTTGAATCAACGAGGTGTTTCGCATGAATTGCCAAAAATTTGAAAGTGTCGTTAACGATATCGCGCGCGAGCAAATAATCGACGCCGCGGCGCGCGCCGAAGCTCTCAGACACGGCGAGGACTGCAGCAGTTGCGCCGAAAGACTCGCCGACGAGCGGACGGTGACAACTGATCTGCGTGAGTTCGCGGCCAGCACGGACTCGTCGGGTGCTCCGGCGCGAGTCGAAGCGAACCTGCTGGCAGCCTTCAGTCAGAGATCAGAAGTTCGCCGTCAGAAGTCAGACAGTGCATCCCCTTCTCCGGTGGTTTTGGTCCCAGTTTCACAGCGACGCTATTGGGCCGCCGCGATCGCGGCCGGGCTGTTTCTGATATTTGGATTTGCCACGATTGTCTGGAGAGGGGCCGGGCTGGAAAGATTCGGCAAAGCGGCGCCGGGGGCTGAAGCGGGCCCAGCGTTCGCGATAACGCTCGGGTTACCCGATGATCTTTCACCGCCGGAAATTCAAAAGGATCCCGGGCCAACGACTGCGCGGCGAAAGCCCGCGCTTAAACATACTGTCCCGTCGTCCACCAACCCGCTGTCCGACATTGCGGCCAACACGGAAATTGCGACGGACTTTCTGCCGATGAGCTACGGCAGCACGGCTAATTTGCAGGATGGCGGGCAGATGGTTCGGGTTGAGTTACCCCGTTCCGCAATGGCTTCATTTGGTTTTCCAGTAAACATGGACCGCGCTAATGAAAAGGTAAAGGCCGATGTGTTGCTCGGCGTGGACGGTCTGGCTCATGCAATTCGTTTTGTTCGTTAGAAGTATAAGCAATCATTCAACCGTTTAAGAGGGAATCCGTCCGCTAACTGAAAGGGAGAAATCATGAAAAAGATCTCGATGTTCGTTCTTTGCTTGTCCATTATTGTGCCGTCGGTGTTTGGTCAGGAGCGGCGCGCGGCCACTGAAAAAGAGTTGCCGGTTGTGGGCGAGGTCAAGATTCAGGAGCCCTCAGACCCGGTTCAGCTGCCGATGACCAGCTTTTCGTTTATCACGTCCGAGTTTAGCTTTGATAAGTTGGTGAAGGGCGCTCCGTATTCGGCCCAGGCAGTGACTGAGAGCACGCAAACGCTGAGCGACGGCAATCGCATCGTCAACACCCGGACTGCTGCTGTCTACCGTGATAGCGAGGGTCGTACGCGTCGCGAACAATCCATGATGCCGATCGGGCCCTATATGCCATCTATTGAACCGATGAAGACGATTCTGATCAATGATCCCGTCGCCGGCGTCGCCTACAATCTCGAACCGGCTAGTCATATCGCCCGCAAGAATGCGTCGCTTCGCATGGAACAGAATGCGGTCACTCACATGCGTACGCCGGGCGGGGCGGTAGCCGGCGAGAAGCAGGAGAACCTCGTCTTTATGCGGACACCCAACTCTGAAATGCAGGGCACGGTGATCGCAGGCGCCATCAAGATGCGATCTGAGAAAGAGCGAACTGACGTTAAGCAGGAAGACCTGGGCACCCAGACCATCGAGGGAGTCAACGCTCAGGGATCCCGCACGACTATTACTTTGCCTATCGGCACGATTGGCAACGAACGACCGATTGAAATCGTTGAAGAGCGTTGGTTCTCAAAGGACCTGCAGACAGTTGTAATGACCCGGCGTTCGGATCCCCGTTCAGGTGAAGTAGTTTACCGTCTGACCAACATCGATCGCAGTGAGCCCGATCACTCGCTGTTCGAAGTCCCAGCCGGTTACACCATCAAAGAGGAAGAGCCGATGCGTTTCAAGTTCGACCTGCCGGTTAAGCACGAAGAGCAGTAGGTTTCGTCTCGTGACAAATTCAAGGGCCGCTCGGTGTAGACCGAGGCGGCCCTTTTTGCTGTATTGGGCTGCCTGCCCAAAGCCACAAGCCCCTTTTTGACGAAGGCACTATCACCGGGTTAGCCTTCCTCCTATCCATGTCTCTGGCCGCAACTCAGATCAATCTGCACGATTCGCTCGCTGTCTGGCGGCGCGATGTCGAAGTCCATCTGCGTCTCTGGAAGATGAACCTGATCGCGCCGGCGATCGAGCCGATCTTTTCCGTGCTCGCCTTCGGTTGGGGATTGGGCGCGCTGGTGGCCGGACGAGTCTCGGGCATTTCATACCTCTCGTTCGTGGGCGCCGGGATCCTCGGTCTCACGGTACTGATGCGTGCGATGTTCGAGACCACTTATGCGGCCTACTTTCGCATGGTGTATCAATCCACTTACGATGCGATCCTCGCCACCCCGGTCGAAGCGGAGTCGCTCGCCTTCGCGGAGATTCTCTGGGCGATAACTCACGCGGCATTCGATACCCTTGTCATAATGATCGTGCTGGCCGTCTTTGGCGCCGCGACTTCGTGGTGGGCGATACTGGCGCCTTTGCCTTTGCTGGTCGGCAGCATCTTTATCGCCGGATTCTCCTTCGCCGTCACGGCGCACGTTCACGACATCGATGCTTTCAATATCTACATGGCGGCGTTCTTCACTGTCATGTTGATTTGCGGTTGCTGGTTTCCGGTCGAAGTCCTGCCGCGCTGGCTGCAGATCGTGGCATGGGCCGTTCCCTTGACCGAGTCGATCGATTTGACGCGGGCCTTTTTGACCGGCCGCTTTCTTTTTCGGCAGCTCTATGAGGCTGCTTATCTGATAGTATTTGCGATCGTAGCCTGTGAATGGGCGATGAAGAGTTTGCGCCGACGAATGGTCGCTTAGACAGAGGTCAGAAGTCAGAGAGCAAAACTCTGCGTCCTTTGCGGTTAATTCCCTGCTTGAGAAAAAATAATGTCACAAGAAAAACCCGCCAGGCTTTCCAAACTTGATCGCCTTCGCGAACGCGAAAGTGCCGCCGAGGGTGGTGGCGGTGAAGCCCGTGTCGCCAAACAACACGCCGCCGGCAAAATGACGGCCCGCGAGCGCGTTGAGTTTCTGCTCGATGAAGGTACGTTCCAGGAATTCGATAAGCTGGTTGAGCATCGCTCGCATGACTTCGGCATGGACAAGCAGATCTATCCCGGCGACGGCGTGATCACCGGTCATGGCTTGATCGATGGCCGCAAGGTCTTTGTCTTCGCGCAGGACTTCACTGTTTTCGGCGGCTCTCTTTCGGAAACGCATGCGGCCAAGATTTGTAAGGTGATGGATCTGGCGATGAAGGTCGGCGCGCCGATTGTGGGTCTGAACGATTCCGGTGGTGCGCGCATACAGGAAGGCGTCGTGAGTCTCGGCGGTTACGCGGACATTTTTCTCCGCAACACTCTAGCCAGCGGGGTTGTGCCCCAGATAAGCTGCATCATGGGTCCATGCGCGGGCGGCGCAGTTTACAGTCCGGCCATCACCGACTTTAACGTGATGGTCAAAGACACGTCTTACATGTTCATTACCGGGCCTGAAGTGATCAAGACCGTAACTCACGAAGATGTAACCAAGGAAGAGCTCGGAGGGGCTTCGACGCACAATCGAACTTCAGGCGTGGCACATTTTGCCGCTGACTCCGACGAGCATGCTCTGCAAGTGGTCCGCGAACTTCTCTCGTTCCTACCCTCAAACAACGTCGACGATCCACCGAGCCTGGTCGCCACGGATCAAATCGACCGGGTTGAATTGAAACTGAACTCAATCGTGCCTGAGGCTTCGAATCAGCCCTACGACATTCGCGAAGTGATCGACTTGATTGTCGATGATGGTTACTTCTTTGAAGTGCATCGCGAATATGCTCTGAACATCGTAGTTGGTTTTGCGCGTCTCGACGGGAAGTCGATTGGCATCGTCGCCAATCAACCTGCCTATCTCGCGGGCGTGCTCGACATCGACAGTTCATTGAAAGCCGCCCGCTTCGTACGCTTCTGCGATTGCTTCAACATTCCGATTGTGACTTTCGAAGACGTGCCCGGGTTCCTGCCAGGCATCGCGCAGGAACATGGCGGGATCATCAAGCATGGCGCAAAGCTGCTCTATGCCTATGCCGAAGCGACAGTTCCCAAAGTCACCGTGATTACGCGCAAGGCTTATGGCGGAGCTTATTGCGTGATGGGTTCAAAGCACATTCGCACCGATATCAACTTTGCCTGGCCCACAGCCGAGATTGCCGTGATGGGAGCAGAAGGCGCCGTCGACATCCTCTATCGCCGCGAAATCGGTGAAGCCTCAGACAAGATTGCCGCGCGACGAGCGAGGGTAACTGAGCTCGAGGACAAATTCGCGAATCCTTACATCGCCGCAGAGCGTGGCTTCATCGACGAAGTAATCGAGCCCGCCCAGACAAGGCCAAAACTCATCCGCGCCCTGGCGCTGCTGGAGAATAAGCGTGATACGAATCCGGTGCGGAAGCATGGGAATATTCCGCTGTGAACACACCCTACGAAACTCTGTAAGGCTCAGTTCTTATTGCTTTGCTGGTTAATTCTTTCTGCCATTAATGCCGTGACGGTGTTACGCCACTCGGGAAGGAACTTGTTTACTCTGATTTCCGGCTTACGCTTCGCCGCTTCGCTTTCAAACAAAGTAAGCTTGTCCGTGTCATTGGATGTGCAGATGCTCTTCAGGTGATCTTTGTCCGGGTTTTCACACGAGAAGCACACGCAATTACCCGGCTTGCCTATGTAGTGAGCATTCTTGCAGTCCGTCACCGGATCAGCACAACTCTCCGCGCTTTTTTCCTTAGGAACGAAAAGAACGCACGCAAGGACAAGCATGACGGAAGTCGCCAAGCCTCCCCTCAAAAGCCGTCCGCTAATTAGTATGTTCGTCATAAGAACCTCCAAAAGTTGTTAGGCCGGGAATTGTAAAAGCATGATCTCGCCGTCAGCGCGAAAGACTGGGATTCGACAAGGTATTTATCTCTGAGAGACCGAGTTCGTGATAGACCTTTGCTTTGGCCGTCGCTCTCTTTTCTTCCAACTTCGCTGGTTTTATTTGTTTCAACGTCAAATCCCTGGCGGCCGCCCAGAAATCATTCAAGGCCGCGTACGTATCATCCCCCAGGTATAACTTGCTGGCCTCAAGCGACTCAGAAAGTTTTCCGAGACTGTTTAAAGCCTTCGTCATCTCGTTGGGATTCTGATATGCGGTATTTGCATCTGCGTAAACTAGGGCCATTTGTTTCCATATCTCTTGCAACGCATCCATTTTTCGTTTGAAGTATTCCTGATTAAGGGCGAGTTTGGCTTTGAGGAACTCTGCGTTCTGGTCAATTTTCGCTTCGAGCTCGCTCTGCTTTACCCGCGATCGATCTTCGGCCGCATGTTGCCAACGCCACACAAGAACCCCTAACAAGGCAGTCACGATTACGGGCACCAGAATCTTCGCCCATTCAAAAAGACGCCCTTTCGGGTTCTCAGATTTAGCAGATTGAACGGTAGCCAGAACGATGCTCTGATTCGCGCTTATTGCTTCCTTCACGGCGGTGTCAACCTTACTCATGAGTGCAACCCGGCCGTCGATTATCGCGGCTGACACGGCCGCAGTTGCACTAGCGGCGTACTCTCCCTTCTTTTCTTCTATGAGTCGATTGATCTCAGCAGCTTGTTCCGCGTCAAACATACTTCCTCACTTTCGGTGGGCTCGCTCTAGATCAAAGCCGCCCTCCCAGATAATGCACCGTCAGACGCTCTCGCCGGTTGCTTTACGGCGCGATTTTCGTCGCCGGATCGCTCCAGCCACTCTGCCCCGCACCGTTGATTGCCGCCACGCGGAACCAGTAGCGTTTGCCGCTTTGCAATCCTGTGATGGTGAATCTTGATTTCGTGGAAACCCCAGCGTGTTTCCAGCTTGTTGGCGTCGGTGGATCTTCGCAGCTTTCCAGGACGTAGCTCTTTGCTCCGGCGACTGTGTCCCAGGAAGCGTCCAGTTCGCCCTCGTGATCGCCCGCAGTGATGCTCAGCGCGGACGGCGGTGATGGTGGATCCGTAGTCGCAGTCGCAGTGGCGCGTGTGTCCATTCCTGCGCTTTGGATTTTCACTTCGTCGCCACCCGAAATACTGTCTACGTGAGCGGCTAACTGACTAATCAGCGCGTCGAGCTCTTCAACCTTATTGTTGAGTTCTGTCGTCTTAGTTTTCGCAAGTTGTTGCGCGGCGTCCCGCTCTGCCGCCGTGGATTCGGTCCCGTCGATCACAGCCGTCATCGCAGCCAGTGATGGGTTAGGAGTTGGAAAATTAGGATTGGCTGTCATGGCAGCCACGATTTGTCTCGCCCTTGCGATCTTAGAGTTAAGAGCGAGGTTGCTGAAATTGAGTTTTACTTTGGACATGTAAATAATCCTTTCGTGGGAAAGGGAGTTGGGTAGAGCATGGGAAACGCCGTGAGGCTAACGCCAATTTGTTTTTTTGGCAAGCTTTTTTACAATCGCGATTTAACCCGTGCCTTCGTAATGGTTTACAGGCCCTGGAAGCGCCACATTCGCGCCGGAATCATTGGTTCCCGAGGCAAAGCCTAATCGATTTGGCGCAGTAACAACCCGGGGAGGAACAAATCCTATCGAGTTTGGCGCTACAGCGACTGCGGGAGGCCCTTCGCCAATTGATTTCGTGGCTCCTCCAGTTGCGGAAGATCCTCCCGAAGCAGGTTTTGCTTCGGGCGCAACTACGGAAAGCACTTCCAAAATCGGTCTTAGCTCTGGTGCGAATCGTGGAGTTTCCGCCGGAGTTTGTTCCGCGGAAAACGTAATTGCGGCGAGGCCTTATCGAGTTGGGTTTATTTCCAGCGTAAAGACGACCAA
>JBBRMS010000007.1:0-95298 GCA_038230715.1 Pyrinomonadales bacterium
CGGACAGGCGGATATGCTGGGCAAGCGGTCTCAGGATTAT
This sequence comes from Pyrinomonadales bacterium, assembly GCA_038230715.1. Classification (GTDB taxonomy): domain Bacteria; phylum Acidobacteriota; class Blastocatellia; order Pyrinomonadales; family Pyrinomonadaceae; genus UBA11740. The sequence continues at coordinate 41 of JBBRMS010000007.1, forward strand.
CTTGTGAATCAGCGTGGAGTCGAGGCGCGACGAATGACCATCATCAATGGTGGCTATCGTGAGACGGACTTCATCGAAATCTGGATCTGCCCACCGGGAGCCAAGACTCCGCAGGCAACGCCGACCGTTCAACCCGGCGACGTGCAACCGGCCCGGGAACGCAGCACTAGGCCCAGACGTCCACGCCGCGGCGCAGACGACTGAGCCACTCGGTTAACATTCGCCCTTGAAACGTAAGGCTTAGTAGCAGGTGACAACGCCCCCTTGTTGTCGCCTGCTTTTTCTTTTCGCGCGTGTTTGACCTTCTCTGGCGCACTGTGTTAAGAAATTCAGTGTAATAACCCTCCCCTTTTTCAGACCCCCTGGAAAACTAAATATAAGAACATAGATCCTTCAAGGAGGTTCATTATGGGTGACGGTGATGGTGGTGGTGGTGGCAGCGCCGGAGTGGTGGCGGTGCTGGTGATATTCATAATTGTGATCGCGGCGGCGTTCTTTGCCTGGCGCGGCGGGCTATTCGGCGGTAAGAAAACTCAGGTTGATGTTAATGTGACGGCCCCGAAGTAGGGCCGGATGGGAAGTTGGGTTAAGCATCCGATTCAGGTTGTTCGCCGCGGCCCAAAAGCCGTTGCGATCTGTTGACGGCGGTGAGCTCGTCGAGGTTGAGGCGAGTTCCACCGCCGGCGTCAGAGTATGTGGCCGCATGTTGGGCGCGCCGGTGGCGAAATAACAAAGCGCCGAACAAGCCACCGGCGCCCAGACAAATCAGCAGCGACAGACCGGAGCTTTTCAACACGGCAATCAGGACCCCGGATGTAGTCTGTTGGAAATAGCGCGTTAGTCGATCCGCCATGTGCGGGTCGTCGCCCAGCCACTGCACGACCTGTTCATACCTGACCTGATCGACGAGTGCGTTCGCGGTCTTCTCGTCCGGCGCATTAAAAACAAAAACCGAGTAGTTTCCCACGCGCCGGTAAGCAACAGGCCCCGGCTGACCCTGACTTTTCAATTCCGCAATCTTTGTCCAGATGCGCTGATCGCTCTCAATTGAGAATTGCGGAGTGGTGAACTCGACAATTACGAGTTGTGATTTACCGTAGTTGGACACAACTGCTTCCGTCCCGCCTTCAAAACTAATCTCTTTAAGAATGGCTTGATTGGGAATGGCAAAAAGTAGGGTCTCAGAACTAACGGCATATATGGCGCCGCCCTGGGCCTTCTCCCAGTCAGGCAGATGCTTCACTAAGACCGGGAGGTCGCCTTCGCCATTATCCAGGGTGACTGCAAATAGACGGGCGAGCGCATTTATCTGATCCGGGCTAGTGCCGTTACTCGTATCGACCGTGACAAATGCCGGCCCTTTAAAAAAAGCCAGGCTTTGGTTTGAAACAACCGTGCTGGCAGTTCCGATGTCGTTAATCTGGAGAGGAGCTACCAGCCCTCGATCCTTTTGGTACTTGCGCCAGCCGGTCAGGTTTGAATAAGCAGATGAATCGTTTTCCCACCGGGTCAGCCCGATTCGTATTTTCTCTCCGTTAGGAGCAGAGTAAACAGCCTCAGCGACCATAACAGGTAGTGGAGTTTTAGGGTCTGGACGAAAGACTTCCTTCCCGCCTGGTAAGGTCTGTCGCGCCAGTTCAATCTCATGAAAACTACCGAGGTCTGCTGGAAAAATTTTGGCGAGATCGGGTGAGGGAGTCCCAGTCAAGCCGGTCATAGACGAGCCTAAAACTATCAACAGGACGCCTAAGGTGCGGGCGAGAATCTGTATACACGCTGATTTAGAGAAGGCGAACAAACTCATGCACCTGCTTAGAACCCATAATGAAGGCAATTGTTTCTGACCTACCGGAAAGAGTTTACTGCCAACGCCTCAGGGCACGCAAAATCAGGTCGGCATATTGGCGGGGATTGTTGATATTGTGCAGGACTGTAGTGCCGCCGAGTTCGCTGGCATTGTCCACTACCACATCGCCAAACCCGAGGAGCCTTTGGAGAATCGAGGCCGAGACCGTTACGTCCTGAATCTTAGCGAGGGGAATATTCCGGGTGGTGCGCGCGATCAGACCGTAATCGATCTCAATCTTTGAGTCTGTCAGCGTGTATCGAAGCTTATTGCGCTTCAGATGGTAGTACGCGGGAACCAGCAGTAAAGCCAGCGCTACGGGGAGGGAAACATAAAGGGGGATGCTCACGAATTGAATCATGTTCAGCCCGATCGTGATGAGTATTGCACCCAGGACGGCTGCGACATAGCCTACCTTGATGAAGAGCATTGTCGGTCGTGCCGTAAAGATCACACTCTCCAGATCGTCGTCATCGTGACGTGCGGGAACTGAGGATTGGGGCCGCCCAATCCGGGTCTCTTCAGAATCGCCGGCGGCAGCGCCGCATTGATCGCAAAAGCGGCTGTTGGGGTTAAGCGTCGATCCGCAGTTCGTGCAGCGCATACTTGGGAACTCCAATCTTGTTAACGGAAAAGCGTCGTGTTAGTTCCATGATACATAAAGACCGGGTGTCCCGAAATGACAAACGAGGCGACTCGCGTTGTTTTGCGCGTCGCCTCGATCTAAAACCTGAATCCCGAGTTAGCTACTGACTGGTCAATTGCAGTCTTCCATCGGGCAACCGGACGGTCAGGACGGTCCGTTCATAAACCGTCAAAGGTACGGGGTCCTTTCCCTGGAGTTTTGCTAGTTGGCTGGTCGTCACGCGGGGGGCGTAAAGCGCAGCATTCGGATCGCGCAGTATCGCGTATCGGCGCGAGATGCGGCGGACATACTCCTGAGTTTCAGCGTAGGGCGGAATCTGGCGACCGTATTTCTCCACCGCGCCCTCACCGGCGTTGTATCCGGCCAGCGTAAGCCTCACATCACCGTCAAAGCGTTCCAGGAGGAAACGAACATAGCGAGCGCCGCCTTCGATATTCTGTCTGGCGTCAAAGATGTTCGTGACTCCAAAACGGATTGCTGTGCCGGGCATCAATTGCATTAAGCCACGTGCGCCCTTGGGCGAGATGGCGTGCGATTTGAAGCTCGATTCCTGGTGCATGATCGAATAAAGCAAAAGAGGATCAATTCCATTCTTCGTGCCTGCGTCTACCAGATAATGGTCGACCTGTGCATCGCCGGTCGTGAATCCACGCAAAGGTGAATTGGTGTTGAAAGCGGACCGTGCCAAAGGATCATAGGTCAGGACCGTGGGCTTGAGTGTGCTTATCGGATCATCTGACTCGATCACAGTGCTTTGACTGACGGCCGTAGATTTGTTTGCGGCGGCGCGCTTGCCCGACCGTCGCGAGCGAGGAATTACTGGTTGAGGTTTGGCTGGTTCGACATAAACCCGCACTCCGTTTCGGGCGTCAAAATTGTCGAATGAGTAGGCTGCGCTTTGGGCAAAGGCGGGCGCGCACAAGAAGCTCAGGACGAGAGCGATAAGGGGGAATTTGGTCATGGTCAGCTTTTTATTCCTGTCTGTTCCGTCGGGGGTGGGCCTATCCGTGGATCACTGCAGAATGAAAGGGCTGCGAATGGCCGTGTCCATAATAGCAAAGATGTTTAAAATACGCTAACCATATTAATCGCCGATGAGAAGCCGTTTATTTGCCATGATTACAGCAAAGGGTTCTTACTCCTGATGGGTCTAGCGAGTGGCTTAAATCGTCTGATTTGTGATTGACAGTGACGATATGATGGCCCCACGCAAGCTCGAAAACGGCATCAGGGCCAAATCGGTTTGGTCGTGATAGCTCGCCCTAAATCACAAATAAGGAGATTGAAATGAAAAAACTTCTGTTGGTCGTACTCTCACTGTTGCTGGCCTTTTCGCTGGCAGCGGCAACGCAGAACAAGGGCGCCAACCAAAACGCCAATAGCAACAAATCGACCACGCGAAAACCAATTTTTCGCGCGAACACTGATCAGGTAAAACAGGCCCAGGGCATGCTCAGGCAGCACGGTCTTTACAACGGTGAGCAAACCGGCAAGCTCGATGTAGCGACACGTGACGGCCTGAAGAAGTATCAACAGGCCGAGAGCCTGAAGGTTACGGGGACCCTTAACAAAGTGACGCTGGAGAAGATGGGGATCACTCTGACCGACAAACAGAGAGTGATGTAATGCGGTGTTTGGTAGGACGTTCGATAGAGCGCATTCGGGTTACACGTTCCGCTGGATCCGGCTGTTGGAATTTACCTTCAGCCGGACTCCAGCGGGACGCCTCGATGTTTCTGATTTGAATTGAACTACTCGGTACGGACATACTCGGCGCCGATATCTTCCAGCAGAGTTTCCAGCTTTTCAATCTCGTCGCTGGTCTTGGCTTCGACACCCAGGAGGATCCCGCCACCCCGGAGTCCGGTGTCATAGACCTTGGCGCGATGTTCGGGCATGCCGGTGCCGATAAGCATTCCGATCAAACCTCCGGTGGCTCCTCCGGCTCCGGCTCCGGCCAGGGCTGCAGCAATGGGCCCGGCGATAAAGAGGCCCAACCCGGGAATTGCGATCGTCGTTCCCACTGCCGCGATGGCCAACAACACGGCGCCCACTGTTCCGCCGATCGCTCCGCCGACACCCGCTCCATCCACGGCGTGCGACCTGGTCTGCACGGCGAACTCTTTGGTCTTGGTCGCGTCCGACATCAACACGCTGATGTCGTCACGTGTGTAACCGCGCTTGATGATCGCGTCTACCGCTGCCTCAGCGGCGGCCCTCGTTTTGAAAATCCCGCTTACAAAAATCTTTGACATAAACCCACCCCTCTCGTTGCTATTAATCCTTAAGGCTATTTTGTTAAAGCGGGGGAGAGAAAAAGACACTTCCAGCCAAACTTCCCGGGAAGTCTGTCTCAGTTTTTGGGGGATAGGCGTATCTTGCGACAGCGGCGCTCCAGAGTCAAACGCAGCTAATTGATTTCGTTAAGGACGGCCAGCAATTCCGCCGGTAGCTGCGCGATAAACTTCATCGCTTCGCCGGTTTTCGGGTGGCGAAAACCCAGTTGTTCGGCATGCAGGAACTGGCGGCCAAGCCTCGCTACCTCGGTACGAATCTTTTGATCGGGAATAGTCTTGTCACGACCGCTGCCATACGCTTCGTCGCCGACAACGGGATGTTTCAGCCAGGCCAGGTGAACGCGGATCTGATGTGTACGGCCGGTCTTCAGTTCGACATTCAGCAGGGTGAAGCGTTCGAAGCGCTTGCGCACCCGGTAGATTGAAAGCGAAGGACGACCTCCGCGCACTACAGCCATGCGGGTGCGGTTACCACGGTCGCGCGCGATGGGTTGATCTATCTGTCCGGTCCGCTTTTCGACCTGCCCATGGACCAGCGCCATATAAGATTTAAAGATTTCGCGGTCACGAAATTGATCGGCAATATCCTCATGCGCCGATTCGGTCTTGGCCACCACCATCAAACCCGAAGTACCCTTGTCCAGACGGTGCACAATTCCCGGCCGGGCTACGCCGCCTGAAGTTGAGAGTTGTTGGAAGTGAAATGCCAAAGCGTTGGCCAGCGTCCCGGACATCACGCCCGCTGCCGGATGGACGACTATACCGGCCGGTTTGTTTACGACGATCAATTCGTCGTCTTCATAGACGATGTCGAGGGGAATGTTCTCGGGAGCAAAAGTCGATGAGGGTGGCGGTGTCAGCTCGACTTCAATTTCGTCGTTGAGGTGCAGTTTGTAAGATGACTTGATGGCGCGGCCATTCACCAGCACGTCAGCTTCTTCGATCAAACGCTGCAGCCGCGCCCGGCTCCAACCTTCGATGTGCTCGGCCAGAAATGCATCAAGTCGCTCGCCTTCATTGCCTGCGGCGACCGAAAAGTGTAATGACGGATTCTCTCCCGGAGGTATGACTAAGATTTCGGTCACTGCTTACACGGGGTGATGACGGTGTTTGCAGCGAGGCGATCGTGAATAAACTTGTCCACTTCAGCCTCGATCAGTTCGCCGTTGACGACCCAGGCCTTTTCCATCAGCACGTCACCTTTTGAATTGCACTTCGCCGGCTCGATGAAAATGTTCCAGGGTGATCCCCATTTCCGCGTATCTCCGGTCAGTTGCCGATAGGCGTAATGCGGAGTCTTATCACGATCTTCGCGTGACTCTGATTCGCTGACGACGGCATAAGGAGCACCGGTCGGACCAAAGTAATTCTTCACGTCGTCGCGAGTTCCGTACTCGCTTACGCCCACGATTTCAAATCCCTGCGATTTGTATTTTTCGTAGAGGCCGGCGGCCACGGGCGCCTCGTTGCGCCAGTTGGGACACCACGGCGCAAAGTAAACCACCATGACCAGCTTCTTACCCGCAATCAGAGAGCGCAGGTCGACCGGCTTATTACCGGCAAGATCGTTAAGCTTCCAATTCTTGTAGCTGACGGTTTTCTCCACCAGCGGTGAATACTCATGGCTCTGCGCGCGTAAAGCCGCGGGCGCGATAATCAGGGCGAACAATAGCAGTAGAAACTTCTTCATGACATTACTCCAAAGCGGTTTAGTTAATCGTTTGTGCGGTTGCCGGGGTTTCGTCGAGCAGTGGCTTGATAGCCGCGGCAAAATTTTCGCGTGTTTGTGGCCCAATGAACTTTTGACGAATGCGTCCGGCTCGGTCGATAACGTAGGTGACCGGCAGGCCAGGACCGTTGCCGAACTGGCCGCCGATCGATTCGGCGCCTCGCCAGACCGTGTAGTCCTGTTTGATGTCTTTTTGAAAACTGCGAATGGCGTCAACCGTGTCGACCGGCGACACGGAAACGCCCACCACCGATAGCCCCTTCGCATCGAGATCCTTTTGCAAAGCATTGAACTCGGGAATCTCTGAGCGGCACGGCAAACACCAGGTGGCCCAGAAGTTAAGCAACACAACTCGGCCGCGCAGGGAGGAAAGACGAACCGATTTTCCATCGAGGGTTGCGAACTCAACATCGGGCGCAGGTGCGTAGGTGGAGTTTCCCGGCGCCGGAGTAGCCGGCGCAGTGGGCGCAACTTTTAAAAGCGCTTCAAAGTTTGGTAACCAGCCTGCAATCCTCGAACTCGCAATCAAACTTGAGTAACCGGTGGCGATCAGCAAACCAATCGAGATCAGGACCACGCCTGAAACGACCTCAACCTTGTGCAAGTGGCGGCGAAACTTTGAGTAGAAGCTGAGAAACTTATTGATGCCCAGACCTGTGACCAGAAAGGGTACGGCCAATCCCGCCGAATAGAACGTGGCCAGAACGAACCCGCCTTTCCAACCGCCGCTGGTCGCAGCCAGCGCCATGATTCCCCCCAGGATCGGGCCGATACACGGTGTCCATCCCGCGGCAAATGCGATTCCCAGAGTCAGAGATCCCAGTACCCCACGCGGCTTTTCGTTTGAAAACTGCCGCGTGTCCCGGTACAAGTACTTAATTTTCAATAGTCCGATCAGATGCAGACCAAAAACTATGATGACGATCCCGCCGATGATTCGTATCCAGGGATTGCTCAGGACCGACGAGCCCACCAACCCCGCCGTGGCGCCGAGCGCAATGAAGATCACCGACAGGCCGATATTGAATGCGATCGAGTTAATCACAACCGCCCGCAGTGCACCGCTGCGCGAACCGCCCTCGCCCTTCATGTGATCGATGCTGACGCCAGACATCAGCGAGAGGTATCCGGGCACCAGGGGCAGCACGCAGGGCGACAGGAAAGACAAGAGCCCGCCTGCGAAAGCAATCAGCATGTTGAGAAAAGATATTTGCATAACCCTAACTTCGCTTAACCAGTTTCCCAGACCACCTCGACAAATTCAAATACAGTCCAGACAAGGCTGAGATGCAGGCTAAGGCCGCCACGACTATCAGGAGCGGTACCTGCCACGAGCCGGCGAAGAAATAAAAGTGCGCCTGACGAAAATAGCGGGTCAGGATTCCGGGTGGCGGCGTCTTTACCACCACGCCAGTTTCGGCATCGATCAGCAATGAATCCGCGCCCATGCCGCCGATGGCCTGATAGACAGGCCGGCCGTCCCGCATCAAAAGCGTCAAAGCGGTCGTCGGTAACTTTCGGCCGGCGAACTCACCCGCTTTGGTCAAGGCTTCTGACGGTGAGACGTGGACCCTCGTTGCATCGATGGTTTCGATCTTCCCGCCTTCAACTGCGCTGGGCCAGGCATACAAGAGCCCACTGGACGCCCAGGCCAAAACCGGGACAGCGACAATCAGTCCCAGCCACATGTGTATGCGATAGATAATTGATCGCATCGGTTAGATTCACTGTTTGCCGGTGCCGACTGTGGTTGCTGGCGGTGGGGCCGGCTCGTTAATCAGCTTGGTAATCATTCGATTCAAGGCCGCGTTTTCTTCGTCACCCGACCCGGTGCTGATGAACCGCACCACCCCCCGGCGATCGATCAGAAAAGTCGTCGGGATGCTGCTCACCGCATAGTTCCGATCGTTATCTTCCGAAGCAGCAATCGCGAACCCATAAGGCAGGCGAAATGTTTTCTTGAAAGTGCGCAGGTATTCCATCTCCTGCGCTCGGGTCAGATTCTTTCCTTCAGCGCGGCCAAAAAAATTCGTCACGCCGAGGATGACCAGACCTTTGGCTTTGTAGTTCTGGTGCCATCTTGTCAGTCGTGGGAAAGTCACTCTGCAGGGACCGCACCAGGTGGCCCAGAAATCCAGCAGCACCACCTGACCGCGCAAATCTGCCAGCTTGGTGGGAGTCTGATCGATCCATTCATCGGCCAGGATTTCCGGCGGCAGCGCGGCGGACTCAGTCGCGATATCAGGCATCTTGAAAGGGTCGGTCGTAGGATCAATCTGGACCAGTCGTCGCATCGCCAGCTTGTACAGATTTCCCGACGGGAAACTCAATGCTAAAGAGCGCAGTTCCTGCACCGCCGCGACCGCTTCAGCTTTCTTCTGCAGCTTCAGCTCAGTTTCAGACAGCAAGGTCATCGCTTCATTCAGCAGCGAGTCGCGCGCGAATGATTTCTTTTGCATTGCCGTCGCCCTGGCCGCAATCCAAAGCTGCTGGGCATGCGGCAACGCGTGCTCGTAATCCTTATTCTTGAAGTAACCACCCACCATCAGGTTTTCGAGGACGTAGCGATCCGCGGCAACTTGCGGCTGGTTCTGGGCATACTCTGCCAAGCGAACTTCGGCCTCCGGCAACGAACCTTTTTTTACAGCCTGAATCACGATGACGGCCCGCGCGTTCTGGGCCGGTTCGCCGGCAGCGCTTTTGCTCTCGTTAAGAAACCGACTCATAGCTTCTGACGCCGCGTCGAAGTTTTTGGCCAGGTTGTAAAGCATGCCAAGATAGTAAACGTCCTTGCCGTCGAGCCTCCGCGCCAACAGAACCGTCGAATGTTTTGCCGCCAGATCCTGCTGCTCGTGCCTGATCTTTTCTTCGAGGCGTTGGTCATAGGGCATCTTTTGCTTTTCGAAGTCAGCAAACCTTTTTTGTGTGTACGTGTCTGCGTCTTCGAAGAGCTGAGCTGCCGTGCGCGTGTCGTTCGCATCGGCAGGCTTCTTTGTTTCATCAGCCGCGGCGGTTTCGGCCGGGTCCTTTACGCGCCCGGATTGAGCGAAGGAAAAGTTGCTCAGGACGAGCATCCCGAGTGTGACAATCAGCAAGCGTTGGGTTTGTTTCATTAGTATTTCAGGGGCAAGTGTAGTGATTTGACCAGCGTTTCGAAAGAGAGACCCGATCATGTTAGGCCACGGTGATGGCGGTGTCAAAATCGAGCGAACAAGAATCCGATCCGCGGGCGGGAGGCCCGCGATCTGTGATTTACCTCACGACGAGGGTGGCAATGCGAGTCGTCAGACAGATTGTCCGAACCCTTAGACTGGACAAAATCGATCCGGCGAAAATGCTTTCAGGCTTTCCGGCCACACGCCATCAACAATCGCATCCGCAATTACTCGTCCGGTGATCGGTGCCAGCAGGATTCCATTCCGATAGTGACCGGTGGCGTAGACGAGCCCTTCGATTTTTGCGGTTGCCCCAAGCACGGGGAGTCCGTCTTTGGCGCGTGGCCGAAAACCTGCCCACGAACTAATTACTGGTAAGGCCGCCACGCCAGGTGCGATCTCGATGGCCATCGACTTGATGGCCGCCAGACCTTCCTCGGTCACTCGCTTTTCAAAACCCACGCGTTCCGCAGTTGATCCTGCCAGCACTCGCCCGTCGCGTCGCGGCACCAGGTAGCCACGCGAACTGTAGACCACATGCCGCGTAATTTGCGGGTGCGCTGCATAGCAGAGCATCTGGCCGCGGACGGGTTCCACCCCGATGGCCGGAAGATTTGCGTCAGTCGATTTAATTAGGGAAGTCCATGCGCCCGCGGCAAGTACAACTAAGGGCGCGGAGACAAGGCCCAGCGAGGTCTCGACCCCCGAAATTTTCTTGCCTTTGATTTGCAGGGCAGTCACGGACGACCCGGTTATTAGCTGCGCTCCCAACTCTTCGTTTGCGCGCACCAGGGCGTTAATCAATCGACGGTTGTCGACTTGAATGTCTCTGGGAAGGTGCAGAGCGCAACGAACATCAGCCGAGATGGACGGCTCGAGGCGTCGGGCTTCGTCGGCGCCCAACCAACTAACTTCCAGGCCTTCGCGTTTCTGCCATTCATAACGATGCCGCAATTCGACTTCATCCGTTGCGGTGAAACCGAGACAGAGAGTGCCGCTCCGAGCCAATTCGACATCGACACCGGTTTCTTCCTTCAGAGCTTCAGCAAACTTCGGGTACAGATCGCGGCTGGCGCAGGCGAGCTGAAAGAAGTCGTCCTTGTGATCGACTTCAACCTGTGGAGCTAGCATGCCGCCGGCGGCCCATGAAGCTTCCGCCCCCAGATGGCCGCGTTCGATTAACAGGACTTCGCGCACGCCGCGCCGTGCCAGCGCGCGCGCGATGGTTAACCCGATGACACCGCCACCGACGATGACTACTTCGGCGGTGGTGTTTGTTCTGAATGGTTTGCCGGACAGCATGAATTGCGATGCTCAGTTGTCAGTTCCCGGTTGAAGTCTTATGCTAAAAACGCTTTGCTATAGTCCGCGACTGCGGACGTTTGAAAATAGCCCGGGACTTCAGTGCCGGGTGCTGGTTAATAAACAGACCAAGCCCGTGAACGGGCGACTGAGGTTTCAAGGGTCAGCCATCCGCTGCACGGACTGGAGGTTGATCTCGATTTGATCCCACGGATGAATCGGTGGGCTATTATCAATCGTCCGCGTTGCGGACTAACTAAAGGTTCTGCTTTTAAAAACGCTTTTTGCCTACTGATTTTATGCATCGTATCACACTGATTCCTGGCGACGGCATCGGCCCTGAAGTCGCTTCCGCAGTTGTCCGCATTATCGAAGCCTCCGGCGTCGAGATCGAATGGGAAAGACATGTTGCCGGCCAGGAGGCCCTGGATAAATTCGGCGCCACGCTGCCCGCCGAACTGCTTGAATCGATCAAGCGCAACAAGGTCGGGCTCAAAGGTCCCATCACCACGCCGGTAGGCAAAGGCTTTACTTCGGTCAACGTCGGCTTGCGCAAGGCGCTCGATCTTTACGCTAATCTGCGACCTATTCGCGCCCTCCCCAATGTTCCCTGCCGCAATCCGGAACTCAATCTGGTGATCGTGCGCGAGAACACCGAGAGTCTCTATTCCGGCATCGAGCACGAAGTTGTTCCGGGCGTGATTGAGAGTCTGAAAATTATTACCGACCGGGCTTCCACCATGATCGCCCAGTTTGCGTTCGAGTTCGCGAAGAACGAGGGGCGGAAGAAGATCACGTGTACGCACAAAGCGAACATCATGAAGATGTCCGACGGGCTCTTCCTCTCCTGCTTTCATAAAGTCGCGCAGGAGTATCCGGATATCATTGCGGAAGACCGGATCATCGACAATGCCTGCATGCAGCTCGTGATGCGTCCCGAACAATTCGATGTGCTGCTGTGTGAGAACCTCTACGGCGATATCGTTTCGGATTTGTGCGCCGGATTGATCGGCGGCCTTGGCCTGGTGCCGGGCGCAAACATCGGCGAGAAGGGCGCAGTGTTCGAAGCCGTGCACGGTTCAGCACCTGACATCGCAGGCCTTGGCATCGCCAACCCCACCGCCCTCCTGCAGTCGGCGATCCTGATGTTGCGTCACATAGACGAACGGCCCGCCGCCGAAAATATCGAATCGGCAATGCTCGCGGTTTTCGCCGAAGGCCAGGTGCGCACACGCGACATTGGCGGGACTTCGTCGACTGACGAGTTTGCGGACGCGATTATTGCGAAGATGCGCGCCGGTGGCGCGTCCGGAAAGTAGGCAGGGCGAGCGCGAAGCGCACAGCCCCTGGATCGCGATGGAAGAAATGATTGGGTGCGAAGGTGCCCGGAGAAACCCGCGACTCTTCGAGCTTTCCGGCGCGAATGCTTTCGCGCGACCTCTCGATCATTTGTACCAATTTATCCCACCTTACCGCGATCCTTCTTGACTCAACCAAAACTCGGGCTTAGCATACGAAACATCCCTCGAAAGCAGAGCGCGTTGAACTAACTCAGAAGGAGTGTCTCGGTTGATTACTCTGAATGTTAACGGCAAGGCGATTAACGTAGACGTTGATCCGGCGACGCCGCTGCTCTGGGTACTGCGCGAAACGATCGGGCTGACCGGAACAAAGTATGGGTGCGGTATGGCCCAGTGCGGCGCGTGCACAGTCCATCTCAACGGCGAAGCGATCCGTTCCTGCGTTAAGCGCGTGGCCGATGCTGCCGGCAAAGAAATCACTACCATCGAAGGTCTCTCAACCGACCTCAGTCATCCTTTACAAAAAGCCTGGATCGAAATTGATGTGCCGCAGTGTGGCTACTGCCAGTCCGGCCAGATAATGAGCGCGGCGGTGCTGCTGGCTGAGAATTCCAAACCCACGGACAGAGACATCGACGAGGCGATGACGGGGAATATTTGCCGTTGTGGCACCTATCCACGAATTCGCCAGGCAATCCATCGGGCGGCGGAGATGAAGCGGAAGGCTTGAGAGGATTTGAATGTTCCCTTCCCACTGGGACAGTGTCAGGGCCTGTACGGCGAATCGATATGGGCGGCAAACATTGCGCTCCTAACCGAAGCTCAATGAGGTTTCAGCGTTGGCGAACAGGTCTTCCAGTAGTCAGAACATGACGAACGAAATAAAAAGACGATCTTTTCTAAAAGTTAGTGCGGCTGCCGGAGGCGGTTTGCTGCTTAGTTTGTACCTTCCGGAAGCGATCGGAGCCGGCCTGGATGCGGGCGGGCGGCAACCTGGGACGGCTGCGCTCCCGTTTATGCCCAATGCGTTTGTGCGGATTGGCTCTGACGATTCAGTCACAGTCATCGTAAACAAGTCCGAGATGGGACAAGGGGTTTACACGTCTCTGCCAATGCTCCTCGCTGAAGAGCTCGAAGCCGATTGGAGCAAGATCAAAGTCGAGTCTGCTCCTGTCGACGCTGCGTACAATCACACTACCTTTGGAATTCAGATGACTGGTGGCAGCACCAGCACCGCTTCGGAGTGGGACCGCTTTCGCAAAGCCGGCGCGACCGCCCGCGTCATGTTGATTGGCGCTGCGGCGCAGCAGTGGGGCGTCGATAGCCAGGCTCTGCGGGCCGAGAATGGATTTGTGATTGGCCCAGGCAGAGGGCAGCGCGCTTCCTTCGGCTCACTCGCCGATGCCGCCGCGAAAATCGCTGCGCCTCAGGATGTCCCGCTCAAGGACCCGAAGGACTTCAAACTGATCGGCAAGGCCACGAGACGGTTGGACACACCGTCGAAGGTAGATGGCTCGGCTCAATTTGGACTTGACGTGAAGATTCCTGGGATGATGACGGCGGTGGTCGCGCGCTCCCCTGTTTTTGGCGGCAAGGTTGCTAGTCTAAACGCAGACGCTGCGCGGGCTGTGTCGGGTGTCAGAAACGTTGTGCAGATACCGAGCGGCGTTGCGGTAATTGCCGAAGGGTTCTGGCCGGCGAAGCTCGGGCGCGAAAAACTGGACATCAAGTGGGACGAAGGCCAGAACGCAAACCTCTCCACCACGGGCATGCGCGAGCAGTATGCGAGCCTGGCAAAGAAGCCAGGGAAGCTCGCGCGAAGGGTTGGCGATCCGGCCGGCGCTCTGGCGTCCGCAGCCAAAACCGTTACGGCTGAATACGAAGTGCCTTACCTGGCCCACGCGATGATGGAACCACTCAACTGTGTCGTTGATCTGCGCGCGAACAGTTGCGAGATCTGGACCGGCACTCAATTCCAAACCGTCGATCGCATGGCGGCGGCGGCGGTTGCGGGTCTGAAGCCGGAACAGGTGCAGATTCATACGACTTTGTTGGGTGGAGGTTTTGGCCGGCGGGCTAATCCGGCTTCGGACTTTGTGATCGAAGCAGTGCAGGTCGCGAAGGCTGCGAAGACCCCGGTCAAGGTTATCTGGACGAGGGAAGACGACATTCGCGGTGGTTGGTATCGGCCGATGTGGTACGACCGCATGCAAGCCGGTGTCGATGTGTCGGGCAATCCCGTTGCCTGGACCCACACGATCGTGGGCCAATCGATCATGGAAGGAACTGCCTTTGAAGCGTTCGGGATCAAAGACGGGATCGATGCGGCATCGGTTGAAGGCGCGGCGGATTTGCTCTACGGCATTCCCAACCTGCAGGTCGATCTGCACACGCCGAAGATTGGCGTGCCGGTTATGTGGTGGCGATCTGTGGGCCACTCGCATAACGGTTTTGCGGTCGAGGCTTTCTTTGACGAGGTAGCCCATGAGTGTGGCAAGGATCCATTTGAGTTGCGGCGCGCGTTGCTCGCCAATCAGCCGCGGATGCGGGCTCTGCTTGAGTTGGTGGCCGAGAAAGCAAATTGGGGTAAACCCCTGCCCACCGGTCGCGGTCGCGGAATTGCCACGCATTTCTCCTTCGATAGTTACGTGGCCCAGGTAGCCGAAGTCTCAGTCGATAATGGGAGGGTGCGGGTTCATCGCGTCGTGTGCGCGATCGATTGCGGTCGCGTGGTGAATCCCGACACGGTCAAAGCGCAGCTCGAAGGTGGAATTATTTTCGGTCTGACGGCGGCTTTGAAGGATGAGATCACTCTGGACCGCGGCCGGGTGCAACAACGAAACTTTCACGATTACCCGATGCTGCGAATTAATGAAGCGCCCGAGATCGAAGTTCATATCATGCCGAGTACGGAAAAGCCGACGGGCGTGGGCGAGCCTGGCGTGCCGCCCGTGGCGCCGGCTGTGGCTAATGCGATTTTTGCGGCGACCGGGACGCGGGTGAGAAAGCTGCCGATTGGTTTGGTGGGATGATTGTGGAGTGCGGCGACTCGTCGCCGCTTTCTAAGCCGCGACTGGTCGCGGCGAGAACCTAACGGTCGTGTTTCGGCGGCGACGAGTCGCCGCATAACAGAGCGCTGACAAGTCAGCGCACTCCACATGCGGACTATGTTTCGGAAACAATTACAACTAAGTTCTTTGATCGCGGTACTCGTGCTGATCGCGCTGGGTCTGATTGCTCAACCTCTCTCTTCCCGGGCCGGCAAATCTCCTGAACGAGACGACGCGAAGGCCCGCGAACTTTTCACCTCAATTATTCCGGTGCTCAAACATCCGCGTTGTTTGAATTGTCATGCGACCGGAGACTATCCGCGACAGGGCGACGACAATCATATTCATACCCAGAACGTGAAGCGCGGCGTTGACGGTCATGGCAAGTACGGTCAGAAATGCAGCGCCTGTCATCAGGAGCAGAATGTCGCGGGGCTGAACATGCCGCCGGGAGCGAAGGGTTGGCATTTACCTCCGGCCAGGACACCGATGATCTGGGAGGGTAAAACTCCCGGAGAAATGTGCCGGCAGATTAAGGATCCGAAACAGAACAACGGCAAGTCGATCGCTCAGATCATCGAGCACGTAACTTCCGACAAACTGGTTCTGTGGGGATGGAATCCCGGTGAAGGCCGCGCGCCCGTCCCGATGCCTCACGACGAATTCGCCCGGCGGTTTCAGGACTGGGCGAAGTTTGGCGCCGCCTGTCCGCAGTGAGCTGTCCGCAGTACACGATGCGGTTGAGCCGGCCCCACTCTTCGTGCTTTATATCTCCAGCCTGGCTTTAATTTTTTTCGGCAGTTTCGTCACCACCAGATCGTAGGCGGTTTGCAGGAGGCTCTTCAGTTCTTTTCCACTCAAGGCGCTGAAGCGTTCCAGGGCGACCCAGTGGTAACGGGCGACGTAGGGAGCAGGCACGATGCCTTTGCGTTCAGTCAACTCGGCGAACTTTTCCGGCGTGCACTTAAAGGACATGCAGTGATCCGAAGCCGCATCCAGGCCGATGACGGCGAACATCTTGCCGCCGATCTTGAACACCAGATCATTTCCCCACAGCACCACCTCAGTCACGTGCGGAAACGAAAGACAATGAGCGTGAACCTGTTCGATATCCATTTTTTGTGGAGCGCGGCGACTCTTCGCCGCTTTCCAAAGCGCTGACTAGTCAGCGCACTCCAAACCTATCAAAGCAACGGGCCGTCGCTTCCCATTAGCTCCCGGCGCACGATCTTTACCGGCGGGCTGCCGGCTTTGATGAATCGATCGTGAAACTCCTGCAGCGAAAAGGTGCTGCCCATCTTGCGCTTGTAATCGGCGCGCAGTTTCAAAATCTCCAGCTTCCCAAGGGTGTACATCAGGTAAGTTGGATCGCCGGTGCCTCGCTTCGTTTCCATTTCACCGACCACTGGTTGTTGGCGGCCTTCTTTGACAAAGAATTCGTTTGCCTGCGCCATCGTCATGCCCTCGGTGTGCATTTTGATCCCGACGATGTAGCGACAGTCGCGCAGCAGCGCATCCACCAGCTGCGTCAAACGATACCTCGGATCGTTGTTCATAAAACCTTCGTCGAGCAGCATCTCCTCACTGTAATGCGCCCAACCTTCGGCGTTGGATCCGGCAGCCGTTAGTTTGCGCACTTTGGAAAGATCGGGATTGTTCTTGACCCAGAGAAACTGTGTGTAGTGTCCGGGCCAAACTTCGTGCACCGATACATTGCTCAAGAGTGGATAGTTGTAGCCCTGCAGGTATTCTTCCTGCTTGTCGGCGGGCCAGGCAGGATCCGGCAGGGTGATGTTATAGAAAGCTTCGGTCGCCTTCGTTTCATAAGGGCCCGGGGTGTCCATTGAAGCAAACGTTGTGGCTCGCGCAAAGGACGGCGTCTCGACCACCTTCGCCTGCGCGCCGCCAGGCACGGTAATGATTTTGTGATCGATGAGGAACTGCCGCATGCCGTCGAGTTGCTTCTGGGCGGCCGGGATCAGTTCGGCCGCACTCGGATGATCCTTTTCGACTTCCTTTAGAACTTCTTCCGGCGACTTGTTGGGATCAATCCGCTGCGCAGTCTCGATGAACCTGCGCTGATCCTTGCGTAGCTGGTCATAGCCGATCTGCAGTAACCGCGGCAGCGGCACATCGACCATCTCATCGTACAAAAGTTTAAGCTGATAATTTCGCGGACCAATCGCGAACGTGCCTTGCGAGCGTGGCAGAAGATCCTTCTGCAGCCACGCGAGGTAGTCCTTGAGTGCAGCGATGGCGGCTTCGTTACTGCGTTTGAACTCGGCGAGCAGGTCCGCATTCTTCACGTCTTTGAACGCATCCGGCACCGTTGTTTGAAAGAAATCAACATTGCCCGGTAGCTGTTCGATCGCGATGTCGGTGTAAATTTTCGGCGGACTACTCAGTACTTCTCGCGCTTGCTGCAGGGCTCGGGGAATTTGCTTCTCGCGCTCAATGACTGAACGCAGGCGCTCTGACGCGGGGGCAAAATCCCTTTTAATGATCGAAAAGATGGAGCTGGTGGCGGCCCCTGAGTAGTAGTCAGGATTCTTTCGCCACATCTGCACGCGATCTTCCTCCAGCAGGATGCCATTAATCGACGCCATCATGATCTCACGATCGTCGCGATCGTTTTGTGAAAGTGGCTGCGGATTGATAGCTGCGAACTCTTTCAGATAAGCCAGCAGTTTGGTCCGGTTACGCTCGTGTGCGGCCAGGGAAAAGTCTTCCAGCTGATGATCGTACTGATGGAAGCCCGCGCTGGTAGCCTGCGACGGGTTGGTCTTGAAGTAGTCTTCGAAATAGGCGTCGACCAGCTCGGGAAAACTCCGCGGCCTGGCACTGGTTGAAGTTCCCATAACTAAACAGATCATGAACCCGATCAGAATAGTAAGACTTGATCTCATAACGGTTATGACTCCGGGCTGGAACGAACACTCCTTCGCGTCTCAGGTCCTCTCTTTGCGCTTTGCGGAAACCGATACGGGTCGTTAGGGTCTCACGCAAAGGCGCGAAGGAAAACGGAAGGCGCTAAGTCTATTTGGGGAAACCTGGAAGTCTAGTTGACGCTGGTTTGGCTTTCGACCGAGAGCCGGCTACCAATCTCGCGCAGACGCTTGACGACTTGATCGATCAACCAATTGGGCGTCGACGCGCCGGCTGTGACGCCTACACGATTGACGCCAATCAAATCAGAAGCTTCGATCTCGCCGTCGGTCTCGATCAGAAAACTGCGTTCACACTGTTCTTTGCAGACGGCCAGCAACTTGATGCTGTTTGAGGAGTGCTTCCCGCCGATGATATAGAAAACATCGACCAGTCCGGCGAGAGCGCGGGCGGCGTCCTGCCGATCGCGCGTGGCCGAACAAATCGTGTTCACCACCTGTGGCTCAGCGTCGGACTTGGCGCGCACGGCTTCGGCGACTTCAAGAAATGTCTGCAGCTTTAGCGTCGTCTGCGAGACGACGAGGGGCGCGTGCAGCATGGGAAGTTTCGCAACTCCGGCCGCGTCACTGACTACGAAAGTATTGTCCGGCGCATAGCCAACCACGCCGATCATCTCAGGATGGTCGGGGCTGCCGGCAACCACCACGTGGCGGCCGTCTTTCGCGGCGCGCTCGGCCAGTCTCTGGACCCTGGTGACGAACGGACAGGTCGCATCCACGACCAGGGCCGCACGCTGTTCCAATTGAATCTGGACCAGAGGGGTGACGCCATGCGCGCGGATCACGGCAATGTCGTCCGAGCCGACTTCGGCGGGCGCTTCGATTGTCGTGACGCCTTCGCCCTCCAGGCGTTTCATTTCCTGGGTGTTGTGAATCAGTGGCCCGAGGGTGCGCACCGGCGCGCCAACTTCCAGCGCGTCCTCAACCATCTCGACGGCGCGCTCGACGCCAAAACAAAATCCGAATTCGTCAGCTAGTAAGACTTCCATGTCAGTCAAATCTTAACACAGTCGCCGCATGAGGTCAGTACCGGGAGCGGTAGCGACCAGGTCATCCTTGACCACGGGCCGGTTGAAGTCTTGAAGACCCTGTCGCTATCGCGCCCGGTACTGACCTATTGCGGATATGGCCATTTCGCTCCATCACCGTACCGGCTCGCGTAGCACTAATTCCGAGGCGGTGCGGGCCGTCGCCGCAGCCGCCGCGTGCGACTGGCGCAAGCCGGCGAGCTGCAGCAGGGCCTCTCCAGTGCGCGATAGCAGCCTGACTAAATCGCCTTCTTCGGCCCGCGTTTCGCGGACCAGCTCGGTCCACTCGGCCTCACCGGCCCAGGCGGCGGCGGTGGCGGCGGCAGAAAAATTTATTTCGGGAGCAGCTCCAACTCCCTGTTTCCATTCTTCGGTCGATACTTCAAAAGCAATCTGTTCGAACTGGACCAGCAGGGAGACGATCGCGTCGTCGAGTTCCAGCTCGCCGTAATCGCGATCTTCGTCGGCGGCGATCGCGGCAATCAAAGCTGCCGCTCGCGCCGGTTTCAGGCCGGCAAACAAACCACGCTGCAAGGCTTCGCCGACGAGTAGCGGCCGATCGACTCGCAGGTCCGCCAGCCAACGACCGCGATCTGTGACCCGCTCTGATTGAAAATCGAGATAGCCGAAGTGGTCGAGCACGCGTGCGCAACGTTCAAATGGTTCCCAAACATCCGCTCGCAACCGATTGATCTGCCGCTCAGTATGTTCGATTGATGCCGCTTCCGCTTGCAGCGACCAAAGGACCTCGCCGTGCCGACCTGCCAGTGAATCGATCAGGTCGTTAAGCAACTTAATCGAATCTTCCTCTTCGCCACGCGTGTCACGCAGCCGCGGTTCAACCAATGCGAGATGCTGGGCGCGTTGATGAGTCTCGTCAAACGCCGCTTCGATGTTTTCCGGCTGCGCTGGAAATATAGGCGCGAAGACCCGGCCCACGCGTTCCAAAGAGAATGACGCGGTGCGGCCGTCTTCACGCACGCCGGTAACGCCGTCGCGCCCACGCGCAGTAACGAATGTCAGGCGTTTGCCGCTGCGACCGGTCGCCACCACCCGACCAGGCTGGACGACTTTGTGCAGCCAGTGCACCCGGGCTTCACGGCGGGTCTGCGGCGCTGACTCAAGCAGCCTTGAACGCGCGCCGGCCAAACGCTCCAGACCGCGCACGGTGTCCACGGGTGTTTCCACGGCAGCGAGTTGTAGCGCTTCACGAATACGGTTTTCGCTTTCATCACGCATGGTCTCCAGCCGGCGAATCTGCGGCAGTAGATTTCGGTGGGCGAAACTTCGTTCAGCAATCTGGCGCACCTGGGCAAAGCTGCCAAAGGCGTCGAGCAGGTTCAGCAGTGATGTGTAGGTGGCACGAAACTGGCTTTCGAGATCGTTCGGCGGCGCACTGAGCAGCTCCGCAATGCGCTTTGGGTTTTGATGAGGTCCGGGAGCCGCGACGACGAACCCCACTCGATCTTTCCCGCGTCGTCCGGCGCGTCCGGTCATCTGCTGCAACTCAGACGCGGTGAGAGATTGCCAGCCGTTGGCACTGCGCCGGTCAGCGCAGGTCACTACGACAGTGCGTGCGGGGAAGTCGACTCCGGCGGCGACCGTGGCCGTGGCAAAAATCGCTTCGAGCAGCCCGGCGCTCATCATCTTTTCGATCACCAGCTTCCAGGCCGGCATATGACCGGCGTGGTGCGAGGCGATGCCGCCGCCGATAATTGCGTCCCAGTGACGATGTTTGCGAATTTCGGGAGTTTGCTCGGCGAACTTGAGCATGAACTCGCGGCGGGCGGCCCGGCGTTCGTCGGGTGCAGCCCGGCGGCTCAAGGCGGTCTCGGCTGCGGATTCGTCGCAACGCCGGCGAGTAGGCAGAAAAATAATCGCCGGCAAAAGGTTGTAGGAACCAAGCGCGGCAATCAGAGTGCCCGGCGGCATTTCCGGCATCCGAAGTTTCATGATCAATGGAGCGCAGGCATCCTTGCCTGCGGTTCCCCGGCATCCTGCCGGGTTTCTATTGCCAACTAGCAGCACTCAGGATACGCGCGGGCTGCGGACGCGAGGTTGGCGTTGCTACCATCGCCGTCTTCTTCCTCTATTACTCGTTCCCCGGTCGCGCTGATCTTCACTCAACCTGGCGATCTCGGAATTCAACGCGCCGCTCTGATTAAG
This sequence comes from Pyrinomonadales bacterium, assembly GCA_038230715.1. Classification (GTDB taxonomy): domain Bacteria; phylum Acidobacteriota; class Blastocatellia; order Pyrinomonadales; family Pyrinomonadaceae; genus UBA11740. Next base: position 21,506 of record JBBRMS010000007.1, read on the forward strand.
CAGCGGCACCAGTCGTCGATCGGACATGAGGAACGCCGCCCGCAGCGGCACCGGTCGCGCGCCGGGCCGCGTCACCACGCTACAACGGACGCCACGCACGTCGGCAATCCACGCCGCAAACTCTTCCGCATTTCCGATTGTGGCTGAGAGCAGGAGCATGCGAATGCGAGGCGGCGTTAGGATGATGGCCTCTTCCCAAACGTGTCCGCGTTCTTCGTCGGCGAGGTAATGCGCTTCATCGAATACCACCAACTCGGCTCGGACTTCTTCACCGCCGCGCAACGAATCAAATAACTGGTTACGAAAAATTTCAGTAGTGCCCACAATCAGCGGTGCGTCCGGGTTCTCTTTCCGATCGCCTGTGAGTATGCCCACGTTTTCTGATCCAAACTCTTCACTGAACTCGGCAAACTTTGAATTGGTCAGGGCCTTGAGCGGAGTGGTGTACCAGGCTGGTTTGCCCAGCTCTAACAGCCGGCGAATTTCTTCGCGCGCGATCCAGGTCTTGCCGCTCCCGGTCGGAGCAGTGACCAGGACGTCTTCGAACTCGAGGGCGTTCAGCGCCTCTAATTGAAATGGGTCGGGTTTTATCGGCGCGGGTTTCGGTGAACCGATATCTGCCAGCAGCTGGCTCAGGTCGCGGCCATAATTTCCGGTCGGGGCCGGCATCGCCTCTGGTCTGTCGTCTGGAGTGTGCGGATGCTTTTGCGGCGGCCTCGCTTTATCAGGAGACCCGGGGCGATCGCGCGCATTTCGTTTTGGTTTGCGGTGACCGCCGGAACGCCTCATGCGTCCATTGTAGGGCAAGGCTGTCGCGGGGCATATTCGGATGAAGTAGATGGGCCACGGGCGAATAGGATGTCCACGGCTAAGTTAAGGCTGGGCTATTAACAACTTCCCTTCGCGCACGTCAATCACACTCTGACAACTCGTGCACCTGAGCTGCAAGGTCGCGTCTGATGTTTTGATGGCCGCGCCACACTTGGGACAGGGCTCTTTGATCTCGCTGTTCTTGAATAGATCGCGCATCATGAAGAGAGGGATGAACAGGCCGGCTGTGAGCAGAGGGATTCCGAAGATCAAGCCTATCCCGCCCGCTCCGCCAACAGTCAGGGCGATGAATAGTCCGGCAATAAACAGCAACAGCCCTACCGCTATGCTGAACGAAAAGCCATAAGCGCTGTCAAAAGTACGCCGCGAACCCGCATTTTCAATTTGCTTTTCCGCCATATTTAACTCCCTCTGGATTGGAAACGACTTTTACTCGACTCAATTGCAGGTTGTCAAACCCCAAATGTCACAAGCCAGAGGAAGAAGTGGTTCAGCTTAGGTTTAAGAGAGAATCCCTACTGGGAACGCGGACGCCATCGCCCGCATTGAGAGCGAAGCGCAAATGCGTTTCTGCGAAAGGCATGACTAGCCACGGATGCGGGCGAGGGCACCCGCGTTCTCAGTAACAAGTGCTCCTCCCAAGCAGGAATCCAACTGACTCTAATCGCTTACGGTCGGGCTTCTGAATCAACTGCGAAGCTGGTAGACTAAGCGTTTCGATTAGCCGGGAAATTCCGATCTAACCGCTATGAATACCGAAACACCCTTTGAAAAGTTCCTGAGTCAGCACGACGAAGAAGCGTGGTCAGCCACTCTGGCCACGCTCCTGAGGTCGATCCACGAAGTCGATCGCACCGCCACCCAGATATGGTTTTCGTTCTATCCGCTGGCCCTGTGCCGCGCGTTGCGGCAGGCGGAAGACCGCGACAAGTTGGTGCAGCAGCTGCTTCTGCAGGGCGATTATGACTTGAAAGACCAGATTGATCGTTCGCACAAATTTCTTTACGGCCACCATTTCTGGGCCCAGGTTAAGAGCGCGGTTGAGCAACACGCGGACTCGTTCAATCAGACATCGCGCGATTCTCTGGCCGATCAGATTCTCGCGGTCGCGCACAGCGCCGCTGGCAAGACAGATGATTCGCTGCTGGTAGGTATCACCGCGGTGGCTTTCATGACCATCCAACAGGCGGGCCTGGCTGCTTTCAAAAGCGCGCCGGGCACTCTGCACATCGACAAAAAGCACTTCAAGAAATCTCCGGAACAGATTCTTCGCGAGCGCGCCAAAGTAGATAGCCAGGGACTGCTGGGTTTTCTGAAGACAGTCAACAGACAGTTCACGGTCACTCACGACGAGAACGACGACCAGGCCAAATACAAGTTGAACGACGGACAGGACCTGGCGTGGGGCGCGGCCGATGATCGGGCGCGTGACTGGGTCGCCATCGATCCGCGACGAATGGAAGGTCCGATTCCGGTCGAATGCCGTTCAGCTTCCTGCGGCACCTGCTGGGTCGGCGTGCTGGGCGGCGCCGATCGTTTGGCCGACGTGGCCGTCCGCGAAGGAAAGAAGATCAAGGAATTCGGTTACATCGACACCGCCGAACCAAAGCCTCTGATTCGTCTGGCCTGTCAGGCCCAGGCGCAGGGCGCAGTCTCAGTGGTTATTCCACCCTGGAACGGGCAGTTCGGCAAATATCTCCGGGCGCTGAAACAAGAGGCGCAAGCTCAAATTGCGGATCAGGTCCAAACTGATCGCGCCCCCAACGAAGCCGTAAATTAGTGCCCGCTCACACCGACGCCCAACGCGACGCAATCAGTGGCAAGGGCGGCGTCTCTCCGCTCCTGTTAGTGCTCGGCGCGGCGATGCTTTGGAGCACCGGCGGTCTCTTCATCAAGGCCACCTCGCTCTCGGCTTTTGAACTCTCGTTTGGTCGATCGCTGCTGGCGGCAATCACGATCGCTGTGGTCACGCGGCATGAAGGGTTTGGGCTCAACCGCGTCAGCGCGATTGCGGCGGTGCTTTATGCGGCTTTGCTGATCCTGTTTGTCCTGGCTACCAAGCTCACCACTGCGGCTAACGCGATCTTCCTGCAATACACCGCCCCGGTCTATGTACTAATCCTCGAACCCCTCTTCTACAAAGAAAAGTTTCGCCAACGCGATCTGGTAACAGTAGCTGTTTGCGTGGCCGGCATGTCCCTATTCTTTGTAGGAAAACTGCGGCCGCAGGATCTGGAGGGCAACCTGGTGGCGTTGGCTTCGGGAGTTTGCTTCGCGCTCTACTTCCTGCTGCTGCGTCATTCAAAAGCCCGCGAGGTTAACCGCGCGTCGTCCGCCATCTACGGCAATCTGATCGCAGTCATAGTTTGCGCGCCGGCATTTTGGGGCGCCATGCGCCGTGGTATCGGCACAACAGACTTAGCCTGCATAGCTTATCTCGGCATATTCCAGATTGGCGTCGCTTACATCCTCTTCACTTCTGCGATGGCCCGCGGCCTGCGGTCGCTGGATGCCAGCATCGTCGGTTACATCGAACCGGTTTTGAATCCAGTCTGGGTATTTCTGTTTCTCGGGGAGCGCCCTTCGGGATGGGCCATCATTGGCGGTGGGATCATTATCGCTTCTGTACTAGGGCATATGGTGCTGTCGGCGAAAGCAAAAAGAAGAACGACGCTACTAACCGCCGGCGGCGTCTCAGAAGCTAATCTTCAAAGACTTGAATGAGGTGAATTGTGAGTCCCGAAATTACTACGGACTGAAGGCGCTCGGACTTCGTCAGAACAGCGCCTTCCTGGAAGCGGTTGCCCTCTAACGTGCGGACTTCAACGGTTTCCGCCGTTTGATCAATCAGCCATAACTCTTGCACCCCAAGCGCGGCATATGTGTCGGCCTTCGTGTTGCGATCATAAATTGCCGAGCCCGGTGAAATGACTTCGATAACAAGATCTGCAGTCGTACGATGCCTGGGATCGAGCCCAGCCTCTGTTTCCGCGGACAAATAGAAAAGATCCGGTTCCAGATAGGTTCGGTCACTGGTCCAAATGGCGGCCCGGGGAGTGTAGACGCTGCCCCTATTTTGCAGTCGCGCCAGTTCAAGAATCAACAGGCGATTGATCCTCTTAACGATGTTGTCATGTGTATATTCGGGAGCTGGCGACATATAAAGGACTCCGGCGATTAGCTCGAGCTTGAAATGATCGGGCGCAGCGGGAAGCGCCCAAAACTCTTCGAGCGTGTATGTCTTAACCAGCGGTGATGTGTTGACCCAGGCCATGAGAATTTTCCTCCGGCGATGTCGCGCAGTATATCACCACTCAAAGCATCCACTCTCGCCGATTGTCATAATAAACCGGCGAGCGATCAGGGTATCTTTTCTTGAACCGGTAGTAGCGTTCGTGCCAGAACTCGTACCGCCGATCCGATGAGCGGAGGGCGCGGTGCGGAATCGCCCGCAGGTGATCTTCGATCTTGTGCATGTTCCTGCTCGCGAAACGCCAGTCATAGTTGCCCAGTTCGTACAGGCTGGTCAGGCCATAACCCTTGATGCGTCCCGTTCGATCTATGTAAGGATCGAAATAGCTCCAAACCAGTTGCCGGAGGTTGGCAAAGACCGGCTTGCGGCCATGCAGCCCGGTGTCCCTGGAACGGGCAATCGATCCCCACTTCCCGTTCTGCTGAAAAACGAAGAGCACGTGATCGAGCAGATCAATTGATTCGATATCCAGGAGCAGAGGTGGGTAACCATGCTGTTCGAGGATGACGGCGGCCCCGACCGCTGCTTCCAGGCAATGCACCTGGTTGCGTTCCACCACTTCGCGGAACGAACGCATGGTGGAGCCCTCGCGCTCCCAGTTATACGGCATCTCCGTCAGCCAACGCTGAACTTGCGCGGGCGTGCGTAAACGCTCGATTAGCTTCCATTCGCGTTTGGTAAAGGCTTCCCGCGGGGCTAGTCCCTTCATGTTGAAAGCAATAACAGATGGCTCAGGGAAAGTGCAAAAGGAAGTGGGCATTGTCGTCCTCCACCTTATCGACGGTAAGGCCTAGCCGAGGAGCGGCCGCAGATCTGTAGCCCTGGCTTGAGCCATGGGAAGAGTAATCCCACGCAGCCCCAGCCCGGGGGTGGGCGAAACTCCGTTGGCGCCGCTTCTACTTTCGCCCCGCTGCAGCTACCGGATTATTGGCGATCCACCCACCCATGGCTCACGCTGCGGGCTGCAAATCTTTTTGCCGCTCCGCGGGTTACTGATCGGGGGTGCCCATGAGAGATTCTCTAATTCCAAACTGAACCGGTTCGCAGTCAACTCGCCACTTGATTCTGCCTCTGTCTGATGTAAGAATTAGGTACCAATAACACCGCCACATATCAGAAAACACCTGTTAACGATTGGAGATTCATGAGCTCTACGCTGACGCAGAAAACGATTGAGAGCAGAGATGTATCGCTGCCGCTGAGCAAGAACACGCACCTGCTGAACTGGGTCGAGAAGATGGCCCTGCTGACCAAACCTGATGCTATTCACTGGGTCGATGGCTCGCAGGAAGAGGACGAGGCGCTTAAGGCTCAGATGGTTGCGGGGGGCACCTTTACCAAGCTCAACGAAGAGCTCTGGCCCGGCTGTTACTACGCTCGTTCGGACGCCAGCGATGTCGCGCGGGTCGAAGATCGAACCTTCATCTGCTCGCTTTCCAGGGATGCGGCCGGCCCCACCAACAATTGGGAAGAACCGTTTCAGATGCGCCGGAAATTGAAAGAGCTCTTCGACGGTTCGATGCGGGGCCGCACGATGTACGTGTTGCCCTTCAGCATGGGACCAGTCGGCTCGCCCATGTCACAGATCGGCGTGCAGCTCACCGACTCGCCTTATGTCGTCGTCAACATGCGCATCATGGCCCGCATAGGCCTGCCGATTTATGCTGAGATTGATAAAGACTACAAACGCGTAGTGCCTTGCATGCACTCGGTGGGCGCGCCGCTCGAAACGGGACAAGCCGACGTGTCCTGGCCCTGTAACAAAGAAAAATACATCGTGCATTTTCCCGAGACCCGCGAAATCTGGTCCTATGGATCAGGCTATGGCGGCAACGCCCTTTTGGGCAAGAAATGTTTCGCTCTGCGCATCGCTTCGAACATTGCTCGCGATGAAGGCTGGATGGCTGAGCATATGCTGATCGTCGGCGTCGAGAACCCACAGGGTGAGAAGACCTACGTCACCGCCGCATTCCCCAGCGCCTGTGGCAAAACGAACTTCGCCATGCTAATTCCGCCGGCGGGTTTCGAAGGCTGGAAGGTCTGGACCGTCGGAGACGATATCGCCTGGATCAAGCCGGATGCAAAAGGGCGCCTGCATGCTATCAATCCCGAGGCCGGCTTCTTCGGCGTAGCCCCCGGCACTTCGGCCAAGACGAATCCCAACGCGATGATCACCCTTTCAAAGAATTCGATCTTCACCAACGTGGCGCTGACGCCTGAGGGTGGGGTTTGGTGGGAGGGAATGACGGACACGCCGCCGGCTGAATGCACGGATTGGCAAGGGAACAAGTGGACGCCGGAAATCGCGAAACAGACCGGAGCGAAGGCCGCTCATCCGAATGCCCGGTTTACGGCTCCGGCTTCGCAATGTCCGACGATTGATCCTGATTGGGAGAATCCGAACGGTGTTCCGATCAGCGCGATTATTTTTGGCGGACGCCGGGCGACGACGATGCCCCTCGTGTATCAATCGTTCAACTGGAGCTCAGGTGTCTACATCGGCGCGACAATGGGGTCCGAGATGACTGCCGCGGCCGCGGGCACCATTGGTAAAGTGCGTCGTGATCCGATGGCCATGCTGCCGTTCTGTGGCTATCACATGGGTGATTACTTTCGTCATTGGATCCGCATGCAACGCTCACTGACTGAGACGCCGCGCATCTTTCATGTGAACTGGTTCCGCAAGGATGCTGAAGGGAATTTCATGTGGCCGGGCTTCAGCGAAAACATGCGCGTGCTGAAGTGGGTCGTCGATCGTGGGCATGGTCGGGCGCTCTCAAAAGAAACGCCGATCGGCTGGGTGCCGCATTATGAAGATATAAACTGGCACGGGCTGGACTTTACCAAAGAGACTTTTGACGAACTGCAGTCCTTCGATCGCAAGGCCTGGCGCGATGAGGTGTTGGGACACGAAGAGCTGTTTCTGGATCTGCACGATCGCCTGCCGCCGGAAATGATTTACGAGCGGGAGTTGTTGATTTGTCGGCTGTAGCGCTCGATCGCGGATGAGATCGTGCAAAGTCCCGTAGGGATCAGATGCTGCTTATGGGCAGGACTTCCTTACAAAGAACGGCCCCGACAGAAGCGATATCCTGTTTCGCCTCTGTCGGGGCTGTATTTTTCACCTGACTGAATCTATAAACGTCTTGCTTCTAACGGAGCCCCGATCTTACCCCACCAGCGCGGCCTTTGCCGCTCCCAGCATCCGCTCCAGCGCCGGCTCCATGACCTTCGTGCCATACTCGCCGGCGGCAAAACTCTTCAGCTTGTGATGTTCATCGAACAGGTAATACGCCGGCACGTATCCATGTTCATTTTGGAAGGCGTCGCGCAACTTGTGCTCGTTATCGATCGCGCCGGGGTCTTTGATGCCGTATTGGGTGATGGCTTCGCGCACCGCAGTCGTGTCGGTATCCGCAGGATAACGCGGCATGTGGATCGCGACCATCCGCAACCCAGCCGCTGCGTATTTTTCTCGCCATTCAGCCAAGCGCGGCAGATTCTCTTTGCACATGCCACAACTGAGCGACCAGAAATGAAGCAGGATCGGATGGCCTTCAGTTTCTTTCAGGGCTTCTTCGGCCGAGCCGCTGATCCACTCGGTTGCGCCGTCGAGCGACGGCAAGGGGGTTCCAATTCTCATCGGCATAATTCAATCTCCAGCACTCTCATTGTAATGATCTGATTACGCCCCTCTGTCTGAGAGGGCAGTAGGGTGAGAGATAAAGAGCAGAAGTCAAAAACAGATCCTTCTCACTATGTAAGCCCCTCACCCCGGCCCTCTCCCAAAAAGGGAGAGGGAACAACCACGCTCTGGTTCCGTTAGTTCTTGATCGTTTCCTGACCCGGACGCCATTCCGCCTGGCACAGACCACCGGTTTGCAGAGCCTGAATAACGCGCAGGGTCTCCTCGGCTGAGCGACCAATGTTCAGATCGTGAATGACCTTGTAGCGCAGAACGCCTTCCGGATCGATCACAAACAAACCGCGCAGCGCGATACCCTTATCTTCGATTAACACGCCGTAGTCGCGGGACATCTTTTTGGTTACGTCCGCGCCCAGCGGGAATACCAGACCTTCGACGCCGCCCTTGTCGCGCGGTGTTTGCAGCCAGGCGCGATGTGAAAACGCAGAGTCGGTCGAGACGCCAACTATCTCGGCGCCTATGCCTTCGAAATCTGCGTAACGATCGCTGAACGCAGTTAGTTCAGTGGGACAAACAAAGGTAAAGTCCAATGGATAAAAAAGAACTACCACCCACTTGCCTTTATAATCAGAAAGCCTTACCGGCTCATTAAGTTTTTCGATGTTCTTGGTAGACGGAATCTCAAAATCGGGCGCTGGTTTGCCCACTTGAGCACTTTCAAATGCGGTTGCTATTGCTGCTGACATTTTTTCCTCCTCAAAAGTTAACTAACCGCCGCGACGAAAGTCTTCTCGCGGCCCAAACAAATTTCAAAACAAAACTATTTGCACTCCCGGCAGTCGGGGCAGAGTCCCACCAACGTCAGATGGACTGACTCCGGTTTGAATCGCGTTGCCCGGGCGGCTGAGCGAATCAGCTCAACGGTTCCCGGTAAATCAAAATCGACCAGCGTGCCGCAGGCGGAACATATCGCATGATCGTGACGGTCGGTCTCTCGATCATACCGGCTGGCTCCGCCGCCGAACGCCACTTCACGCACCAGACCTTCTCGTTTCAGGAAACGCAGTGAATTATAAACCGTGGCAAAGCTGATTCCGGGCATCTTGCCGCGGGCGGCCTCGAACACCTCGGCCGCAGTCGGATGGGTATCACCGGATTGAACCACGTCAAGTACCACCTGACGCTGCCGCGTAAGCGCCGGCCCTTCGCCGGCCCTCTTTTCCTTAGTAAATTTGTGGCTGTCTGGTTTCACTTTTAGAATTATAATAATTCTAAATTAATAGTCAAGCTGCGCCAGGGGGCTGGTCAGTTTGAGAATCCCTGATTGGGTTGAAACTGCGGCCGTAATCACCCCGCCGGGTAGTGTCCTAATTTGAAATCCATATTTTGAAGTAATATTTTTACGTGGGAAAAATAGCAACACAGCCAACGGAGCACTCCCCCCCGCCGAACACCCTCGACAACGACCGCGAACCAGCGCTAGAATGCCAGCAAGTGAAACTCAGACTTAGAACGCGTTCACTGTCATCTCGATACCAGCTTCAGAATAGCGCATTGCAATTCTTTCGATAGGGAGATACATCAGATGAGAAAAATTCAAGCACTTTTAATGACTCTCGCCATGGGAGCCGCCCTGGCGGTTTCAGCTTCCGCCTTCGCTTTAACTCCACAGGGCGTCACCCAAAACGCCGAAGCCTGTTGCGACTCAAAAGACTGTTGCAAAGCCGGCGATAAGGACATGTCCTGCTGCAAGAAAAAGAAGAAGGGCAAGAACGCTCACGCCTGCTGCAAAGCGAATAACGGCGCAGCATGTTGTTGCAAGGGCGATTCGTGCCCCATGCCTAACAAGAAGACAACCACAAGCTCCAACGGCAATTAACGCCTAGAGTCAAACTTGGTTCGGCTCCTAACGGAACCTGAGGGCGCGGTGTGTTTTTCCGCGCCCCAGGTTCGTTTTGGCGTCTGTTGGAGGAAATCATGCCCGCGAAAAAAAACCTTGACCCTGGAGTCGACTCCAGACTCTACACTTCCGCTCAGGACGACGAGGTTCGCAACCAGGGGGTCTGGCGGATTGGGGATCTGGCCAAAGCTTGCGGCGTTAGCCGGGACACCTTGCGTCATTATGGGCGCAAGGGTGTGCTGAAGTCCGGTCGTTCGGCAAATGGTTACCGAACCTATCCGGACAGCGCCCAGGCCCGGGTCAAACTGGTGAGGAGAGCACTGGCGGTAGGTTTCACTCTTGATGAACTAAGTACAGTGCTGAAAGTGCGCGATCACGGCGGCGCTCCATGCCGGCGTGTTCGTCAGCTGGCGGCAGAGAAGCTCGCCGCCATCGAATCACAGTTGTGCGACCTGTTCGCCCTGCGCGATGAATTGCGAAGCTCGTTGAAGGATTGGGACAGACGATTGGCGCAGACGGATCCCGCTGTGCCGGCCGGATTGCTCGAGGCTATGGCGCGGGGCAAGACCAATCTCATCAACAAACCGTTACGTTCAGCTCTGCTGAAACGTAACCAGAGCAGAATCGGAGTTAAATCATGATCAAGAAAAGTTTTCTGGTTCTTTCTATTGTGGCGATAGCGCTGGGTTCGTTACTGGTCGCTGGGGCGCAGCAGCAGCAAGCGACTGACCCACAAAAATCGAAACATGATTCGATGGAAGCCATGAACGATCGTGGCGACAGAGTAATGGGATTTGATCACAATCTCACTACCCATCACTTTCTTCTGAAATCCGACGGTGGCATGATTCAGGTCGAAGCCAATCAGAGCACCGACGCTGCAAGTCGCGATCAAATCCGCAAACACCTTGGTCACATCGCCAGGATGTTCGGTGCAGGGAATTTCTCGGCGCCCATGCTGGTGCACGAGGAGAACCCGCCGGGAACCGCAGTGATGAAGGAGCTGAAGGACCGGATTAAGTATGAGTTTACCGAGAACGAACGCGGCGCATTCATTCGTATCTCAACCAGCGATCCGGCGGCTCTAAAAGCGATCCACGAATTCCTGCGTTACCAGATCAAGGAACACATGACTGGGGATCCCCTGGACATAAGCGCGCGGTGAAAAAGGTAAGGTGATGGTGCAATTTCCTTTCGGATGGTGCCATCACTTTCACCCCAATCTAAAACACATGCAGGCCCTGCGGCTAGTCCCTCGTCGTCAACATCACTGACGGCCCCGGTGCTGATTCGATCATAGCGCAAGGGGCAGGTTGTATTGACGTCAAGGCCGCGATGGATGCAAAGGCCTTAATGGGTGTTGCGGGCGATGGGATTGACCAGGGGCATTCTCGCCAGTCACTCGTATGGCGAAGTCCCGGTAATCAATAGCCGCGCCACGCACACTGAAACGGTTAGGGTGAATATCCAGGACGTTTCCGGTTAGGCGGAACCTACAATTTGCGCGTCGCGAATAACCGTGAACTGCAACGCAACGGGGTGAGCGTAAGTTTGAGCAACGCGAGCGTCAGCGTTCCGGCCAGTGGCACTGCGAGCTACAACGTGAACGTGGCCATCGACGGCAACATCATTCGCGATACCACGACTCCGATCGAGTTTCAATGGTATGTGATCGCAGAGCGCGCCGGACAAACACTGCGCGTACCTTTCTATCTGCTGGCTTCGCGCACGCTGCCCGCCAGCCCGCAAGTTACAGTAGAACCAATTACCGACACGATGTCCGCGATCCATTACTTGCCCTTAATAACACCGTGCGCATAGCCGCTCATTACTTCTTTACCCTTCTGGTTGCGGCAAACGAAATCAGTCTTCACGCTGATATAAGACTCGGACGGTTCGAATTGCACTACTGTTACGACGCAGGTGACGGTGTCGCCCGCAAACACCGGCCGGTGAAATTGAAATTTCATTTCGCGCGCGATGAAGTTCATGTCCCCGCCGATTTTTGTCGGCACACTCGCTGTCAGCAGGCCATGGACCATCAAACGGCCCTGCTCGTCCGGAACTACGTGATGCACGCCTTCGTCACCCGAAACTTTATTGAAAAGCCGGATGTCGTCTTCGGTGAATGTCCGTTCCCAGGTAACTGTGTCGCCGACCTTCATCGAGGCGTCGTCCGACTTTCGGTTGAGACGGTCGCTCAAGGGTTAAGAGGTAGTCTCAGCCAGGTTCGATTTGTACTTAGTGTTGGTTTGGCGATCCGTCATCTCAATGTACACATAGCTTGGTGGAACCACGTCCTGTTCCAGCGCAAACCAGATCGTATTAAGGTCGCTAAGTTTGCCAAGAGCGCAGAATCCGTAAAGCCGTTTGCCGCGCTGGTCAAAGAAATCGACCCAGGTTCGCGATGACTTGGTATTGAGGCCGCACGGCGGCAGGGCCGGCGCTGCGGCAAACAGTTCCGGAGGATAAGAAAACTTGTTATCTACATCGAACTTGTAGCGGGTGAATTGCTTGCCGCCCTGTGTAAAAGCTTCGGTCCCCAACAGGTAAAGCACCGGATTCGGCAGGACGGGGGCAGAGGCAACACCTTGGGTCACACACAGAGCCAAAATCAGCCCCGGGAAAAACATCAACACCTTTTTTCGAGAAGTGAAAGTCATCGGGGTACTCCCTTCGTCGTGGTAGTAGGATTCAGAAGGACTTGTTGGTGCTCGCAATTCTATGCGCTTCCGATTGATTGTCAACTTTCTTTGGTCGGAGGTAGCGGTCTAAATATGCCTTGCTTACTCATTAGCATGGCCCGAGAATCGTTTGAGAGTGGTCGCGTCCTCAAAAAATGGTTGGATCGTGGACACCCTGAGCGGCCAGCGGCCCTAGCCCGCGGTGATCTCCTTGGAACTTCTTCGGCCAGGCTGCGCGCTTCGCGGGCGGAGAGGATGTTCGCGATCCAACACACGCTCGGATGATAAAGCTCTTCAACGCTTTGGCCGTACGCCCCATGTTGGTGGTGCAGGCTCTTTGTTAGCTCGATCGACCGGGTGCTCCTTCAACATTCGCATTGCTTCCGAGACGGCGCGCTCGAGTTGTGGATCACGACCGGCAATCACGTCTTTAGGCCAGTTCTCGACGTCGACATCGGGGCCCACGCCTTCGTTCTCGACAGCCCAGCGACCGTCCCGAGTGAAGAAGCCGCCGCGCGGAGCGATCATAGATCCTCCGTCAACAAATGTTGGCGTGTCGGCGGTGTGCACCAGACCGCCCCAGGTGCGTTTGCCGACCAGCAAACCAATCTTGCGGAAGCGAAACATGTAGGGCATCAGGTCGCCGCCAGAGCCGGCCATCTCGTTAATGATCATCACCTTTGGTCCCCAGATACCCGCAGCCGGACTGGTAAACGGATAGCGATCGCCGGCAACATTGTTGAAGTAGCCATCAAAGTCGCGCTGCAAAACGTCGATGATATAGTCGGCCGCCGAACCACCGCCATTGAAACGCTCGTCGATAATCGCGCCTTTTTTGTCCTGCTGAGAAAAGTAATAGCGATTAAAACTGGTGTAGCCCGGCTGTCCCGTGTTCGGCACATAAACGTAAGCGAGTTGCCCGTCGGAAAGTTTCTCGACCATCCGGCGATTGGATTCGACCCACGCCCGCGTGCGCAGGGCCTGTTCGGTGGCGACCGGCAAAACTGTTACATGGCGGGCCCCCTCGATCACCGGACGATCGTTGACCGTCAGTGACGTTTGCCGGTTCGCCGTTCCGTCCAGCAGACGATAGATGTTGTCGGGCGCTTTCAGTTCTACGCCATTGACCGCCAGAACGTAATCACCGACATTGACACTCGCACCCGGCGAGACGAGAGGGGAGCGCAAATCGGGATTCCAACTTTCGTTGTCGTAGATCCGCGTGATCTTATAGCGGCCATTTTCGATTACGAAGTCGGCGCCCAGCAGACCGCCCGGCGATTGCGGGACTTCGGGCATGTCGCCGCCGCGCACGAACGAATGTCCAATCGCGATCTCGGCGCCCATCATGTCCATCAGGTAATTGAGATCGGCGCGGTGATTGACGTAAGGCAACAGCGCCCCATACATCTCTTTGTCTTTGGCCCAGTCCGTGCCATGCATATTGGGCACATAAAGATAGTCTCGCTGATTGCGCCAGCCTTCGTTAAATATCTGCTTGAATTCTTCCTTCGGATCGAGATACATGCGCAGGTTGACATTGATCCGACCCTGGCCCGGCTGGGGTGGAGTTCGATCCGCGTCCACGATGAAGAGCGAAGGAGCCGGAGGTGGACTACCAGGCGCGCGACCGGCTCCGCCTCCGCCTCCGCCCGGCGAGCGATAGACCAGTTTGCGGCCATCGGCGCTGACTTCATAGGCGGTGACGCTGCTGATGAAGTTGGTCCCGCGTCGATCACAAAGACGATAGCGGATCAAATCATTCCCGGCTCCCGCACCGCCCGCGCCTTGTCCTCGCGGTGAAGACTCGAGGTAGTAGACAATTCCTTCCGTGCCCGATTGAAGATCGGAATACTGCCGCTCAGGCGCGCCTGGAACCGAGATGATCCGTTGACGCAAACCTTCGAAATCGATCTGCACGTTTACGGGTGGTCGTGGACCTTTGGGGGGCTGCGCTTGATCACCCGAAGTCACATCCGCAGCTCCGGGCGTGCCGCCGGTTGTGTCGCCCGTGCAGGCGCCCGGTACAGTGCGCCGCCCTGATCCAACACCGCGATCCTCGTCACTCTCCGGTAGCAGCGGACTCGCATCACCCTTCTTCAACACCGCGAGATACAATCCAAAATTCTCGTTGTGATCGTAGGAAGTCATGTCCAGCCATTGCGAGCTCAAACCAAAATCGGTTGAGGCCAAAAACCACAGGTACTTTCCACTCGCGTCCCAGACGGGCCAGACTGCATCAGCGAGACCATCGGTGATTTGTTTAGTCTCACCGGTTTCGGCGTTGCTCACAAATATTGCGTGATACATCGAACGCAAACGGCTCGAGTAAGCTACCCACTTCGAGTCCGGACTCCAGACCGGATTGAGTGTGCGCTGCGGCACCATCCACGGATCATTGCCAACGACTTTCGCCTTTCCGGAAGCGACGTCCAAAACCCAGACGTGGAGATTGGTATCGCTGAAAAGCAGTTTCTTTGAATCAGGTGACCACGACGCCGTGTAGTAATGCGAAGGGTGATCCAGGGCAATTTCGCGTGGCGGAGTAAGACCGTCCTGGGCCTCAATGTACACGCGGTACTCGCCCGAACGATCACTGAAGTACGAGATGTATTTTCCATCCGGAGACCAGGCTGGATCGCGTTCGGCAGAGCTGCTTGAATTAGTCAGGTTGCGGGTGTCGCCTTTCTCGGCAGGAATCGTGAAAATCTCACCGCGCGCTTCGATGAGGACGCGTTTTCCGGTAGGCGAGATGCCCATGTTCGTCATCCGGCTGGTCACATCTTCCCAGCGCGGCATCATCCACGGAAAGTCTCCCGCGACCGTAATGTTTACCACGTGCTCTTTGCCGCTTTTTGGATCAAGTTCGTGAACATAGCCGGCTTGTTCAAAGACCACGGCGCCGCTACTCGAGTCCATCGTTTTCACATCGAAATCGGTGAACTTCGTGGCCTCGGTCAGCTTCTTTGTTTTGAGGTCGTAGTACCAGACATTCGCTACGCCATCGCGATCCGAAATGAAGTACACCGTGTCACCCGACCAGACCGGGTCCATATCTTTCGAATCAGTCCAGGGCGGCGAGACCAGCTCGTAACTCTTCAGATCGACGATCCAGATGGGACGATTCTGGCCGCCGCGATAATTACGACGTTCGTCGTCCCATGAATTGTTCATGCGGTAGGCGATCTTCGATCCATCCGCGGAAATCTTGCCCTGAAAACCTCTGGGCAAAGCCATCGGTTCTTCGACGCCGCCCGTGGTAGGCACGGTCCAGAAGCGAGGGGCGCCACTGGGCGACCAGGTCGCTCGCGAAGTTGAAAACATGATCGCGCTGCCGTCAGGGGTCCAGCCCTGCACAGAATCAGCGCCGGGATGCCAGGTCAGACGCTTTGGCTCGCCGCCGTCAGTTGCCACCACATAGACATCCAGGTTACCAGCGTACTCGCCGCTAAACGCGATCCATTTGCCGTCCGGAGAAAAATGCGGATTCGAAGTCTGTCCCTGAAAACTAGTGACGCGACGCGCCATGCCGCCAGCCCGGGGCACAACCCAAATGTTCTGCGCATACGCAAACGCAATCTGGGTCGCGCTCACCGTCGGGGTGCGCAACAAACGAGTACCACCGTTTGAAGTCTGGGCGTGCGCCACTAAAAAGCCCTTCTTGCCGACAAGGCTGAAAAGGACAAAAGTGACGGCCAGGATAACGGCGGCTATAGTTAGAGACCGGCGGTAGAACCCCGCCTTCAGGGTTGAGTGCAACATCAAATTTCCTCCAGATCGAACGGATGGGTTAGCGTCGGGCTTCTTTTAGCACGAAGCGGTGCCGAGAGCAATTTGGCGGCTCTGCGGCAAAGCTCATCGTACGATGAGCTGCGGCGCAACGAACCTCAACCATCGCCGCCAGCGAGTCTGTCTCACTCACCACTCGCGACGAATGCCCTCGACCACCCCGGTCCTCATGCGGGCGGTGCATAGTCGTTCAGCGTCAGGTCAATTTCGACACCCTCGAAATGCGATTCAAGCTGAGCATCACTATAGAGTCGAGCGTATTCGTCCTGGCGCCCCTCACTTCACCGGTCAAATAGCGGAAAAGGTTTGTGGTTTTTGTGTTGCCTTGCGGCCCAAACGGCTCGCGCGGCAAAAGTATTGCGTGCGCTTGTGTTAAGTTAATAATTTATCAGTTAAGTACCAGAGGAATTCATGGACACCAATACCGACAACGATATCGAGGCGAACGACAATTCGGTGCCGCCGCTCTCAACGCCACATTTCGATGCGGCGATGATCTCAAAGGCTCAACAGGTTGAGCCGCTGAATGCTAAAGGCGGAAAATCGCGGCCGCGATGGGGGGGAAGATTCTTTGGTGGACGGCTGGCAATCGTGGCTGTCATTCTTTTAGTTCTGCTCTTAGGTGCGGCCGCGGTGGGTATGGTTCTGGGTCTGCGTGATCGGCAGAGTTCTGTCGAGCCGGCGACCGCGAACCAAGCTACGCCCGAACCGACTAAAAGCGAAGCTGTGACTCCGCTGGTAAAGGCTCCGGTTCCAGTCCCTTCGCCTGCGAAAGTAGTAACTCGCGCGCAGCGTGCTGAGACCGGGCAGCCCGAACCTAAACCTATCCCCGCACCGGACCGAGTGCGCCGAACGGTGCGGGCCAGTATCGATGATATTGATCAGGCCCTGTCGCCAAAGGGGCAGAAGTCTGGCGCCCGCAGAGTTGGAGAGATCTTCGGCAACGGTCGGGGCGAGAGTCGTGAACGCAAGGGCAAGTCCAAACACGGCGATGACAACAACTAATCCGGGTCAGTAGCCCACGCGTAAGCACAGGCTTACCCCCTGCTGAACGTTTCTGAAGCAATTGGGAGTACCCGCGTGCCGGGTATGATCTCGATAATTTCCTCCAGAGGATTTTCTGAGCCGGTCGCCCCCCCCTTTCGTCCGGGCTTTCGGACAAATATCGATCACCTCGGAGGCACACCCAATTCTGCGGAACTTGAAAGTGGTTCGCACCCTTTTGGCTGTCCAGTTCTTTCTATATAATCCCGACTCGCAAGTCAGCTTGATATTCTTTGGAGTTACCTCGATGCCAAATCCGAATCAAATCAACGTTAACTCCGGCGACAATCTGGTGCTGGTCGGCACGGTAAAGGGCGCGTTTCTATTTCGCTCTGATGCCGCGCGAGGAAAATGGGAGGATGCGGGTCCGTACTTTCCCGGACGCAGTGTCTACTCTTTGGCCTATGACAACCGGAACGGACGATCTCGTTTATGGGCCGCTGTGAACAGTCCTTTCTGGGGATCTTTTTTGAGTTCGTCGGATGACTTTGGTAAGAGCTGGAGCAATCCCGAGCAATACAACATCAAGTTTCCTGAGGGCAGTGAAGTCTCGCTCAAGCAGATCTGGCAAATCGCCCACGGGCATCCCAGCCAACCAGACACGCTCTACTGTGGCGTCGAACCGGCCGCGCTGTTTCGGTCCACCGACGCGGGTGAAACCTGGTCGCTTGAGCGCGGATTGTTCGATCACCCGCATCGAACCCAATGGAATCCGGGAGGCGGCGGACTTTGCCTGCACACGATTCTTCCTGATCCAACCAATGACCAGCGAATGTTCATAGCCATCTCGACCGGCGGCGTTTATCGCACCGACGATGGCGGACAGAACTGGCAACCGCGCAACAAAGGCATCCGGGCGAAGTTCCTGCCACCGGATCAGCAGTATCCGGAGTGGGGGCAGTGCGTGCACAAGGTTGTGAGTCATCCGTCGAATCCGGATCGAATGTTTCTGCAGCATCACTGGGGTGTCTATCGCAGCGACGACGCGGGCGATTCCTGGAACGATATTGGCAAAGGCTTGCCTTCGGATTTTGGGTTTGCCATAGAGATGGATCCACACGACCCGAACACCGTGTACATCATCCCGATCGAGTCGGATGAGTTTCGCTGCACGCCGGAAGCGAAGCTGCGTGTGTATCGCACCCGGGACGCTGGGGAATCCTGGGAGCCATTGACCGAAGGCATGCCGCAGGAAGACGCCTTTGAAACGATTCTCCGCGACAACCTGAAAGCTGATACGAATGATCCAACCGGCCTTTACTTTGGCACTCGCAGCGGCAAATTATTTGGGTCAAAAGACGGCGGTGATTCCTGGACCTCAATAGCTGAAGGACTCCCGGCGATCACCTGCGTCAAGACCGCAACCGTTTAAGGTCGGCATCGGAGGCAGGGATTTCGTCCTGTTAGGGACGGAATGGGTATAGAACGGGGCATTACCGTCCAACGCGCTCCTTTAGGAGCGCAATGTTAACACCCGCTAGTCTTTCCGCTCCTAAAGGAGCTGAAGTTGATCTTATTCGGAAGGCTCTATAAACCCTTGGCTACTAAGGGAGCTAAGAGCGGGCTCTTCAAATCGACCAGCCGAGCTAACAGTGTCGAATACAAAAGTGATGAGAAAACTAATTCTGATTGCAGTGGTTATCTGTTTTGTCTCGTCCCTGGTGGCCCAAAAGCGAGAAGGACCGGGGATGGTCCAGTTTCAGATGGCTTTGTTGAAAAAGGGCCCGAAATGGGACGCGACGGCCGAACAGCAGCGTGGTCAAATTCTGCGGCAACACTTCGCGAACGTCATGTCTATGCTTGAGACAGGCAAGGCCGTCGTCGCTGGGCCGACGGGTGACGACACAGACCTCGCCGGGATCCTTGTGCTTCGAGCGGCATCGGCCGCCGAAGCAAACACCTGGGTGGATGCGGACCCAGCGGTTCAGGCGGGACTTTTCATCTCAGAGATGCATCCCTGGTGGTCGGCTGACATATTTAAGAAGGCGAACTCACCTTTGAAACTCAGCCCGGTCTATCTCGGCTTTTTGAAGAAGGGCCCGAATCGCAAAGATGGTGACGATCAGAATCCGGAAGTTCAGGAACTGCAGAAAGCTCATCTGGCGAACATCAATCGCCTGGCGGGACTGAAAAAAATTGTAGCCGCTGGGCCATTTGGCGATGACGGCACCCTGCGTGGGATTTTCGTTTTTCGCGTGACCTCGTTGCAGGAAGCACAAGAGCTCTCAGCGACGGATCCGATGATTAGGATCGGCAGACTGTCGATTGAACTCCATCCGTGGCAGGTGCCCGAAGGCTTGATTCCGTAAGCCATTTGGATCGCCGACAGACTAAGCCGGCAGGGATGCTTGCGTTCCTAACGGCGATAGGTTCCCATCAACTGACCCTGTAAGACGATATGACCTTCCATTGCCTTCAGTAGTTCTGCCTTCGTGGCGCCGGCTTTCAAAAACAACTCACTTTCGAGAGCATAGATTCTGAAGAAGTATCGATGTGTTCCTGTGGGTGGACATGGTCCGCCAAAACCAATCTTGCCAAAATCATTCTTGCCCTGAAATCCGCCAGCTTTGAGATTCTCGGTGAACGGCAGGTTTTCGATCAGTCCGATATTGTCCGCGGGCAAATTGTAGAGTACCCAATGCACCCAGTTTCCTCCGGGAGCGTCAGGATCGTCGACCACAATAGCGATTGTCCGGGCAGTCTTTGGTACCCCCGTCCATTCCAGCGGCGGTGAGATGTTGACGCCGTCACAGGTGTAAGCACGTGGAATGGCCTCGCCTTCTTTAAAGGCGCTGCTGGTCAGTTTGATTTCGGTCTGGTTCGGCTGTGCTGAGTTCGCCGGAAATGGGGTGACGGTGGGCGCGGGTTTAGAGCAACCCGCTAATGCTACGGACGCCAGGATTAACAGAGGTAGGCACCGGATTCCCATAAATGCATGCTCGCGTGCTGAAGAGCCGGCGGGGATGCGTGCGCTCCATCGGCCCTTAGGACGGGGTAGGCGCCGGCTCGGCCATCCCCTTCTTAACGATATCGACTACATCCTTATGGGCCATGTTCAGCTTGAACACGATACTTTTTTGGTCGGCGGTAACTGTTGTGTGCTGGATCAGAATTTCTTCATCTTTGCCGGCCCGCGCTTTGGCGCCGGCCGCCAGCAGGATCTTGAAACCAGCCGCTAGCTGGCGCGCACTATCGGTTGAAGTAACCTCGGACTCGACCGTGGCAATGACTTCGTTTGTGTCCTGCTTAATCGTGAACACTACTTTGGTGCCGGGCTTGTCCTCGTTGATTTTTTTCAAGTAGAACAAGATCCCACTATCATTCATCGCTGCGACCAGCCTCGTGCCGAGATCCACCAGGTTGTCGTCACCCGCCTTTCGGCTTACTTTTGGATTTACCAGCTTGCCGTCTTTGTCGAGCGCTGTCTCGATGACGACCTCAAACGGTTTTTCAAAATCCAGTTGGCCCTTGTCGCGCAAACCAGTGGCATAAACTGCGAGGTCCTTGAATGGAGCCTTATTGATCTCACCTTCTTTGGGAAGGTCGATTCCGGTCTGCTTTGAAACATCCTCCAGCTCCTTCTGGCCTTGGGCAGCCGTCTTCGCATCTGCGGACGCCTTCTTGTCAGCGGTCTTATCGGCGGGTCTTTTTGCAGCGGACTTATCAGCGCCTGCTTTTGCGGCGGGGCTGGGCGCTGGCGAACTGGTCGCGACAGCCGGTGATGGGCTCGCAATGGGCGAAGGCGCCGGCGTTGGTAAAGGCGCTGCTGCCCGTGAAGGTGTGAATGGTGGCGGAATAAAAGCGGGTGTAATCGGAAACTGCTGGATCGGCATTCCCTGCTGATCGATCAGAAAATAGCCGTCGGGGTAACGAAATTTTTCCCCGGTGATTTCGCTCAAGTCCCCCTCGTCAGCAATTTGCGTTTTCTTGTATGCCTTGTCAACGAAACCTGCGCCCTGGAACAAGGCTGCCAGGCTGAGCGCGTCACGCACCGACGGAATCAGGATGACGCACGCCAAGAGAACCAGGTGCCAAACGCCGGACCCTGCGACCAACCAGGAAATCCTTGGCCAGAATGGTTCGCGGTTAATTTCAAACCTATCGAAAAGCTCGCCTGTTTCTCTAAAATCCAGCATTCTTGTAGTAAAAGAGCGACCCCCTTGGACGCTTCAAACTCACCTTACGTTGCGAACTTACTTTCCAATTGGTCAGCCGCTGGTAAAGATACTAAGGCACCGTCACGCTGGCGGCAAACCGCGGCCTCGGAATTTAGAGCGCGGACTTGGTCTCCGCCTGAGCGGGTAGCGCACTGTCCTTTAGGGTCATAATCATCGCGTTTGAACGGAGCGCTCTGCGCCCGCTGGTAGCCCGGGATGTCGGCGCTCCAACTCCCGGACAAGGAGTACAACTGCGCGGTCTAAACTGAACGATGAAATTGTTTGAATTCTTATAGTGGGGGCAGCCAGGCGCGGGTCCAGTAGTCGCTAATAGTCAAAGCGAACATGATCGCTAGCCAGAACAGTGCCGATCCGATTACCAGCCATATAAGGCGAGGGCTGTAGCGAACATGCATGAAGTAGAGCACCACAAAGGTAGCTTTGATTACCGCGATCGTCATGGCGACGACCGCATTCAACGGACCGGGAAAATCATAGAAGGCCGCGAACACAGTCAGGGCCGTTCCCACCATCAGTAGCAGGAAAATCGAAATGTAAACTCGCGGTTGGACTATGTGCTCACTCATAAAACAGGGGTCAAAATCAAATTCGGAAACCCTCTAACCATGTCCTTCCAGGTGCCGCCCCAAAAGGTAAAGCAACGGAAACAGAAATATCCAGATGATGTCTACAAAGTGCCAGTAGAGCCCGAAGATTTCGACCGGCGCGTGATACTCGGGACTGAAACGGCCGCGCCAGGCCATGATCAAAAGAATCACCATGATGCCCAGGCCGATGATCATGTGCAGGGCGTGCATGCCGGTCATCGCGAAATAGATCCAGTAGAACAGCTGCACGTTCTGCACGGTGGCGCCTTCAACCATATGCAGCTTGTGTGGATCGGTGTCTCCGGGTTTGGCAACTTCAGGGTCAAAAGGTCGACCTGGAATTAGTCGGCCGGGTATCAGGTGATCGTTATACTTATCGTGATATTCGACTCCCTTAATTCCCAAAAACGTTGCGCCCAGAATCATTGTCAGGATCAGGCATATTATGGTGCTGCGTTGGCGGCCTATCTGGGTGCTGTAGACAGCCATGGCCATGGTAAAGCTGCTGAAAATAAGCACGACGGTATTGATCGCACCCAGTTTGATATCGAGGTGGTTGCTGGCCGTCGCGAATGCGCCGGGATACTGATAACGGTAAATCGTGTAGGCCAGAAACAGCGCGCCAAAGAACATGATTTCAGTGACCAGGAACACCCACATGCCCAGGGTGCCGGCTTCGCGTTGCTGCTCCATGTTCTCGAAATGGTGCTGCAGCGCGCGATGCGAACCTTCGTGATGTGTAGCTGATTCTTCAGTCATCTATTCTTTGAAACCAACCACAAAGTGACCCGGACACAAAGGTATGGTTGCTGGTTGTCTTCGTGGTTCATCCTTACTGTATTGAGCGACCTAGACTTCTGTTGGTTGCGCTCGCTCAAACTTACCGACCACCGATTTATGTTCCGGCGCGGCGAACTCGTACGCTTCATGAGTCACGATCGGAGTAGTCAGGAAATTCTCAGTTGGTGGTGGCGAAGCCGTCTGCCATTCCAGTCCCGGCAGGTTCCACGGATTCGCCTCGGCGATGCGGCCATACCGCATCGACCAAATCAAATAGATCAGCGGAATCAGTAATCCAACCCCCAGAATTGAAGCGCCGGCCGTCGAGAAGACGTGCAGCACCTGCCACGAAACCATATCGGCCGGATAGGTGTGATAGCGCCGCGGCATTCCTAAGTATCCGAGCAGAAACTGCGGCAGGAAAGTCAGATTAAATCCGATGAAAACCACCAGGGCCGAGAATCGTCCCCAACCTTCGGGATACATGCGGCCGCTAATCTTGGGCCACCAGTAATGCAGCCCGCCGAGATAAGCCAGGAGCGTGCCGCCGACCATGATGTAGTGAAAGTGCGCAACCACGAAGTAAGTGTCGCTCAGGTGCACATCCGTCGCCAGCGCTGCCAGAAATAACCCGGTCATGCCGCCAATCGTAAACAATCCGATAAAGCCGAGCGCATAGAGCATCGGCGTGTCGTAAGAAATCGAGCCCTTGTAAAGCGTCGCCGTCCAGTTAAAAACTTTGATGGCTGAGGGAATCGCGACTGCAAAGCTGAGGAACGAGAAAATCATTCCCGCGTACACCGACTGGCTGGCGACAAACAGGTGATGGCCCCAGACGAGGAAACCAAAAACCGCAATGGCCAGGCTCGAGAAGGCGACGAACTTGTAGCCAAAGATGTTCTTACGTGAGAAGTTCGCAATCAACTCGCTGATTACTCCCATCCCGGGCAAGACCATGATGTAGACCGCCGGATGCGAATAGAACCAGAACAGATGCTGGAACAGGATCGGGTCGCCTCCCACCGCCGGGTCGAAAATCCCGATGTGCGCCAGGCGCTCGAGAGCTACCAGCAGGATCGTGATCGCGATCACCGGGGTGCCTAGAATCATGATCAGGCTGGTCGCATAATGCGCCCAGACAAACAGCGGCAGCCGGAACCAGGTCATGCCGGGCGCGCGCATCGTATGAATGGTGACGATGAAATTCAGGCCGGTCAGAATCGACGAGAACCCATTAATGAAGATCCCCAGGCCCGTGGCGATCACATACGAGTTGGAAAACGTCGTGCTGTAGGGAACATAGAACGTCCATCCAGTATCGACACCGCCGGCCAACAAAGCATAGATGGTGATAATCCCGCCGGCCATGTAGATGTACCAGCTGAGCAGATTGATGCGCGGGAAGGCGAGATCCTTGGCGCCAATCATCATCGGAATCAGGAAGTTCCCGAGGGTCGCCGGAATCGATGGTATCAAAAAGAAGAAGACCATGATGATCCCGTGCTGGGTGAACATCTTGTTGTAAGTGCTCGACTGCACCAGATCGCCTTGCGGCGTCAACAGTTCCAGCCGGATAGCCATCGCATAAAGGCCGCCGATAAAAAAGAAGAAGCTGATCGCGCCGAGGTAAAGCAACGCGATGCGCTTGTGATCTTTGGTCAGCAGCCAGGACTTTATGCCATATTCGGCATTGAGATAGTTGGTCCGTGGCGGCTTTGGTATGGTGAATTCTTCCATGCTATTAAAACTAAATTCCCTCGTTTAGCGTCGGGCTACTGGCACCAATCCTTGCGTTCCTTACGGCACTGCCGTCTGATGTGCGGAAAGCCAGGCGTTTCCGGTGCCACTATTTTGAATGATCAAGAAGCTCGGCCTCGACCCCCCTCTGAACTAAAGCATTGCTTGCTGGAAAAGCCGGAGGCTTTCCGCACCTCGGGCGGAACCGCCGCGAATGCTGTTGCCAGCAACTGCCATCGTTTCATTTTGGCGTCGCGCTCGGTTTACTCATCGGCGTCGCGCTCGGTTTCGCTGACGGTGGCGGCGGTTTAGCCGTCTGCGTCTCAGTCTTTGGAGCCGATAGAGATTTCACATAAGCCACGAGTTGCAGGAGTTGCTCCTCGCTGAGCTGACCCTGGAACGATGGCATGATGGGGCCAAAGCCGGTAACGATCTTGGCCTGCGGATTCATGATCGACTCGCGCAAGTAACCTTCGTCCGCGCGAATCGTGGGACCGTTACTGAGCACCACGTTGCTGCCGTAAACACCAAGCAGTGCCGGGCCGCGCCCGCCCTCGGCGTTAGCGCCATGACACGAAGCGCAGCCCAGGGACTCAAACATCTGCTGACCGGCAGCGGCGGGTGACATTTGGCTGGCGTTGCCGCTGAGCCAGTTTTCAAATTCCGTCGGCTCCATCACCACCACATAGCCGCCCATCCCCGAATGATTCATGCCGCAGTATTCGGCACAGAAAAAATGATAGCGCCCGGGCTTGGTCGCTTCGAACCATTCAGTCGTGTATCTGCCGGGTACCACGTCGGCCTTGATGCGAAAGGCCGGCACAAAGACGTCGTGGATGACGTCTTCGGTGGCCATGATCAATCTGATCTTGCGGCCGACCGGAATATGCAATTCATTGATCTCGCGCTGGCCGGTCGCATGCTGGAACTTCCACATCCACTGCTTGCCGACCACATAGACCTCAACCGCGTTTTTGGGCGGATGATACTGGGTAAAGTAAACCTTGGCACCCCAGAAAAAGATCGTCATGGCGATCAGCAGCGGGATCACCGACCAGAGTGTTTCCAGTTTGGTCGAGCCTTCAATCGGACGCGGGATTTCAAAGGCGTTGCGGCGGCGATATTTGATGACAAAGAAAATGATGACGAACGATATCAGGAGGGTAAAAAAGACCGTGACGCCGGAGATGTAAAAATACAGCGCGTCCACATCGCCCGAATAGGTCGAAGCGCTTTCCGGAATTAATGGAAACCAGGATTGCATAAGTATCAAATCTTAAACTTTAATCTCAGAAGCACGGGATGATGCCTGATTGTGCCCGCCCCGCTTGCGCAAAACCAAAAGCATTCCGACGATCAGGAATATGGTGACGCCACCGGCCAGCTTCACGATATTCATGACAATCGCGCCGTACTTGCCCGTCGCCGGATCGTAGTGAAAACAGTAGAGCATCAGAGTGTCGGCCGGCGTGCCGATCTTGTTCTGCGAGGCTTCTACGAGCGCGAGACGCATGTCGCGCGGCGGATAATCAATACCGTAAAAATACCGGGCGAGTTTTCCCTCCGGCGTCACAATCATTATGCCGCTGGCGTGTGCGAACTGTTTTGTCGGCTCGTCCCAGGCGTAACGAAAGCCAACCGCTTCAGTTAGGCGCTTGATGTTGGATTCATCCCCAGTCAGAAAATGCCAGCCCGCTTCGGCGCCCGGACGGTTGTAGGCCTTAATGTAAGTCGCCTTTTTGGCCGCGGCCAGCTCCGGTGTCTCGTGCGGATCAAAACTGACGGTGACGACCTCGTACTGGTCGCCGATGTTGAAGGCGACCTGACGGAACGAACCCATCATGCCGTTAAGCACTTGATTACACAGCATTGGGCAACTGTAATAAACCAGCGACAGCACGACCGGTTTGCCTTTGAAGAACTGACTCAAATGAACTTCACGGCCCAGCTCATCCTTGAATACCGCATCGAGCGGAATGGTATCGTTCAACTTCTGATCGATGCCGATATTCTTCAGCGCCTTTGGCAGACCGGTTGAGACCGGCCCGGATGAGGGCGGGCCGCCATACAACGGCGAGTTCGGCTGCGGCGCGCCAGGCTGTGCGGAGGCCGTGAGCAGGAAGCAGTGAGCAGTGAGCAGGAGAAACAGCACACGGAGATGCGGATACACGGGGACGCGGAGAAGCTTTCCTCTCCCGGTGGATTCAACCTCGCCGCGTCTCCGCGTCTCGACGTTTTCGTGTCTCTTCATTGCTTCCTCACCGGCAACCCCTGCTTCAAGATCTCTTCCTTGGCCTTTTCAATCGGCATGCCGTATCGCTTGCCGCTCTGATCGACCGGCCCGTTATCGAGCAGGTCCTTCCAGTGCGCCTGCAGAATGTGGATTTCGTAGAGCGCGTCCTTTGGTTGTGACGCGCCCGCCGTGATGGCGCTGCCGGATTCTTCTTTTTTGATCGACGCTGCCTTTTCGAGATCTTCCGCGAAACCTGGAGCGCCCTGAAGTCGTGGTTCGGGCGGCAGCCGGTCCTTTTCCGTCTGGGCCATCGGCGACCGCTCAGGTTCGGTTTCCTGGTTCTGGAGCACGCGGAAGAATCCCCACACCATGAAGAACGTAGCGATAGTCAGGACCATCAGCGCCGCCAGAAATTTCACGATCCCGGCGACATGGACATCGCTGACTTCATGCGTCACATCGATGTTCTTGATGTAAGCAACATCCGGTGTTTCGGTTACGTGTCCGTCGTGTTTCATCGTATTCTGCTCACTGCTCACTGCTCACTACATATCAATGCCCTACGTGCGCCGCCAGTGCCTGCTCCAATTGCGGATCGTTAATCGGCAGCATCGATCGTTTCTGCAACTGCCAGGTGAAGGTGGCGATCCAAATCCCGCCCACCGCGATGGGCGCGACAATATCCATCCAGCTCAAGTGAAAGCGCTCGCGATTAAAACTGGGCTCGACCAGCCAGATCACATCAACCACCCGCATGATCAGAATCAAGAGCGCGAGGGTCCCCAGCCGCTCTGCACTCTTCTTGGCTGCCCGCGACAGCAGGGTCAAAAACGGAAAAGCAAATTGCAGTACCACCACCGCCAGCGCGATCACGCCCCAGCCGCCATGTTTGCGCGCCACAAACCAGACCGTTTCTTCCGGCAGGTTACCTGACCAAATGATCAGGTATTGCGAGAACGCGAAGTACATCCAGAGCATCACCAGGGCCATCAACAGATTGCCCCAGTCGTGGAAATGCGAGGTGCGCACGACCGCGTTCATGGGTTTGCGCCTGGCCAGCCAGGACATCGCCACAATGGCGAATGCGAGGGCGCTCAAACTCCACGACGCTACAAAGATCAAACCATAAATTGTCGAAGACCAGGCCGGATCCAAAGACATTACCCAGTCGATCGAGGCAAACGTGATGGTGATAATTAGAATTCCCAGCCCCGGTCCGCTAATCATTTGCAGCCGTTTCGTAAAGCGTCGATCCGCAGTCCGATCATGACGGAGCGACCATGTATTCAGCAGCCACATCATCACCAGCCAGATTGAAAAATAGGCCGCGGCGCGGATCGTGAAAAACGCCGGATTCAAATAATGCGCGGCCTTCTCTCGCAATGCCGGAACCTGATCCATCGCTGCCCGATTAGTCCACGGGTAGATCAGATTCAATCGCAGCAGAATCGGCAAAAAGAGAATCAACATCAGCGGCAAAGTCCGCGTGGCCGCTTCCAGCACCCGCCTGATAATCACGCCCCAGGCGCCCCCGGTCAGATACTGCAACATCAGCAGCGCCATGCTGCCCAGCGTGATTCCGATCCAGAAGATGAAGCCAACCAGATAAGCATGAAAGAACTGTGTGCGATCGACCAGCAAGCCAAAGATAAAGAGAGCGAAGAACAAAGCACCCACAGCGAGCGCCAGAGTGCTCACTCGCTTCAGATCCCGCGGAGGTGTGTATCCAGTTTGAATCACAGCTGTTCTAAATCGAGCGCGCATAGCACGCTCTCCTCATTACCTCGCTTACTTTTTCTCAGTCCCGCCCGGCTTTGCCGCCGGGGCCGGCGTTGGAGTTCCCGGCGCCTGGGCCGGCATCTGGCTCAACTGCAAAGCGCGAATGTAGGCGATGATCCGCCAGCGATCTTCTACCGGAACCTGTGAAGCATAGGAAGGCATTGCTCCCCAACCATTCGTCATCACGTCAAAAAAGTGTCCGACCGGCGCCTGTCGCAGGCGATCCTGGTTATACGAAGCGGGCAGAGGCTTGTTGAAGCCGCGCCGCGCGATCATGCCGTCGCCGTTGCCCGTCGAACCATGACAAACCGAGCAGTAAATCTGGTAACGCTCCTGCCCGCGATCGATGTCTTTCTTCGTGATCGGAATCGGAAAGGTCTCGACATCATCCGGATACAATGAAGTGCCCGAAGGTGCGGCAGCGGTAGTTGGGGTTGTCATTGACGGATTGGCCGCGGTGTTTCCTGAGTTGGCTTTCTTGCCCAGATAAAATTCTCGATCGGCGCGCAGGTAGCCTCGCGGCACGGTCCCGGGGATCAGGTTCCGCGACGAGAGCCCGTCGCGAAAGAAAGTGCTCTCGCGATAAGCGATTGCCTTGGGCTGGTCCTGCATGTCCCGGCGACAGCCGACGGACAGGAGACTGGACGCAGTAAGCAGTAAAACCATCAGATGCGGAGATACTGCGAGACGGCGACGGGAGGGAAAGAATTTCTCCGTGTGTCCGTGTCTCCGGGTCACAGGTTCTGTGTTACGGCTAGAGCTCAACATCATTAACTTCTCGCGCTTCCAAAGTCTTGAGAAACCGGAACGCTTCATCGTGATCGTATTTCGGGTCTTTCGCTTCTATTACCAGAAAAAAACTGTCGCGCGTCGCCAGGGCGAAATTTGGCGCATTGAAAACCGGATGATAAGGCTGCGGCAGCTTGTTCAGCGCCAGCATCCCGAATACGGCCGCGATCGCCGCGCACAGAACCGTAGACTCAAAGGTGATCGGAATAAACGCCGGCCAGCTATTGAATGGTTTGCCGCCCACGTTGATTGGATAATCGATCACCTCCATCCAGTACTGCATGAAGAATCCGCCCACGGCGCCGATGATTCCGCCGCCCAGCACGATCAAGGGCAGGGTAGTGCGCTTGAATCCAATCGCGTCCGAAAGTTCTTCAATCGGAAACGGTGAGTAGCCGTTGATCTGCCGATAGCCGGCCGCGTAGGTCTCGCGGGCCGCCGCGACCAACGCGCTCGGACTGTCGAACTGGGCCATTACGCCGTAGAGATGTGACTTCTGCGTCTTCATAAGTAAGCGTTCAGAGTTCAAGCTTTAGCTTGTCTTGCGAAACCATCAACCTAAAGGTTGAACGCTAAACTTTATTCGTCAACTTCCGCCTCGGGCAGAATAGTTCTCATCTCGAAAATCGAAATCATCGGCAGGAAGCGAATAAACAGAAACAGTAATGCGAAGAAGAAGCCGATGGTGCCGACAAACATTGCCCAATCCCATTGCGTGGGGGAATAAAAGCCCCATGACGATGGGAGAAAGTCCCGGTGCAGACTGGTCACGACAATCACGAATCGCTCCAGCCACATTCCGAGGCTGACTACCAGCGAGATCAGCCACAGCACCAAAAGGTTCGAACGAATCTTTTTGAACCAGAGCAGTTGTGGCGTGACCCCGTTGCAAAGAATCAGCGTCCAGTAGTACGAAGCGTACGGGCCGTGCATGCGGTTCCAGATCATGAACCGTTCGTACTGGTTGCCGCTGTACCAGCCAAAGAACGCTTCGATCATGTAGCCGTAGACGACAATCAAACCCGTCGCCAGCATGACCTTGGCCATGTTGTGCATGTGGCGCATGGTGATGAAACTTTCCAGCCCGAACACCTTGCGCAGGGGAATTGTCAGCAGCAGCACCATGGCAAAGCCTGCATAGATCGCTCCGGCCACAAAGTACGGTGGAAAGATCGTCGCGTGCCATCCGGGAATGATGCCGACGGCAAAGTCGAAACTGACAATCGTGTGCACCGACAGCACGAGTGGCGTCGCCAGGCCGGCCAATAACAGATAGGCAGTTTCGTAACGATGCCAGTGACGCGCCGATCCACGCCAACCCATCGCCAGCAGCCCGTAAAGAATCCGGAACGGTTTGCTGTTCGCGCGATCACGGAGGGTGGCAAAGTCAGGAATCAAACCGACGAACCAAAACAGGGCGGACACGGTGGCGTAAGTTGAGACTGCGAACACGTCCCACATCAAAGGGCTGCGGAACTGAGGCCAAATGCCCATCGTGTTTGGATAAGGGAACAGCCAATAGCCGAGCCACGGACGCCCGAGGTGCATGAGCGGAAACACACCCGCCTGCGCCACCGCGAACAGAGTCATCGCTTCAGCGAACCGGTTGATCGAGGTGCGCCACTTTTGTCTCAGCAGAAGCAGGATTGCCGAGATCAAAGTTCCGGCGTGGCCGATACCGATCCACCAAACGAAGTTGAGAATATCCAGGCCCCAGCCGACGGGAATATTCACGCCCCACAATCCGATGCCTTTGAAAAGCATGTTCGTGATCGTGAGCAACATCAGCTGGAACAGCGCGAACGAAACGGCGAAGCCGATGAACCACCAGATCGGCGTCTTGCGCTTCAAGACGATCGCGCTGATCTTATCGGTGACCGAGCCAAAGGTCAGCTCAGATCCCACGACCGGATGCGTCGCGTGGATTGATATGTGGCGTTCGTCGCGTTTCTCGTGCTCGTCCATCTCGTTTATTTCAATCTCAAACTTGAGATCTCAAATCTAAGACCCAATCTCCGGATTCGGATTCCGAAATGCCGACAAATAAGTCGTGCGCGGTCGCGTATTCAACTCACCCAGCAAAGAGTAATCCTGCTCGAGGGCTTTTAACTTCGACACCTTGCTGTTCTGATCGTTGATGTTGCCAAACACAATCGCTTCAGTCGGACAGACTGACTGGCAAGCCGTAATAATCTCGCCGTCGTGCACTTGTCGGTTCTCGATCTCTGACTGAATCTTCGCTGCCTGAATCCGCTGCACACAGTAAGTACATTTCTCCATCACGCCGCGGCTGCGCACGGACACATCCGGATTGCGCATCAACTGATAAGTCGGCGTGTCCCAATCCTGATACAGGAAAAAGTTAAAGCGGCGGACTTTGTAAGGGCAGTTGTTCGAACAATACTTGGTCCCGACACAGCGGTTATAGACCATGTCGTTGAGGCCTTCGGAGCTGTGCACGGTGGCATGCACGGGACACACCGGCTCGCACGGAGCATTCTCGCAATGCATGCAGGGAACCGGTTGAAAGAAAGGCCCGACGGGTTTGTTGGCGTCGCCTTTGAAATAAGCGTCGATGCGAATCCAGTGCATCTCGCGACTGCGGACGACCTGTTCCTTGCCGACAATCGGAATATTATTTTCCGACTGACAGGCGATCGTGCAGGCGTTGCAGCCGACACAACTGTTCAGGTCGATCGACATGCCCCAGGCGTAACCATTGCCCTGGTTTTGGTAATCGACCTCCGGGTAGAGCGAAAGATCGTGCAGCTCTTTCTTCTGTTCCGCAGACTCTTCGCGCAATTTCTCTTTGTCTCTTATGAACTCTTCGATGGGACCTTCGCGCAGCAGATCGCGGCCTTCCATATTGAAGTGCACCTGGGTCGCGGCTAGTTCGTATTGCGCGCCGGTCTTGGTTGCGGCCACGCCCGTGGCGTACCACGGCTGATCCGCAAAGCGAATCGCATAAGCATCAAAGCCACCCTGCGGCAACTTTGAATCGGGCTCGACGGTAGTGCTGTCGCCACTGGTACCAACGCGGCCCGCGCGTGTGCGTCCATAGCCGAGATGGATTGTGATCACGTCATCCGGCTGTCCGGGCATGACCCAGACGGGCACGTTCTTCGAGATTGACTGATCGCGATTGCTCAGCTTGATGGTATCGACGAAAGCTTCGCGACCCTTCTTGCTTCGTTCGTAGTTTTGTTCAGACACCCCCAACTTCCGGGCCGTGGCCGGGCTGACCATGGCGACGTTGTCCCAGGTGAGTTTCGTCAGAGGCTTGGGCAGTTCCTGCAACCAGCCGTTGTTGGCGAACGAGCCGTCGTAGATGCTCGGGTCAGTGCGGAAGATAAGTTCGTAGCCACCGGATGACTGGTTAGCTGAGGAATTCAAAGCCGCAGCCCAATCCGATTTCACCGCAACTGTTTTAGTCGGCAGGGCAGTATTCGGAACAAACCCGTCATGCAGACACTTCCGCCACGAGGATTCGAAATCCACCGGAGCACCCGCTGGAGAACTCGTCGTTGGAGCGACCGTAGCCTGCGGGCGGCTCGCCGGCATCCTGCCCGCATCCGGCGTTCCTGCTGCTACTGCAACCTGACCAACTGGGTTCGCGCGCCAGTATTCCTTCACAATGTCGTAAGGCTTGCGATCATAATTCTCTGAAAACAGCGCCAGCACTTCGTACGCGCTGCGGCCTTCGTAGAGCGGCTGAATCAAAGGCTGCACGAGGGTCACGGTGCCATCGTAAGAACGAGCGTCGCCCCACGATTCCAGGTAATGCGTAGCCGGAATATGCCAATGACAAATATCAGAGGTCTCGTCGTTATAGAGACTGACATGCGCGCGCAGCTTAACCTTGCTCAGGCGATTCAGGTCGAGCTTGAGATCGGCCGGTGTGTTGTAGGCCGGATTACCGCCGATTATGATCAGCGTCTCAACTTTGCCGCCGTCGATGTCGGTTACGAGTTCGCGCAGCGACTGAGTTTGATCGACTGAGTTGGCTTCGAGTGGATCGGTGTAGAAGACCGTCTTGCCTACGTTGCCGAGCGCAGCATTCATTGCGTGGGCCAGTGCGTGAATGAGTGGCGGCTGATCGGCGCCGACGATGACGATTGAGGCGCCCTTGTGCCCATCCAGGTCTTTCGAAATGGTTGCAATCGATCGAGCCGCATCGCTCGGTGCGGGTGAGCCCCCCTTCAGTAAGGAGCCGCCGAGTAAGGCCCCAGCGAAACCGGCCATCTCGCTGGGCTTAACCGAAAACCGATGATCTGCGTTCGCGCCTGTCGTCGACGGCGTACTCTCAACTACATACAGCCGATTCATTTCGTTCTTGTCGCCGGTGATGCGACGCTTGGCCGCGTAGTCACGCGCGTAACGCAGCGAACCCGGCAGGCACGCGAGGAAATCTGAACCAAGCGAAAGAATCCGATCAGCTTTGCTGAAATCGTAAGTCGTATTTACCGGCTGACCGAACGCCATCATCGCCCCCGCCCGCGCGTTGTCGCGATTCGCGGGTTCGTATTGATGCCACTTCGCTTCCGGAAAATCCGTCAGCACTGATTTGATTTGCGCGGCCAGGCTGGGCGAGGTGATCGTCTCAGTTAAGAAACGTAAACCCGCGCCCTTCTTAGCTTTTATGCCGTCGCCTTCTTTTTCGATCAGGCCGCGAATTTCAGCCATGAACTGGGTCCAGGGCCGCGTCTCGGTGCGGTAAAGAGGCGTCTGTGAACGATCCGGGTCGTACAGCGTCAGAATCGAAGCCTGGGAAAAAATGTCCGTGGCGCTGGAGCCTTTGTCGTTCGGATCGCTATTGCGATTGTTCGGATGATCGGGATTGCCTTCGAGCTTGGTGGGCCGGCCTTCATTACTCCGGGCCAGCAACGGCGTGGCGATGCCGCCTAACGAAAATGCCGTGGCAAAGAAGAGACCTTTGCCGGGAACTTCTTCCTCAGGTTGGCGGACGTACGGGACGATCTTCTCGGGTGGTTGAATCACGCAGCCGCTCAAACCTGCGAGGGCCAGCGACGCGCCCATCAGTTTTAGAAAGGTACGGCGTTCGACGGGATCGTTCCACTCTTCAGCTGCGTGGGGGAACTCGCGCTGCACGAACTCTTCGAAGACGGGAGAGTCGGCGAGTTCGTCGAGACTGCGCCAGTAAGTCTTGTCAGTACCCCCTGCGGGAGCGGGCGATTGATCATTCGACGTTAAACCGCCCGCTAACGCGGAGGGCTCTGACTTCACGATGCGGTCGCGGAGCAGCTTGAAATTTATGTGACGGTCTTCGTTCATTAACTTAATACTCGCCCATCTGATGTAAGTACCACCCGCGTTAGCGGATGTATCAAGCACTCGTCTCAGCTTGATCTCGGGCCCACTGCTCGCGCACGCGGTACTGACATCATCGCCCAGCGGCGCGGCCTACCGGTGACAGGTCGAACAGCTCGTTAGAACGTTCGGGGCCTGTATATGAAACTGCTTTTTTAACTCCATACCTTCGGCGATCTGAGCTTTTGTGCTGTTTCGCGGTCGCCATTCCATATCGAAAATCTTTTCTTTCGGTCTCACAAAATTTTCCGGAGCGCGGTGACACTCCAGGCACCATTCCATCTGCAGCGAATTGGCCTGCGACACCACCGGCATCTGATCGATCCGTCCGTGACAGGTCGAACAACCGACGCCTTTGTTAACGTGAATTGAGTGATTGAAGTAGGCAAAGTCCGGCAGGTCATGGACCCGAATCCACTGCAACGGCTTGCCGGTCTTATAACTCGAGCGGACAGGCTCAAGGTAAGGGCTATCGGCCCAGATCTGCTTATGACAATTCATGCAGGTGGCCGTGGGCGGAATGCCGGCCGACGCCGCGGTTTCAACTGACGTGTGGCAATAGCGGCAATCGATACCGTCATCACCAACGTGATGCTTATGACTGAACTGGATTGGTTGCTGGGTCTCGATCCACTGACCGGTATTCCATCCCGATCGAGTGATCTCTGCCGTGACCCAAAGGGCCGCGAACAGGATAAAAACGGCGCCGTAAATCGTGGCCCGCGCCAGGTAGTTAGTGCTGTGACGGAAAATCTGTGGCATTCGCCGTTGGTCAAAAGACGGTCGCTCGTTTCGCAGGCGGACGTGTCCGCCTATCGTTGCCAGCGGGCGGGAGAAGTCCCGCCTCTAAACGTCACCCATCGAACCTAAAATCAATTGCTCTAGTGTTGTCTACTTTAACGAGATGATGAGATTTTTTCAAACGACGCCGCGAATAAATGATTGCAAATTGTGATTAGGTGGTAGCATAACGCCCCAAACTTATGTTCATTGGACACTATGCGGTTGGTCTGGCGTCGAAGAACCTGGCGCCACGCGCGTCACTTGGTGCGCTGATTGCGGCGCCGATTCTACTCGATCTTCTCTGGCCGGTTTTTTTGTTGGTTGGCTGGGAACACGTTTCAGTCGAGCCCAACTCGAATCCATTTTTGCGTCTCGCCTTTGATAGCTATCCGCTCTCGCACGGTCTGGTGGCGGTAATCGGTTGGGCCACGCTGTTCGCTGCGCTTTACTATGGCTTCACCCGTTATTGGAATGGGACGATCGTGATCTGGATTGGCGTGGCCAGTCATTGGTTACTGGATTACATTGTCCATCGCCCGGACTTGCCGCTTTATGCCGGAGGAGGGCGTCTCATGGGAGTTGGATTGTGGACGCATCGCTGGTGGGCCATCGGGGTCGAGGCGGTTCTGTTCGCGGCCGGGATTTGGATTTACCTGCAACAGACAAAGGCGAAGGACAAGATTGGTGAATACGCCTTCTACGGCTTCGTCGTCTTCTTACTACTGGCTTATGGGATAGCCGCCTTCGGTCCGCCCCCGCCCGCGAGCGTCAGGAAGCTGGCCATCGTTACCCTGTGCTCGGCCCTGCTAATTCCCTGGGCTTGGTGGCTGGACGCTCACCGAGAAGCGCGCGAAGTCGGATCATAGCCGGGCGGGTCAAGCTCGCCGGCGACTGATCAGGCCTATCAGCGCCACAAACAGGGCCGCACCAATAATCGACCAAACCACTGGAAACTTCATTCCGCTCACCGGAATAACGAAGAGCTCCGGCAAATGGAGCTGGCCCGCGATCCACGAGCCCAGCAGCGCGCCGACAAACCCGAGCGCAATTGACACCAGACACCCACCGTGCGAGTAACCGCCGATTGCCTGACCAATCGCGCCGCAAACACCGGCAATCAATAACAGAATCAGAATTGGAATAAGCATGAAATTCTCCAGTCAGTACGACAAGCTTCAACTTGTCGGGATCGGGACAAACTCTGAGTTTGTCCTACGTTAGTTCAGTAACTACCTTCCCACGCCCCCGGTCAATGTCGTATAATCCTTTCGGCTCGTTGGCCCCAAGAACTCTTCCCCGGGTCGTTTCGGCCAACAGCTCTTGCTCATCGATTGATCAGCCGCATCGCTTCCCTCGACAAAGCCAGTGCCGGCGCCACTATTTCACTTTAGGAGTTAAGAATATGTCCAAAGTTCTCGCAGTGCTGTTTATTATCGTCGCATCGTTTGCGATTGCACTCTCTCAGGAATCTCCCCGAAACGACACTCAGCCCAGCCAGGGCATCGCACCCAAAGTGCCCAATGGCATCGGTCGGGCCGATGTGCGCGTGTTTGACGAGAAGGGGAATCCTATCAGAAACGCCTACGTCAAACTAGAATCTACTCGCTCTGATGGTTTCTTTTGCGAAAGCTGGGGCGACACCGACGAGAATGGGATCATCAGACTGCTGCCCATTCACATGGGCAGTTTGAAGTTCAAGGTTAAGGCAAAAGGGTATCGACCTTTGGAACTGGATGTGCCCGCTGACAGTTTGGGAGAGCCGGTGCACGTTACTTTGAAAAAGAAGTAAACCCGACTACCGTAGTCGAAATGTTTAGAGGGCGGATTGGTCCGCCCTCTTTTTTTTTAGCTGGGAACTGTTAACTGGAATGGGAACTGTCTCGCTAAGCAGCGCCGACAGGTTGCGCGACGTTGGTTGGCGCGTAGTAAAGAATCCGGTTGCAGTTGTCGCAGGTAATCACTTCCGCCCCCCGTCGTACGTCGGCCATGATCTGCGGACGCAGAGACATATGACACGCGGTACAGGCGCCATTGCGAGCTTCAGCCATGGCCACACCGTCGCGAATGTGCGCGGCGATCCTTTTGTAGAGCGCACTCGTGGCTTTGGGAAGTTCATTCGTGAGCCGCTCGCGTTCCGCGATGGCGGTGGTGATTTGCTGCTGTAACGTCCGCCCCTGTTCGTCGAAAGCCTTGAAGCGTTCAGCCATGTCCAGTCCCAGCTTCTCTACTTCCGGCGCCCGCTCCGCCAGATCTTTTTCCGCCTGATCAGCAATTTCCATTTGCTCGAGGACCTGGGTTTCGAACGCCGAGATCTGTTTCCGGGCGGCATCGGCCTCGCGAATTGCGGCCGTGTATTCGTCCGGTTTTTTCGCTGCCATCAGATTTCGATCGGCGCGTTCGGCCCGTTGTTTTTGTTCGAAGATTTCAGCTTCCAAGCGAGACTTTTCACTGCGGGCATTATCGCGCAACTCTTCCAGTCCGCGAATTTCAAAGGCGCGCTGATCGAACTCTTTTTCGATCTCGGCGCGCCTCTCTGGAATGCTTTCTATGTCTGCCTGTAGTCTTCTTATATTAGTATCAGCAATCTGCAAAGCTATTAACTGCGCTAACTCCGCTTTCACTCTTTATCGACTCCTCACAAGATTATGGTGATGGTGAATGGTGGCATTCATGAACCAATAATCACACAGGGAGCGGCGGGTGCGCAAGGCGACCGGTTGAGGTCGGAACCACCTGCGGTAGCGGGCGGTTAATCGCTGTTTCGGGAAGAGCCCCCGTTCTTCGAGTGCGATCCATCGCGTTGGTGCGATGTACCTGGTGATCCTTTTACCAAAACCTCCCGCCACCGCAGGCGTTTCCGCCTTCTTACCCTTCTTATTTCAAAAAGAACCGGATAATCTTTCTTCATGAGACGTCATCTATGTTTCCTAACCGCGTCCTGTCTGATGATTTTGTCACCGCTTCTGAGCGCGACAGGGCAAACCCCGACTCCCGCGACTGCTCCGCCGGCCACGGACATTTTTATTGTCGACCTTAAGACCGGACCGCGTGACAAGCTAAAGCTGGGCCAGCCGGTGAAAATCTCAACCTCCTCCGGCTATAACAATCAGCCTTCGTTTTTGCCCGACGGCCGCAGCATCCTCTACACATCAATCAAAGATAAGCAGGCGGACATCTATCGTTACGACTTGGGCGCGGGTTCTACGACCCAGGTTACCGACACTGCTGAAAGCGAATACTCGCCGACGTTGATGCCCGACGGGAAATCCATTTCCGTGGTGCGGGTCGAAGCCGACGGCACGCAAAGGCTGTGGAAGTTTCCCCTCGCGGGCGGACCGCCGGCACTCGTTCTGGAAAAGATAAAGCCGGTTGGCTACCACCTTTGGATCGATCAGAATACACTCGTGCTCTTTGTGCTGGGCAAACCAAATAAACTGCAATTGGTCGATCTGACCTCCGGAAAAGCAGAATGGGTGGCTGATAATCCAGGTAGGATTTTGCGCCGCGTGCCGCACCAGGAAAAATTCAGTTTCGTGCAAAAGGTTTCTGATCAGGAGTGGCTAATCAGGATTTTCGACTTGAAGAGTCGAAGCGTGGCCGACTTCGTCAAGACATTTCCCGGCGCTGAAGACTATGCCTGGACGCCGGCGGGGGTGCTGCTGATGGCGAATGGCTCGAAGCTGTTCGCGCGCAAAGGCTCAGATTGGGCCTGGGTTGAGTTAGCGGATTTTTCGAATGCCGGTTTGAAGAACATCACCCGC
Source organism: Pyrinomonadales bacterium (assembly GCA_038230715.1). Classification (GTDB taxonomy): domain Bacteria; phylum Acidobacteriota; class Blastocatellia; order Pyrinomonadales; family Pyrinomonadaceae; genus UBA11740. The sequence goes on from JBBRMS010000007.1 coordinate 60,608, forward strand.
ATCGCGATTAGTCCGAAGGGCGATAGGATTGCGTTGGTGGCTCGGGCGGCAACCAAACCTCAGTGAGATTCAGGCACAGATAAATACAGATTGAAAGTGAATTCTAAAAGTTCTATCTGTGTTCATTCGTGGCCAATTCTTAGCTCCGCCCCCACAGGGTTATTAGACCCGGTAGTTCGCTCCGTTAAAATTAAAGCGGCGCAACTGGCGATCGGTAGCGCGATACTCATAGCTCTGATCATTGGTGATGAGGCGGATACGCCAGCCGGAGTGATCACTTGCGCGCTCATTTCCTCGCCAACGGGCGCACCCAACGCGGCGTTGGGAAATTCGGCCGGCTCAAGCAACCCCTCGAGAATGTCGTCGTCGCCTATACCCAGACGTTGCGCCAGCATCCTGACGCGCGCGAACCAGTGCCTGGGCGACTACCTCTTGCTCGTTTTGTCCCATTATGAAATCTCAGATGTGCAAACGGCTTACGCGCGGGCTTCTGACACGGTTCCTCAAACCAAATCTCCGAAGCGATGCTGCAGCAACGTGACCACAACGATGCCCGCGGTTTCAGCTCGCAAAATACGGCCGCCGAGCGTGACGATTGCCCAGGCGCCCGCGCGAGCCGCTTTGATCTCGTCATCGGACCAACCACCCTCCGGACCCACGAGGGCGATCATCCCTCCCCGATGCGCACCAAAGCTGGGCCCCGATTCAGACAACGAGGTGCCCTCACGCTCTGAAAACATCAAGCGAGCCTGCAATGGATCGATGCTCGATGAGAGTAGTTCAGTGCAAGCCACCGGTTCTGAAATCTCAGGAACATAAGCGCGGCCGGTCTGCTTGGCAGCTTCCAGAGCAATTCGCCGCCAACGCGCTAAGCGTTTTTCTGAGCTGTGCCCATCTCTTAGACGAACATCCGCCCGTTCGGTGTCGAGCGGCACAATTCGCTTCACGCCCAACTCGGTAGTTTTTTGGATTACCAGTTCAAATTTTTCGCCCTTCAGCAGAGCGATAGCGAGCGTGAGCTTGAGCGGTGATTCAGATCGAGCCGGCCCAACCTCAGCGACGACGGTGAGAGTTGTCGAGTTTCGGCCAATACTGTCGACGACGCAATGGAACTCACGGCCGGTGCCATCAAAAACGAAAACTTCTTCGTCTGGCTGCAGGCGCAATACATCGCGCGCATGGCGGGTTTCTTCCGCGCTGAGCGTAAGGGACTTTTCATCAGCCGTGAACGCGGCGGGTGGGGCGTAGAATCTTCGACGAGTCATGAAAATACTATGAGTCTTCTAAAAAAGTTCCTTGCAATGGCGTCCTGCGCCCTCTCCCATTGGCAGAGGATTGGTGAGAGGGCTGGAAGGGATTACTTAGTTTGAACGGGGATGTGGTTGGTGAGAGGACGAAGAACAAGAAAGACTTGCCCAGGATTTCACCCCCGCGCCCCGGCCCTCTCCCAATGGAGAGGGAGCTAAACCACCAGCGCGATCCACTCGCCATCCTGTTCGGTTTCAAAGTTAGCTATTCCCAGTTCCAACAAACGTGACCGCACCAGTTCGCTCTGTTCAGCCAGAATGCCGGACAGCACCAGACCGCCACAGGTGGCCCCCAGCAATAGAGGGAGCAGCTCCACGATCACGGGCGCCGTAAGATTGGCGCAGACCAGATCCGCTGACGCTGTTTGTTCGTTGATGCTGCCGACCTGAAAGGTGATGCGGTTCCCGATACCATTCAAACGAGCGTTTTCGCGAGCAATCGCCACAGCTTCCGGATCAGTGTCGACCGCGTCAATGCGCGCTTCAGAAAACAGTTTAGCCGCGGCCATTGCCAGGATGCCCGTGCCGGTGCCGACATCCAGAAAGCTGCCGCCGCGAAAATACTTCTCGATTGCTTTCAGGCACAGCCGGGTGGTTTCGTGCGTGCCGGTGCCAAAGGCCATGCCGGGCTCGATTCGGATCACGATGCGGTCGCCTTTGACCTCGCTCCAGGGAGGCGCCACGATGAACCGTCCTACCTCGACCGGTTGCCATTCTTTCTTCCATTCCGCGAGCCAATCGCGATCAGGAACTTCGCGAGTAGCAACATCGACCAACGTTCCCGGTGACAGATTGTAGATCCGCAGAGCGTCGAGCAGGGACGATCGAATGACTTCTATCTCCGGAGCGCCTTCGAAATAGCCGCTGACTAAGACGTTCGCACCGCCGGGTTCATTTGTTTCCGTTCCCTGGGCGCCGGCCTCCATCAGGCCATATTCAATCGCTTCCGCCGCTTCGGCGACCACCGTGGCGTCGACGGCGTGCCAGTTTTTGTTCACTACTTGATTCCCATTTCATCGAGCAGGTGCGTGCGCTCGCGCCAGTCCTTCTCCACCTTGACGAATAGCTCGAGATGACAGCTGTGGCCCAGCATCGCTTCGATATCATGACGCGCTTTGATGCCGATTTCCTTGAGGCGTTGGGCCCCGTGGCCGATGATGATCTTTTTCTGCGAATCTCTCTCGACAAAGATAGTGCAGTAGATGCGCGCGTAGTCTTCCCGGATCTCTTCAAAGCGTTCGGTCACCACCGCCGTCACATAAGGAATCTCTTCCCCTGTCACCTCGAGAATTTTCTCGCGCACCATCTCCGAAGCGAGCGCCCGCGCGGACTGATCGGTGAACTCATCAGCCGTATACAGTGGCGGCCCTTCGGGCAGGTGCCTGGTCATCTCAGTCAGCAAGTGCTCGATCTGATCGCCCTTCAAAGCAGAGATGGGGACGACGGCTTCCCACTGGTGCTCGCTCTGGTACCACTCGATCAACGGCAGCAGTCTTGATTTGTCTTTCAGCTTGTCGGTTTTATTGAGCAGCAGCACTGCGGGCTTTCCGGATTGCTTGATGAGATCGAGCACGAACTGATCGCCATTACCGGTCGCTGCCGCGGCGTCACGGATCAGGCAAACCAGATCGACGCCGAGCAGGGCATCGTGCACCGCGGTCATCATGCGCCGATTAAGTTCATAGCCAGGCTTGTGCACACCCGGCGTGTCGACCAGAACAATCTGGCCATCGGGCCGGGTGACTATGCCGAGTATTTTGAAACGGGTGGTTTGCGGCTTGTTCGAAACGGCCGCGATCTTTTCGCCCGCCAGCCGGTTGAGCAGCGTTGACTTGCCGGCGTTCGGCCGACCGATAAAGGCGACGTGACCGGCGCGATGGGTTGGGATCTTATTAGCGGTCGACGTTGAATCCTTACCTTCCATTTTGTAACAACGGGGCGCATTCAGCTGGGAGCGCGGACGTCCTCGTCCGCAAAGCGTAGAGAGCGCGAGTCAAACGATAAATTGCGAAGCGAGCTTAACTCTTTTTTGCACTTCGCGCTCAGTTGCGGCGCACGTCCGGGCCCCAGCAGATAGCTACTTCAAATCACTAAAGACCTTTCAACGGCTGCCCAAACGTAAACTCAACGATATGCCCGTCAGGATCTCTAACCATCGCAAAGTAACCCACCACGCCACCGATATCCACGGGCAGCTCAACCAGAATATTCTGTTGCCGGGCCTGCGCGGCTATGCGATCGACTTCTTCGCGACTATCGCATTGAAAGCCGAAGTGATCCAGACGGGCTTTAACTTCATCCTGAACGATGACCAGAACGAAGACCGGATCTTCGCCTGCCTTGGGGGTCGGTCCCAGCCAGACATTGTGCCGGCCCTCGAGGCGGCGATCACGCACGATCGTGAGACCGCAGAACGAAGTGTAGAAATTGACTGAGGCGTCGATGTCGCTGCAGTTAATCGTGATGTGGGTCCAGCGAGTTGCCATCGCTATGCAAGGAATCTCAACGGCGAGTCCCGTTCAGCTTCTTCCGGAAGTGGGATATCTGAGGGCAGTGCTGATCAGGATTAACTCCCCCCTTGGTTGAAAAAAAGATCCACGAAAACCACGAACAGTTAGTACGCTTCGTGTGTTTTTCGTGGATCGCTTTAGCTGGAGCGCCGACATCTTTGTTGCCGGTTCGCGCCGGTGCATTCGCTACTCCGACAGCTCGCCATTGAGCTTCATGACCTCGAGGGTCATGTCGGCGGCGGCGTACATGTCTTTCACGTCCAGCCATTCCTTGACGGTGTGAATGGCGCGCATGCCGGTGCCGAGGTTCGCGCATTCGATGCCTCTGCGATTGAAAACGTTTGCGTCGCAACCGCCACCTGAAGCCATGGTCTTCACGTCGAGGCCCATGCGCGCGGCGGCTTTGATGACCAGTTGCACCACGTGCGAACTGTCGGGCACGTCCATCGAAGAGTAGTCGCGTTCGATGTGCGCTGCAACCGAAGCCTTCGTGATCTTGCCTTCGACGGTGACTTCGTATTTTGCAGCTGCGTCTTCCAAACATTTGGTCATGTGCTGTGTTTGGGCTTCGAGTTTCTCTTCGCTATGCGAACGAGCTTCGCCTTTAAGCACCACGAGGTTGGGAATGATGTTGGTGGCCATGCCGCCTTCGATCTGACCGATGTTCGCAGTCGTTTCGGAATCGATGCGGCCGAGCTGCATCACCGCGATGGCTTCGGACGCAATCTTGATCGCCGAAATTCCTTCCTCCGGCGCTACGCCCGCGTGCGACTCGAGCCCATGAATCCGGTATTCCATGTGGTTCGACGAAGGACCTTTGGTAAAGAGAAAACCCGGATCGTCAGAGTCGAAAACTATTCCGTATTTGGCTTTGATCTTTGAGACATCGACGTTCTTGGCTCCCAGCAGGCCGACTTCTTCGCAGATGGAAAAGATTGCTTCGATCGGGGCGTAGGGAATGTTCTGTTCCTGGAGGCAGCGGATTACTTCAATTATCACCGCGCAGCCGGACTTATCGTCGCCGCCAAGAACGGTGGTGCCGTCGGTGCGAATGATGTCGCCTTCGATGACCGGTTTGACGCCTTCGCCGGGGACCACCGTGTCCATGTGCGCGCTCATCATGATCGGATCGGCGTTCGGAATCGTACCGGGGAAACGCGCAATCACGTTGCCGCTGTTGCCGCCGACTTTTTCCCCTGCGTCATCGATCTCGACCTCTGCGCCCATCTCTTCACAGTACTTCTTAATGCGCTCAGCGATGTCGCGTTCCTTGCGCGAGTGGCTGTCGATCTGCACCAATTCGAGCAGCAGGTTCTTGATTCGTTCCTGATTAATCATTCGGCCTCCGTCTGTTTTCGGGTTTGGGCCATCGTACTACAAGAGGGTGAAGCTAAGAAGTCGGGATGATGAAGTCGGTACCGGGGCGGTAGCGACCAGCTTCCTCGGATGGCGACTGGATCGTCCTGCAGTTTGAAACCCGGTCGCTACTGCTCCCGGTACTGACTACACCACGGCTATAGCCTCAGCTTTCGCCACTCTTCTCCGAGTCGAGTGAGCTGATCAAGGGCATGTTGAAGTTCGTCGCGTTTCGACTTTAGCTCCGCTTCGTTCGCGTCAGCCTTAACGTAGATCGGCTCGCCGATTTCCAGGCGCGCGGGGGTGAATGGCTTCGGGACTTGAAACCCATCCCAGCTTTTATTAACTTCCCAAAATTTCCGGACAGTGACGGTGAACGGCAAAATCGGGTTTCCGGTTTTCTTGGCCAGTAGGACCGCGCCCATTTTCGCCACGTAACGCGGTCCTTTGGGGCCGTCGATGGTAAACGCGGTCGGACATCCGGCGCGCATCAGGCGCACCATCTCAACGATGGCCCCCGTGGCGCCGCGGGTCGACGATCCCCTTGATGCACCGTAACCGAATCTTTGAATGAAGCGCGCGATGTATTCGCCGTCAAAACTGCGCGAGGTCATCACTACGATCCGGCGCCGCCGCCAGAAATATGTGGCCAGAAAAACACGATTGTGCCAGAAAGTGTAGATGGGCCATTTGCCGTCAAGCGATGCTGCTTCCCAATTTTCCCAACCTTCGATTCTGAATTTAACCGTGCGGCCGATAAGATTAATGAGCAGGAAGAAAACCAGATCCGCGGCGCGAATCAGGACCCGATCTTTAAATGAATAGGATGAGAGCGGCGCGAAGGAATATGCGCGAGCTGAGTTGGCTGGTGAAGGATTGGCCATTGTCTATAAATCTTTCGCCGCTCCACGGCTGAAGCGATTGACAACGTTAATAAATTCCCGGCTCACCCGGCGGCCTCGTCTTCCAACGACGGTGAATCCAAAGCCATTGGTCAGGATAACGCCGTACGTATTTCTCGACTACCCCGGTAAACAATTGCGTCAGACGGCGGACGTCTTCTTCGTCATCTCCCGATCGTTCGATTGTGAGAGGCCCGTCAACCTTTAGAATAAACTTCCCCCGTTCGTGATCCCACGGAGCGAATACCGGCAACACTGCTGCTTCGGTTCGCAGGGCGAGCTTGGCCAGCATGAAAGTAGTCGAAGCGGGCACGCCAAAAAAATCAACGAAGATTCCTTCACGATCTAAGGTATTGAGATCGACCAGAATACCCAGCGTTCCCCCGCCAGAAAGAATCTGCAGCATCTCGCGAGCGGCCGAGCGCTTATCGATCGTGCGATTGCCGAGGCGCACGCGCCGCGCGTCAACCAGCTCTTCAATCTTTGGATTATCGATCCGGCGAACCAGAAAGCTCAAAGGATAATCGAACAGCGAAAGAGCAAAACTGGATAGCTCCCAGGCCCCGACATGGCCCGTGAAGAGAATGGTGCCGCGGCCTCGGGCGCGGGCCGCCTCCATGTGTTCCAGACCCTCGCACTCGACGATCGTCTGCAGATCTTTGGTATCGGCGGTGGCAAACTGGCTGAAGATTCCCAACAGCCGGCCCAGACTTCGGAAGCAGCCACGCAGCAGGCGTTGGCGCTCAGCCGGCGATGTTTCGGGGAATGCCAACTCCAAATTGCGCAGACCGGTGCGGCGCAGGCGGCCCGAAAAATAGTAGGCACATCCCGCTATCCCCGACCCAAAAGCCAAAGCCGCCCGCATTGGCAGCCAGCCAAACACTGCTAACAGGCCCCGGGCGATGAGGTACTCGAGATTGATTTGGAGGTTGGATTTGCTCATCAGCAGAAGCGGTTGAGAGGTGAGTGTAGCGCATGACTCGCATGGGTGAAAATTTGAGGTCACAGCAGCAGGGGCGCGCCCACCTGCCCAACCTGAGAGGCGTTCACCGTCGCGGGGTCACTGAGCAAAGAAGGTCTGCCACAGGAATCATGACTCAAGTTGATTCAGCTTGAGGTAAGGAAGGCGGGCTCGCGCTCGCTGGTCTCAGCGCCCACTTTACTCGTCACGCCTGTTGTCCTCTGATATATTCTGCAACGCGATCGGCGAACCTTTCGTATCCAAGGTTAGGAAGGCCTTCGGCTAATCTCTCCGCTGCCGAAATTTTCGAACAGATGTTTCAAAGTGGTTCCGACAAATGCCGAGTCCTCATCGTTGAGAGCGATGACGACATTCGTGCCGGTTTAGCTCTGGAGTTAAACCAGCTCGGGCATGAAGTGTCTCTGGAACACGAACGGAACCGGGCCCTCGCTCGCGATGATTTCCCAGAGTTCGATCTAATCATCAGTGATCTGGTCGATCACGATCCCGCGGTCACGACCCCGGCCACTGCCGACAGTGTGCGATCTTTCAAAATGGGCGTTACCAGCCTGTTGGCTCGGCGCACTATTGCCGAACTTCACGACATCATCGAGAAGACCCTCCAGTTCAAGCTGCAGCGCATCGATCCGGATCAGAAAGCCGTGCGCGAGAAAATCGATCTGGAACTGCCCAGCGACCTCACCCTGATGAATGCCGTGCTGGAATACCTGCTTGATCGCGTGGCCAGACTTGGCCTGATCAAAGTAGAGCAGTCGAATTTGTTCGTGGCCCTGGACGAAGCCTTTGTGAACGCCGTCAAGCACGGCAATCGAAACGATCCGGCGAAGCTGTTGCGCGTGACTGCCGAGTTGTCCGCCCACGAAGCAATCTTTACCGTTGAGGACGAAGGCGAAGGCTTCGATGTGCGGTCGATTCCCGATCCGCGCGATCCCGCAAATCTTTTCAAATCGAACGGGCGCGGCGTTCTGCTGATTTACAACATCATGGACGAGGTTGAGTACAGCGAACGCGGCACCCGGCTCAAGATGGTGAAGCGTCCGGATTCCGGGGCACCCGTCAGTTGAATCTCCCTGCTATGGAAGTACCCGCCAGCGAAGCGTCCACCGTTCCGTGTCCTCCGCAACCTCTCGCTGCCGACACGAATTTTCTGCGTGCTTATCCTTTCTGGTTGGGACCGTCGCTGGTGGCGCTGGTCCTGACGCTGATTTATCTGAACCCATTCATCGGCGATTGGGACGGGCTCGACTACACCGTGTTTTCGCTGCGCGGGGAGCCCTCTTCGATGGCTCTGGGGCGTTCGCTCTTCACTCTTTTCAATCACGGATTATTCAAGCTGGCCCATGCCATCTTCGGGATGCCGCCGGAACATGCGTATCTGCTTTTCAAGTACGCAGTGGTGGCGCAGACACCACTGGCTGTGATCGTCTGTTGGATCCTCGCTCGCGATCTAACCGGCTCAATTCATTCCGCCACAGTCGCCGCTCTCCTGGTTGCACTCTCGCCGATGCTGGTGATCTATGGCGGGCAGGTAATGACCGACGTGCCCTCGGTTCTGTTCTCGGCCTCGGCGTTGGTGATTCATCTGCGAGGTGTGCAGAAGCGGCGTGTATGGTTGATTCTGGCTGGCGCAGCTTTGCTGGGACTCGGGGTGAACCTTCGGGAAACAGTCGGGCTTTATTTGCCCTGGCTCGTGTTTGCGCCCTTTGTCAGCGGTTGGAGATTCAGTCGCCGCAACCTCGCAGTGGTTTCCGGATCGTTAGCGTTGTTCTTCGTCTGTGCGTTCGGCATCTGGGCGATTTGGTTTACCTCGAGCCCCGTTTACCGGCACGACTGGCACATCTGGCTTTCGTCGATGCGGACCGAATCCGCCCGCCACCCGATCGGCCCCGGCAACCTGCGGCCTTTCTTCATTTACTTTTTTTTGGCCGCGCCATTGATCTTCATAGCTTTGCCGGTGGCTGCCTGGAAGGAATGGCGCGCTCGTGGCTGGACTCTGACTCTGACCGCGGCGGCAGCGGGTCTGCTCGCGACCGCGATGCTGTTTTTTAACTACAGCACGACGATCAACTGGAGATATTTTTTGACTGGAGTGCCGGCCCTGGCTCCTCTGGTAGGCGATTACTTTGTCAGATCACAAACCGAAAAGTTAGGGGGCGTGCGCAAGGCCTTCGTCACCGCCGTCGTAGGTGTAGTTCTGGTGGCCGGCTTGATGGGTCTCCTGATCCGGCCGGCCGGCAGCGAGTACTTCAATCGCCTCGCTCTGGCAAAAACCTACGACGAGCGGCTTAAGTTAATGCCGCGCAATGCGGTGGTGATTGCCGGGTCGCAGACGATTGCGGTGAACTACTGGCGGGGGATTGGCGCGGGCGAGTGGGACGCGATCGGCGTCGGCGCCGGCTGGCCCCAGGGTAAACTCATTGAAACGATCGAGGATTATTTGAAGTCAGGCCGGCGCGTTTTCCTCGATACCGATCCGCGCTGGTGGCAACCCTGCGCCTGGCACCTGACAGAGATCGAGGAACTCGCGAAGATCGAAAAACGCTTTCACTTTCGTCGCGTGGCGCCGACCGTTTTTGAAGTGCGGCCTTTGAATGATCCGATGGCGACAGAACAACCGTACCTCGAGAGCTTGTTGCCTGAGAATCGGCTTGAGGAAGTGCAGAAGTGTTTTAATTCAGGGTGATCGCCGGTTTGTTTTGTCCGGTCAGCCCCTCAGTAACTGCGGCTGGCCTAAAGAATCTTGACATCCCGCTTCTGGAAAGCCGAAACACCCGCAAGCTCTTCTCAGCCTGCGGGTGTTCCGTTTGATGAAAACGATCTGTCAGGCGCTTTCGGAAGCGCTACGCTGATACCAACTGCAGCGCTGCCGGCATAACCGCCGGTAATGCGGCCGGTTGCGCCGGAATAGAATACTCGCCAGTGCCGGGGAACATGGTCTCTTGCCAGTGCGGCTTCTTTGAAATCCAGTCTGTTACCGCTTCGGCCGCTACCGGCCGCGAGAAGAGATACCCCTGACCATACTGGCACTTCAGTTTGCGCAGTTGCGTTAGCTGGCTCAGAGTCTCGATGCCTTCCGCCACGACTTCCATGCCCATGTTTTCCGCGAGGGAAATCACCGTGCGCACGATCTCGATGTTCTCAGCCGCTTCGCCGATCCGGCCCACGAACGAGCGATCGATCTTCAGAGTGTTAACCGGGAAGCGATGCAGATAACTGAGCGACGAATAGCCAGTGCCGAAGTCGTCTATGCTCAGCTGCACACCGAGGGCTTTCAAGCGTTTCAACAGACGCGCGGCCATGTCTGCGTTTTCCATCACCGCGGTCTCGGTAATTTCCAGTTTCAAATACTTCGCATCCACATGAGTCTCTTTCAGGATTTCGCTGATGTCCGAGACGAGGGTCGGCACCGCGACCTGTTTGCCGGAGAGGTTGACGCTCATGAACAACGAACGATTGGCCGGCGATTGCCATTGCCACTTGCACAGTTGCTGGCAGGCGCGCTTCAGAATCCACAGGCCGAGCGGCACGATCAGGCCGGTATCTTCAGCCAGGGGAATAAAGTCGGCCGGGTTGATGAAGCCGCGTTCGGGATGCTGCCATCGAATCAGAGCTTCAAAGCCGGCGAGTTGTCCGTTATCCAGCGACACAATCGGCTGATAGTAGACCCGTAATTCTTCACGATCGATGGCCCGGCGCAGGTCGTTCTCCATTTGCAGCAGATAGACCGCGTGCGTGTGCATGCCTTTATCGAATACTTCGTAGCAGGCTTTGCCCTGGGCCTTGGCGCGATACATCGCGGTGTCCGCATCGCGCAGCATGTTCTCGGGATGATCGTATCCGGTCGAGCTGAGTGCTATGCCAATGCTGGTGCTGGTAAAGACTTCGTGCCCGCTGAGATTGAAAGGCGACATCAGTTTTTCCTGAATCCGCCGGGCCATGTTAGTGGCTTCAGCCTGGTTCGGAATCCCGTCGAGCAGGATCGCGAATTCGTCACCGCCCAGACGCGCCACCATGTCGGCCTCGCGAATGCAACTTTCCAGGCGCCGGGCCATAGTAATCAATAGCTGATCGCCGATTGAGTGACCCAGACTGTCGTTGACGTTCTTGAACCGATCCAGATCCAGGAACAGAACTGCGAACTGATAGTCTTCGTGCTGGCGCGCGCGCTCGATCACAAACTTCAGGTTTTCGGCCAGCAGGGCGCGATTCGGCAGGTTGGTCAGTGCGTCGTGAAACGCCGCGTGACGAAAATGATCTTTGCTCTCCTGTAACTGAACACTGATGCGTTCCTGTTCCGCGATGTGCCGGCTCAACTCTTCCACGTGACGTTCAGCCTGTTCGGCGCGTTCACGTTCGGCCTCGGCCCGGGCTCGTTCGGCTTCGGCTCGCTCGCGCTCCGCTTGCTCCGCCTGCGCCGAGGTGGCCTTAATCTCATTCAGATATTTTTGATAGGTGAAATAGAGCAGGAAGATCACCGGCGTGCCCACGACCAGAATCGTCAGACCCGCGCGCTCGATTGAATTCTAAGCGGCGGCTGCCACTGCGGCGCCCGCCAGATAAGTGATCGAACTCCAGAGATAGTGTTTCTGCCAGGTCTCCCAAATAGATTGCCGGGTCTTTAAAGCCAGACCGATCGCGCAGATACCGCTGTTCGAGATGTACTGGACCAGCGCCATCGTGGCGATGCCAGCGATGAAGGTTGACCAATCACGCGATCTCAACTCCGAGACCGGTCCAAAGAAGAGCTGTAGCACCGCCACCGTGATGAATGTCGACAAGACCATCATGGCACAGTTGAAGAGGACTATGGTCAGCTTGCCGCGGATGCGCAGACCAGCGAAGAGACCGTCAACAAGCGCGAGGAGGATACCCGCAAAACCGCCGTAAACCAGCATTACCAGGAAGGTGAAGGTATCCGAAACGGTAACGTTGGTATTGACCCCGGGAATCTGCACGGAAAGCCGGGCGCTGACTGCCATCATGACCGCCGACAGCACCAGAAAACGCAAATCGAAGCGGGGCATCGGTAGCCAGTAGGCCGAATACGCCAGCGTCGCGGCGCCGAGAACGACAACCGTCCACAAATAGAGGGTCGTAAATCTATTTTTGCCGGGTTGAGATAATCTGTGCACAGTTTTCCTCGTGTCTGAGGGCGTTATCGGAGATAAATGGTTTCGTAATGACTGTGAAATTTGTAGCCGACTTTCTCGTACAATTTCGCTGCGGGCTGGTTCTTCTCGTTGACTGTCAGGCAGATCGACTCACTGCGCGCCAGCAGGATTGACGAAAGGCTGGTCAGGCAACGCAGGGCGTAACCCTGGCGGCGCTCTTCGGGATGGACGTGGACGCCTTCGAGGTAAGTTACCTCGGGAGTCTCAGCGACGACGTCCGCCTTGAACATTAGTCTTTCATCGTGAACCCAAACCCAGATGCGACCCTGCTCAATGCGGCGCGCGGTGCGTGAGCGAAAGCCACTGGGATCGTGTTGCATTGGACTGGTGCCAGCTTCGTGCAAAGCGATCGACGCATTCACGGCGAGCACCTTGTCGAGGTCTTTAAGGGTCGCCGGCCTGAGGTCGTTGATGCCTTCTGAAGTCCCGGGAGCTTTTTGTTCGAACAGCATCTCGCGACAAATCAAACGCGGTTCCTGCCGGCTGTTCACATATTGTTTCCAGAAGTTGCTGATGGTTTCCTGCTCGCCCCGGATCAGGTGCGCGTTCAGGCAGTTGCGCGCCAACCGGGCAAACGCGGCCAGAGCGGTATCCGAACGCGCTTCGATCAAGGTGGCATGACCCAGCAGGGCCACACCTTCCAGGCCACCGTATCCGTCGCGGCAGGAGTAAAACGAACCGCGGTTGTGCGGGCTGAGCAACCCGTTGTCACGGATCAGGCTGGCCATGAACGCGGTATGAATCCTGCGCGCGGCCAGAAACTCGAGCACTTCCGCTTCATCGGCTTTACCTAACTCACCGATAATGCAGGGTTCCTCGCGCGCGAAAGCACCGAGCGTGCCTGGTTCGGATTCTTGCCGCATCAGTGTTACTGCCATCAGCTACTCCTCTTTTCGATTGGCTGTGGAAATCAGGTTGCTCCCGCAGCACTGTGGCCTGCGGGAGCGACTTATCCGAACCTGGTTATCGCCGTAGATCAATTGGGCGTCAGGCCATTGCCTGGACGGGCTGCGTCACCGAAGATGACGCCGTCACCGAGAATCACACCATCCCCAGGATTACACCGTCACCCACAATCACCCATCGCTGAGGATGACGCCATCACAGAAGACTGGTCCGCGATGAATTCTGAAAAATGTCCGCTGTTCGCTGCGCGAAGTGTGTTTGAAAGATCCCCGCAAAGAAACTCCGCGGCTGCTTTCTCTCGAGCGAGCCCTGTGCCACCTGGTTGGTTAAAAGAAAACGCTTAAAACAGTAGGGTTAGCGTAGGAGCGGGTTGAGCGGGTGGGTCACGACTAATCAGGTTGACAGATGGTCTCGGTCAGGATAACCGGAGTCTCGTTTTTGACCGATGCGATCACACCCGGTTGGCCTTTTGATGGGCGAGCGATATTCGTTCCTGGCCCCGAGATTGAATATAGTTGGTAAGCAAAGGGATTCTCGATCCAACGAAATGTATAGGGCGCGGATGTCATAAATAATACAAGGCAGCGGCATTTGGTAGCCAGGCGCTAAATTATTACGGTTCGACCAAATTTTATCCTCAGCCTTCCATAGTTTATTAGGAGCAAGAACATGAGGTTTCAAAGGTCTCACAACCTCCCAGACGCTTGTTGTGACGGTCGTTGATGAAAGCGTCTTTTACATGTGCAGGATGGCAACTCACATTGCCGTGCTGTTGGAAAGGAGATTCGGAAAATGAAACACAAGAGACATGCAATTTGGTTCATCAGCTTAGTCGCGGTGACAGGATTCTGGACTGCGGCTATCCGAGTAAATGCGCAAGAGCGACAGAGCTTCCCCAGAGAAGAAGTGGAGCAGGCAAAGAGGCAGGACCAGGAACAGTCCAAAATGGCTGCGTCGACAACCACAGTGCTCGGTTGCAGAGGTCCCATTACGCAAGTGATTGACGTTGGAGATGAGAACCTGAGGTTTACCTCTGCCAACTATTTTGGCCACCCGGGCGGGGGCGAAGGCGGAGGTTTCGATAAGACTCCAGTGCTCAGCACAAAAGTGAGTCTGGCTCCCGGAGCGTGCCTTGATGCTCATTTGAGCGCCATCGTAGGTAGTAGGGCGACTTACGGCGTCGCGCCACTTACACTGTTCCAGGTTACTCTGACTTTTCTGCCCACGACGAACCTTCCTTTAAGCCCTCCGCGTCACATGTTCGGCCATTATGAGCGTCCCTATGGATCTTCTAATGGGCCGGCCGTGGCCCTTGAGGCTGAACGCGACGTCGACATGTACTCTTCGAACTTTTTTCAAAAAGTTGGAACTGGGCAGCACGAAGTGCGCCCGGGCACCTACAGGGTCGATGTCTGGTGGGCCGGAAATGGTCCAGGCGGCGCGATCGGAGCGGCCTTTGTTCTGAAGCTTTATGTGAGGTAGCGAAGTCCGATCCGTTCACCAAATTTTACCGTGATGGAGGTCAGCGCATGATTTATGACTTGGCAAAGCCCGACCCTGAGGTAGAGCTGACCGACGTGTTTTCGAATCGGCTGGCTTTTCTCGCAGAGAGATTGGGCCAGCCGTCAGGGCGGCGAGGACTTGCGAGGCCTTGTCACCTCGCCGCCCTTTGATTTTAGTTGAGCCCAGACCTTCCGGTTCTGATCAACCAGAAGAGACTGTGAACTAGTTAACCCCGCCGCAAGAATCCTGTGTGCTGACTGATGGATTGTTGGATTGATGCTCCTTACCGCTATGCTCCGCCCAGTTGGTCCTGAAACTTAAGCTTCTTCCCTTTTGCGCATTGCGCTATAATGCTCGCGCGTTGATAGTTCAGTTTGCATTGCCCCGGCAATCCATTAGACAGTTTGATCTAAACCGTAATGTTCGAACGCTACACTGAAAAGGCGCGACGGGTGATTTTCTTTGCGCGGTACGAGGCGTCGCAATTCGGCGCGCCCGCGATCGAGCCTGAGCATCTTTTGCTCGGACTCATGCGCGAAGACAAGACTTTAACGGGCCGCTTCTTTCCTCGCGCCCAAATCACAATCGAATCCATCCGCCGTGAGATCGAAGACCGCACGCTGTTGCGTGAGCGGATCCCAACTTCGGTGGAACTGCCTTTGGCGCCTGAGACCAAGCGCGTCCTGCACTATTCGCACGAAGAGTCCGACCGGCTGCAGCACCGGCACATCGGGACTGAACATCTGCTGTTGGGACTTTTGCGTGAAGAGCGTTCGATGGCCGCGAAGATTCTATTTGAACGCGGACTGCGTCTGGCTGCAGTGCGTGACGAGATTGCTCGGCAGAGCGGCGCCGACTCGCGCCATCGCAAGGACATTCCTCACCTGCTCGAGTTTTCCCGCGACCTGACCGAAGACGCTTCCAATGATCGTCTCGATCCGTTAATCGGTCGTGATAACGAAATCGATCGGCTGATCCAGATTCTTTGCCGTCGCACCAAGAACAATCCGGTCCTGATTGGCGAGCCCGGCGTAGGCAAGACCGCCATCGTCGAAGGTCTCGCCCAGCGCATAGTGCGGGACGAAGTGCCGTCGTTCCTGGCTAATAAACGTATCCTGTCGCTTGATATCAGCCTGATTGTTGCCGGCACCAAGTATCGCGGACAGTTTGAAGAACGCCTGAAACAGATCATGCGCGAGCTGATCGAGAACCCGCAGTACATCGTTTTTATCGACGAACTGCACACGCTGGTGGGCGCCGGCTCAGCAGAGGGTTCGCTTGACGCCGCGAACATTTTGAAACCCGCCCTTTCGCGCGGCGAGATTCAATGCATTGGCGCTACCACCCCGGCGGAGTTTCGCAAGTCAATCGAGAAGGACCGTTCGCTTGAGCGTCGTTTCCAATCGGTTAAGGTTCCGCCGCCATCCGATGCCGAAGCGATTCAGATCCTCAAGGGCGTGCGCGAACGTTACGAGAGTTTCCACCAGGTGCGCTATACCGACGAGGCTTTGGAAGCAGCGGTGATTCAATCCACCCGCTACATTCCCGATCGTTTCCTGCCTGACAAAGCGATCGATGTAATTGATGAAGCCGGCGCGCGCGTCAAGCTGCGAGTGCGGGCCGAGCAGGGGAATCCCGATGCGCTGACCGCCTCTTTGACCGAGTGGGAGCGCGCGACCTATGGCCGGGCGCAGGCGCCGATCGAAGAGGATGAAGACGCGATCGTGGCGGCTGAAGTAAGTCGTGCCGATGTCGAAGAGGTCATTGCCCGCTGGACCGGTATCCCGATCACCTCCTTAAAAGAAGGCGAGTCCCAGAAGCTGTTGCGGATCGAGATCGAACTTCACAAGCGCGTGATCTCGCAACGACCGGCGATCTCAGCCCTGGCGCGGGCCATTCGGCGCTCGCGCGCCGGCCTGAAGAATCCACATCGTCCCGTGGGATCGTTTCTCTTTCTGGGCCCGACCGGTGTCGGCAAGACGGAAATGGCCCGCTCTCTGGCGCACTTCCTGTTCGGCACTGAGCGTTCCATGATTCGCTTTGATATGTCCGAGTTCATGGAAAAGCACTCGGTCTCCAAGCTGATTGGCTCGCCGCCGGGCTATGTCGGTCACGAAGAAGGCGGCCAGCTGACCGAGCGGGTCAAGCGTTCTCCATATGCAGTGTTGCTGTTTGACGAGATCGAGAAGGCGCACCCGGACATCTTTAACGTCCTGCTGCAGGTCTTCGAGGATGGCATTCTGACGGATGCGCTCGGAAACACGATTGACTTCAAGAATGCAATCATCATTATGACCTCGAATATCGGGGCGCGTTTTATCATGAAGAAGGGCGCGATGGGATTCCAGGGTTCAAATGATATCTCGCGCACCAAGCTGGAAGAGATGGTGATGACCGCAGTGCGGCAGACCTTCAACCCGGAATTCATCAACCGGCTGGATGAGATCATTATCTTTGACGAGCTGGGCGACGAAGAATTGCTGGAAGTCCTCCAGTTGCAGGTAGACCAAATCAACGGCACCATGTCCAACCACGGCTTTATTGTCCGCCTGGCTGATGACGCCAAACAATGGATCCTTCAGAAGACCTGCGCCGATCGTTCCTATGGCGCGCGCCCTTTGCGACGGGCCCTGCAGAAGTATGTCGAGGATCCTCTGTCCGAAGCCCTGATCCAGGGTCAATTGGGCGAAGCCTCCCTGGTGGAGATGTTTGTTGACGGCGATGAATTGAACTTCCGCTCAATCATAATTGACGAAACCGGCCTCGAGCAGAGCAGCGATTTACTTCTCACCCCTTAAGAGAGTGTGGTCAGAAGCCCGAACGTCTGGAGGGCTAATCTGGCCCTCCTTCACGGTCGGGCTTCTGCCAGAGACTATTACAAGCCGTCTTTCCACCGCTCAATCAGACAAATCCACGAAATTAATCTCAGGGCCATTGTGCGTTTTGGACTTTCGCTTTATTTTCCCGGTATAATGCGCCACTTTGCTAAATAGGAAATTGGCAACGGGTGGGGGCTGCGGTGAATCAAAGAGCTTCCCAGACAGCGCAACAGCAGCGAGTTTGTGTTACGGTTTTCCTGAAGCAAGCGCTTAACTTTTCATACGCCGAAAATATTCCCGGGAGAGTACTCTTAAGGGAACCGTCACTTATGCACTCTTATCGCGTCGTTTGGCTCGCAGTTCTGGGCCTCGCCATCACTACCTCCTCTTTTTTCGTCGCCAGTCGCGTGCGCGCCCAGCAACCGCAGGTACGCGTAGTTGAAGAAGTCGATGTCCAGGGCAATCGTCGTCTCCGCAAGGACGATATTTTGTACTGGATCCAGACCCGGCCGGGCGATAACTACAATCCAGATCAGGTTGCGCGCGACTTGCAGGCCATCAACGGTCTCGGGTTTTTTGAGAAGACCGAGACCCGGGTAACAGTCGAAGACGCCCCGCGCGGCGGCGTCCGGGTGACCTTTATCGTCAAAGAGCTGCCGATTATCCGTGACATTCAGTTTGAAGGACTGAAGAGCGTTTCGGAATCTGACGTGCTGAAGACTTTCCGCGAGCGCCGCGTCGGCGTTTCAAAAGAAGCGATCTTCGATCCGGTCAAGGTTCGCAATGCGATTCGAGTTTTGAAGGAACTGCTCGCCGCCAAGGGCCATCCAAACGCGACCATTGCAGAAGACCGCGAGAATGTTTCCGCGACTTCGGTCGCCATAACGTTCCAGATTACCGAAGGCCCGCGCGTCCGCGTGGCGGTGATTGAGTTCGAGGGCAGCAAGGTTTTCAAGAGCCGCAAGCTGCGCGACCAGATGAAGTTTGTGAGGGAAGCCGGACTGTTCTCCCGCTTTAAAGAGACGGACATTCTCGATCGCGGCAAGCTGGATTTTGACCTCCATCACGTCGACAACTACATGCGCTCCAAAGGCTATCTGCAGGCCCGCCATGGCGAGCCGCGAATTGAAGGCCTCGGACCACGACGCACTGGCTTTCCGATCCTGCCGCTGCCTTTTCTATCGTCGGTTGACGACACTCTGAAGATTACTGTCCCCATTATCGACGGCAAGCTTTATCGCCTCGGCGAGTTGAAGGTCGAGGGCAATTCTATCTTCTCGGAACAGGCGATTAAGGGAATCATCGGGCTGCAAAAAGGTGAGATTGCCAACGGCGAAGCGCTCAGCAAAGCCCTCTACGAGAATCTCAAGAAGTACTATGGGCAACAGGGCTTCATTCAGTACACCGCCGAAGTCACGCCGACCTTTAAGGACAATCCGGCGAATCCCAACGAAGGCGTGGCGGATTTTCTGATTACGATTGACGAAGGAAAGCAGTTCACGCTGCGCCGTCTGGAATTCACCGGCAACACGTTCACCCGCGACAATGTATTGCGGCGCGAAGTGCTGATGAACGAAGGCGACATTTACAGCCAGGGTACGTTTGAGTATTCCATCACGCGTCTGAATCAGCTCGGTTATTTCAATCCGATCGATAAAGAGAAGGACGCCGATTATCGCACCAACGAAGAAGAGGGTCTGGTCGATGTCACCGTGAAGGTGTCAGAGAAGGGGCGCCAGCAAATCTCTTTTAACGGCGGCATTTCAGGTATTGGCGGATCGTTCTTCGGTCTGGAGTATTCAACCAACAACCTGTTCGGTCGCGGCGAAGTGCTCTCACTCAATCTGGCCGCCGGTAACCGGCAGCGCTCGTTTCAATTCTCTTTTACTGAGCCCTACATTAAGAACCGGCCGATCACCGCAGGCTTCACTCTGTTTGCCTACTCGCAGAAATTCTTTGGTGAAGGCACTTTCCTTTCAACCAACACTGCCGCGCAGCAGGATCTGCTGAGCCAGTCGCTCGGGTTGTTCAATACTAACGAAGCGAATCTGTTCACGC
Source organism: Pyrinomonadales bacterium (assembly GCA_038230715.1). Lineage (GTDB taxonomy): Bacteria > Acidobacteriota > Blastocatellia > Pyrinomonadales > Pyrinomonadaceae > UBA11740. The sequence goes on from JBBRMS010000007.1 coordinate 80,122, forward strand.
GCAATTCCCTGGGCGCTTCGATTTTTGCCAGTGCGCCCTTGTCGGAGTTTTATCGTAAGCGACCGTTTACTCAGTTTTCGCGCGTCGGCCTTTCGTACCAGTTGGCCCAGTCGAGCGTTAAGGACCCGGCGGTCAACGCGTCCGGAACTTCTGCACAGTTCATCCCGGTTATTTATCGTCAGCCCAATATCGTCACCAGCCGAATTACCGGGACGTTCATTTACGACACCCGTAACGGCAGCATCGATCCTACCGAGGGACGATCGCTTTCCGTGTCGGCAGCTGTGGCCGGACTCGGCGGCGATGTGCGTACTTATCAACCGACGCTGGAGTTTACTCAGTTTTACAAGGTCAGAAACAAGCGTTCAGAGAACCCGCATGTCTTTGGTATGCGCATCCTGGCGGGAACCACCGGAAGCTTAGCGACTTCCGCGAAGGTGAAGAATGCCAACTCGCTGGCTTTTGTTGACGGCGTGCCGATTTACGAACGGTTCTTTCTCGGTGATGAATTCACAATTCGCGGCTACAACGTGCGATCGATTAGCCCCGTAACGCCGCTGGATACCTATATCACTTCTAAGAACGTCGTGGTGGCTACGAGTTCAATCGGAACTCCGGTCGCTGTCTCAGGGCTGTCCCAGGCTTATGCCGCTGTCGGGACGTTCACCGGTTCGACGGGCAGCAACATCGCGCAACTGCCCCGTGCTTACACGGCCACCGGCGCTGACACTCAGCTGCTCGGCAACTTCGAATACCGTTTTCCGATCATCGGCAGAATCGTAGGCGGCGCGTTCTTTGCCGACGTCGGTACGGCTTTCAATCTCCGTTCAAAGCGTGAGCAGGGCTATTCGAGCGAGTTTCTCGCCGACCAGCCATTCCTGAGTACCATTGGTGGAATTCGGTGTCCGCGCCTCGACTCCGGGGTCACCCTGGGCGTTGTGCGAGCCAGTCTTAATTCGCTGGCCGCTTGCGGCACTTACTCGAACCTGGCCTACAACGTATTTATCGATGCGTTGGTCGCACACGATAACCGCATCGTGTCCCAGGCCGAATTAGATCAGGCGATTGCTCACGGCCCGGTTGGAACCCAGGGTCTTCCAGTCGGCTTTTTCCCGGTGTTTCTGCGTGGCGATGCGCAGACAAATACCGTGGTCCGCCTTAATGAGAGTCTGTTCGCCAAATTCACGGATATCCGCAGCAGTATGGGCGCCGAGGTTCGCTTTCAGATACCTATTCTTAACGTGCCTTTTCGTCTTATTTATGCTTATAATCCCAACGCGCGAAAAGACCAGTTCATTAACGGTTTTCCATTCGTCTTTAATGAGAAAAAGAGCGTCTTTCGGTTCAGCGTAGGCCGCACTTTCTAAACGTTGACCGGCCCCAAAACGGGTCGCCAATCAAGCAAACCAAAACAGAGGCGGGCACAACTAACCGTTGACCAAAATCGCCTCTGGAAATTAAGGAGTACCACAATTAAAGTCATGAAGATATTTCGTGCGATAGCCGCAATCGCTTTCTTAGCGGCGATTAGCGCCGGAGCAGCCCTGGCTCAGCCGCGCACCACTACCCCCGCCGGCCCGACCAACCAAACAGGCACCATTCCCGAAACCAAAATCGCCCTGGTTAACACCGACGATTTTGCGGACGAAAAAACGGGCATCGCTAGATTGGTGAGCGCTATGAAGCGCGTCGATGGCGAGTTTCAACCACGACGGACCGAATTGCAGACACTGCAAACGCAGATCGAAAAGGCCACTGCCGATCTTACCAAAGCCCAGCCACTGCAGGACGCCCGAGTGTCCCAGCAACAGGCCGACAAGATCGAAGGCATGAAGACTGAGTTCAAGCGCAAAGGTGAAGATGCTCAGGCGGCTTATCAAAAACGGCTGCAGGATGTTCTGGGGCCAATCTACGACGACATCGGTAAGGCCCTCGATGCTTATGCCAAGGCCCACGGCATTACCTTGATTCTGGATGTGACCAAGGTCCAGGGCATCGTCAGTGCCGCAGAGTCGCTGAACATCACGGCGCCTTTTATTATCGAGTTCAACAGCAAGAATCCCGCGACTGCGTCATTGACGCCGCCGGAATAACTGCTGATTCTTTGGCGAAGGTGATAACGATGCGGAGGTGCGGCCGTGAGTGCGCGTCTCCGCATCTTTCGGCTTGAGGGCCGGTGGAGTATCTAATAATGAAAAGAACTATTTTAGCTTTCGCCGTCGCGTTGCTTGCGTTCGGCTCAGTGGCTCAGGCACAGCCCCGGCCACAGGCTCCGGCGACTGCCAACGTGCCGGTAACTAAGATGGCCGTGATCTACTCGGAAGCGTTCCAGGATCCAAAGAACGGGATCACCCGCTTCATCGTCACCCTGAACCGGTTGAACGGTGAATTCCAAAAAGTCCAGGACGAGCTGACGCAGACGGGGGCGAGGCTCAAGGGCCTGCAGGAGGAAATCACCAGGCTGCAACAAGCAGGTGCCACCACTCCCGCTCAAATTCAAACCAAGATCGACTCGCTGGATTCGCAAAAGCGGGACTACACGCGCAAGGGCGAGGACGCAAAGGCACAATACCAGCGCCGCTATCAGGAGTTGTTCCAGCCGCTCCAGGAAGAGGTCACCAGAGCGCTGGACGCCTATGGCAAGGCCCGTGGTCTCACCATGATCATCGACGGTAGCCAGACGCCGATCCTATACGCCGCCGACAACATGGATATTACCAAGGCGTTCATTAGCGACTACAACCTTAAGAACCCGAGCACGGCTCAGGCCACACCGCCAAAATAACTGGACGAAAGCCCTTTAACCGAACCTAATCCACTTCGTTGATTCTCTTGAGAAGCTCATGGAAACGGTCCTCGATTCCGAAGCCATAAAAAAACTTCTGCCGCATCGCTATCCGTTCCTGCTGGTCGATCGGGTTATCGAATTAACTCCGCTCGAGCGCATCGTCGGGATTAAGCAGGTCAGCATTAATGAGTCGTTTTTTCAGGGCCATTTCCCGGGCGCGCCCGTGATGCCCGGGGTCCTGGTGATCGAGGCGCTGGCCCAGTGCGGAGCCATTCTCGCTTTGCGCGAGATTGCCGATCGAGATCAAAAGCTCGTCCTCTTTACCGGAATCAGGGAGGCCCGTTTTCGCCGCCCCGTTACTCCCGGCGACACTCTGGTGCTGGAAGTTACCGCCCTCAGATTCGGTCCGCGCATTCAGCGGATGCGGGGCGAAGCGAGAGTGGACGGTCAACTCTGCGCCGACGCTGAGCTGATGAGCATCATCGCTGACCGGCCGACCGCTTAACTATGAGTGCGTCATCAATTCAAACCTCCGCGCGTCCGGAATCTACCATGCAGATCCATCCCAGCGCAGTTGTTAGTCCGACTGCTCAGCTCGGCGCGGGTTGCCGCATCGGTCCCTATACGATCATCGGCGACGATGTCACCCTCGGTGAAAGGGTCCAGGTCGAAAGCCATTGCGTCATTGACGGCCGCACCCGGATTGGCGACGAAACGTATGTTTATCCCTTTGTCTCAATAGGCTTGCCACCGCAGGATTTGAAGTTCGCCGGCGAGAGCACGGAAACGGAAATCGGCCGCCGCAATCGCATCCGCGAGTTTGTCACCATCCATCGTGGCACCACCGGCGGCGGTGGGATCACCAAAATTGGTGATGATTGCTTCATCATGGCCCAGGCCCACATTGCCCACGATTGCCTGATCGGTAATCAGGTGATCATGGCGAATGCCGCGACCCTGGCCGGTCACGTCATCGTCGCCGACGGCGCTAACATCGGCGCTTACTCGGGCGTTCACCAGTTCTGTCGAGTGGGCCGTGAAGCTTATGTTGGTGGCTATTCAGTCGTGGTAAAGGATGCCCTGCCTTTTGCGCTCACGGTGGGTAATCACGCGAAATGTTATGGCCTCAACAAAGTTGGCGTCCGTCGTCGCGGCTATTCGCGCGAGACGATAGCCCAGATGCATCACGCATTTCATTTGTTACTCTCCGCTAAGCTCAACACCACCCAAGCGGTGGATCGAATTCGTGAAGAGATTAGAGACTGCGCCGAAGTCGACTACCTGGTCCAATTTATTGAAGACTCAAAACGCGGGATTGTTAAGTAGGAGATAGGTTGTTGGGTCTGGGTGTTGATTGACACTCGAGAGGAGACCCAACAAATACTCGGAGGTCTTATTGGTATGACCCTTGGCCTCATCGCCGGCAACGGTAAGTTTCCCTTTCTCGTGCTCGAAGGCGCGAAGCGCGCGGGGGCGTCCGTGGCCGTGGCCGCAATTCGCGAGGAGACTGATCCTGAAATCGAACGCCTCGCCGATCGTTTGACGTGGGTGGGCATAGGCCAGCTCGGCAAGATGCTGCGCTTCTTTAAGGCAGAAGGCGTCAGCCAGGCGATCATGGCCGGGCAGGTCAAGCACGTGCAGATTTTCAGCCGCGCCATCCCGGATGTGCGCATGCTGAAAATGCTCCTGCGACTTCCAAAGCGGAACACGGACACGCTGATTGGCGCGGTGGCCAGCGAACTGGCCAGCGAAGGCATCGAGCTGATCGATTCAACTTATTTCCTCAAGGACCAGTTGCCTCAACCGGGAACTTTGAGTAAGCGCAAACCGGATGATCGTGAGCGTGGCGACATCGAATACGGCCTCGGAGTAGCCAACGAAATTGCGCGGCTGGATCTGGGGCAAACCATCGTGGTCCGGGAACGCGCGTGTGTAGCCATCGAAGCTATGGAAGGGACCGATGCGGTGATTCGCCGGGCAGGGCAACTGGTTCGTGGCCGCCTCACCGTGGTAAAGATTGCCAAACCTGATCAGGACATGCGGTTCGATGTGCCCGTGGTCGGTCTACCTACGATTGAAACCATGATCGAAGCGGGCGCGACCTGCCTCTGCCTGACTGCCGGCAAGACGCTCATCTTTGATCGCGAAGAAATGTTGGCTCTGGCAAATAAGAATAAGATCGCCGTCGTGGCGGCGTAGTCAGCGATTCAATGAGTTTCTCTGGGTTTCCGGTTGATCCAGTGTTGGGTCCCGGAGCCACCAAGTTATTTATAGAACGAAGAGCAAATACTGTGGACTCCGGAGGATCGAAACTGTCGCTGAGCGGAGGTTTGCGATAATCCGAAGCTTAGGAACTCTTACTTCGAGGCGGGCCGTTAGAAATGTGGCCGCTCTGCGGCAGCAGACCAGACACCCAGAAGACATTAATCTTCTCACCTTGACTTGCCTTCGGTTTAGCGATAAAAGTCGCTCAGTCAGCACAAAACAATTTAGTCGGTTCGAAGTGATCCTGCCGGGGTCCAACTGACTTCCAAAACGAAAAAGGAGTTACCCAATCATGGCATTACGCTTAGGCGATGTGGCGCCGGATTTTAGCGCGGAAACCACCGAGGGCCCGATCAATTTTCACGAGTGGCTGGGCAATAGTTGGGCGGTTTTGTTTTCTCATCCGAAGGATTTCACCCCAGTATGCACGACCGAACTGGGAGAGTGCGCGCGACTGAAGCCGGAATTTGACCAACGCAACGTTAAGGTGATCGGTCTGAGCGTCGATGCGGCTGATTCGCATAAGCGCTGGGCAGAAGATATTGCTGAGACGCAGGGCACCGCGCTCAACTTTCCGGTGATCGCCGATCCGGATCATAAGGTCGCTGAACTGTACGACATGATCCATCCTGAGATTAGCGACGTGTTCACCGTGCGCTCAGTTTTCATTGTGGGCCCGGACAAGAAGGTCAAGCTAATGCTCACATATCCGGCCAGCACCGGGCGCAACTTTGACGAGATCCTGCGGGTGATCGACTCGTTGCAGTTGACGGCCGGATACAGCGTGGCCACGCCGGTAAACTGGAAAGACGGCGACGACGTGATCATTGTGCCTTCGCTGAGCGATGAAGCCGCCAAAGAGAAGTTTCCCGGCGGATGGAAGACGGTGAAGCCTTACCTGCGCCTGGTACCGCAGCCGAACAAGCAGACCAGGACCGCAGAACCAAAATAATTTTGCAGTCACCGGGGAGCTTCACAGTGCGGGGCACGGCATGCCGTGCCCTTAGCATTTTAACGGCACAGTTTTCTAGGATCTTATGCGCGCAATTGTCACCACCCGCAACGGCGGTGTCGATGTTCTGAAAGTTGAAGAACGGCCCGATCCCGTGCCCGCCACAGGTGAAGCCATGGTGCGCGTCAAAGCCTCCGGGCTTAACTTTGCCGATATCCTTGCGCGCCAGGGACTCTACCCGGATGCTCCGCCGAAGCCCTGTGTCATGGGGTATGAAGTTTCCGGTATCGTTGAAGCTGTGGGTAACGGAGGGGACCGATTATCGATCGGCAACTCGGTGATTGCCCTGACGCGTTTTGGCGGACAAGCTGAATTGGTAACAGTCCCGGTCGGGCAGCTATTCACCAAGCCTGAGCAACTGTCGTTTGAACAGGCCGCGGCGATCCCGGTGAATTATCTAACTGCCTGGGCTCTGCTGGTGACGATGGGAGGACTGAAGCGGGACGAGTCGGTCCTGATTCACAACGCCGGTGGCGGTGTCGGTCTCGCCGCGCTCGACATTGCGAAACACATTGGCGCAAAAACATTTGGGACTGCCAGCGCTGCAAAGCATGAGTTTCTTAAAGCGCGTGGCCTTGATCAGGCAATCGATTATCGGACTCAGGATTGGTTAGCGGTGTTGCTGGACCTGACCGCAAAGCGCGGAGTGGAATTGGTCGTAGATCCACTGGGCGGGTCGAGCTGGAAGAAGAGCTATCGCGCGCTAAGATCCACCGGGCGCATGGGCGTGTTTGGTATGTCCACCGCCTCAGCCGACGGCATCATGGGAAAACTAAGGGCCTTGAAAGCCGTGATGCAGAGCCCTCGATTCAATCCGCTGGGTTTGATGAGCCGTAACAAAGGAGTTTTTGGTTTGAACCTCGGACACCTTTGGAGTGAAGGCGACAAAGTCGCTGGCTGGATGAAAGAGATTGTCGAGGGAATCGATGAAGGCTGGATTCAACCGCATGTCGATCGCACTTTTTCTTTTGATCAGATCGCTGAAGCTCATCGCCAACTCGAGGCGCGCAAGAACATCGGTAAAGTTGTGCTGGTTCCTTGAAAGCGCTTCCTCGTCACTTATTTTGAGGATACCCACCTGTCGGAAGGACGATTCACGAAGAAACGCGAAGTTGAACTGGCCCGGATGGGTTTTGAGTCGATGCGCAGATCGTTCCGCTCCAGGTGGAAAGAAGACACCAGGCCACTACGACACCCTCAATCTCAAGTTCCTAAACATAGGAGATCAAAATGCCAGAGTTTATCAAAGTAGCCCGGCTCGGTGAGATTGCAGCAGGCCAGGGCAAACTGATCGAAGCGGGCGGCAAAGAAATCGCCCTGTTCAATGTGGGTGGCGCGATTCACGCTATCGACAACAACTGTACACATGTCGGCGGGCCCTTGTGCGAGGGCGAACTCGACGGCACCGAAGTAACCTGCCCGTGGCACGGAGCCGTTTTTGACGTGACCACCGGCGCGGCCCTCGGCCCTCCCGCCGCCACGCCCGTCAGTCGCTACAATGTGCGCATTGAAGGTTCCGACATCGAAGTCGAGATCTGAACCTTCCATTAAACCAAATTCCGGTTTCGCGGCCGGCAACTGCCCGCTCTTCTCGTCAATCACACTCCAGCGCAGTTGGTGGGCTAATAGGAGTTGCTGCTAATGCTTCAAGAGCGAAAAGAACACCGAAGCAACGGGCACCAAAAGCGCAACGATAGAAAGGACGGTTGTTAGCTTGGTTCGGAGGGCGTTGTCTCGCGTGACTCGAATGCCGATGACTCTATCTCGATCCATGTAAAGCGTGGGCGTCGGGATATTAGAGTGTTGCTAAAGATGGAAAGAATTGTTATCGAGGCGTCGGGTGGAATGAGTTTAAATGGCACCGCTTTTTTTCAAGCACTTACTCCCAATTGCAAGCTTAGTTCGCTGCATTAGTCGCCACGATCCAACAGCGAAAAAGACTGCTACCATAGGCATTATCGGCAAACTGTATCGTGCCTCAGTCCACATTGGAATCTGAACGATCAGCAGGAAGATAGGGAAAGATACTATGTGAATGAGCGAAAGGACCCGCTTCCGCTCAGTAATGAAACCCAGCACTGCCATTCCTATGACAAATAAATTCCCCGCCAGGAACAACCCTTTCACTAACAGCACCCAAACCCGCGATTCTGCGAACGCTTGCGTAATGGGAATGTTGTGAGAGCCGAGGAAGTAGTCGCCCGAATCTAAGAACAGTTTCGGATATTGCTCCGTCCGTACAACCGCCCAGTGGGCGGGATTCGCGACAATTCTTTCAAGGCCCCGACGAAGCAGCACACGATCACGCTCTGACTCACTTAATCCAGGCTCCACCTGTAGCAAAGGGTGCGTACTAAGATCGAGCAAAGCCCATTTGCTGCCAGTCCACACTTTGATTCCCACAATCTCGATGTCAATTGTGCCGCAGAGCAAATTCATTCCCCATCCGGAGGCGGCGATCGGAATGAATCTCCTGAATAATAGCGCATCGCGTATGATCCAGATGGACGAAAGGCCAATCGCCACGACTGCGATGGTAAGGTATGTCCTCCAACGCTGGCGGAGGGAAGGCAGCAATGAGAGCATCGGCAAAATGATAATGAAACCAAGTACGGCAGGTCGCGTGAGTGCGGCCATGCCTAAGGCCAATCCGGCCAGTACCGGCTTTTCTCGTCCCCAACAGAACACAGCCAGCGTCAACAAAAATGTAAATAACGTTTCTGTTAAAAGCACGGCGGTGAAACGTCCAGTCATCGGCGCAAGCGCCATCCCCAGGCTGGCGATCATAGCGACCCCACTGTTAAAACGGTCTTTTGCTGTCAAGTAAACCAGCGCGACTGTGGCCGCGCCAAGAAGAGACTGTAGCAACATCACAGCTAAGATCGGCGGCGAATTAGTCCACCACAGTAAGGCAATCAACACCGGATACAGGGGTGGACGGCTAGCGGTTGGGAGCACCTGCGCGTCAGTACTATTACTCAGGCCGAAGACATAACGAAAGGCAAGGTTTCGGGATAGGGCCAAATAATCGGAGGTATCAACCGCGACCCAAGGGCTCGACCAAACCCACCATAGGCGAGCAACGAGCGCCACCATTGTCAACCATGCTATATGGCGTGCCGCTTTCATTGACCCTACCAGAGTGCGGGATAGACCTTAATCGGGATCGAGTTTCTGCGCCATAAATAGTTCCTTACCGTCGCACGTTACTACGCGTGTAGAGATTGCGTCAAATAGAATCCGCTCGCCTTTTTCTTTTCGTAGCAACGCCTAATGGCCCACTACCCCAGAGCGCGGGCTAGCCCCGCCTCTAAACATTTTACGGATGCTATTCGTCTTTGTCTCACAAAGTACTTGACATGGCAGAAGCATGGCGCGTATCTTAGCGACCGATGATCCGATTGGCCAAATCAGCGCAGCCACCCGCCCTGCACGATCGGGCGATGGACAATCTGCGCTACATCCGCGAAACGATGGAGCGGGCTTCGGCTTTCACGGCAGTGCCGGGCTGGGGCCAGGTGGCGATCGGCGTGACGGCACTGGCAGCAACCTACCTGGCGGCGCATCAGCCTAACGCTCGCGGCTGGTTGGGCACCTGGGTAGCGGAAGCGATTATCTCCCTGTTGATTGCTGGTTGGTTAATGGATCGCAAGGCGCGCGCTTTGGGAACGCCGCTGCTGTCAGGTCCGGGTCGCAAGGTCGCCTTCAGTCTTTCACCGCCGATGATTGTCGGCGCCCTTTTGACTGTGGTGCTGTTTCGCGCCGGACTGACCAAAGCTATTCCCGGCATGTGGCTTCTGCTCTATGGGACCGGCGTGGTCACGGGGGGAATGTTTTCCGTCAGCGTGGTGCCGGTGATGGGCCTTTGCTTCATGGTGCTGGGCTCGGTGGGTCTGTTTGTGCCGGCTGAATGGGGCAATTGGCTCATGGCCGCGGGCTTCGGCGGTTTGCATATTGTTTTCGGAACTATCATCGCGAGGAAGTACGGTGGCTAAGTCACAGGCGCTGCGGCGCGAACCAAAAAAGGGAGAAGTTGAGAAAGAGCGATTGCGCGGCATCCAGGGCGGAGCGCCGCATAGCGCGCATGATATCGACCGCGTCATCCACGAGCGATTGCGACTGGGAATTATCAGCGCTTTGGCGGTCAAGGATTCACTGACCTTCAACGAACTCAAGCACACGGTCAAGACCACGGATGGCAATTTGAGCGTGCACGCGCGCAAACTCGAGGAAGCCGGATACGTCAGCTGCTCAAAGACCTTCGAGGGCCGCACGCCCAAAACTGAATACAGCCTGACTGTCAACGGACGCACGGCGCTCGAACAATATCTCAACCATATGGAAGCACTCCTCGGGAAAATGCGAAAAGGATAACGTCTAAAAATTTTTGCCTCTGTGCTTTGTTAAGCAAAGCACTTTGCTTAGATCCTGGTTGTGAGATTGAAGATGAACTCTAACGTAAATCTGCTGGCGCCAATCGGGGTTCTGGCTTTGCTGGGCACGGGTTTCGTTCTCTTCGTGGCGTTGCTGGCATTGATTCAATCACTCCTCGTCCGCCGCAATGTGCGCGCGAAATTTGCGCTGCTGGCAATGTTTGCCGTCGCCGGATCTTACCTGGTAGCGCTACTAATCTTTTCTCTTGCCAGTCATGAAAAAGTACTGGCGCGCGATGAAGAAAAGCACTTCTGTGAAATTGACTGTCATCTCGCTTATTCAGTAATCGACGTGCGCCAGTCAAAGACGCTGGGCGATGCACCCAACCAGAAAACTGCCCACGGGACGTTTACAGTGGTGACGATCAAGACTCGCTTTGACGAGGCGACGATCTCAGGGCGTCGCGGTGACGGGTTGCTGTTTCCCAACAGTCGCGTGCTGACGCTCTTCGATGATAGAGGAAACAAATATGCGGCGGCCGCAGCAACTCCCGGTGACAGTGGTAAGCCGCTGACGACTCCTTTGCGGCCGGGCGAATCCTACACCACCGCGATCGTTTTCGACTTACCAGCTGACGCGAAACCCGCCACCCTGCTGATCAATGAAGGCGAATGGGTGACGCATCTCGTGATTGGTCACGAGAACAGCCCGCTCCATCGCCAGACGCAATTCCAACTCTGAACCCGCAAATTATTCGCGATGAAAAACTACGACGTTGTCGTCATTGGCGCTGGCCTGGCAGGTTTGCAGGCGGCGCTCTTACTGGGCAAACGAGGGCATTCCGTCCTGCTGATTGATCGGAAGAAGGACCTCGATAAATCGATTCACACGACCGGAATCTTTGTCAGGCGAACTCTGGAAGATTTTGAACTGCCCGCACATTGCCTCGGTCCGCCGGTGCGCCACGTGACGCTCTATTCACCACGACGCCGGTCGATGGAGCTGGACAGTCCGCATGACGAGTTTCGCGTAGGGCGCATGGGACCGCTCTACCAATGGTTTCTGCAGCAGGCCTGCCGCGCCGGGGTTGAGTGGATGCCTGCGACCGGATACGTCGAGATCCTTCACATGAAGAACGAGACATTGGTCAGACTTAAAGCGGGGAGATGCTCACACTCGGTGCGGGCGCGCTACATCATTGGGGCCGACGGCGCCAACTCGCGTGTGGGCCGCGACCTGCAATTGGATATAAACCGGGAATGGATTGTTGGAGTAGAAGAAGTGCTGACGGGGATCCCGCTCGATGGCCCACCGCGGTTTCATTGCTTTCTCGATCCAAAGCTGGCTCCCGGTTATCTCGCGTGGCTGGTGCACGATGGAGAAGAAGCGCATCTGGGGGTCGGCGGATATGCAGCGCGATTCGATCCGATGAAGGCTCTGGGGGAATTCCGGTCCAGCCTCCACGGTCTGGTTGATCTTAGTCACGCAAGATTAATTGAGCGGCGCGGAGGCCGTATTCCCGTCGGCGGCGTCTTGCGTCGGATTGCAAATGAACGCGGGTTGCTGGTTGGTGATTCCGCCGGCGCGGTATCGCCTTTGACAGCAGGCGGCCTCGATCCGTGTCTGCGGCTCTCGACTTTCGCGGCCAGGGTGGTCGGCGATTATCTTGAAACCGGCGATTCCACTGCGCTCTCTGGCTACTCGGGAGAATTGTTTCGCTCCCGATTCATTTCGCGTCTGTGGATGCGCCGGCTAATTGCCCAAGTGCAGGCGCCCGCAATGATCGAGCTGGGGTGTGCGCTGATGCGGCTACCCATTTTGGATTCCGTGGCGTGGCATGTCTTCTTCGGACGTGGATCGTTTCCCGACGTGGACGACATGCACCTCGCGGTGCAATCGGCGGCCTCAACTGGATGATGCAACGAGCTGAGACCTGTGTAGCTCTGCACAGGGTCGGTCTGTGGCAGGCCACGTGTCCGCAAAATGAATTCGCTTCGATACTGGACTAATCAACCAATCATGTTCGAACCATTCAAATTTCAACCAACATCACTACCTGTGCCAGGGAGCACTTCTATGATCAAACGTATTGCCGCAATCGCTTTCATCTTTCTTTGTACGACGGTTGCCTGGGCCATTCTGGGCGCGACGATTTTCCAACGCACGTATGCATCCGATAACTCATCGGCGGTCCGGGTAGAGTCGACCTGGGGCGCGCCGCAGAATCAATTACCGCCCCGCGCTTCCTATGACGAGACGGTGGCGAAAAAGGAACTGACTACTGAGAATGGTAAGCAGAAAGAAGTGGTAACTCAGGAGAAAGTTACCAACCTCCTGCCGCTTGAAAGCAGTCACCTGATTGTCGATCTCAACCTTGAGCACCGGCAGAAAGGCCTGTTGTGGTACAGCACTTACAAGGTTGGATTCGACGGCGTTTATTCGTTTCGCAATCCAAGTGAGAAGGATCAGACCGTTGCGTTCACTCTCAATTTTCCCACGGCGCAGGCCATTTACGACGATTTGGTTTTTACCGTTGACGATGTTCCGATCGTCCTGAAGAACGAAAATAACAGTGCCACTGGGACGGCGCGGGTGGCGGCGGGGAAGACTGCGAACCTCAAAGTTGCATACAAATCGCAAGGGCTGAATGATTGGCACTACAGTATCGGGAGTTCGCCTGCCGGCAGTCCAGGCACTGGTCCGGGCCCCGCAAGGGTTGCACAGGTCCGGGACTTTACCTTGAAGATGAGCACCAATTTCAAGGAGATTGATTTTCCTGAAAACACGCTTTCGCCAACAGAAAAAATTGAGGGCGCGAAGGGTTGGACCCTCAACTGGAACTACAAGAACCTTGTATCCGGCTATCAGATCGCCATGACCATGCCCGAGAAACTGCAGCCTGGTCCGCTTGCGGGCCGCATCAGTTTCTTTGCCCCAGTGTCGCTGTTCTTCTTTTTCTTTCTCATGCTGATCATTACCACCCTGCGTGGAATCGAGTTGCATCCGATGAATTACTTCTTCCTGGCAGCCGCCTTCTTCTCGTTCCATCTGTTGTTGGCTTATCTGGTCGATCACGTTTCGATACATCTGGCCTTCGGGATCTGTTCGGCCGTATCGGTGTTTTTGGTGGTCTCGTATTTGCGCCTGGTCGTAGGGGCACGCTTTGCCGCGCGCGAAGCCGCACTGGCCCAGTTTATTTACCTGGTCGCGTTTTCCTATGCTTTCTTCCTGAAAGGTTTTACCGGGCTGGCAATTACGATCGGTTCGATTCTGACATTGTTTGTGGTGATGCAGGCGACGGGAAAAATTCGCTGGAAGGAAAAGTTTACTTCGCCCGATCCAACCCCGGCGCCGAAAGCTGCCTGATGAGAACGATGATGGGCAGCCTTAACTTTATTGAGAGGGATTCTATTCTACGACCAGTGACCGGGACTGGGTTCTGGCGGCGTCAGTTTGCCGCGGAGGTTACAACGTCGCAGCTAGGTTTCGATTTAGTGTTCGGTATCATCGGGCCGATCATGTGCTTCGTTTTCGATCCGATCGTATTTCGCGGGGGCTTTGGAGGCCCACTCGCCGCTGAGTACAAAAGTTATGTCTATCTTTTCTCCGGACTGCAACTCACCTTGTTGAGCTTCTGGCTGCTGGCCAGATCGGGGTTCCAATTCTGGAACGAGCTAGCTGGAACTGGCTTGTTTCTGGGTGGGCTTTTCTGTTTTGTGGTCGGTGTTGTCCTACTGCCCTTTAGCCTAATGGGGCTGATCCTGGGAATTGGAATCTTTGGCTTTACACCTTTCCTGACTGGGATCGTTTATGCGCGGAACGGAGTCAGAGCACTTCGCAGTCCGCGAACCGATACTTCTATTTCCACTCGGGCGATGATTGTCTCGCTCGGGTCTCTTTTCGTGATCGGCGCGCCGCTACTGCTGGGGTTCGTCATTCACCTGGCGGTCGAAAATTCGGTTGACGAAATTATTAACGGCGATGTTCCACACGCTTCAACTGCTGCTCAACGGATGTGGCCACTGAAATATTTTGTCGGCATTGAATCAAATAAGATTGTCACGGCTTATGAACAGACTTCTGACCCCGCTCGTAAACAACTACTGAAGAGCTGTTATCAGGAAATCACGGGCGAAGACATCGACGAGCACATACGGATTATGCACGACTAAGGAAGAAAAGCGCCCTCAGATCCGTTGCCGCTGCTTCGCGCGTTGTGCTCGACCTCAAAGCCATCCGCCGCGAAATCCGGCACGATGCAGACCCATTCACGATGTATGGACGCTTCTTCATCAAGCTCCAGAGAAAATCCGTGCGATGGTTCTGGATCATCAAAACGATCGGCCCCTGATTGATGCCGTAATGCCACGGTGAAAGCCAGCCGCACCCGCGATCGTTCCGGTGCAATTAATCGACGCGGCCTGAAAAAGATCGCTAAATACAAGACGAAGTTAGAACTGTTCCCGGACTCTCCGCGTCTGCCGTCATCTGGGCTGCATAGTCGACTGGAACTTTCTTGAAAAGACTTGGGATTGTCCCTGCCACGGCTGGCGCTACGACGCGCTGGGACACGTCATCATGGGTCCCACGAACAGCGACCTTGTGCGGGCTGATGCCTAAAATCTGAGAGCATAATTCATGCGTAAGTTGCGCCCTATCTCTGGCGCGAAGCCCTTTACGAAAGACAAATGATTGCGGTACAAGGTGTCGCCAAGGTTGTAGCCGTTGAACGAGATGA
>JBBRMS010000008.1:0-87632 GCA_038230715.1 Pyrinomonadales bacterium
GTTAACGATGTTCATTCAGTGACCTCCGCGCGCGTCGCTGAAGCAGCCAAGCTTCTGGAAAATACTTTTCGCGCAGTCAACATCGGCATGGCCAACGAGATGGCCCGGCTCTGCTACGCATTGAACATCGATACCTGGGAAGTGATCCGCGCGGCTGCGACCAAGCCGTTCGGCTTCATGCCTTTTTATCCCGGCCCGGGCATCGGCGGACATTGCATCCCGCTCGATCCGCATTATCTTTCCTGGAAAGCGCGCCAGCATGGTTTCGATTCGCGCTTCATCAGTCTGGCCGAGGAAGTAAATTCGCGCATGCCCGAGCACGTAGTGCAACTGGTGGCCGACGGATTGAACGACGATTGCAAAGCGATGAAGGGCTCAAGGATCCTGCTGCTGGGCGTAGCTTATAAACGCGACATCGATGATGTCCGCGAGAGCCCGGCGCTTTCCATCATCGATCGGCTGAGGACCAGGGGCTGCGACGTGCGCTATCACGATCCGTTTGTGCGCGAGATCCGCTTTGACGATGCCCACACGGACAGCGGCGGCGAGCCAATGTCCTCAGTTGAGTTAAGCGACGCAGAGATCCAGGCGTCGGATTGCGTGCTGATCGTCACCGATCACAGCCAGATCGATTATCACCGGATCATCGCTCTGGCGCCGCTGATCGTGGACACGCGCAACGCGCTCAACGGGGACTTGCGACGCGACAGCCAGGCAAGAATCATTCGTTTGTAGGAGGGAGCGCGTGCGCTCCGATGAGGTCGTCCGAGCTCCAACATCAATCAATAAACGCCCGCTGCCACAACTCCAAAGTCAGTAGCTGAAACACCTGCAGGTTAAAGTCTTCTCGCCCCGACAAATTCGCTTCGATAACCCGTTTCACTTCTTCCGGCCGGAACAGTCCCCGGTGTTTCACGGTTGCCTCCGATAACAGTTCATCAACCATCGGGCGCAGCGGACCGCGCAACCACGATCTGATCGGCGCCCCAAAGCCGGCTTTCTTTCGCCACACAACCTCGCGCGGCAAAAGCTGTTCAGCCGCTTTCTTCAAAATATACTTGCGCTTTAATCCGCGCAGCTTCAGGTCTGGCGGCATGCGCGCAGTCAAAGCCAACATCTCCTGATTCAAAAAGGGCACCCGCACTTCCAGAGTCGCCGCCATGGAAGTCTTGTCCGTAGTCATCAGATTCAAGCAGGGCAAAAAGGTTTTTAGATCGACGTAGAGCAGTTGGTTGAGCGGCGCTGCATCTTTCACCCGTGCGAAATAGCCGCGATGCGCGCTGTAAGCATCGAGTTCGCGCGTCGCCCGGCGCATATCCTCCGTGTATAACCGCGTCTTGGCATCATCCGTGAAATACGTCCCATAGCCGAGGTAGCGATTTTCAAAATCCAGCGCCGCACTGCGCGCGAACTTCTTTGCATTGCGCAGAGGGGCAGTCAACCTGCCCGGTAACCCGCCCGGCAGCGCGTACGCCAGCGCCTTCATTACCGGCCGCCGCAACATCTGCGGCACCGGATCGAACGCGCCCGCGAGTTTCATCGCCAGTTGGCGTGGATAGCCGGCAAAGACTTCATCACCGCCCATCCCCGACAACATCACAGTCAGGGTTTCGCGCGCGGCCTGCGAAACCAGATAACTGGGGATCGCCATGTCGATGGCCGGCTCGTCCATGTGATAGACAAGCTTGGGCAACAGCTCGGCCACATCAGGCCGCAGCATAATCTCATGATAGTCGGTGTCGAGTTGCTGATTGACACGTCTCGCCCATTCGACGTCGTCGGGAATAATGTCATAGCGGAGGTCTTCCGCCTCGATGCCGATGGTGTAGGTGCCTACGCGACGGCCATCACTATGACGGTTCATCAGCGCCACGATCGACGATGAATCAATCCCGCCTGAGAGAAACGATCCCAGTGGCACGTCTGCAACCATCTCGAGTCTCGTAACCCGATCGAGTGTCTCCAGCACCTGATCCTGCCACCACTCGTCACTCCTGCCTTCTTCAATCAGGTCGAACGAAAAGTCCCACCACTCGTGAACGGTGAGCGCGTTGCCCTTCCACTTCACGAAATGCCCGGGTGGAACCGTCTTGATACCGGCAAAAAGAGTGTTCGGATCAGGCACCCAAAGAAAGGTCAGGAACTGATGCAGCGCTGATTGATCAAGCTCGGCCTTTATTAAGCCACTGGCGAGAATCGATTTCACTTCAGAAGCGAAGATAATGGAGCGCCCGCATCCTGCGGCCGGTCCCTCGGCGTCCCTGCCGGCGTGGGCATAATAAAGCGGCTTAATCCCCACCCGATCGCGCACCAGAAAGAGCGCTCTCTCCGTCTCATCCCAGAGAGCAAACGCAAACATTCCATTCAAGCGCGGCAGACAGTCTGCTCCCCACTCAGCCCAGGCCTCGAGCAGTACTTCGGTGTCCGTGTGAGTGCGAAAGACGTGGCCTTTGCTCGCCAGCTCCTCACGCAGCTCACGATAGTTATAGATTTCGCCGTTGAGGATTACGACCAGGCGGCCATCGGCGGTCAGCATCGGCTGATGGCCGGCACTGCTTGTATCGATAATCGACAAACGGCGATGGCCGAAACAAACGGACTGTCCTTCGATCCCTGTCGATGTCCACACACCTTCATCATCACGCCCGCGATGCTCAATGGCTTTCAGCATTGCGCCGATACGCGTTTCAGGATTTTGGGTTACGAGCCCGGCGATTCCACACATAGTTTCGTTTTGTTACTCTACGCTCAGGCTCAAGTTCCATTGCGGCTTGGGCGCTTGATGCGCGCTAAGGCTTCGCCTTACCGTGACGCTATCGTTCTTGAACGAGGCTCTGCGTCTAACCGGGAGGCACAGCCTCCATAATTCCTCTTTATGCCGCCCGGAAAGGCAGGGTCTTTCCGCACGTCAGGCGGCCAAGCCGCAATTGCGACGATCCATGACAAGTACTATGGCTGAGGTAACCGCGACCACCCTCTATATCTCGCAGCGCACTCGTCTAGGGATCTGTCTGCTAATTTTTCTCACGGCTTTCGGAGTTCGCATTCTCATTTGGCATGATACACGTCTTGAAGTTGGAAAAGTACAGACCGCGGTTACTGCCGATTACCAGCGTGTCGCGCAGCTCCTCAGACAAGGCGGCCTCAGTTCTTTTCTCAGTTCGTCTTCGCCGCTAAACGATCTCAACACAATGGGGCATCCACCCGGCTATTCAATTTTGCTGGCTGGAGTCTCTTCAGTATTGGGCGAATCAAACACCTGGATACAGTTCGTGCAAATCACGGGGGACGCGCTGGCGGCGCTGATGATCTTTCTTATCCTCGCCGAGTTCCTGCCCTTGAGTGCGTCCGTGGTGACCGGAATGCTGGCTGCCTTCTCGCCCCAACTCGCCTGGAACACTGTCCTGCTGCTGCCGGATTCGTTGGCAGTGCTTCCGATTCTGGGCGCGATTTACTTTCTGGCGCGCGCGGTCAGACGGCCGCGTCTGTGGATCTTCGTCATTACGGGCATGCTGGCGGGACTTTCGTGCTGGCTGCGCGCCAACGCAATTTTTTTGACCTTCTTCATCGCGCTGGCAGTGATGCTTTTAGTAAAAGCCGAAAGACGTTGGCGGTTTGCCCTCGCGGTCGTCTGCGGCACGCTGCTGATCGTTCTGCCGCTGACGATCAGAAACGCAATTGTCTTTCATCGATTCATTCCGCTGTCACTCGGCGCAGGTCAGACCTTGCTGGAAGGAATCGCCGATTACGACTCGCAATCCAGGTTTGGCATACCGAATACTGATGTCGGCATCATGAAACAAGAGGCTGAACAATCTCACCGGCCAGAGTACTTCGGCACACTCTTCAATCCCGACGGAGTCGAGCGCGAGCGCGCCCGCCTCGCGCGCGGCTTTGCCGTGATCCGCGCGCATCCTTTCTGGTTTTCGGGAGTGATGGCGCGGCGGGCGGCGTCAATGCTGAGATTGGAGCGATCGCGTCTGGTATCGACCGAGCCGGCCATTAGTCATCCCCCTGTACCGACCGCCTCCCCCTACCTGGTCCTCTATCCTGCCGATCTGCAGAAAGATGCCCTTACAACTTCTGCCCGGATTAGGGCTGAGGATGTTGGTGTAACAAGTGGCATCCTACGAATTGCAGATGGTAATCCGGGATACGGCGTGCTCGCCGCGTGGGAAGTGTCTGTGCAACCGAACACCGATTACCTGTTGGAGACAGTCGTTAAGGTTGAAAGTGGACGTATGCGTATTTCGGTCGTTAGCGACAACAACAAGATTCTTTCGTCTACGGTTCTCGATGCAGTTGAGAATACCATGGCCGAAGAACAGCCTGATGCTGTAGTTCGCCTAACCTTTGTCGCCGACAAGGCTCATCTCCGGATCGTGTTGAGCAATGAAGCTTCGCCAGGCCCGATGTTAAAAATGGGAACGGTCACCCTATCGAACCTCGGTCCCGCCCGCTTTCTTTGGAGCCGCTATCCGAGGTTGATTGTCCACGGTATTCAGAGTCTCTTTCTGACTGCGGTCATCCTGCCGCTGGCGCTGATTGGCCTGGGTCTGTTGACTTGGCAAGGGCGCCGGACGGCAATAATTATTCTGCTCGTCGTGCCGATCTATTTCTTCCTGGTCCAGTCGATCATCCATACCGAGTATCGCTACGTGCTGGCAGTTGATTATTTTCTGTTCGCCCTGGCGGGCGTGACCTTCTCGTGGGCAATCGGCCTGGCGCAAGCGAGTTACTTGAAGCTGGGAGCGCGGACGTCCCGTCCGGACTGAGCGCTAAGCGCGAAAGCTATTTCTTGTCCAGGAGCTGAGCACCTGCGGCGCTGGCGGAGAGGATGTCCGCGCTCCTTTTTTCACTCAGCTCTGCTTCAATCAGATCACTCACCCACTCCGCTCGCGCATCCCAGGTACCTCCGCGCACCGAATCCTGACGTGCGCGCGCCAACTCGGTGCCCGTTTCCTCGAGCGCGTCCTTGACCAGCTCCAGAAATTGCTCTCGGGTGCGCCCCATACGCAGCACGTTGCTCATCGATTCATATTCGGGCAAAGGCGCAATCACCACCGGCTTGCCGGAGGCGAGATACTCGCGCACCTTGATGGCCGAACCGTAACTCGTGAAAGTAACTTCGGTGCTCCAGGGCAGGACGCACACATCGAATCCGCCGGCATATTTGGGTAAGTCATCGTAAGCCACTGGGGGAAGAAAATGGACGTTCGGCAGGCTCTCGATTTCCAGGCCTCGGGATTTATTGCCGACGAAGATCCAATTCCACTCCGGCCGCTCGCGGGACGCCTGCTTAATCAATTCCTGATCGATGAGCCAGGGCTCGATTGCGCCAAAGTAGCCGATGCGTGGGCGCGGTATCTGTGCGACTGCGTCCGCCACGACGACTTCCCCTTTACTAACTCGGGCCCAGTGATCGAAATCAACCGCTTGTTCCAACAGGTGCGACCGATTTAAGCCGCTGGTAGCTTCGGCTAACAATTTCCGGCTGGAATAAAAGATCAGATCGGCTGCGGCGATCGCCTGTTCATGCAATCTCCGAATGAACGCTGGATCCGTCGCATGATCCATCGTGTTGGCATCATACTTGTCTGAAACGTGATAGATGACGAGTGATTCGCCCAGGCGCCCCACAACTTCGATCGCGGTGGGAATCGCAATCCACAAGATAGGTTCGGACAACCCACGCCGCCGGGCGAGTCCGGCAATCTGCGAAGTCAGCAAACGTCGATTCGTGATGGTAGCGGCACGGCTGCCGAAAAACGGAATGACCGCTGGCGACACTACCGTGATCCCTTCATCCGTGGTGCGGGCCAGCTTGGCATAGCTCTTCAGCTTGCGCGCAATGCGCGGCAACAGGTCCTTGCTTTTGACTGAAGCCAGGCCCATCGAGATCGAGTTGACGAAGATCACCTTGTTCCCCGCGCGCGCGAACCTGCGCATCAACTGGTTCTTGGAATGCGGGTGGTGATACCACCAGTCCTCGCCACCAAAACAAATAATCGATTTATCGTGCAACATTTGCTCTGCGCGCGATGGCGCCGGGTGATAGTACAATACGGGCCTGATGAAGTCAGAACCCGCCGCAGTAGCAGACGGTTGAACTCTGACTTGGTTCGGTTCAGCTTGCGACGATCAACCGCCCGCTACCGCGGGGTGGTACTGACCTAATGATCTATCTGGCTTTAACTCACGATTGGGAATTGCGCGGGGACGGCTCAGGCGATATTGAGAAGATTCAATTCGCACCGTTGCGCCGGCTGCTGCAGATCTATGCAAAGGCCGGCGCCCGCACCACAATTCTTCCCGACCTGATGCAGCAGATCCGGTTCAGAGGCCTCGAGACAAAACATCCTGAACTAAAACTGTCGGCGGATTTGTGGGACGAGCAGATGCGCGACGCCTCGCGCAAGGGTCATGACATTCAGTTGCACCTCCACCCGCACTGGGTGAATGGACGATACGAAAGCGGCCGTTGGCAGCTGGGGGGTGACTGGTCGATTTTGAATTACGACCGTGACACTGCCTACGCGATGCTCACTGACGGCAAGCAGTACCTGGAAAAGCTGCTGCAACCAGTCGACCCGGATTACCGCTGCCTGGCCTTTCGCGCCGGCGCTTTGGCTGCGGCGCCTTCCAAACATCTGTTCCAGTCTCTGGTGAGTCTGGGAATCAAACTCGATGTGAGTGTGGCCGGTGGTCTGTTCGCCAACAATAAAAACCTGCAACTCGACTATCGCAACTGCGAAGAATCGTTTCTGCCTTTCTATCCAGACATGGAAGACGCGCGCAGAGTATCGCGGCGCAGTGAAGAGATCGTTTGCGTACCGCTCAACCACTTCTACGGATCGCGGCGCGCGGTTACTCGACAGAACATTTCACTGGCTTGGAATGCGATCCAGCGTAAACGCTCGGGAGCGAACCGCGCCAATGAACCCGCGGTTAAGAATCACTCGCAACCATCGCGGTCGCCAGCAGAATTAGTTTACGAGAAGCTGATCATGCCTGCCCTACAGCGCAAGCATTTCATCTCCGACACCGGCCGCCTGAATTATTCGCTGATGCGCGAGATGCTGACGTCGATTCGCCAACGAGCAAGTGACTCAGGTCTGACGCAGGTACCGATCGTGCTGACGAATCACCCGAAAGACCTTCGCGACGTTCCGGCCATCGAAAGATTTGTCGGCGAAGTAGCGCAAGCGGACGATATTGAATTCATAACGTTGACTGAAATCGTCGCAAAGATTCAAAGCGGAGAGCTCGCAGTGAGGAACGCGGGATAGTTGAGTCAACTTGCGGCCGGGAGCGCGGACGTCCCACGCTGGTTCGCACTTTGCGCTCAGTGCAGTCAAGGATGTTCGCGGTCCATTTAACTGCGGACCGATCGCGGATAGGCGATGATGTCTCGTTCTGCCAGTTCCATCATCTCAGTAAAAAGTTTGGGAGCGTCCGCGCGAAAGAACCGCATCCCGCGCACTTTCAGATCCCGGCAGGCCTCGGCGGAAACATATTTTTGAAACCACACCGGCATGTCCGGATGGACCACGCGACTCATATCGTGCGCGTAGGTCTTGACCGTCACACGCTCACCCTGATAGTTGATGCACGGGGCGTCGAGAATCTCTTCGTGATAGACACGGACTGGAAACTTCTCCTTCCAGGCATCGTCCACGCAGTAACCAAACGAAATGTAGTTGGTGGTCGCCCCCAGGCCGACGATCTTGCCACCGCTCTCGATCAGTTTATAGTAAGGACTACAGGTGTCGTACGGATAAGACGAGAAGTGATGGGTCGCGGTAATCTGTTCTCCCGCCGGGCCGATCGCGCAAACGGACTTTGTCGGATGCAGACTACGCACAGCACCTTTCTGGCGGCGCGCGAACTCCGTCAGAATCCCCACATACGAAGGTGTGCGGCGCACATCGAAGACCCTCCCCTGCTTCAGGTATTCATAAGATGAGATGCGGTGGTTGGGGTAACTTGGAAACAGGACCGTGCCCGCCGGGCCAATCACTTCGCGTATCAGAAACAGAATTCGATAGAAGGGAAACGCGAGATTCAGTCCATCCATTCCGCTATGAACGTACACCAGATCGCCGGACCTGAGATTAAGATCGTCAGACAGAATGTCCCGGAAGTCTGACTCACTCAGGGCTGGCAGTGAAGCGACCCGACGGCGCTCTCTCTCCCACTTCGCGCGCCGCAGGGAGGTCATCGCCCGCGCCGGTAAAATTGTTCTGGCAAGTTTTTGTAGATCCATGTCAGACGATCTCGACCAGCGTAGCGCCCCACGAATAGCCAACACCAAAACCTATCAAAGCCACCCGATCACCAGGCTTGATGCGGTTCTGCGCCCGCGCGCTCTCGAGAGCGATCGGAATTGTCGACGACACGGTGTTCCCGCACTGCTCCATGTCGATCCAGAATTTCTCAGCGGGGATCTTCATCTTGGCCCGCAAACGTTCGAGGATGAATTTGTTGGCTTGGTGCGGGACGATGAAATCAACGTCGTCAAAGTTGAGCCCGCTCTTATCCAGCAGCTGGCGCATGACTGCGGGAACAGTCTTGAGCGCAAAGCCGAACACGTCGGCGCCATCCATGAAAAGGTTCTGATCCGAACGCCAGTTCCCGCTCGAGTCTTCTTTCTCAATCGCAGTTTCGGCCGTGGGCGGACAGCGCAAGCCACCTGCTTTGACTATGATCTGATTTGCGCCGCGCCCATCCGTGCCTAAAACAAACGGCCCAATCAGGTCGCGATCAGCAGGCACAGAACCGACCAGCGTCGCCGCAGCCCCATCACCGAACAGAGTCAGCAGCGACCGGTCTCGCTTGTTAATAAACTTGGTGTAGGTATCCGCCGTGACCAGCAGGACGTTTCCGGCCGTACCCGCATCAACCAAACTCTTCGCCAACGCCAGCCCATAGATATATCCCGAGCAGCCCTGGTTGATGTCGATGGCGCCGCAATCAGTTCGCAGACCCAGTCGGTCCTGCATGACGCACGCCGTCGTCGGCGTAAAGTAATCGGGACTCTGGGTGCAGAAGATCAGAAAATCTATTTCGTCTGGAGCATGAGCGCCGGCGGCAAACAAACGCTTCGCTGCTTGAACTCCAAGATCCGATGCGCATTCATCCGGACCGGACACGCGCCGCACGGCCACGCCGGTCTTGGAAAGAATCTGACTGGCATGCCAGTCCCCGAAATCCTCAGCCAGCTGTTCGTTAGTGAGTTTTGCGGCCGGCAGGAAAGATGCGACCGCTTTGATTGCTGCTCGATTATTCATCATGGTTCGTTGCCGAATCATTATAGCCGGATTACGGGTAGTGTCTTAAATCCCCCTTCTTGGCGTCTTAACGCCTATGCCTGAGGTCGAGGTTATTACCGCGAGCGGCAGCGATCGGTTTGCTCCTCGATCTCGCTGTGTGACCGGTTAAGACCTGGTCGCTATCGCTCCCGGTACTGACGCCTCGCAGATCCCCCGCAATCACACAACACCGCATCGGTCGTCCATTTTAATAACTGAGCACCGCTAAGTTAGAATCCCCGCGAGGAGAAAACGAATGGCCAGCGACGAAAGAATCCGCACCGCAGTCTTCAGCGCGGTTGATGAGCTCAACACCCAGTTGCCCGCGGGCGTGACGGTCGAGAAGTCTCTGGATGTGCCTTTATATGGCGCCGGAGGGAGGCTCGAGTCACTGGACTTTGTCACTCTGATTATGGAAGTGGAAGAAAAGATCAACCTCGAATTCGGGACAGATATAACTATTGCCGACGAAAATCTGCTGTCGAAAGAGAAGAGCCCTTTCTCCACCCTGCGCACCTTGATCGAATATCTGGATGAGCTGCTGAAAGCACCCGGCGAGTCAGTTTAGAGTTCCAGCTTCAGCTAGCCTGGTCTTTCCCGGCGCCCGGAACCATCCACGAAATCACACGAAATCTAGAAAGACTTCTTCGGTTTTCGTGTGAGTTCGTGGATCAAGTACGTGAGGTTCAAACTATCTTTCCAAAGCCTCGCCAACTGTTTTTGTTGTGCCAGCCGATGACTACATCCTCGGCGCCCACCTCTCTCCACCACGACTCAAACTCTGCGCGCGAGATATAAAATGCCGTCGGCGCCACCAGGTGATCGAAGACTATCGAATGCTGTTCGCGCCAGTTGAAGGCAGAAACAAAACTCAGATAGTCGTTGTAGAACAGGTGCCGTGCTGTGCCCCGGCCGCGCTGGCTGCGATTCAACGGGCCGTAGATCAGTTTCGTGATCGCATACATCATCGCCGCCGGGAATTTCGAAAGATGAAACAGGAAGCGCGGGTTCATGCGCGAGGTCACCTTTTCACGGATGGGATTTATGAACCGCACAATCCAGCGGTTGTTCTCTGCGCCATAAATCCATGCCGACATGTGCCCGCTCGATTTGATCTTTGCCACCAGCGACTTAAAACCAGCGCGCGGATCCGGCAGGTGGTGCAGCACGCCCAGAGAGAACGCGTAATCAAAAACATCCCGCACCGGCAAGTGATAAATATCAGCCTGGATGACGTGCGCGTTTTCGATTCCACGCGTCGCCTCAAAAGCCAAATCGACTGCATCGCTCAAATCAACCGCCACAATGTCGCGCACGCCCCAGCGCGCAATCCGGTGCGTGTGCCGACCTTTGCCGCATCCGCCTTCGAGCACCGCTTTACCCTGGCAGAATTCGGGACGCACCGGTGCGAGCCAGCCCAACAGCTCGTCGCCGTATTTTTCATCTTCGTGAGAAAACTCCTGCCAGGACCAACCAAAGTTCTCGGCCGTCGCCTGCTTGCCGGCTCCCACCTCCGCCAGGTCCGCGAAGCGCGGAACCCCGCGGCGAACCATAAACGTGCGGACACAAGCTGTGCATTCCAACTCGCCCGCAAGGACTTCAATCCCGTCCTCTTCCTGAACTGATTTTAGCTGGATCGCGGCACCGCACGAGGGGCAGGCCAGATAATCGAGGAGTCTTTTCTTCATTTGATAGTGAGCGACCCGCTCCCTTACGGCCGGGCTTCTGACACCTCCGGTGATCCCTTCCGGCTGACTACGAATTCCTTTACTCGCCAGCAGGCCAGGCCCGCAAAGACGGTGAGCAGCGACTGCATCGGCAGACCATAGCGAATGTGCGTATGAATCAAGGATCCGACCACCCAATAATAGAACACCGTGGCCCACATGATTCCGCTGGTGCGCCAATCAAAACGGATCGCGATGATTGCTCCCAGAAGCATCAGCGGCAGGAGCATGTAACGCAGCACGCTCTGCAACATTCCCAGTCCATTAACGAACACCGCTACAACGCCACCCTGCCATTGCAGAGGTAGACACTTCCTGCTGGTGACATTAATGCCGGCGCTGCCATAAATCCCCGAAGGCGCGCCGGCAAATTTCATCACCGCAATCATTCGGTTAGCGACTGTGCCTGCATACCAGAAAGGATGTTGCTTGATAATCGCCACTGCTCTGCGCGTGCGCGCGCGGTCACGTTGAATTCCGTCCGGATAATAAAGATCGAAAGGCGCATCAGGAGAGACATTCAAAGCGATGCGCTCCTGCTCGATCACTTCGCGATCGTTTCCGGCTGCGCCGAATTCCTTTGCGCCCCGTTCAGTCTCGCCCAGTCCCTCCCACAGATTGGTTCCGGCGCCCAGACCGGTCGGCACGAAAGCATGAAACGCGATAGCGTTTCGCACTACGATTGGCGCTATCACGAGGAGCGCCGAGAGGACTACACCTAAGGACATCACCACGCGCCGGCGCCAGCTGGCCCGGACAAACAAGAGCAGCGCGAGGCCCCAGAAGAACACCAGGAACATCGCATTCGCTCGCAGCCAGCACGAGGTCCCCACCAGCGCGCCCGCTCCGATGGCCCACGCGACACTTTCTCTTTTTGCCGCCAGCAGCAACAGCCACGCCGCCCCGACCACGATCCATGCTGTTGGCGAGTCCGCCAGTGGTCCGGCACCCGACAATGCAAGCAAAGGCCATAGCGCCGCGATCCCCCCGGCCCACAGGCCCGCGCGCCATCCAAACGCCGATACACCGAAGCCCACGATCAGCAGCACTGAGAAAGAGTCCAGCACCCACTGAACATTCTGCACCGCGGCCGGAGTTCTGTTCCCGGTTATGGTATAGACGAACGCAAGCCACAACGGATATCCAGGGGGATAGATCGCGGCATCCGTGTGCGAAGGATCATCAATCCAGAACATGGATGCCCGGCCATCAAGCCAGTTCTGCGCCTGCCGATCGAAGTTTGCATAGATGCCGCTGGGGAACCAGCCCGGATCGTCAAGATGTGCGCGCAAAAAATTCGCCGTCAGGCCGCGCACACAAAAGGCCAGCACCACGATGCCGCAAAGCGCCAGCACCCGTTTGGTTACCGGATTAGATAGTCTCTGGGGAAGCCAGCTCAAGATTCCTGATTTGGATCGAAACGAGAATTCGAAAGTGCGAATTGTAGCAGGTCAGTAGGGAGATGAAGAGGACGCGACACCGAAGGGATCGGGCCTTTAATGGAGCGCGGGCACCCTGCCCGCCAGCGCGCTCTACCTGTCATTCATCCGGCCGCGAACGTTCGCGTTCGCGCTCGCGCTCGCGCTCAGGCGGAGACGAGGTCCGCGTTCGCAGGGTCACTTCCGAGCCGAAACGATCACATTCCATCCAATGCCTCGGGACAAACGTTGAAACAGTCGCTCTGGAATAACTCCACCCAGAAAATAGAATTCGGGCCGCGTTAGTTGCGCTACCCGAACCGTCACTTCACGGAACTTTGAAAACAGCCGGCGGGCTTCGCTGCGACTGTAGACTTTCACGAGGGGGTTGCCACCGCCCTCGTTGTACTCGACATACTTGCCCATGATGTCCGCCGGCGATTTTCCGCGTAGCAACTCTCCCTTCAGAATTCCATACCGAACGATGACCTCGCCCCAGTAACCCAAAGATCCGCGGTGATAAAGCATCACCCGCGCCAGGCCGCCGGGTCGTAATACGCGATGGATTTCGCGCACAGCCCCTTCCGTGTCCGGCGTGTGATGCAGCACGCCGTTTGAATAGACAACTTCAAAGCTCTCGTCTGCGAAGGAAAGGCTTTCAGCATCGCTAATCGCGAAGTCACCCTGAGCGCCGTACAGGTCGAAGTGCTTCCGCGAGATCTGAATTGACCGCGGTGTCAGATCAACGCCAGTAACGTGGGCGCCGCCGCGCGCGAACTGCAGCAGATCGGTGCCCATACCACAGCCCACCTCGAGCAAACGCGCGCCGGCAAAATTGTTGAAGCCCATCACCCCGGGCATCCAGGGAGCGTACTCCTGATAACGATGGCGCTCGACTTCGTCAAAAAACTCTCGCGTACCGAACTCATGCTCTCGCCCGTAGACCGCTCCGGCTGGATCGCCGGTCCACTGCTCGCGGGCGCGCTGTTTTTCTTCGGAGATTGGGTCGCCGTTTTCAGTCACAAGGTTTTGGTCGGTGTCTCTTCGTGTGGTTGCGTGGATCAGCGGGACCAATCTCGATAAGCATCGAGCACCCGCTGCGCATTGTGCTTCCAGGTGTGCTTAGCGATTGCCGCCTCGCGGGCCGCGGCGCCCAAACGCTCGCGCAGGTCGCGCGATTGACTCATACGGACAATCGCGTCCGCCAATTGCCGCACGTTTCCAGGTTCGGTCAGCAGTGCCGTTTTCTCGTCAACCAGCACTTCACCAATCTGTCCCAGACGGCTGGCAATGATGCCCTTTCCTATTGCCATGTATTCAAACAGCTTCGTGGGCGAGCCGAAAAATTCGCTGCCGTCTTCCAAAGGCACATGCGGAGACAAAAGGATATCGCAGGCATCAAGCAAAGCCGGAACCCGCCGGTGTTCGACATGGCCGGCAAAGATTACCTGTAGATCCTTTCCCGCGGCGCTGATAATTCGCTGCACCTCTTCGCGCAACCTGCCCGCTCCGATCAGTAAGAAACGCACTTTGGAATCAGCGGGCATTTGCGTGATGGCTTCAGCCAGGGTCAGCACGCCATGCCAGGGACCAAATGTGCCTACGAAACCGGCGAGGATCTCGTCGTCCGCAACACCCAACTCACCGCGAGCAGAAACCCCGCCGATGCCGGGACGAAACTTTTCGGTATCGACGCCGTTCGGATTCACCACAATTTTTTCGTCCGAAACTCCGGCGCGCAGCAGGTTGCGGCGCTCTACTTCGGCCACCACAAATATCCGGGACGCGGCCGCCAAATTCAACCGCTCGAATCTGGTCAGCAGCGGCAACCTGCCTCCCATGTCCCAATGCTTGCCCATCCATACCTCCGATCCGTTGTACTCAAGAAACAGCGGCAATCCGGTCCGCAGACTGGCGCTAACTCCGGCCCAGCTAAAGCGGGCGTACCGCTGGTAGATCAGATCAACGGGCGAGTGTTCGAGTTCCCGGATTGCTCCGCGCGTAAAAACCAGATTGTTATGGAGATCAAAAGCAGCGCGGCTGGAACCCAACGGTTCCGGATCGACGAGCTTCAGTATGGTCCGATCGATCCCGGCGATATCGTCGTTACTGATCACCCGGATCTCTGCACCCAAATCAGTGGCCGCATTGACGAAGCCGTTGATGTGTGTGGCCGCGCCGCCGGCCTGCGTGCCCACGCCGGGCGTGCTGCGCAGGTAGGCGATGCGCAGCGGTCCGGTCCCATTACGATCGGGTGAGTTTGAGTTTCCTCGCTGCTCAACCGCTCGCTCAAGTTTCTTCAAACCCGATCGTGAATGAACGACCGCAAGGGCGCTGATGAGTGATTCGCGAGCGAAACGAAATGGGGCACGCGCGACTACACCGGGCCTCGTCTCGTCTCTGCTATGGCCACACTTGTCCAGCAGCACGACGCGACGCGCTCCCGCCAGGGTCCCAAAAAGCAGTAAGTCGCCTTGCCCGCTTTGCCAGGCGAGGCGCTCCGTCGCTACTGCAAATATTTCCGGACTATGCGAATGGAGCGCGCGGATACGACCGAGCGGGGTGGAGCTTTCAAGTTCGCCGCGGGAGATCTCTTCGATAAGGCCGCCGGGGTATTTCTCGTGCAGCCATGCGCGGGCAGAAACCGGATCTCCGCTGAGCACAAGTAACACAATTTTCATGCAGATTTACTCGCGACCCTGCTTGCCGGGACCAGGCGGCCATGGGCCAACAGACCGCGGAATTCGCGACCGCGCAAAACAAGAATTTCACCCGGACGCCGGCCGGTCTTCAGGCAAAAATATCCGGCTACCAAAACAAAGATCAGCGCGTAGCTGATGGTCGAAGTTATCGCAGCCCCCCGCGCTCCGAACACCGGCACAAGAGCGAGATTGAGACCGACGCTAACGGCGAGGGTGAGCAACCAGAACATCGGAATCGCGGCGGGCAGACCTGTTCCGGTGAAGTGCTGCACCAATACCGACTCAATTCCGATGAGGCAAACACCCGGCAGCAGAATCAGCAATTGGATCGTGGCATCAGCGAACCGCGCTCCGTAAACCAGTGGCAGCAGGAACGAGCCGGCCGCGACCCCCAGGCACATGACCAACATCACAAAGGACACGTGGCGCGTCACCCGAATGGCGAAAGCGCCACTCGGATCCTGATCAGAAGCGATGCGTGGAAACAGCAGCATGGCAATCACGCCGGGCAACATGGTCAAGAG
Organism: Pyrinomonadales bacterium; assembly: GCA_038230715.1. Classification (GTDB taxonomy): domain Bacteria; phylum Acidobacteriota; class Blastocatellia; order Pyrinomonadales; family Pyrinomonadaceae; genus UBA11740. The sequence goes on from JBBRMS010000008.1 coordinate 15,683, forward strand.
GCCCGCGACTTGCGACGCGACCGCATACACGCCCGCCTCCGCGGCCCCACGAAAATGATTCACAATCAAGAGGTCGAACCGAAAGATGAGGATGGCGGCCACTAAGGGAATGAAAAACTTCAGGCCGTAAGCCACCGCGCTCTTGAACAACTGAGCATCAGGACGGAGGGGCCGACGCTCTTTCTGTCGCGCCAACAGTCTGCTAATGGCCCACAACATGCCCACGCTCAACAGCGTTGTGGCCGCGGTATTGAACGAGACGAGCGTCTTCAGATTCGACCGCAGGATCAGCAGCACGACAATCGCATTGAGCAAGGCGAGCGCCGGCGCCAACGCGTCCATAAAATTCAGCTGGCGAATCCGATCCATCGCCAGTAGGACGTTAAGACCGAGGGAGAGAAGAAACTGAAACGGAATTGAAACGGCCGCGATGAAAATAAGTTCCGCTGAAACACCGCCGAACAGCGCGGGAGTAAACTTCGCCAGGACGACCACCGCCAGTCCCACCAAAGCGCCTCCGCATAGCGCAAAGACAATCGCGTTGGCCCAAACCGGCGCGAGAGTTTTTCGATCCTTCGCGATGAAATAAGTATTGGCCGAGGTAAGACCGAGGCTGCCAATCGCCAGAGCCAGAACGATCGTCGTGTTCAGCACGGCTAGAGATCCAAGACCTTCAGGCCCCAGCCAGCGCGCGACGACCACGCTGGCGCCGACTGTGCCCAGAAGCATCAGCAGCCTGGTCAAAATCGTCAGCGCCACGCCCGAGGCGAAGCTGCCGAAAGCTCCCGCTTCAGCCGGGGTCACAACCGCTGCGGTTTCCGTTGGTGACCCAATGATGATCTGATTGTTCACGGTTTTCTGTGACACGTGCATCCTGCGCGCGATTCACGGGCGGGACAGTCCGTGCCGCTTTAGTTCTTTCCGGCAATCCAACGGTCGTACCACAAACTCAAATTGAGCAAACACCACAGATTCGCGCTCCAATCGCGCGTGCCCCGGGCGTGCTCGTCAGCCATTCGTTGCACAAACGAATAGTCAAAAAAGTTACGTTCGCGAATCGACGAGCTCATCAACTGCTTCACCAAACCGTCACCGCCGGGCCCACGAAACCATTCGTTTATGGGCGCGCCAAATCCGCGCTTCGGCTTGTACAGCACATCAGCCGGAAGCACGGACTCCAGCGCCCGCTTCAAAATATGTTTTCCGGTGGCGCCCTTCACTTTCAAATTTCGCGGCAAGCCCATCGCATACTCGATCAGATGTTGATCGAGAAACGGCACGCGCGCTTCCACCGAAGTCGCCATCGTGATCTTATCTACGCGCATCAACAGCAGTTCGGGTAGACGCAGCTTCAATTCAAGATAGGTCATGCGCGCGGCGTAATCCGATTCGGGACGCGCGGTGGCAATCTGCTGCTGATACTCGCGGACGACGTCATAAGTCGACAGGCCGTTGTATCGACCGCGTCTCTCGGCCGACAGCACACTGGCCTTCATCGTTTCGTCAAACACGACTGCGCCGCCCCAGAACAAAGACTCGTTTGCTCCCAACCGCCGCACTAACTCGTTGGCCATGCGCTTCTTCAGCACTTTATTGACCAGCGGTTTGGCCAGCACGGCAGCCGCACGACGCGCCGAGACCGGGAGGCGTTGCGCGTGCCGCCAGAACCTCTCCTCGATCTGCAGATACATCCTGAACCAGTCATACCCGCCAAAGATTTCGTCCGAACCCTCGCCCACCTGGACCACGATCGTGCCGGTGTCGCGGGCCAGCCTGGAAACGTAATACAGCGGCACACAGACCGGATCGGCGATCGGTTCGTCCTGGTGAAAGATCAGCTCGGGCAGGAACTTCTGCATCTCTTCGCGGCCAATCATCACTTCATGGTGATCGGTTCCGAACCGCTCCGAGATCGCCCGGGCTGATTCAAGTTCATTTAGTTCGTCAGTGTCATGAAAGCCGACCGTGAAGGTCCTGACCGGCCGAGTCATCAACTCAGACATCAGCGCGACGTTGGCTGACGAATCGACCCCGCCGGAGAGAAAGACGCCGAACGGAACGTCCGCCATCATTCGTTTCTTAATCGAAGACCGCAATAACTCGAGAATATTTTTCTGGTGCTCAGCTTCGCTGCGGACGATTGGTGACACCGGAGGCAAAGCATCCCAATACTGGGTCATGCGCGCCGTCCCGTCACGATTAACCACCAGCATGTGGCCGGCCGGAAGTTTCTGCACCCCCTGAAAGAGAGTCTGCGGCGCCGGAGTAGTTACAAAAGTGAGGTAGTGATAGAGCGCCTCTTCGTTTACTTCCGGCGTCACCGCCGGATGTTCCAGGATAGCTTTGATCTCTGAAGCAAAGAGGAAGCGGCCGTCCTGCTGATAAAAGTAGAGCGGCTTCACTCCCGCGCGATCGCGCGCCAGCACCAGCCGTTCGCGATCCGCGTCCCAGAGAGCTATGGCAAAGTCGCCTTCAATCTCCTCGACAAAATCCAGCCCGCGTTCCTCATACAGATGCAGGATGGTTTCCGAATCAGTGCGAGAGGCGTAGGTGTGGCCACGTTGCTCCAGGCCTGCACGCAACTCCGCGTGGTTGTAAATCTCTCCGTTGAAAACCAACCAGACGCGATCAGTGCAGCCGCGCATGGGCTGATGTCCGGCCGGAGACAGATCGATGATCGACAGCCGGCGAAAGCCGTAACCCCCGCGACCGTCGTCAAATATCAATTCCCCGGCGTCGTCCGGCCCACGGTGCGTCATCACGTCGCGCATCCTCTCGACCAGAGCACGCTCAACTCGGCCTGCCGCCGCGCCGTATTCCCAGACTCCGCAGATGCCGCACATTTTAGTTTTCAGATCTCAAATTTGAGATTGACGATTCAGCCTTGAGCAAAAGCTCGTGGGTAATAGAAGCCTGTGCGCCGGCCCTCACGGGAAACAAAACGAATTGAGCGGTGACCGGCAATGACGACCGCACCGTCCAGCAAACCGAGACTGAGGGCGCTTTGGATCCGTAATCCCGAGAAGAGAACCGCGATTCCAGAACAGGCTCAGCAGCCAGCCCCCGGGCCACAATCAGCAATCGCGCGCCGTTCATCTTATCGCACACTTCCACAGTTCCATCAGCTCGTATGTTCGTGTCGAGTTCGGGCGCGAGGTGAAAACGAAAAGAGAGGTCGTGAGTACCTTCACCACTGACCGTGTCGTCTATCGTCCAGAAGCGCTCTCGCTTGCGGAAATAAATCGCGCGGCGATGGGTGACAGGTTGTGCCAAACGGCGGTAACCACCATGCTCCGCGATTAGCGAATCCGTCTCGAGGTTGGTTTCCCAACTGGACACCTGCGGGTGGGCTTGGTCGCCGATCAGAAACGGTGTCGCTTCGTCGGTAGTATTCTGCTCAACCTCATCGACCTCGACCGTGGAATGGTAAGCGGTGGAGCGAAACCTTTGCCGCTCTTTCAAATCACCGGTGTAGATGTATGCGCCCGGATCGACGATAAAGACCGAACCGCAGGCAGAGACTTCGATACTCAGGGCGTCATTATGGCCATGCGAGCCGCGCCCGTGGACGCCACTGCCGCTGGCATTGAAAAGCAAATAGAGGTCGTCGTGCCGCATCAGGTATGTCCCGGCATCAGGAAAAGCACGCGAGGTCGCCGGCCCGCCCGCGGACAGTCCCTGGTAATCATTAAGACCCTGCGCTCCCAAAGCCCAGAGCAGCTCCTGCGGCGCCGGTGAGTTTTTGATCTTAAAGCGCGGTTCGTGAAAAACTGCCGCGCCCAAAGCCAGCAGGTAAGCATGCTCGTCACCCGTGCGCCGCACGAGCGGAAAAGCCTGGCCGCTGTCGGAATCGCCAATCAGCGGCGCACTTTGATCGGGCCGCAGGTAAGCGCCCAGGTATTCCAGCATCCCGCGCAGTTTGGTCCAGTGTTTCTGATCGATTTCGATGGCGTTGATGTGACAGAGGACGAATGAGTAAAGGAACAGCTCCAGTTTCAAACGATGATATCCGGTCGAGGCTTCATAGTCGGCGCCATCAGGCAGGAGTTGCTTGTCCATCTCACTAAACAATTCCTGCACGCCGAACTCGCGCCATTCCTGCGCTGCTTCCAACTCAGGCAGAGACATTCCCAGCCACAGGAGCCCAACCACGTCAGCCAGATAGTGATTGCTGGTCGCGATGTGCGAGTACTCTAAATTGCGCCGGATGTGCGCGCCATGCTGATCGAACATTTTTAAGAGCTCAGCCAGCTCGGTTTCGTCCATTTGCGGCGCGCGCAGAAACAACTCAAACGCGGCCAGCAGATTCATCGAGCGCAACGCGACTTCCATCGCACAATTCCAGTTCACCCCCCGGCCGACGGGATTCTGTGCGCGCCAGGACGCCAGCTGCAGAAAAAACTCAGTACTGAATCTCTGATTATCAGTGACTGCATAAGCACGCCCGAGGGTAAGCAGGTGGGCCATGCGATTCAACTCCCAAACAACGCGCGCGTCCGAGCCATCGTCGCGGATCAATTCGATTTGCGCATGATGAGCGAGCGGCCAGTCGTAGCCGGACAATGGATCGAGGTTCCAGTCAATCTCTCCCGCGCCAAAATGTTTTTCGCCAAAGCCGAGCAGCGGCCAGCAATGGTCGTTGGCGATTCGCTTTGCGCAGTCCACCAGTTCCCTCGTCTCCTCCGGAAAGAGTTCCTGTTGCAAGGCGGCAGTTTGCCGGGCACCGGCCGCGAAGCCGGGGAAAAATTCCGGCGTCTGCCGCGAACGAAAATGAGCCAGTAACTCCTCCGGGGTCAGGCGGGCAAATTCCGCGCGGAGACAGGCGGACCGCTGGTTGAGTTTGACCAGTTCAGCGCGCTCGCGACGCTGGGCGAACCCGGCCCGCACTCGCCTGATGGTTTCGAGGCCAGCTGTGCGGACGCTCACTTCGCCGCGGAGCATGCGCTTGATTTTGGAGAAAGTGATCATCGGTCAGAGAAGCAGTGAAAAGGTTAAAGGGGAAGAGGTGAAAGGGCAAACTGAAGACGGCGGGTCAATCGCGATGAAGTCTGTACCGGGAGCGGTAGCGACCGGGTTATACGGGCACCGACTGGATCCCAAGACAACCCGGTCGCTACCGCTCCCGGTACTGACTTCATTCCTTCTCAATCAACGCATCCAGGATCCGATCCGCCGTCTCTCCGTCCCAAAGCGGCGGAATCCGCGGCGCCGATTTGTTTGGCGCGTTATCGAGCGCGCCGAGGGCCGCCTGGATGATGTTTGCAGGATCAGTGCCGGCGATTGTGTTGGTCCCCATCTCGACCGTGATCGGTCGCTCAGTATTCTCACGCAACGTGACACAGGGAATGCCGAGCACGGTTGTTTCTTCCTGGATGCCACCGGAATCAGTCAGGACGAGGCTCGCTCCGGAAAGCAAGTGCAGGAAATCGAGGTAACCCACCGGCTCGATTACCCGCAAGTCCCTGATTGCCTCGACCCGCTCAGTCAAGCCAAGTTCAGCGATCATCTTGCGGGTGCGTGGATGCGCGGGAAAAACCACCGGCAAACGATGCGAGATGACTTCCAACGCTTCGATAATTTGCCCGAAAGAAGACGCGGCATCGACATTCGACGGCCGGTGCAACGTCAGCACCGCATACTCTTTCCCAGTGAGTCCGAGATCAGCCCGAGCTGTCGATCGCCCGGCGCGATCCAGCTGGCCCAGCAGCGAATCAATCATGATGTTGCCGACAAATTGAATGCGTTCGGCCGGGACGCCTTCAGCCAGGAGGTTGTGATCGGCATCACGCGAAGGTGTCAGAAGAAGGTCAGCCAGCTGATCCGTCAGCAGACGGTTAATCTCTTCGGGCATGGTGCGATCGCGACTGCGTAGGCCCGCTTCGACATGCGCCACCTTGATCCCGAGCTTCACCGCTACCAATCCGCAAGCGAGGGTTGAGTTGACGTCGCCAACAACCACTACCCAGTCCGGCTTTTCTTTTATCAGGACCGGTTCGAACGCCAGCATCACGGCAGCGGTCTGGGCCGCATGACTTCCCGAACCGACACCGAGATAAACGTCGGGCTCGACCATTTCCAGATCACGAAAAAACGCATCCGACATGGCCGCGTCGTAATGTTGACCGGTGTGCACCAGCAGTGGTTGGAACTCGTCTTGACGCCGCTTCATGGCCGCGACGATGGGCGCCACCTTCATGAAGTTGGGCCGCGCGCCGGCTACGATGATGACCTTGAGCATTGAATCTCTTAAAGCCGGTGATGAAGTCACTACCGGGGCGGTAGCGACCGGGTTTAACTACTCTATGGTCTAGCTGGACCCACATCACCCGGTCGCTACCGCTCCCGGCACTTACCTAATGGCCCCCTTGACTTCACACCTCAACCGGCAGCCCGGTGCGCAAAGACTCGAGCACGCGGAAAGTCGCGCGGGTGGTGGCGGCCAGATCATCGAGGGCGATTGGCGACCGCGTCCCATCACGAACCATTGCGCACACAGCCCGCACTTCGTCCTTCTGTCCCTTGTCCTGTTCCCGCAGTTTTGTTTTCGTTTCGCGCCCATTCTGCCAGGCGCTGGCGGTGCGAAAGTCATCGATCACAAACGCCTTTCCGCCACCGAAGATTTCGATCCGCTCTTTGGGCAGCCCGCGGTCACCTTCCGCCAGGTAGGCTATCGATGCATTCGATCCGTCGGCCAGACGCAGGGCGATGAAGACTGAATCATCGTTGATTACTTCCGAGTTGCTGCTCGAAATTGCTTCCGCATAAACCCGGGTGCTAAGCGAGCCGGTAACAAAGTGAATAAGGTCGATGAAGTGACAAACCTCGCCAACGATTCTGCCGCCGCCGATTTTTGGATCGTGCGCCCAGTGGCCTGGGGGGATCCTGCCGCCGTTGACGCGATAATTGATCGAAAGCGGCGTCTGGTTCGAAAAAAACTCTCGGGCTGAACGTGCGAAGGGCGAAAAGCGCCGGTTGAATCCAACCATCAATTGAGAGTGCGACCCCTGAGCCGCCGCCAGCACGCCCGCTAATTCTTCGTCATTCAGGGCCAGAGGCTTCTCAACAAAGACGTGACGTCCGCGTGCCAGACTTTGTTGGGCCAGGCTGGCATGAACGTCGTGCCGCGTAGCGATGACAATCAAGTTGGTCCCGTCATCGTCGATTACTTCGGCCGCGCTCGAGACGCAGAAACGAAAACCATTCTGCTCGCCCACAGAGCGCGCTGTCACACCTGAGGCAGTGGCGATCGATTGAAATTCAGCTCCTGCCGCTTTGAAATTCGGCAGCAGCATTCCCTTCGCATACCCTCCAGCGCCGATCAAACCGACGCGAACAGCAGCCGCGGGCGCAGATGTTTTGCTAACCAGTGGAATTCGTCGCTCAAGCTCGCGCTCGGCATCATATTGCAGCACCACGCCCAGATACGGCTCGCTGCCGGTGATCAGTTCGTAGGCAGCTTCGCTTTCGTCGGCCTTGAACCGGTGAGTGATCAATGGCTCTACTTTGACGCGGCCCGCGGCCACCAGATCAAGAAAAGCTTCTATGTTGCGTCCCTCAGTCCAACGCACATAACTAAAAGGATAGTCGTGTCCACGCTCTTCGTATTCCGGATCGTATCGGCCCGGCCCGTACGACATTGAGATGCGAAAGGTGAGTTCGCGAAGGTAAAAAGTCTGGCGTGGAATGTTAAGCCCGACCGCGCCCACCACCACCACTCGTCCTTTGGCGCGCGAGATTTCCCCCGCCAGCTCCACCGGTTGATTCGATGAAGTGGCAGCAGTAATCAGGACCGCATCGGCGCCGCGCCCGCGCGACCATTCCAACACGCGGCTCTTCGCCTCATCGTCCGAAGTGCACCCGGCGTCGGCGCCCAGACTCTGCGCCAGAGCAATTTTCTCCCCGTCGAGATCAATTCCAAAAACCCGACAGCCGTTGGCCTTTAATAACTGCACCGCGAGCTGGCCGATCAAGCCGAGGCCGATTACCACCACCAATTCTCCCAGGGTCGGTTCGGTCAGACGCACACCCTGCAAAGCGATCGCCCCCAGCGTACTGAACGCGGCCTCATCAAAACTCACCGCCTCAGGCAAACGAACGCAGAGATTTTTCGGAACGGCGAGGACTTCGGCATGTGAAGCATAGCCGACTCCGGCACAGGCCACTCGGTCACCGGGATGGAATTCGGTAACGCCTTCACCAACCTCCGTGACGGTGCCGGCAGCGCTGTACCCCAGCGCAATCAGTGATCCCAGCTTGGTGCGGACGGCGTCGATCGTATTCATCACGCCTTCGGTTCTGGCTTTTTGCAAAACCTGCTTGACCAAAGCCGGCTGATCCAGCGCGCGCCCCATTAAGCTCTTTTGCCCGGTTTCCACCGTTGTGCGTTCGGTCCCGGCGCTGATTAGCGACGCCGCCGTGCGCACGATCACGAAGCCGGGCCGAACTAACGGCACCGGAACATCGGTCACCGAAACGGCGCCCGTCTTGAGGTTCTGCAGAATCTGTTTCAAAGTTTTTATTAGTGCGGACTGCCGGTCCGCACAGGCTCAGACTATCCCCGATTTCGGTTTGCCTAGTCAATCGCACACCATCAACGGTCCATTTCCCCGAGTCTGTTGGCTACAATTCTTACTTGACCAGTCTGGTAGGATTATTTGAATTGAATGAACGGCCCGAATCTAGAAGCAAATTTCTTAACTTAGTAGCGATAACTCGCAGGCTGAACGTAAGCAAGTCATGACGCGCGTCATTGTGGTGCTGAGATGCGGGTAGTAGGTCTTCACTCAAGGAACTTGCTCGATTGGAGTATCAGCAGCATAATCGAATCACGCTTCCACCTTGAATCGTGTTGCGAGACGGCGGACATTCTATTAAGAGGATCGAATGAAGATTTTTGAAAAGGATAGCCATGCGATAGTTCAAGGTAACGCGATTGAGGCACTGGCAGAGTATGTGCCCGATCAGTCCGTTGATCTTATCTTCGCCGATCCGCCTTATAATATTGGAAAGAACTTTAACGGAACTAAGGATAAGTGGAAGTCGGATGAGGCTTATTTGGAATGGTCTTACACTTGGTTAGAATTGTGCATAAAAAAGCTCAAAACGACCGGCAGCCTTTATGTAATGACCTCCACTCAAAACATGCCTCACTTCGACTTGTTCCTTCGGAAACGGTTAACCATCCTTTCAAGAATCGTATGGTTCTATGATAGTTCAGGCGTCCAGGCAAGGCATTATTTTGGCTCCCTTTACGAGCCCATCCTTTTCTGTGTTAAGGATGCAAATAGTTATACGTTTAATACTGACCAGATTCTCGTAGAGGCGAGGACCGGTGCAGTCCGAAAATTAATCGACTACCGAAAACCAACCCCTGCGCAATACAGTACTAAAAAGGTTCCCGGCAACGTTTGGCATATTCCGAGGGTAAGGTATCGTATGGAAGAATACGAGAATCATCCAACCCAAAAGCCAATAGCGCTAATGCGACAGATCATTAAAGCAAGTAGCAATGAGGGCGATCTTGTTCTGGACCCCTTTTCCGGTACCTTCACTACGTCTTATGTTGCGAAAGAGCTTGGTCGGAGATCACTCGGAATAGAACAAGAGGAGGAGTACGTGAAAATTGGCTTGCGCAGAATTCAAATCACTGCCGAGTACGATGGTCAGTTTCTACGCAAGCCTCCTAAGTCCACCAAGCGACGGACCAAACAGCCTTCTCTAACATTTACTAACGAATAATATGGATCATGAATTTACTATAACAGTAAGAAGAATCCTCAGCGAAAATTTTGGGGAGCTCGGTAGCGATGTGTATGCCGAGAGCGAACTCTTACGCTATCTCAACATAAAAACCAAGTCAGCGAATCGAGGATCAAAGTCAAGAGGTAGTTTTGCAAATCTCTATGCGATATACGTCTTAGTGGAGGATTACATTGCTAGAGGTTTCCATGCGAGTGATGGTTATAACGATGCGGAAGGGGCGGTATTTACAGCACTCTTCAAACGACAGCGTGAGCTGCCCTTTGGCCAAAAGCTTCAAAACCATGCGTTGAACCATCGCCTGAATGAAGAGTTTAGAAAATACTTTCCCGATTGTGAGTACATTCCGATCATTAGAAACGACAATCGCTATTGGGTTAATGAACATCTGCTAAAGCTAGAGTTTGCGGGCGCAGATTTGAACATAGCTGAACCGGTCATCGAAATCATTGACGCTTATGTCGGAGCAAAGAAAGATGCGTTTGAGAAGTTCATTCAGTTCTGCGAACGGGCGCGAACGCTTTCTGAGGGAGAAGTTGTCGATTTCATCACTGGTTTGGTGGAGCCTACAGTAGACGCTAGGATCTTCGAGATCGTGAGTTATTCCGTGTTGAAGTACTATTATCACAATAAGATTATTTTTTGGGGGTTTGAGAGGGACGACCTCGCGGAAGAACGCCTAGCGCTCTTCAAGACCGGACGTACTAACGCAAATGATGGCGGTATCGATTTTGTGATGAAACCTCTCGGCCGTTTCTTTCAAGTTACCGAAACGGTGGATGTTAACAAGTACTTTTTGGATATCGACAAAATTGAGAAGTTTCCCATAACATTCGTTATTAAGTCGTCAGAATCTCCGGAAGAACTCTCACAACGAATTAGAGAGCAAGCGGAAAGACAATACGCCGTTAATGCAGTCGTTGAGAAGTACATGGATTGTATTGAGGAAATAATCAATGTCCCATTGCTCTTGGAACGATTCCTAGAGGCAAGCGCGAACGGACTCTTGGTAGAAATTCTTGAAGAAATAATTCGCCAAAGCAAAGTCGAATTCAATTACGAGGAGGGTCTGGACATCGCTGAAGAAATAGTTGACGGCGTGGCCCAGGAGGTCGCGGACACTGAATAGATAAGATCCTTTCTGTAGAAAATCAAAAACAAGAAGGATTACGATTTAATTGACATTCGTTCGTCACTTTGTTAGTTATGCATCGCTATTTGCGGTCTAAACCCGGAAAAAAAGAGCTAATTTCAATTCAAATCGTTTAGGGAAGAGTACCGTGACCTTCGGTGCCGTCAGTTGGTATCCGAAGCGTCGCGGCGATTGCTTCAGTCCGGCATCAATAGTTTGGGATAGCTTGCAGTGCGAATTCAAAACAAAGTAGGAGACTAAATTATGTCGCAAAATTGGACTCCGCCACCTGCGTCAGGCGGCGGATCGGCAACTGTACCGAACTATCTGGTACCGGCCATCATCTCGATCTTCTGTTGCTGGCCCCTGGCAATTCCGGCGATTATTTTTGCCACTCAGGTGAACAGTAAATTGGCCGCAGGCGATGTCGCCGGCGCGGAAGACGCTTCCAAGAAAGCCAAGATGTTCGCGTTCATAGCTATCGGCATTGGCGTGGTTATCATTTTGATTTATGTGATCATGCTGGTACTGGGCCTCGGTATGGGCGCAATGAGTCGGTAGTTAGAGCGCGACCCTTTCCCGAGTGGCGTTAGGTCTCGAACGAAACTAACGCGTCCCATAAGACACACTCGGAGCGGCGCTGTTCCGGTAGCGCCGGGGTTCGCTTGTCCGCCACAATTGAACTGTCTGGATCTGCGGGGGAATCCTCTCAATCGATCAGAGGGTTCCCCCTTCCAGCTTGAGGACAAGGATTAATGCCTGTTTTTTGCACCAAGTGCGGAGCGCAGAACGACGATCCCGCTACCGTCTGTTCGCAATGTCAGGCTGTTTTGCCTTTGATCGGCGAACGGCCGCCCGCCTACCAGGCGCAGACCGACTATCAGCAAACTTATCAGCCGGACTATCAACCGATCCAACCGCCGACGCCCATGTACGGACAACCACAGAATCAGGATTGGCAGGCGGCGGGAGCCGATAAGAAGATCGTCGCCGGGATACTGGGCATCGTTCTCGGTGGCCTGGGAATTCACAAATTCATTCTCGGCTATCAAAAAGAAGGTCTGATCATGCTGCTCGTCTCGGTGCTGAGCTGCTTTACCTTAGCCGGCGTGATGCATGTGATCGGAATCATTGAAGGGATTATGTATCTCACCAAGTCCGATGAAGACTTTGTGCGAACTTACATTCAGGGACGGAAGGGCTGGTTCTGAAGAGCGGCTCAGATTTTCGATCCGATTAATGACCTAGTAAGACGCTTCGAAACGGACTGAATAACGGAAGTCATGTAACCCCGTTCATGTAGTCCGCTAGAGTGGCAATCGTAAAGGAAGCCGCATTCGAACTGCGGACTTAGATCATGACTGGTTTTTATTTTATTCCCGTAAGCGCAGATCGTACACGCCAACTGGCTACTGCTTCGATGGTTTGGCTGGGACTCGCTTCGATCGCGATTTTTCTCTTCTTTTTCAATCCGGCACTTCCGGGAAATCAATTCTTTCCCAAGTGTCCGTTCCGCTTTGTTACAGGTTGGCAGTGTCCCGGTTGCGGATCGACTCGGGCTTGTTATCAGCTACTGCACTTTCAGCCGATCGCTGCCTTCAAACTGAATCCGCTGATGGTGTTGACACTGCCGTTCATCGTCTATGGCCTGTTGGGATTCACGCGCAGCGCCGTTACCGGCCAGCCACAGCGGCGACTCTTCATTCCACCCATTTATCTTTGGGCCTGGCTCGGACTGCTGATCTTTTTCTGGGTCTTTCGCAATACGCACTGGTATCCATTCGTATCGTAAACAGGATTATCGGTTTGGCGGGCTACCTCCGCTAAACTATTTGTGGTTCGGATCCGAAGCGCGAATAGAAACGAATTCTGAAGCGCCCGGCCCTTTGTCTTTGATCCGGCGCAGCAGAATCGAAATGCCCACACCGACAATTATCGCCGCGAACACGCCTCCAAAAAGCAATTTCCCGAGGTCATTGAACCCACAGTCCTCGCAGTCTGAAACCACGACAACCGCGTAAAGCACATCCTGTAAACCGGCCAGAACAAAGGCGCCGAGTGGAGAAGAAAGAACTAACTGAAAGAGTTCGAACATGATAAGAGCCTTTCCTTGAGTTGAATCAGGAGCCGCCCATTAAGACACCGATGACGAGTTTAGAGTTCCGGCTTTAGCCGGTTCCGTTAGTCCACCCACCCCTGGCCCGGACTGCAAACCACCCGGGGGCCTTTACGAAGCTTTTTTTCCTCATTTACGATTTACGTTTTTCCATCTACGATTCCTAATATGACATCTGATCCGGCAATTCGCGTCGCTATGCTGCCGCGCGACACCAATTCACAGGGAACAATTTTTGGCGGCGTCATTCTCAGCTATATCGACATGGCCGGGGCCATCGAAGCACACCGCCACACGGGCATGGCCCGCTTTGTCACCGTGGCGATGCGCGAAGTAATTTTCCATGCTCCGGTATTCGTCGGAGACCTGGTCAGCTTTTATTCTGAGACCGTTAAAATCGGGACTACCTCAATCACCACGCGGGTGGTAGTCGAAGCTGAGCGCTATGGCGGACCCAGCGAGCGTGTGCGGGTTACCGAAGCCGAGGTTATTTATGTAGCGGTGGATAAAGAACAGCAGAAGACGAAGATTGTCGTTAAGTGAGAGATTCGGAGTGCGGTGGCAAGCGTAGCACGACACCGCTTTGGATTAAGGAAACGAGATCTCGTGTTCGCGCATTCCCCGCAGAGACGATTATCCAAAGCGCGGTCGCCCCGCTTCGCTCTGCCGGCGGACTCTATACTGCCACTTCACCAACGATGATAGGCCGGATGACCCGGCTTGACCGCGACAAAAGTTCCACGGCACGTCGCGCACACCTTGCCATGAGCAATTAACTCACCTTCGACGATCGCGCGATCCGCAGTTGACTCAACCACGCGCGCGCGCAACTCGATCGGGTGGTCCGTCGGTGTCGGTCGCAGCAGCTTGATCAGATAGTCCGCGGTCACAGTGCAGGGCGGACGATCCAAACCCGCCTGCTTCATCAGGTGATAAGACCCGGCCCAGTTGCAGTGGCAATCCAGCAGCGTGCCGATGATGCCGCCGCACAACATTCCCGGGAACGCCTCCTGGTAGCCTTCGGGTTGGAAGGTGGCCACCACCTCTTCGCCCTCGGGAAAGCTGCGAATGTGCAAACCTTTTTCATTCGCCGGGCCACAGCCGAAGCAGGCGTTATGCGGAGCGTATGTTTCCTGGATACTTTTTTCAGTTGAATTCATGATATTAACGGCTTGCGCCCGGGCGTGAACCATCTCACTCAAAGGCGCAAAGTCAGGATCTTCCTGGTTGATCTCGTAACTGCTCTCGCAACTTAAACCTTTGTATCTTACCAGTCGCAGTGTAAGGCAATTCCGAAACAAAGAGATAACGGCGCGGCTGCTTGAACCGCGGCAGGGCACTTTTACAAAGATCGCGCAGTGATTCCTCCACGGCTTCGTGGACATCGTCGGTGCACACCACAAAAGCACACACGCACGATAAACCATGCTCATCCGACCCTTCGACCACGGCCGCGGCGCGCACCGCTTCACTGCGCAACAAGACGCCTTCAACTTCAATTGGTGACACCCACTGGCCGGTCGGCTTGAAACAATCATCGCTGCGTCCCATGTGCCACCACAAACCGCGGTCATCAACCCTATAGAGATCGCCCGTACGCACCCAACCATCGACAAATGTTTCGGCAGAGGTTTCGGGCCGCCGCCAGTAACGCGTCGCCGCACTGTCGCCCCGAATCCACAGGTTCCCCGCTTCGCCGGCAGGCGTGGCCACGCCTTCATGATCAATCAGCCGCGCATCGTAACCACGCAAGAGTCTCCCACTACTGCCATAACGCACTTCGCCTTCGTGGTTCGACATGAACATGTGTAGCATCTCGGTCGAGCCAATGCCGTCCAGGACGGGGACGCCGAAAGTTTTCTCCCAGTCCTCACCCAACTGCGCCGGCAGAGCTTCGCCGGCCGAAACGCAGAGACGCAAACTTGAAGTATCAAGCGCATTTCCCGGCCCTCGATGATGATCGAGCAGCATGCTGTAGACCATCGGCACGCCAAAAAAGACCGTCGGCCGATATTCGTTGAGAATTCGATTGACTACATCGGGAGCAGGTTTTTCGCGACAGATGATCGTTGCCAGTCCGTTCAGCAGCGGGAAAGTAAAGCTGTTGCCCAGCCCGTATGCGAACGGCAAGCGCGAAGATGAAAACAGCCGATCGGATTCCCGCAGACGGAGGACTTCGGTACAGAAAGTTTGGTTGGTGTAAAAGATGTCCGACTGCCGGTGCACCGCGCCCTTCGGCTCACCGGTGCTGCCCGAGGTGTACAGGATAAACGCATCCGCCTCGTCAACAGCCGGGGCCGGAAACCTATCGCCAAGCCCGCTCCGTTTCGCGCGAGCAAAATCCTGCGCCTTCAAAGCCGGAATTGGCCAAGGTGCGTCAGATCCATCGTCGCGGTTGACCAGCAGCAGGTCCCTAACTTCTGTTTTATTGTCAGAGGATCGGAATAGACTCTCGGCTGTTTGGGCTTCGACGATAGCGGCCCGCGCGCCGCAATCTCTCAGGATGAGCAACTGATCTTCGGGGCGCAAAGCGAGATTGATCGGAACTGCAATCGCGCCCAGCGAAATCGTCGCGATAAATGAGGTGATGAACTCGGGCGAGTCGGTCAGCAGGATGGCGACGCGATCACCGGGACCAATTCCCAACGCGTGCAACGTTTCAGCGACAATTACCGTTCTATCACGCAGTTCCGCGTAGGTGATCTCCTCATGCTCGAAGAACACTGCCACGCGGGAAGCGCGTTCAGGCATAAACAATCGATCGAAGAGGCCCGCGGAATTCAGAGTGAACCAATCTATCCCAGTTTAAGTTTGAAGCCTTAGCTTGCCGCAATTTATCACAGACCACCGTCGGACATGGAGAGCGGTCATCCTGTCCGTCTGAGCGCCCAGCGCGAACCGAGTGAAGAGCGATGTCTCTTCCTTCGATCCGACGGGGCCATTCGGGTCTTAGTAGCGGAGCGGCGAAAGGCCCAACTCAACTGGTTGGAGACGCCTACCTCGCTCGCCGAACATTTTTCTGAACACGTTCAAAATAATACTTGACAGCCACCAAACATCGGCCTATGCTGCCAGAGTTGAACGTGTTCAGTTTCCAAGGAGGCCGGTTATGACTATCGAAATCGTGACGTACCTGAGCTACCTAACCATCAGCGTTGCCTTGACCATTTGGGTCGCGCAAACCCTGCACAAGAACGGACGCATCTTCCTGGTGGATGTCTTTCACGGCAACGAACCCCTCGCAGATTCGGTCAATCACCTGCTGGTCGTGGGTTTCTATCTCATCAATCTCGGCTTTGTCAGCCTGATGCTCAAGCTGGGCTACGAGATCGCTTCACCTAAAGAAGGTATCGAGGCCCTGTCCGTCAAAATTGGCACGGTGTTGCTGGTCCTGGGCGGGATGCACTTCTTTAATCTGCTTTTATTCAGCCGCATGCGCCGGCGAGCCACCTTGCGAAGCGGTCCACCGCCGGTTTATCCGGACGCTTTCACTCCGGTTCAGGAGGCTTAACCATGTCGACACTAACACTACTCTATGACCCGGAATGCGGACTGTGCCGCCGGGTACAGGGCTGGCTTGCCGAGCAGCCAAAGCTGGTGGACCTCAGGATGATACCCATCAAGACTGAGGCGGCGCGCCGGCGTTACCCGGGGCTCAATCACGAGCTGACCGGAGAGGACCTGACGGCAATCAGCGATCAAGGCGCGGTCTATTTTGGTTCCAAGGCATGGCTGATGGTTTTGTGGACATTGTCTGGTTATCGCGAGTGGGCTTACCGCCTCGCCTCACCTGAACTGCTGCCCACCACCAGGCGAGTTGTTTCACTAATTTCCCAGCACCGCTATCAGATCAGCCGGGCTACGGGGATGTCGGGCGGAGGGTCCAGCTGGGTGGCGAGGTGACGGATGAAGTCAGACACAAAAGCTAAACCAACCAAGACGGCGAAGGGCGAGCAGACCAGGGCGCTTATTCTCAGCAGCGCTCTGGATCTGTTGGGCGAGCGCGGTTACGAGCAGACGACCATGCGTGCAATCGCACAAAAGGCGGGTGTCTCGCTCGGCAATGCTTACCACTATTTTGGTTCCAAGGAGCACATGATCCAGGCGTTCTATCAACGCACGCATGAAGAGCACCTGGCCGCCACCGTGCCCGTGCTGGAAAAAGAAACAACGCTCAAGGCGCGTCTCCTCTCGGTGCTGCGACTGAAGATTTCGACGCTTGAGCCTTATCACGAATTCGCGGGAGTTCTGTTCAAGACCGCGGCCGATCCGCACAGTCCTCTCAATCCATTCGCGCACGAGTCCGCACCCACGCGTCGCGACAGCATCAAACTTTTTGAGGACCTGGTGCGCGACACAAAGGCGCGCATCCCCGCCGATCTGCGCGAGGAACTGCCTTACCTACTCTGGCTTTATCACATGGGAATCATCCTGTTCTGGATTCATGACGCATCGGCCAAACACACTCGCACCTATCGACTGATCGATCATACGGTCGATCTGCTGGACAAGTTGATTTCGCTGGCGAGCAATCCGCTGATGCGTCCGGTGCGCAAGCGCGCGCTGAAGATGGTGGCTGATTTACGCGAAGTGGGATTGGCGGAAGCGTGAGGCAGTCGTGAAGGATTTCATCAGATTTTTGTTGCGTGGTGGCATGGGGACCGCGTTGGCGGAGCAACTTCCATGCTGATGGGTGGCTTATGAAGATCGTTATCCCCGGGGGGTCAGGTCAGGTCGGCACCGTGCTCGCCCGAGCACTTCATCAAGCCGGACACGATGTGTGCGTGCTCAGTCGGAAGTCGGCGAGCGCGCCCTGGCGCACGGTTGCGTGGGACGGCGAGACTCTCGGCGAATGGATCGGGGAATTTGAAGGCGCCGACGCCATAATCAATCTGGCCGGACAAAGCGTGAACTGTCGCTATCACGATCGAAACCGCCGCATCATCAAAGAGTCGCGGGTAAATTCAACTCGAGTAGTCGGAGACGCGATTGCTCAGGCCTGGAAACCACCCCGGGTCTGGTTACAGGCGAGCACTGCCACGATTTACGCTCATCGCTTCGACGCGGCTAACGACGAAGCCACCGGCATCATTGACGGCGCCGAACCAAACGCGCCCGACACCTGGCGATTCAGCATCGACGTGGCGACATCGTGGGAACGCGCGCTGAACGAATCGCCGGCGCCCAACACGCGCAAGGTCCTGATGCGCTCGGCCATCGTGATGAATCCCGATCCGGGCAGCCCCTTCTCTACCTTGCTGCAACTGGTAAGACTCGGACTCGGCGGCGCAGCCGGTGATGGCCGGCAGTATATGTCCTGGATTCACGATCAAGACTTTACCAGCGCAGTGCTCTGGTTGATCGAACACGAAGACCTGGAAGGCGCGGTCAATCTCACCGCCCCGAATCCGCTGATCAATTCGGAGTTCATGCGGGTGCTGCGGTCGGCGTGGGGTATGCCCTTCGGGCTGCCGGCGACAGAGTGGATGTTGGAGTTGGGCGCGCTCATTTTGCAGACTGAAACCGAACTCATTCTCAAGAGTCGCCGCGTGATTCCATCGCGGCTCCTGCAATCCGGTTTCGCCTTTCAATTTCCCGCCTGGCCCCAGGCGGCGCGCGAGTTATGTGAACGAGCGCGCAGGAATGGAAAGCCTCAGTGACCTATCGATTCGCTCTTGATCTTTTCGCCTTCGGGCCTTTGAGTGGAAGGAAGTCTAACCAAAATTCACGCAAAGGCGCCAAGGCGCAATTCAAACGAAATTGGACTGCCACGTGATCGGCCTCATGACTAATGCTAAAATACCCGACCATGCGAACAAGACTTAATTTACTTGCTATCAGTGTCGCCGTGTTGATGACTCTCGTTTCGGGCGCTGAAGCTCAGGTTTCCGGACAGCCCTATCGCGTCAGCGATCGCGAAGTCGGCCGGTTGTTGGATCGAATCCGGAGCAAAACAAACACTTTTCGCGGCAGTCTCAAGAAGGCGCTCAACAAGAGTCGCCTCGATCGCACGCAACGCGAGGAAAACATCAACGACTTTGTCAAAGCTTTTGAAGAAGAAACCCGCCGCCTTGACGGACACTTTGATGGACACAAGTCTACGGCCTCGGACGTCGATTCAGTCCTGCAACGCGCTGCTCGTATCAACACCTTCATGACGCTCCATCCACTCGAAGCACGCGTGCAGGGGGATTGGGCCACCCTGCGCGCCGACCTGGAATTGCTGGCTAATGCCTACAATGTTTCCTGGCAATGGAACGGCGCATTTCGGGCTCCACCTCTCGTCGAGCTGCCTTACCGGGTAAGCGACAAACAGGCCGAGGAATTAATTCACCGCATCGAAGCGCAGTCAGACGTCTTCCGCAAAACCCTGGACTCAGCTCTCGATCAGAGCCGGCTTGATGGCACGCGCCGCGAAGACGATATCAACTCCTTCGTCAAAGACTTCTACAAAGAAACAAAGCAGCTCCACGATCATTTTGATAGTCACAAGTCCACGACTGCGGACGTGCAGGCGGTCCTGAATCGCGCGGCCCAAATCGATCAGTTCATGCGTCGCAATCGCCTGCGAAGCGATCGGGAAGCACAGCAGGAGTGGCAAAAGCTGCGCTTGAACCTCGAGGAGTTGGCGACGCTGTACAACGTCGATTGGCGCTGGTAGTGCGAACCGCGTGCTGCGAACCAAGGCCCGTCCGATTCCACCCGCAGAGGGATGGACTGGTTTATGGTAGCGCCTTCGGCGCGGGCGGACGGGACCTCCGCGCTCCAGCCTGCGGCGCCTGCTCCTTCTGAAAATTGAAGTGAACTCGACCTTAAGATAAACAAATATAAGCCGCACTTTGAATCAAACGCAGTTCTCCTCTATGATTGCACGCACTGACAAACGGTCGTTCACGGCCGCAAACCAGGCACGGGGCCGTAGCTCAGCTGGGAGAGCGCATGAATGGCATTCATGAGGTCAGGGGTTCGATCCCCCTCGGCTCCACCAATATTTGTAATGACTTAGGGCCACCATTAGGTGGCCCTAGTCCTTTTCTTAGCGATTTGACCGCAACCCGCGAAAAAATTGCCGAATCTATCCTCGTATCACCGAGTTCATAGCCTTCGCAACATCCCTCAGCATTTCAGGCATTACGTGGGAGTAAGTGTTCATGGTGAGACTAATGTTGCTGTGGCCCAAAATGTCCATTACGGTTCTGGCCGGAATGTTCTTGGCGAGTAGGAACGAGGAGATATACTAACTTATTGCTTAATTGACGGCTCAATATTTTGATTCCCCTTTGACGACCCGCATGCCTGAAGTTCGTAGCACAGAGCCATCACCGACAGAAGTTTTACCTCGCACTCTTGCACCACATAAAACTGAATTGCATCCTACCTTACCGGTATCCCCCTTAGCGTACTATCCCAATGTTTCGCCACCACCGTCTTTCATACCGGAGGAAAAACCGGACTGAAGAAATTAAGGCTGCAGCTGATTAGAATAATCAAGAGCGTCGTCAAGGAAAGCACTTAGCATCTCTTCGCATTTCTTGCGATTCATCGTGTCAATGGTTCCGGTAGACTGGCCAACTTTCAGGAACCTAACGCGCGCTTAGTTTCTCATTAATCTGTCTACTTCAAAGGGTTCAACTTACAATTTCTGGCTGATTTGCAACAGAGCGTTATCACTATTTCAGGGCCTTTACCCTCCCACCTCGCAAAGAGAATTTGGGGTCAGGTAGCGTTAGCCTAATTCGGTTTATCGAGGCCGTCGATCACGGCAATCAATGATTCCAGGGAAGCACCACAAGTTGTTCGATTTGGTTGTGGTGAGCGAACTTTTTTCAGGACATCATCAATGGCACTATCCATCAACGTCCACTTTTCCTGGTTCATCGGACGAAGACGCGCCTGGGCATTGTCCCACGCGGTCTCCAGATCATTGACCCGAGACTTGGCGCCAGGCAAGTCTCCGCCACGGACAAGGCGCAGCATGTCTTCTGCAATTTTCCGGAACGGAGATAAGTCGCCCAGCGGCTTAGTTGTCGAAGCGGAGGCTGAAACCTGATTTTGGGGCGGTGACTTCTGAGTGCCGAGCGTGTCCATTACGGTGATGAACGATTGCAGGGGGGCACCACTGGCTGCTCCGTTCTGAGGCGTCGCACGTACCGTGATGAGCACACTATCAATAGAATTATCCATCAACGTCCACTTTTCGGGATTCATTGGATGTAGACGCGCCTGGGCATTGTCCCAGGCAGTTTCCAGATCATCGGCCCGCGACTTGGCGCCAGACAAATCACCGGCACGAACCAGGCCAAGCATATCTTCCGCAATTTTTCTGAAAACAGTTAAGTCTCCTAACGGTGCAGTTGGCGAAACGGAGGCTGCGGCCTGACTTCGAAGTTGCGAACGACGTAGGTAGTAGCCTGAGCCGCCCAGGATCAATAGCAGTGCCACGACCACCACAAGTTGCCAGCGCGCGGCGGGTCCTTCTGTAACCGGCCCAAGTTTCTCTGTCGGGTCGGCGATGAAATCTCGTTGCGTGACCGCAAGGTAGATTACAACGGCAAGAATCGCAAGCAGGAAAACCGCGCTCGTGATCGTTGCACCGAGACCAAGTCCGCCGTTGACTTTAGATTGAGAGAGGAAGTCTCCGAGCGATGCACCCAGAGGACGTGTCAAAATGTATGCGATCCAAAACGCTAACACAGCGTCTAGCCCTAAGCGCCAGGAGGCCATTGCAGCAGCAATGATACCCAGGACGATAAGGCCCGTTACCAGGTAGCCTAGCCCGAGGCTCTCAGCCATCAAATCCCCCACTGCTGTCCCTAAGGCAAAGGTGAAGAGAATCGCCAACCAATAGAAAATCTCCCTTCTCGTCGTGAAAATGGAATGGATTGAGAGCGTTCCTTCTTTGGCGTACCACAGCGCAAAAGTGAGCGCCAATGCCACACTGAATATGATGGTGCTGGCTTCAAGAGGGAAACCGAGACTGTCGGTCAGGATGTCTGTGATTAAGGTTCCGAACACACTGATGAGCACAACCGCGAGCCAATAAATAGCTGGTATGTATTTTCTTGACTTGAATTGAAAGAAGAGCACGAGCAGGAGGCAGCCTCCCGCGGCGATGGAAGTGCCCCTTAAGCCCAGACCCAGATTGACGTTCAAAAAATCCGAGGCGGTTTCACCGACAGTCGTACACAAGACTTTTATGATCCAGAAAAAGACGGTTACCTGAGGGACCTTGGTAAGCATTCCATTCGCAGGGTTACTCACTGAAACTGATTTCGGTGAACGATCGGGCCGCGGTTCGCTATAAGTCATGTTGCTCGCTCTCATTTTCTTCCTTGGGTCTTCCGACACCTGGTTGTTGAGCGCCGGTAAAGTCGAAACTGGGTTAACGGGGCTCTAAGACGCTCAGCCGACCCTCGAAACTAACTGCGGGTATGGAGCAGAGAATAAAAGGGAAGGTCTGCGATATGAAGTGATGTGTTCTTTGACCTCATTCCCCTCTATTGTTTTAGATTGGTACGCTTTACTGCGTTAAGTGAAGAACTCGGCAACTGCTATGCCTAGCCGAGCCCGCCGAAACATATGAACCGGCTTAGACCAAAACAGGTTAGGGGCCAGTGGATTTATTCTGACTCAGCCTGGAAAGAACCTGTACCGGTGCGGGCAGACTGCCGGTCTATTGAATCTGCTGGCCGTCCGTGCGACAAGGCACATACCGGAGGGTCGTTGACACCTGCCAACGCCTCCGGAGATGCAGCCCGCCGCACCTACGGCTTAGCATTCATCCAGGACAAAACTACGGAGTCACTTGCTCGAGGATCGCGTGGCCCGGCGACGGTCAAGGAATGGATCGGATGGCCTCCTAGTGCTTTCCTTCCTGGCCTACTCGCACGCGACGAAAGCTGGTCGATCGCTGGAGCGGTTGGCGGGAAAGAAGATAGCCTAACTGAGTTGATGCGGGCAGTAATAAGGTATGCACAGTTTTCCCACGCAGACTAAAACTTTTGGTGCCGGAGGTCGGACTCGAACCGACATGAGGAGTGAACCTCGCCAGATTTTGAGCCTGGTGCGTATACCGATTTCGCCACTCCGGCACAGCTAAGAGGGAAGTCGAGAGGCCATATTAGAGGCACCATGCAGCCAACGTCAACTTCCGCTACGCCCCTGAACGGGCCGCCCACACCACAAAATCTCTAGAAAATAGCTCCCTCGAAAGAGTGTTTGCCAATTAAGTGCTCTTGTTATACAATTGCCAAGCCAGTTGAGACTAACTCGACTGTGGTTAGGCCCCCGCCGGTTCGGACACCCCTCCCGATTCAGGTTTTTCTGACAACAACTAGCCGACAGTCAATTAAATATGATGCACACAATCGCGAAGCCCCTTCTCTTGATTGTCGATGACGAGGTCGAAGTCCGCGGAGTTCTCTGTGATCTCCTCGGCGAGACCTACGACTGCTCTGAGGCAGCGTCGGCGGAAGAAGCCCTCGCCCAGCTGAAAGTGAAGAACTATCAACTGGTGATCAGCGACATTACCATGAGCGGGATGACCGGGCTGGAAATGATCCCGCACGCCAAGCTCATTTCACCAGACACCGTGATCGTGATGATCAGCGGAATGCAGACAATCGAGAGCGCCATCAATGCTCTGCGCCTGGGCGCATTCGACTATCTAATGAAGCCGTTTGACCTGCGCCAAGCCGAGGCCGCGGTGGCTCGAGCACTCCAGCATCACGAACTAATAACGGCAAAGCGCCGCTACGAAAATCATTTGGAAGAGTTGGTCGATCAGCGCACCGCCGAATTGGATCGCGCCCTCGATTCACTCGAGAATGCTTATCGCTCGACATTGCGGGCGCTGACCGCGGCGCTGGAAGCACGGGACGCCGAAACTCATGGACACTCAGAACGCGTCGTCACCTACAGCTTAAGGCTGGGACGCGAATACGGTTTGAAAGCCGCAGAAATGAATGCGCTGGAATTTGGTTCGCTGCTTCACGATATCGGCAAGATTGGCGTGCCTGACGCCATCCTGCGCAAGCCCGCGAAACTAACAGATGAAGAATGGACCCGAATGCGCGAACATCCCATGCACGGTCAACAGATCCTGCGTGGCATCAAGTTCCTTGAAGGGGCGGCCAAAGTGGTGGCCCAGCATCATGAAAAGTGGGACGGCTCGGGTTATCCATTGGGTCTGAAAACTGAAGACATTGATATCTGTGCTCGGATCTTTTCGGTCGCCGACGCTTTTGACGCCATCACCAGCGATCGCGTGTACCGTCAGGGCCGGCCGTACGAAGCCGCCGCTGACGAGCTGAATGAATGGTCCGGCCGTCAATTCGATCCGAAAGTTGTCGAGGCCTTCCATCGCGTGCCCAAAGAAGACTGGGATGAGTTGCGGCGTCGATCACTCATCCGTAAGCCTCCCGAGGCCGAATGGCAGCCGCTGGCTGCGGCCGTCGAGTCTCAGCTAAATGCACCGATCAGTTAGGAAGAAGACCGACGAACACGAAACCCGGAATGCTGGTGGCCCAGGCCTTACCCTGGGCCACCTTTTCTATTTGGAACGACGTAACCTCTTCGGTCGTCAGAAACAGGAAGCTCGAGACCGTTCTTCGTTTAGGTTCGTGGGATCGTTTAAGGCACAACGTAGCCTTGCCGGCTGCGCAGATACAAACCAACCCGCCGGGCTGTGACTTCAACTTTTCGATACTCACCGGATTTGGCTGTAGCCAGCGGACGTGTCGGGCGATAAGTGACGACGTATTGCGATCCAATATCGCGCGAGATGCTTTCGGCCTGACTTAATAGACTATCGATGGAATCGGGAAGCAAAAGTCGCCCGCCGCTTTCTGCGGCAATCATGACCATCCGCTCTTCGCTATCACGCGTGGCGCGCTCGTATTCTTTTCGTTTCCGCCGCATCGCAAAGTCAGTGTCGATCGTACCCAATTTGAAGGCGGGTGTCCGAGTCGTGCCTGGCGGCAAAGTGGGATCGCCGTTAGCCACTGGATTGCTCGCCGGGTTCGAATCGCGCTGCACCCCGTCGCCGCCCCGAACCGTTTTCGTTTGATTGGCCAGAGCCTGGCGCTCCAGCACCGTGTAGCTAACTACGTGCACGCTCACCTGCATCGCATTCAATTGCTTAAGAGCGCTGTTCATGGTGACCTGCCCGCCCGGCGCATTGACGCCATCCGTGATCAAAACAATATGACGCGTACCCGCAGGGGTATCTTTGAACCGATCAGATGCCGCGGCGATGGCGGTGGCCACGCGACTGGTCTTACCTGAGTTCAGCTTTGTCTTGAGCACCTTGGCAAGGAGCGTCCGATCCGTGGTCCAGCTTTGTAAGAGTTCAGGCTTGATGGCGAATTGCATGACGGCGATGCGAGTATCACGGTTAAGAGTTGAGATGATCCGCATCGCCACGTCGCGAGTTAGATTCGTGTTTTTCAAACCGAGTTCGTTTCCGGTATCGAGCAACAGCAGCACATTCGCCGGCAGATGCTGGATGCTTCTGATTTGCTGCGGCGTACCATCTTCCAAGACGAGCACATCATCAATCTCGAGCGTCGGATCATAATGTCCGTAGGTGTCGGTTGCCGACACGGGCAGTCTCACTTCTTCAGTGAACACGGTCACCCGTTCCTGATCTTCACTTTTCGGTGTGGGCGAGGGTTTCGGGATGACCTGCGCTCGAAAGGCTGCCGCTGAAAAGACCAGCACCAGAAAAGACAGAAATATTGAGCGCAAAATTGATTCTCCCCTGAATTTGGTTCCGACGTACGGCAGGTTTGATGCCTCGGGTCATGCTTCGCAGTTGCCCGACGCGCTGAAGAAACTAACGTGTGGCTTTACGCGCCTGAGCTTGAACCGCAGTAATGGCGATGGCGTCGACGATGTCCTCGGCCTTACAGCCGCGGGAAAGGTCATTCGCAGGCGCATCCAAACCCTGCAGAATGGGGCCGATTGCCGTAGCGCCGGCAAGTCGTTCAGTTAACTTGTAGGCGATATTGCCGGATTGCAGGTCCGGGAAGATGAGTACATTCGCCCGCCCGGCCACACTTGATCCGGGCGCCTTGGATTGCGCGATCGCCGGCACCAGCGCGGCGTCGGCTTGTAGCTCGCCATCGATTTCGATTTCAGGCGCGCGCGCGCGGACGGTGCGGGTAGCTTCAACAACCTTATCGATCAGACGATGATGCGCGCTGCCTTTGGTCGAGAAGGAGAGCATAGCGACGCGCGGCTCTGCGCCGAGCAGTGCCCGGCACGAATCAGCCGAGGCAATGGCAATCTCAGCCAACTCTGTCGCGCTGGGCTCAATTACCACACCGCAGTCGGCGTAAATCATCGCGCCATTGTGACCAATACTTTGATCGCGCAAAGCCATCAGGAAAAAGCTGGACACGAGTTTGAAACCAGGCCGTACGCCAATGCAGTGGAGAGCCACGCGCACGGTGTGTGAGGTTGTGTTGGTAGCGCCCGCGACCGAACCGTCGGCACGCCCTGCCCGGACCATCAGATTGCCGTAATAGAGTGGATCGCGCAGCGCAGTGCGGGCTTCGTCGAGCGTCAGACCTTTGGCGCGTCGGGCCTCGTAAAGCAACGACACCATCTTGTCGAAATCGTTGGCGCGAATGTGATCGATTAGTTCGACTCCACCGAGATCGGCGCCTGCCTGCCGTGCGGCCGCGCGCACCTTCTCTTCGTCGCCGAGCACGGTCACCTGGGCGAGCCGCTCGCGCGCAGCCATGCTGGCCGCGACCACGGTGCGGGGGTCTTCTCCTTCAGGCAGAACTATCCGTTGCGGACTGGCAGCGGCGCGTTGGCGAATCTGATCGAGGATGGACACAGTGTTGTCGGTCGTCAGTTGTTAGTCGTTAATGGTCCAACGAAAGTGAGCGCCAAATCTATCATGAGATGCCCCGGCCCGAAAACGTCAGGACGTTTTCCTGAGAAAGAGGTAACCTTCTCGGTGACAGAATCCCGAAATCAATTTAGAACACTCTTTTCAGTGTGAATAGCTTGCTCCTGCTTTGCCGCGTCGGCTAGACTCTCAGGCACCGATGAATTCTTACGAGGCACCAAACCACTGAAAACGGACGATTAGCGATGCGAAAACGTGAACTCAAAAGCCGAATGAAGAATCTGCTCATGTTTTTTCCGAACATGATTATCTTAACGTCCAAGTTGATGGTCGATTCGCGCGTGCCGCGCACGGAACGAGCGCTGTTCGCAGCGGCTTTGATCTACGCCGTCATTCCCTTCGATTTCATTCCGGACATGATTCCCTTTGTGGGCCAGATCGATGATCTATTCCTGATTTCGATGACGCTGCTGCGTTTGATCGATCGCACTGACGACCGGATAGTTCGCGAGCACTGGCGCGGCGGTGGCGACGTCGTCCAACTGGCTGAGTCCGTCGCCACAATTGCTCCCATGTTGATTCCCCGGCGCATCAGCCGCGTGCTGCTGGCCAAAGTAAAACCCACCGCCGAAGGCTCGGGCCTACTGGTTAACGCTTCAAAGTTTGAGCCGCTTTTGGTTGAGGTTCCCGAGCGAGGAACGCCAAAGCAGAGTGGACTATCCGGGGCCCCGGATAAAAAACGATCAGCCTAGGGAACGGCGGTCCTTAATCTACAGGCGTCTAGCGTACCAACTTCAGTTGGGCTCTTTGCATCTTTCGTGAGAGCCCGACGAAGTTGGCACTCTGAACACCTTTAACTGAAACAACGTTAGGACTTAATGAATAACCTGGCTAACCGGTGGTTGATTTGGTGGAGTTGACAGGAGTGCCTGCGCGATTTTTGATTTGGCCATCAAACGCAATTCGGGCCGTTCGAATTGCGCAGCCAGGGTTATCGACCTCTCCAGATCAAGATTGGCAAAGTACCCCGCGCTCTGAGCGAGCTGGGTCAGGATTGATCCTACGCCACCGGCGCCGGTCATGGTCCACTCTCCGTCCCGCAGATAGTCATTGTCGAATCCATCGAGCGATGCGGCCGCAGCTACCAGTTCATTGAGCTTAGGCATCAGCGCTTCCATAATCGCGAAGCCGCGGTCGCTCTTCAAAGAGCAGTACACCATTGCCAGCGATATCTGGGCTTCGACTTGTGCTTTCCCAGGCCTGCTCGAACCAAGAAGCTGGTCGGCTTGATTCAGCAAACCCAGCGACGCTTTTCGATCACCTCCAGCAATTTGCACTGCGGCGTACAGGAGAAGCTGCACCCGCTCGGCATTGCTGCGAAGACTATTGAGCCTCTGTTGAAGGTCCGCCAGCAGTTCCGGAGTCACTGTTTTCAACGCTTGCGTCTTATCCAGTTGGGCGATCAAATAAGGTCGTTGAGCTTCGTCGGGAAAGTCGCCGGCGATCTTCCTCGCTCTCGCGAGGTCACCGGATTCCCGCGCCTTGTTGTAGGCCGTTGAATAAATTGAGATCTGAAACTCCGGATAGTTAGGCGCCAGCGCCATGATTTCATCGACCGTGCCTTTTTCAAGTGCCTCGCGAACTTCACCCCACCTACTGATCGACGCTGCCTCCTCAGGGTTTTGCCCATTGGGGGTCCATCGCTTTAATGAAGCGGCGCGCGGACCGTAATACTTTTCGATCCGTGGGTACAATAAAGCAATCTGATAGCAAATCGGTGGCACATCGTCTGAAGAGCCCGTGCAACCATTCGTCACGGCAGTCTTCCACAGCACACCGATCAACTCCCGATACGACTGCTCGTCCGCTCGAGGCGGCGCAAACTCCTGCGCGAGGCTGGTTGTCAGTCCCATGGCCAGGTAATCATCAGTCAGGTTAGCGTCCTTCAGTTTGTCGACGATGGTTCTAAAAAAATTTAACGCCGCAGCTTTGTCAGTCCGCTGAAGCTGAGCCAGCACTGGCAGGAGATCTTCAGAAAAGCCTTTCGCCAAAGATTGCAGACCCAGCTTCAGAGCTAGCTGGGGATTCCTGGTGGCGATCATACCGGCCAGACGCAATTCCAAAGACTTCTCGTCCTCCATTTCATAAGGCCGCTGTTCATCTTCCGGGAGTCGCGTGGCCCGCAGGAATTCCAGGGCTAACTCCGGATCATGTTTAGCGATGCGCTCGATGATATTGCCGCGCAACTGTCCGAACACCAGGATCGTGTGCCTGTGACTTTGTTCGTCAGTGTCAGAGTAGTTGAGCCCCGCGTTGATATCTTCTTCCACCGCCACGAAGATACCTCGCGCACGTGTTTGGTCATGACTCCAGAGCAGCTCAGCAACATTTGATCCAATCCGGGCACGGTTTTCTGGAGAACGTAAAGCGCCAAACTGCCCCGCAACCGAGTCCAGCAACTCGAATGCTTTATTCTGGCGGGCCGCTGTTTCATCTGATGCTGGTTGCGGAGTCGGTTCCTGCGATCGGACTGAGGCGGAAACCGTAAGGAGCAAAACGGCGACGACGACATACAAACGGTGAGACATAGACAACCTCCCAGGGAAGGGTGCGCAGGCAAATTAAAGGGAGACTTGTTAACTGACCGCAACGGCAACGGGTTCAGACATGGGAATAGTGTTCGGAGTCTCGGCACTTCGATCAACATGCCGGTAAAGAATGTCGCGTTGCTGAGGAACAAATCCCGCTTCGCTGATCAGATAGCGCAACATCTTTTCGTCAGCTTCGTTGTTCGCACCCGCGGCCGAGACCACGTTCTCTTCAATCATGATCGAGCCCATATCGTTGGCGCCGAAGCGCAGGGCAACTTGTCCCAGCCGCAAACCCTGGGTCAGCCAGGACGATTGCAGATTTTCAATATTGTCGAGAAACAGACGCGACACAGCCAGCATCTTGAGATAGTCGATGCCGGTGGGTTCGTCCTTGATGCGACGGCCGAGCGCAGTGTTCTCTCTTTGAAAGGTCCACGGAATGAAAGCTGTAAAGCCACCGGTCTCATCCTGCAAATCGCGGATGCGTTGCAGGTGACGCACGCGGTGTTCAACGCGGTCGCCGATGCCGAACATCATGGTGGCGCTCGATCGCAAACCAACTTTGTGGACGGCTCGCATCACGGCCAGCCATTCGGCGGTGGTGCACTTGGTGGCGACTTTCTTGCGTACTTCGTCGTCAAGGATTTCCGCGCCGCCTCCGGGCAGACTGTACAGTCCGGCTTCCTTCAAACGGCCCATAATGGTTTCGTAGTCCAAACCGGAAATAAGATGCAGGTTGTGGATCTCCGGCGGTGAGAAACAGTGCAGTTGAAAGCCAGGATACTTTGCGGTCAAGGTGCGCAATAGATCTTCGTACCATTCGACACCAAAATCCGGGTGCAGTCCTCCCTGCATCAACACACCCGTACCGCCGAGCGCGATCGTCTCATCAATCTTCGCGCAAATCTCGTCGATGGTCCGCACATAAGTATCGGGCGCCCCCGGCCGGCGATAAAAGGCGCAGAAGGTACAGACGACATTGCAGACGTTCGTATAGTTGATATTGCGATCGATTATGTAGGTGACGATGTTGTCCGGATGACGGCGGCGGCGTATCTCATCGGCGGCCGCACCGATGCGCGCCAGGTCGAAAGATTCAAGCAGCACCGTGCACTCGTCAACCGAGATCCTGTCTCCGGCAAGAGACTTTTCAAGAATCGGTTGAATGTCCTGATTGCTCACGTCCCTAGTCTATTAAGTTGTGGGGCAATACTCAACGTAAAGGGAACCCGGGCGCCCTCGCAACCAAAGGTCGATGTTTTCCCCAGCACAAAAAAGGGCCGCGGTTCGAACACAAAGACGTTGCCGGCATGGCGATTGAGCCCCGCTACGCGTTACTTGCCCTTCGTCTTGACCTTGCCGCTCGAGTCGAATTCCATCGCGATGCGTTGCCGGCCGTTTCGCAATGAGACTTCATAGCCGACGGTGTCGCCCATGGTAGTCTTCTCAACCAGCATGATTACCGCTCGCGGATACTTCTGCTTGATTGCCTGTTGGGCCTCGGCCGGCAAATCCGTAGCGGCGATGCTTTCTTCAACCTCGGCAACCGTGCCGTCGGTATTGTAGAGAACGTCGCGTTGGGTCGAGCCATCAAGACTCTCAATTTCATAGAGGACCTTACCGTCTTCCTTTTCCTCCGCGTATCCGCGGATGGTAGCCTTCGGATAGGAACTTTTGAAAGCTGCAATGACTGCGGCCGGGACCTGGTTTGCGGTAATCTTTTTCTCTTGAGCGAGCGCTGAAACACCTGGCAGCACAAAGGCCATTGCTATCAGCGAGCATCGTCTTAATCCGTAAGTCATTCAGTTATTAACCTCTTTTTCGTGATGTGTTCGATTTGGGAAGGGCCTGTTTATAACACACCGAATTGAACTCTGTGTACTTCACAGCGCAAACGAACGCCCTTCCGGAGAACTACCTAAATCGGCGAGTCGTGTTATGAGGCAAAACAGTATCCCGCAGACACCGACAAGTCTTGTCAGTCATATGCGGAATCGGATAGGCTCTCGTCATTCGCAAGTCTCTCTCACCAAGGAGTAACCAAATGAGCAACCCAGCGACTCCGATCGAACTGCATCACGAGATTCACGGGTCAGGCAAACCGGTGCTTTGCATACACGGATTTGGCGCCAGCCTGTATTCTTGGCGTAACTTTGTCGCGCCGATATCCGCCGGTTATCAACTGATCCTGATCGATCTGAAGGGTTCAGGTAAATCGCCCAAGCCGCCTGACTCGCATTACTCGTCCCAGGATCACGCCGACCTGATTTACAAGTTCATTCTCGATCAGAATCTGCAGGATCTGACTTTGGTGGGAAATTCCTTCGGCGGGTCTCTTTCTCTACTGCTCTCGCTGATGCTCTTGGACCATCAACCGGGCCGGCTGCGGGGGCTGATCCTGATCGACCCCGGCGCTTATAAGCAGTTCATTCCCGGTTATGTAAAACTGATCGGCGTTCCAGTGATCGGCGCGCTGGTGGTCTATCTGTCGCCAGCCAAAATGATGGCCAGGAGCATCCTGAAGCTTTCGTATTACGATCCCGACAAGATCACTGAAGAGCAAATCGCCGCTTACGCCGCCCCGATTGCGTCACCTGGCGGAAAGCACGCCCTGATCGAAACCGGAAAGCAGATCATTCCACCTAACATCGATCAGTTGACCGCGAGGTACAAGGACATCAACGTGCCGGCGCTGATTATCTGGGGCAAGCAGGACAAGATCATTTCGCCTGCAGCGGGCGACCTGTTATCTCAAGCGATCGCGGGTTCTATTTTGCAGTCGCTTGATCAATGTGGGCATGTGCCGCAGGAAGAAAAGCCGGAACAAACTGTTACGCTGGTCTTAGATTTTTTGCATAGCCTGTAGCGCCCGGCTGAAAAAGACTGTAGTCGGAACGAGATCTCTGACGACGGCCGCAGACGATTCACAAACTCACACTAAGAACCAGGTTCCTGCTTAGAGCACAGCTCCGGTGATTAGCTGATCTCTTGCTCGTCGTCGTCATCGCCTTCCTCCTGATAAATCTCATAGCCGGTTGAATCGTCGTAGTAATAACTCTTCGGCGCGGATTCGTTTGGCTCATGAGGTTGCTCGTCAGGTGCGCCCGATCCTTCGGGATCAGCCGGCGCGTTTTGCTTATGGTTCATTGTGATCAATCATAGCGCAATCCAAGTGCGTCTCGATTTGCCAAAAGTATATCCAATCACCGATCGCCGGCTTTCTGGCCTATCGCATGCTGAACAGGTGACTCGCCTCATCGAGGGCGGGGCCTCGCTAATTCAACTTCGCGACAAGCACGCGACGTCGAGTGAATTCTATCGCGAAGCCGCGGCCGCCTTAAAAGTAGCACGCGATTATGATGTTTGTTTGATCATCAACGATCGCGTCGATATCGCCCTGGCCCTGCAAGCAGACGGGGTCCATCTGGGCCAGACAGATATGCCGGCCGGGGCCGCCCGCCTCTTACTGGGCCCGAAAGCTATCATCGGTTTTTCAACTCACAACCTCAAACAGGCAAAACTGGCCACCGCGCTTCCAGTCGATTACCTGGCATTCGGACCGCTCTTTTCGACCTCAAGCAAAGAGAATCCTGACCTAACTACTGGCTTGGAGGCATTGAGGGAAGTTAGTGCCATCAAAGGGTCGCTGCCGCTGGTGGCCATCGGCGGAATCTCGTTCGAAACCGCCCGGGCGGTGCTGCAAAGTGGGGCAGATGCTCTCGCTTTGGTTTCCGTACTGGTCGCGGATTCGACCCAGATCCGTCAAAATACAAGCAAAATGATAGCCTTGGCTGCCAGGAAGGCCAACAATACAGGGTCGAGTTGAACATTTTTAGCTTGCGTTTATCAACGTCATCAGCGAAAATGGGTTCGCCGCGAATTGCGCGGCAGTCTCTTCGGACCCTCAAGTAACCCGAAAATCATACAACCTCCCCAAACCAGAATGGAGCGCCGCCTGGCATGAGCTTCTTCGATTTGCCACCCATAATCGAGCGTATGTTAATGGTCTCTGACAAGATCAGCGACCTTAACTTTTCTGTTGGTCAATTGCCCCAGGTCGAAATCAACGGCAAGTTGACCCCGGTACAACCGCTGGGGCTGCAGAAGCTGACTCCTTATCAAACCGAAGTCATCGCGATGACTCTGATGCAGGAGAATTCTGAAGCAGCTGAGCGTTTGGTCCAGACGGGCACCGCCGACCTCAGTTATTCCCTTCCCTCGCGGGCCCGTTTCCGCTGTAATATTTTTCAGCAACGTGGTGTGTACTCGATCGTCATGCGCGTCATCCCAACAGATATTCCGACGCTGTCAACTTTGGGACTGCCTTCGCAACTGACTGATATTGCCGAACTGAAAAACGGTCTGGTGCTAATCACCGGTCCGACCGGATCCGGCAAGAGCTCGACCCTGGCAGCCGTCGTCGACATCATTAACGAGACCAAGCATTATCATGTAGTCGCGATCGAAGATCCGATCGAATACCTGCATACGCATAAAGCCTCAACCATCAACCAGCGCGAGGTGGGCCACGACACGAAAGACTTTCCCTCCGCCCTGCGTGCTGCCCTGCGACAGGCTCCAAAGGTGATTTTGATCGGCGAGATGCGCGATTATGAAACCACCGAGATCGCACTCGAAGCGGCTGAGACTGGACATCTCGTGCTCTCAACCCTGCACACAATTGATGCATCAAAGACGATCGACCGCATCATCGGTCTTTATCCAAAAAATGAAGAGCCGGTGATTCGCACACGCCTGGCGCAAACCTTTCGCTACATCCTTTCACAGCGTTTGATTCCGCGTGCCGACTATGGCGGCCGGGTGGCCGCAGTCGAGATCTTAAGGTCGACCCCACGCACCCGCGAGTACATCGAAAACGGCGAAGCCGAAGGCAAGTCGCTGCTCGACGCGATGAGGGATGGAAAACTCGAGGGTATGCAGGACTTTGATTCGGTGATCAAGACCATGATCGAACGCAACATCATCACTAAAGAGGATGGCGTGGCCTTTGCGACGAATCAGAACAACCTGCTGCTGTCGCTTAAGGGTCTGACTTCGGGAGAAGACTTCATCCGCACCCAGACAGAGAATGTTGTCGCCAGCGGTTCCGCCCGACAGCCTTTTGCATTCACTCTTAACGAGTAATCCAAAACAAACCCGTCTACGTCAACTGGAAGTTAAACCACATGGTTCTCATCTGCACCAAATGTGAAGCGCGTTTGCAACTGGACGAAGCCAAAACGCCCACTCGACCGTTTACCGTTCGCTGTCCCAAGTGTCAAACCAGCGTTACCGTCCAACCCACTGCCCCAGCGATTGAAGGAGATATCTCCACCACCGAAGAACCGGCCCTGAGCCGCAGTCCGTTTGAGCGGCCTACGACCGCACCCCGATTCACCCTGGCGCCCGAGGATTGTGAAACGGAAAGCCCCGCCCAGAGCGGAACGATGCCCGGACTAAATGAACTCGCGAAGCTGCTGGCCGATGCCATGCTCCAGACAAACGGAGTGGTGGCCACTGGTCGCAGCCGGGTACGCCCGGCGTGGGATCGACGCAAGGTTCTGGTGTGCGCCAGTCCGGCCTATCGTGAAGTGATTGCCCGTCCGCTGGCGGCCGAAGGGTACGATGTTTTTGTAGCTGATAATATGGCCCAGGGATTAGGACGCATGCGCGAAGAGCGGATGGACATCATCATCCTCGACGCGAACTTTGATCCGCTGGAGCAGGGCGTAGCGTTCATCACGCGCGAAGTAAGATTGTTGCGGCCATCCGAGCGCCGCCGGCTCTTCTTTGTTTATTTGACTTCGGGCGTACGCACCATGGACTTGCACGCAGCCTTCCTGCACAACGTCAATCTGGTCATCAATCCTTCCGATGTCGAACAGATACCGGAAGCGCTCGAGGTTTCACTTCGTCATTACAACGAACTCTATCGTGATTTTGTGAGAGCGCTCGACGTCCAGCCGATATAGCGACGCAGTACAAGCTGTCAGCTCGCACCCGCTTTCGCGGCTCAGCCGCCTGATGTGCGGAAAGACTCCGGCTTTCCGATCCTGGGCGGCGTTTCCTTTTGAGGCTCTGCCTGGAATTCCGAGCCAGTCCGCCCATCAGGCGGCAGAGCCGTCACCTCTCAAGTTTGTGGCAAAAGCCCCCACCTCAGGACCCCAACCGAATCATTGCTGCACGCAAACGTGAGTGCTGCTGCATCAGTTTGAGGTAAAGCGATTCGTCTCCCCGTCCCTTTGCCTCGATGATGCGGACCAAAGTCTGCCTGTCGCTGGCATCCCAACTCTCAATCGGCATCATCGCGAGCAGGAGTGCGAAGCTTTCCAGAGCCATGCGCTCGCCTTCCGACCAGTTACGGATTCGCAAGCCCAGGGCGCTCGCCACTGAGTCGCCTGAGCGCTCTCGAATTTTCTGTGCGTCGCCACCGAACTTACCGCCCATCCGCTTTTGAAGAGCCAGCCCAACTTTACGAATCTGAAATCGATCCCACTCGCGTGTGCGGGCCGACGCGTGCGCCTCCGGCAATTCAAACAGCATATGACCGGCCGCGAGCTTTCGCAGCGTTCGCGCAGTAGTGCGACGACTTGAGTCGCCTGCCATCCGGCGTTCTTCGGCCAAAGTCAGTTTCATCAGATCCTCGCGGACGGGCCGAAATCCCAGCTTGCGATAAAACCAGAACGCTCCTGATTCGATCCCTTCTTCGTTCTCATGTCCCACCTGATATGGATCGATCGAGAAGACCCTGACCCCGAGCAACTGGCGCATCAAATCCAGGACTCGCGCGTACAGCCAGGCGGTCTCGCCTTCGCGAAAGGTGTAGTAAAGGTTGAAGCCGCTTTCCATGCGTTCGAAAATGGACAGACCTTCGAAGTAACCAACCGGCACTCCGTTCTTAAAGATCACAGCAGCATGGTAGGCGCGCAAAGGCAAACGGTTTCGCGGTTGCACGCCAAAAACAAACACCTCGACACCCCGTCCCAAATCGGCTTTGAGCACGCGCCGTGAATCGCCGAAGGTGAACCCGTGCAGTTCGCGATACCTGACGGCTGAAGTCTCGCGCGCCAGCTCCAGAATTTTTGCGCCCAACTTCGGCGAAACTTTTTCAACGCGCACCGCCGGCGGCCCACTCAACTCCCCAACCAATGATACCTCTCGCCGCGCAATCAACGGACGATCGTGAAAGAAGACATTGCGGGTGGCCAGCTTCATCGCGGTGCGCGAAGCGCGCGCGCCGAACTGCCACCGCACATGTATTTTCAAAGCGTCGTAGGCTTCAGCCTTTTCCTTCGGCGTCAGGCTTAGCGCCTCAAACCTCTGGATTAGCCAAACGACTTCGTTCGTACGACCTTTCGCTGCCCGCAGATAATCGCCGTAGGGCACGTGAGCTTCGACCATTGCCTCCTCTTCGAGCAACGGCAGAAAGCGCGGCATCCTCGCGCCAAATCTATCTTCTTCGTCAAACCAATCCCAATCGATGGAAAGTTGTGCGGGATATTTCGCCGCCAGCCAGCAGACAATTGCGTAACTGAAATTGCTGGTCACACTAGTTCCTGTAATGCCCGAAACCTCCGGGTCATCCAGCGGCCAAAGATCTGCGTCCGCTGCGCGAAGTTGAGCAACGCGCTGAGCGAAAGTTTTGAGTATCTTCTCGACCTGCTTCAAGACCTTGGCGGTAGGTGGGTAAGCGCGGAAGAAAAGTAACGTATCGTGAAAGCGGATCAGTTCGTCGGCATTTTCAAAGCTGCAGTGAGCCAGCTCGCTTAACTTCAGTTCGAGAGCCCGCGGCGATGCTCCAAAGCTTCGCTTCAAATCTTCCAAATCATCGAGAACGCGGGTGCACTTTTTATTCATGATCTTTCCTTCAACCGCGAACCGTGTTTATGAGGCGGGCTACCGCCTGCCTTCCTCGTAAATCGGTTTCGACCAGAGTGCCACTTAAAGCAGAAACCGGCGGGCACTAGCTCGCCTCAAAACGAGATCGAACTGCTTACAAATATTTCCTAAAGAAGGTGGCGATCTTCCAGGCGTCGATCGCTTTCCATGGCATCTCAGCGGTGGTGTAGTGACCGCAGGGCAGCCACACCAGATCGAGATCAATTCCGTTTGCTCTCACTTCATTGATGACCTGGTGGGTCAGCTGGAGTGGAAAAGTCAGATCGTACTTGGCGGCAATGAAACGAATCGGGCGTGGTTTCATCCGACCGAGGCGCGGAATGAATGGCACCGGGCTAATCGGCCTCCAGAATTCGCGCAGCTCATCCACAGTCAAATCGGTTTCGATCCCGGCCCGCACGTGTTGCGTCGAGATACCCTGCCAAACCACGTCGGCCACATAACCCGAAACGTGATTGAAAACACCGACGTTGATGGCGGGGTCATGCGCAAAGGTCAGGAACCCGATGCATGAACCGATACTGGTGCCGAGGATGCCGATGCGCTCAATGCCCTGACCCCGCAGCCAACTCACTGCCGCGCGCGTGTCCAAAACAGCCTGGCGCATTGATTGGATCGTGCGGCCGATGTTCGATCCGACGAGGTAGTCGGCGCGTTCAAGTTCGGGCGGACGGCGCTCTTCGTGATAAGGCAGAGTCATACGCAAAGCAGTCATGCCCAAGCGGTTGAAAATTCGGCAGGCTTCGACATGACTGTCGGGTTGAGCGTTCCACTGCGGGAGTACCACGACGGCGGCGCGGGGTTTTTTCTTGCGTTCACGCCGCGCCGGAAACAGCCGGCCTCTCGCAATATTATT
The DNA here is from genome assembly GCA_038230715.1 of Pyrinomonadales bacterium. Classification (GTDB taxonomy): domain Bacteria; phylum Acidobacteriota; class Blastocatellia; order Pyrinomonadales; family Pyrinomonadaceae; genus UBA11740. The sequence continues at coordinate 53,897 of JBBRMS010000008.1, forward strand.
CTCGGCGGAAGGAGTCTTAATGGAGCTGGGCCAGGTTAACTGATCTCCCTCCAACTGCCAGTCATCGATCTGCGGCACTGCATAAAACTCTTCGCTGTGGGCCATCGCCTGGGCCGTATGTTCGCGAAAAATTGTGCGCGGATCGGCCCCGTTGACGGAAGCGCGAATGAACTCCAGACCCCACTCAAACGGTCGCACCAGCCGATTGTTATCCCGTTTTGTATGCGCGATTTCACGCGCATGCATCCATCTTCCTAACAAATTCGCCTCCCACTGGATGAAAACCTGCCCGAAGCTCTTGCAGATCGTCAGTGAGTCATCCTAAAGTTGTGCCCACTGTAAATCAAGCAAGGTTAGAATGGGCACTTGAGTGTTGGTTTCGGTTCGCGTCCCAATCTTTTGGGGAATCCACCCCCCGGTGTCCCCCGAGTAAACTGTCTGCGTTGCGGATTAGATATATGTCGCTCAGAAGAAACAGAACCTTGATGCGCGTCGCAATGCCGGCGTTTCTCGCGTGGTGTTTGACCACGATTTGGTGTCGGCTGAACTCGATGTCCCCCTTGTGCGTGTCATGCTAAACGTCGCGCACCCCATAGCTATCTTCTTTTCGCTCGCGCTGACCGAGGGATCTAACGTAGCGCATGCGCCTGATCACACGACTACGGTTTTCATAGCAGAGATTCTGCTCATGCTGCTGGTCGGGCGGCTGTTGGGGGAGTTGATGCAACGCATCGGACAGCCGGCCGTAATGGGCCAGTTGCTGGCTGGGATACTGATTGGACCAACCGTACTGGGCAACCTCTGGCCGACAGCGCATCAAGTCATTTTTCCCAACACTCCCGATCAGAAAAAAATGATCGATGCCATCTCGCAGCTTGGCATTTTGATGTTGCTGTTACTTGCGGGCATGGAGACCGACTTCTCGATCGTGAATCGAATGCGCCGGACCGCATTCTTCTCTTCGCTGTCAGGAATTGTTTTCCCGTTTGCCTGCGGTTTCTTTCTGGGCCAGATTCTGCCCGACTCAATGTTGCCGGAAGCTGATAAGCGACTTGTGACCTCCCTCTTTCTCGCGACCGCGTTGTCTATATCGTCAGTAAAGGTCGTCGCCATGGTGATCATGGAAGTCGACTTCATGCGCCGCAACATCGGCCAACTGATTCTGGCTTCCGCGATCATCGACGACACCATCGGTTGGATCATCATCGCTATCATTGGCGGCATTGCCGCAGAAGGCAGGCTCAATGTCAAAGGAGTGAGTATTGCGGTTGGCGGGACGCTTGTGTTCCTGACACTTAGTTTCACCGTCGGCCGACGACTCGTGGCTCATATCATCCGCTGGACCAATGACAGCCTGCGGAGTGAAATGCCGGTCCTTTCGGCCATTCTGATCTTGATGTGTTTCATGGCGATTGTGACTGACCTAATCGGCGTGCACACGGTGCTGGGGGCATTTGTGGTCGGCATTCTTGTCGGTCAGTCGCCGATTCTGACGCGGCAGATTCAGGAACAACTGCGTAGTCTGATCATTGCGTTGTTTGCGCCAATCTTCTTTGCGGTAGCTGGCTTAAGCATCGATCTCACCATCCTACGCAGTCTGCGTTTGGTCGAGTTAGCAATCGGGCTGATCCTGATAGCCAGCCTGGGCAAGCTGGTGGGGTGCTACTTGGGTGGCCGGCTCGGCAGATTGAGTTCGCGCGAAGCTACGGCGTTAGCCATTGGCATGAACGCGCGCGGCACAACCGAAGTGATCGTCGCAACGATCGGCCTCTCAATCGGAGTGCTTACAAAAGATATGTACACGCTCATTGTGGTAATGGCGGTGGCGACGACCATGGTTATGCCGCCAATGCTCAGGTGGGCTCTGGCGCGCATACCGCCAACTGGAGAAGAGCTCCAAAGACTTAAGCGGGAAGCGGCTGAGTCCAGGGATTTCGTGCCTGGGATCGAGAGATTATTGATCACCGCCGACCACAGTGGGGACGGCAAATTAGCGTCGATTCTCGGAGGGCTGTTTGCGGGAACGCGCGGGATCATGGCCACCGTGTTGGAGTTGGGGAGCAAGCTTGAACCAAGTGACCTGGAAAAGCCGTCCAGCTTCGCCAAGATGTCGCTGGGATTTGCCGTCCAGTCGAGCGCTATCGACAAAACGGCCATCCGCGCGGCCGCCAACGTGGGGGCGCAAGCAGTGACAACTTCGGCTACGGCCCCTTCAATCAATACGCTGACGTCCAGCGAAGAGCCGTACTCCGCCGTCATGAAAGAGGTAAATAAGAACTATGACTTCCTCATCATCGGTCTCGATCACGCATCCAGCAACGGTGGGGACAAGGCCGGGTTTAATGCTTCGGTTGAAAAGATCGTGCATGAGTTTAAAGGAGCTATGGGCATCGTGATTGCGAAAGACGATCTGCCGCAAAAACTGCGCATGCGGACGATGAATATCCTGGTGCCTACAACTGGCGCCGATTATTCCCGGCGCGCCGCAGAGGTAGCAATGGCGATCGCTAAAGCCTGCCATTGTGGGGTCACTGCCTTGCACGTCTATCCCCCCGAAGGCGAAGGCTTGCTCATGCGGCGATTGCGCGAACACCTCAAGCCGGCTCGGGCATTGGTGCGCGACATTCAGGCCCTGGGCGAACGTGAGGGCGTGCCGGTCAAGACAATGGTGAAAGTACGTCGCGTTCCCGAGACAGCGATTTTGCGTCAGATTAAGAAGGGCAAGCACAATCTGGTCGTGGTGGGCGCCAAGGTCCGGCCGAGTGAGGGATTATTCTTTGGGCACAGCATTAAAGTACTTCTCGAACGCAGTCGCAGTTCCCTGTTGGTGGTAAGCTCCTAAATCAACCCTGCGCTGACGAACAACCATTTGTCCGGAGGAGTGACCGTCGTCCCCATGAATGGCCAACCGGCGGCTGGTTTTCATAGTAAAGAAGTTCATAGTAAAGAAGATGGCGATTGGCCGCGCATCTTATTTCCGGCAGCGTGCTATCAAATACAATTGGCGAGACACCGATGACTTGCGTCAAGGTTATTGTTCTGCTGCTCACTACGACGATTACCTACGCGGCCGGACATCGCCCGGCGACCGCGCAGAGTCGAGTGCCCAAGGCCGACACCCAAGGTTGGAACGATGTTCAACTCACTATTCCGCTCAACAAGAAATCTGATTTTATAATTCAGGGAACGATTCGTCTCGGCCGGAATCTAACGAGTGCGGTGGACGGGCGCTGGGGATTTGGCTTCAATTACAAAGTCCACAAGTACGTCACTCTCAACGAACTTTATTTCCATCGTGAGGCGAAACCGCCGAATGGACGTCAGGAGTACGAAGACCGTTTGTCGCTCGGAGCTACCTTCCGTGTGCCGGTGAAGAAATTTACGCTGATCGATCGTAATTGGTTTGAGCGACGTTGGCGATCGCCCCAGGTCGAAGCGTGGCGCTATCGCAATCGAATGCAACTCGAACATCCTTTCACAATCAACAAAGCGAAGTTCACCTTCTTTGTATCTGATGAGCCATTCTACGACTGGAGCCAGCGCGGGTGGGTGCGCAACAGATTTAGTGTCGGCGCCAGCCACGTCTTCAACAAACACTTCACGTACGACTTGTATTTGATGAGGCAGAACGACGGTCGCTCGCGGCCGGGAGATATTAATGTCATCGGGACGGTGTTGAGATTCCGGATGTGAAGGATTCGTGCAGTGGGTTGGCCCGGCGCTAACGGCATTTTCTAAGTTTGCCTTCGGCGCCATAGACAAGCGTGAAATTTCCGATCAGGTTTTTGGTCGCGCTGTCGCGAACGCTTAGCTTCATCCGCTTACCGCTGACCTGACCTCTGTATCGGACTGCCTCACCGGCAGGCTGGTCGTTTTGCCGAACTGGTCCACCGCGTTCGGCAACCTGCGTTCCGGAAACATCGAACCGACCACTGTGATCGAGAGTGATCCCGTGCTCAATGGTTCCATTTGCGCAGTCGTATTCAATCGTGGTGCGCTGATCGGTAACCTGCATGCTAATGTGATCCCCGCCCCAGATACCCACCGCTAACCCCTTCTTGCGGGCTCTACTCTTGATCGTTAAACCTGCCGCCATGCCCGACTCCTCTTCAAAGCGGATTTGTGTTGCCTGATCATGGACCGAACTTATCAGACCGGCGTTAGTTGGCGTGATCATCGGGAACGCACCGCCGACAAAGATCACCAGAAAGATTATGCGCAGGCAAGACCGTTTCATCGCGAACCTGGAGTTGTTCATTTCGCCCCCCGCTTCAATCTACTCAGCCAATTTGCCCGCTGGCGACGTTCCGCGCCAAACGTCTCAATCAGAAAACGGCCCGCCGGGCTAACCAGGCGGGCCGTCCCCAGAAAGACTCTGCGCGGTTGAGGCACTGCGAACCATGCCTCAACCCCGAGTCGGATGAATCACCTCTGCGTTCTGGCCCCGGCGATATTCGAGTACCCAGAGTCTCCTCCCGCATTGAAAGCCCGAACCCGATACCGATATCTGGTGTTGCTGGCCAGGCCAGTGTTCGAGAAGCTGGTCGTGTTTATGCCAACCTGGGCAATCTCCACAAAGTTGGTACACCCATTACCCTGACAACGCTCAATCTTAAAGCCACTCTCGTTGGTTGAGTTATCCGTCCACGTCAAATTGATTTGACTTCTGGACACTGCCGTCGCCGTCAGGTTGGTCGGAGCATTTGGTGGCGGCGTTGGAGTCGGAGTTGGTGTTGGAGTAGGCGTCGGTGTTGGCGTTGCAGTAGGTGTCGGTGTTGGTGTTCCGGAAGGCGTTGGGGTCGGAGTCGGAGTCGGCGACCCGCCACAACCCGGGAACTTGAATGAACCGATGCGCGTGCGCCAGTTAAAGCTGCCATTCGACGGTATGTACTCCTGCGTGTACCAGAAGGTGCAGTCATCTACCGGGTCAACCGTCAGGTCGCTGTAATCCCCCCAGCGATTGAGCGTTCCGGTCTGGCTGCCGCCGCCGACAAACAGAGTCGTTTCGCTCTGAGTCAAAACATTGAGCGGGTCGGTAAAGAGCCGTCCGGCGTAGCGGATCTGCGGATTGATCGATGCGCTCGAGGCACTGTAGCCGACAGCCAGATTTCCCTGTTGGTCCATCGCCGCGCTGCCCATCCAGCGCCAGACCGTGTCAGGCTGATAAGTGCTTTCCTGGAACTTCGTCACTGGTCCGTTGGTCACGTTGCGTAACTCGAACCAGCGTACGCCGGAGACGCCCCCGGAACTGACCGTGTAATTTCCAACTACTGCTTCATGATCGCCAAAGTTGCGATACGCGAGACGGAACATCAGACGGTCGCCGATGCCGTCAAGCCGGTTCGTCGTTCCGAGCTGAGGTACGCAACTGCGGGTAGCTCCGCACAACACACTAAACCCGGCCGCGGGGGTGCTGGCAAAGAGGGTAAAGGTCGAATTCGCCGGAGTGGTGAAGTCAACGTGGAAATGGAAGACCCGGTACGCGCCAGTGCCGGGAAATTCGACGAAGGTAGCGGGCGCTCCCGCTGGAGGCAGAATTGAGCCGTCAAGATCACCGGGAAGGTAAACATCCTCGTTCGCCCCGCCTGTCACGCCGGTGGTGATGAAGGTAGCCGGCAGGCCCGCGAGCATCTTCGCTCGATCAAAAGCGAACGGTTGCGGACCGAGAAATGCGGTGCCCGCGGCGTTGAACACGTTCATGCTCATGTAGTAGGCATCGGGCCATACGCTCAAGTGCGGATAATCAAAAAAGTTAGAGCCGAGGTGAAAGTCATACCGGTTGTAACTGCCCGTAGCATCGCTGGTCGTCGAAACGGCAATGCACTCATCAGTCGGTACGCTGACGCCCGCAAACTGGGTAATGATCCACCGGTTCGCAATTTGGTCGTAGAGCACGACGGGATCGCCGCTGCCGTTGTTCTGACAAACACCGCCGAAGCCACTCCAGAGCGTAGTGATTCCTGAGGGGCCTAACAGCGACGCTCCGGTGGTTTTGTTAAAAACCTGGAAGCCTTCGTTAACCATCTGGACGTACTGAGTAGCGCCCACCTCGCCATTGGTGTCAGGAGGCGCGCAATTACACGCCACTCCGGGGAAGAAGACACCGTCAAAATTAAGCAGAGGGCTCGGCATGTTGAGACCGGCGAAAGCCATCACCGCGGAGGCTGACTGGACCGCTGTGTCCACAGCGTCCACATGCCTCATTGAGGCCGGCACTTTCGGATTTTCGTTAGCCTCGCGCTCGACCTGCTTGCCTACCTTGGAAGGCTTCATATCGCGTAAGGGGGCTGATGTATCGTTGTGAATTGACATGCCGACGGTCACATTGCCGGTTTGATCCTGATTTGCTTTGTTCGTAACGGCCGCCGCCGCAGACACACTCTTTTCTGTGTTTAGCCAAGTGAAATGCCCAGCTTCAATTTGCGGCAAGACCACCGCGGTGATCGCCAGCAGGGCTGCCGTGAGTGCTATTACCAATCTTGCGACTTTCATAGATCCGGTCCTCCTGATTCGTTAGATGATGCGTTAAGTCTTAGAACTCGGACATGCAATTTCGCGGAGTATTAACTCAAACATCCAACAAAACCTTCGCGAATATTCGGACTGGGTGTCGAGTCCAGTTTAGTGGGCGGGGCGGAGTATACTATTGCCCTTCGTAGACGTAAAGCAAAATCTTTATCAACGTCCGCGTTGCGCAAGTCTCCTTATCATTTGCGGTAGTAGAAGAAAGGTCTGAAAGACTGATCCAGAGGCAAATCTGCGCGCAACCCCGCGAAACAGACGCCCGGCTTCGGGAGAATAGTTAAACCACCAAAGATCGGGAACAAAAGGGAGTCTATTCACGTGGATGTGCCGCGCACTCACCAACTCAAGCAATCCAGCGCGCCCATGCGTGCGGCCCAGACCACTTTGCTTGACTCCACCCCAGGGCGTTGACGCGATGCCGTGAGTGTAAAGAACTTCGTTGACCATTACGGTACCCGCATCGATGCGCTCCGCCAGACGCCTGCCGCGCGCAATGTTGCCGGTCCAAACACTCGCGGTCAGGCCATAGATGCTGTCGTTCGCGAGCCGGACCGCTTCTTCATCGGTCTTAAAGGTCATGATTGGCAGCACCGGCCCAAAGGTTTCATCGCGCATTACATCCATTTCATGGTTCACGTTCACCAAAACCGTGGGCGCAAAGAAAGGCGCGCTGGAATCGGCGAGCCGATCGCCGCCCGTTAAGGCCTTCGCGCCTTTATCGATGGCTTCGTCGACATGCCTTTGCACTGAAAGTAACTGGCGTTCGCTGCTCATGGAGCCAATGTCGCAGGTTGGATCCACCCCGACGCCTTGCCGCAAACGTTTCGTCTCCGTGACCACGCCAGCGATGAATTGTTCGGCGATGCTTTCATGAACATAGCAACGTTCGACCGACGCACAGGCCTGGCCCGCGTTGGCAAACGCTCCCCAAACGGCCCCACGCGCGGCGTTGGGAACGTTGGCGTCGTGGAGCACGATCATCGGATCTTTGCCGCCCAGCTCCAGCACAACCGGCGTTAGATATTTTGCCGCTGCCTCGGCGACGCGCTTGCCCGTTGCAACGCTGCCGGTGAACATAATCTTATCCACGCCCGCGCCGACTAACGCCGCACCCGTGGAACCGTCACCGGTAACCACCTGCAAAACTCCATCATCAATTCCAGCCCGATCAAAAACGTCTTTGATTTTAAGAGCGGTCAGCGGCGTCAATTCGCTGGGTTTGAGCACAACCGTATTGCCGGCCAAGAGCGCCATGACTACCTCGTCAAGCGGCGTGGCCCAGGGAAAGTTCCAGGGTGACACGATCCCAATCACACCCAGCGGTTTGTAGATTTCGTACGACGAACGGCCCATCAACGAATATAGACCGACGCTGATTCGCCGCGGTCTCAACATGCTCGCGGCCTTGCGCGCGAAGTACTGCATCAGATCGAGCGTCGGGGCCAGTTCCATCGAGATAGCTTCCGCGACAGGCTTACCAGTTTCACGCGAGATCAGCAGAGCGATTTCTTCCATCTCCTGTAAAGCGATCTGGCGCGCCTTCATAATCAGGCGGCCGCGTTCACGGAAAGAATTCCCTGCCCATTGTGGTTGCGCCCGACGGGCACGGCCCACGGCGCGGGCCACATCTTCAGGCATGGTCAGCGGCGCGCGGCCAATCTCTGCACCCGTAGCGGGATCGGTTGAGATAAGTTCAGCTCCCAGGACTCTTGCGGGCATGGTTTGGGCCATCGCGGCAATTATCGCGCAGAATCAGGAGCAATGAAAGAAGTATTCTCGGCAACAGCCTTTTAGGTCTGTCCGCCAACTGAGTCCCGCGCGGTTTCCGCTGTGCGCTTCCTGTCGGCTACAATACGCCTGCCAATTTTGCGCTTTCGAGGAGAGACGATGCTCAAACCGCAGCTGACCGAGTTCATGCGCCGCATGGATCCAAATTCTGTAGCCATAATTCCCGCCGCCCGCGAGGCCGTGCGTTCGCATGACACGAACTATCGTTATCGTCAAAACTCTGACTTCTTTTACCTGACCGGGTTCGAAGAACCCGATGCGATTGCGGTCATCGCTCCCTCGAGTCAAAAGAAGTTCACCCTCTTCGTGCGGCCGCGCGACCTCGAGCGCGAAATCTGGGACGGATACCGCGCAGGTGTGGAGGGCGCGGTCAGCGACTACAAAGCCGATCAGGCTTTTCCCGTCGCTGACTTCGATGAGAAGCTGGCCGAGTTGCTCGATGGACCGGCGAGTCTCTATTACGCGTTTGGCAACGGCAGCACCGAACTTGATGCGAAAATCATTAAACAACTGTCGCTAATGCGCGAGACCAATCGCAGGCCACTGGAACCACCCGCACGCATAATCGATCCGACCACGATCATCCATGAGATGCGCGTCCTCAAGAACGAAGCCGAGGTCGAGATCATGCAGCGCGCTGCCGATATCGCGGCCGAAGCCCACGTCGAAGCCATGAAAGCCGTCCACGCGGGCATGAAAGAGTACGAAGTAGAAGCCTTGATCGAAGCGGTCTTTCGCCGACATGGCTCAGCCGGCCCCTCCTACACCTCTATCATTGGATCTGGCGCCAACGCCACCGTGCTGCATTACATCACCAACATGGACACGCTCAAGGACGGCGACCTCCTTCTGGTCGATGCGGGGGCTGAATATAAGGGCTACGCTTCCGACATCACGCGCACATTTCCTATCAACGGCAAGTTCACCGAAGCGCAAACAGACATTTACAACCTGGTGCTGGAAACACAGATGTCCTGCATCGACATGGTTCGGCCCGGAGTGCGTCTTGAGGATCTGAAAACACATTCAGTCGAGATGCTGACCGAGGGGATGGTGCGATTGGGTCTGCTGAAAGGCAATCCCAAAAAACTGATCGAGGAAAAGAAGTACATGCAGTTCTACATGCACAACCTCGGACATTATCTCGGGATAGATGTCCACGACGCTGGTCGTTACTACTTCAACGGCGAATCAAGAGCGGCGGAAGCAGGCATGGTGATGACCATCGAACCCGGTCTGTACATTTCGCCCGACACCTCGCGCATCCCCGAAGGATTCAATCAGGACGTGCCGGAAAAGTATCTCGGCATCGGAGTGCGAATTGAAGACGACGTGTTGGTGACTGAAAACGGCTCCCGCGTGCTGACGCATAAGGTGCCGAAAGATGCGGGGGAGATCGAAACGTTGATGGCCAAGTAGAGAAGTAACCAGTAAGATGCGCCGTTAGGAGCTGATCTTCATTTTCAAGAACTCCATCTGCTTCTGGACGCCGATCAGCCCGTGCTTCCGCGCCAGCTCAAAATAAAGCTCCAGCCCCTTCATCATGTCTTCATCCATCTCGAAGGCAATGTTCCGCGTCAGGTAGTCGTGAATCTCGTCAGGGGTCAGAGTTCGATCTTCGTGACGGGCGGCGATGTCATCCAGGTGAGCCAGGCCTTCGTCGCGAGCAGCTTTGAAATCAATCGCCCGCACTCTTTCGGCCGCACCTTCGGCCACCATCCACATTGCAAACACAAAGCCAAACCCGGTGTATTCATGCCAGAGCGTCGCCAGATCAAAAACGCGAAACTTGTCTCGCGCAATCGTCATGGCCGGATCACCGATAATCAGGGCGGCGTCGTTGTGCTCAAGCATCGATCTCAAATCAGGTGGCGCGGTCTGCCACTCAGGCTCAAACCCAAGGAACTCGCTAAAAATAATCTTCACCAGCGCGACCGACGTGCGTGATGACTCATCGAGGGCAACTCGCTTAATCTTCTTCAAATTATTTTGTTTGCCGGCAATCACCACGCTGCGCACGGCAGATCGCGACCCGACACAAACGCCGGGAACGATCGCCACGCAGGGTAGGCGCTGGTACTCAATCACCGGCACCAGGGCTGCGTCGACTTCACCGTTTAAGAGCATCTCGGCACAACGCGCGGGCGCTTTGTGGGTAAAGAGTTCCACCGCATCGCTGTGTGAGCCATAGAGGAAACTCCAAATCAAAGGTGCGGTGTTGAGATAGCTGGATGCGGCCAGACGGGGCAATTGATCGAGTTGATTCATTGGTGACAAATCCTAGCGCAGTTCACAACTGCAGCAAAAGGACCGAGGCAGACCTGCCTGCGCCTTCCACCTGCTTCGCTTTACGTTTATATTTGTCGGCTACCAGAGCACAAACTTATGCCCATTTACGATATTACAGTTCCCATTCGTTCGGGAATGCCTGTCTATGAAGGCGATCCCGGTGTTGAAATCACGCCATGGTCGGCACTGGCAAAGGGGAACTCGTCGAACGTCTCCGTGCTGAATTTCGGCGCCCATACCGGCACGCACGTCGACGCGCCCGCGCATTTCATCGAAGGCGCGCGCAAGATCGATGCGCTGGCGCTGGAATCTCTGATCGGTCCGGCGCGAGTTTTCCACGTGCCCGAAGACGTCCTGGCGATCGACCAGGAGTTTCTGGCCGCATGTGATCTCAGCGAGGTTACCCGGGTCCTGTTTCGCACGCGCAATTCACAATTCTGGAACGAAGGTTTTCGCAAAGACTTTACTCACCTTTCACCTGAGGCCGCCGAGAAGCTCGTCGACCTGGGAGTGAAACTGGTCGGCATCGATTATCTTTCCATCGAAAAGTTCCATTCCGGACATCACCGGACTCATCTGGCTTTGCTCTCGAAGGAGGTAATCATTGTCGAGGGATTAAACCTGAGCGAGATCGATGCGGGCGATTATGAATTGATTTGCTTACCGCTGCGGATTGCCGAAGGCGCAGGTGATGGTTCGCCGGCCAGGGCAATCTTGAGAACCTTATAAGATCTGTTGATCCATGGCTGAGAAACAAAAGCCTGACCATCAGTATCGCGAGCGCGTTTACAAACTCGTGCGGCGCATTCCGCGGGGCCGGGTCATGACCTACGGTCAGATTGCGATCATCCTGGGCAAAGGTTACACCCCGCGAACAGTCGGCTTCGTGATGCATGGCGCCGATGAAAAGCACACCCCGTGGCACCGCGTGATTAACTCGCAGGGCCGCTGTTCGACCGGAGGTTTAGTTCTACCTTCTGACAAACAACAACGGATGCTGGAAGCCGAAGGCGTCAAATTTACCGGCGGCAAATGCGAGCTCGAAACTTTCACCTGGCACCCCCGTGCAAAAAATACCGGGAAGTCCGAAACCGCAAAGGCCCGCGCCGCGTTATATCGACGTTAGCAACGCATCAGAAGCCTGACCGTCTGGGAGGGCTTCTGAGACAAATTAAAACCAAAGGGACACGACGATGAATAACGACCCCATGGCTAAGCGCCCGCCCTATGAAGTAAGCCCGCGCCAATACTCGGTGTCACATCAAATGGCCACCACCGCATTTGAGCTGCCCAACTTTCGTGTCAGACAGAACCTCGGCGTGGTGCGCGGTATCGTGGTCCGTTCGCGCAACGTCTTTGCGACTATAGGAGCGTCGTTTCAGACCCTGGTTGGCGGCAACATCACTCTGTGGACCAACATGTGCGAAGAGACCAGAAGAGATGCTTTTGAAATCATGATCCAGCATGCTTCTGAGATCGGCGCCAACGCAATCATCGGCATGCGTTACGACACGACTGAGATTTCCACCGGCGTCACCGAAGTGATCGCCTATGGCACGGCGGTGATTGTCGACCCAACTGATTCCGGGTACCGCGAATGAGCGAGAATGAGTTGGATCCCGCGCGCCTTGCGCGAGCCCGCGATGCCTTCGCCCTCGTTCCTTACGCGAGACTAATCGGCCTCGAACTTGGCGAGGTTAGCCCCGGCGATCTCAGCATGCACCTCGATGTCCGCGAAGAGATCAAACAGTACCTGGGAGTGGTTCACGGGGGCGCTGTGGCTTCGCTAATCGACACGGCCGCCGCGTTCGCGGTCATCACTCGACTTGATCTCAACGAACATGCTTCCACCACCGACCTGACCATTCATTACTTGCGTCCCGCTACCACCGGGCGCCTGACAGCCCGGGCCCGAGTGGTTCGTGGAGGCAAGCGCTTGCTCGTTCTGACCGTGGAAGTCACCAACGAGGAGCAGATTCTCATAGCGACCGCGGTGACCACCTACATAAAACTCCAATAAAATAGCCTAACTCGGAACTGGTTAGCCTAAAAAAGTCATAGACAAACATTGTTGAAAAGTGCGAGAATGGCCTTGGCTCCGAGTCGCCCCGAATCCCCAAGGCTCACCCAAACACTTTCCGGCAGGCTCATCAGATGCATTCACTCTACGACGTACTTCTGGCCCAACATCCCCGCCAACTGACTCCGGTTCGCTGTGCCTATTCCACGATTGTTCAACTGCATCGTTATTTTGAGGACGTGGTGCTGGAGAATAATCTCAATGCACTGGTGATCGAGAACCTGCCGCTCGCGGTCAAACGCCCTGCTCGAGAGAAAAGTCGTGTCCGCGACCTCGCTCGGGGAGAGCGACGGGCTTTCTTTTTCATTGACCAGGCCGACGCCCTCAACGAACTGGTTACCGGTGTCGGCGCAACTGCCGTTGCGACTCCGGTGATCCTGCCGCAAGCCAAAGACAATCAGGTCAGCGAACATTTTGTGCTAATTGCCGACGCGCGCTTTTCCGCCTTACTGGCGACCGTCAGGGGACGCACCGATTCAGGTCGCCTCGGCGGTGATGAAGTCTTCTGGACCTTTGATCCTGACATTGTTTATTCGGCGCTGGAATACCTGATGGCGAGAGTTGGCGCTCAGCATCCTTATCATGCGGCCGACTTCGAAGCAGCCGTGCGAACTTCAATGCCCAAGGCAGCCTCGCTGCAACTCACGGTGAGCGTAACTACGAAGCTCGCCCACTTACTACAGGAGCAGGCGAGCCGCGAGATAGCAGTTAATCGGATTGCCACTGCCATCCGCGAATCCCTCGAGCTGGGGGTCATCCTGCAAAAAACTGTGGATGAGGTTGGCACGGCACTCAATGTCGGAAGCTGTGCCTTGCGGGTTGAAGCAGAAACGACCGATCCGTCCCTGGAATATTTCTTCTTTGCCAACCCTGCAGACGCCACCGGCGAGTCATCGGAAAAGATTGGCGGTCATCTCAACCGGCATTGGCTGCGACTGGCCCAACATTCGGAAACGATTATTCACGATGCCGACGACGAGACAGACCAAACCGGCGAAGAGCCTCCCAGTGTTGTCGTGCCGCTGATTTTTCATGAACGCTTGACTGGGGCTTTGTATGTGGCGGCCTCTGATCCGGCACGTGTGTGGGGAGAAAACGAGGTTCTGCTGCTCCAGACTGTCGCCAACCAGGTGGCCGTTGCGGTAAATCACGCCAACCTGTTCGCTCAGATCCAAAAGCAGGCACTGACTGACGCCCTAACCGGTTGCTACAACCGCCGCTCGTTCGAGATGCAGTTAGATCGTGAAATGCTGGTGGCCAAACGCCATCACCAACCGTTGTCTTTGATCATGCTCGACCTCGATCGCTTCAAACAGTTGAACGATTCCGTGGGCCATGATGCCGGCGATCAGGCTTTGCGACAGCTAGCCGCGTGTTTCAAGCAGGAACTGCGCGGAGTTGATTCCGCCGCCCGCTTTGGCGGCGACGAGTTCGCCCTGATCCTGCCTCAGGCTTACGCCGAAGGCGCCTTAATCGTGGCTGAACGCCTGCGTGCGCGAATCGCTGATATTCAGATACGGGGTTTCGGAAATCTGAGCGCGTCAATGGGCATTGCGACTTTTCCCATGCATGGCGCCTCGCGTTCCGACCTCGTCCAGACCGCCGACGCTGCGCTCTATCAAGCCAAACGTACCGGCCGAAATCGCGTTTGCATTTTTGAACCCGCCAGCATTAACGAGAAGCTGGTCCTGCCGTCCTCGGGTTCGTTTGTGGAACCCATTGAGTCGATCGAGTCGAACATGTGAAGCCGGTCTAGGCTGACCTCTGCTCAGGACTATCCACCGAACCATACGCGAGGCCGTCGTGCTGCGTGTGGTTTTGTCGATCGTGGGACTTCTCTTCAGCGCCAATCCCTCAAAAACGAGATACACGGATTCAGAACTTCATAGCGAATCCTGCTAAACTCAAAAAGTTGAGCTGCCAGCTTGCTTTGATTGCGGGCCGAAGTCTCACTTTTCTGCTTCATGGATGATCTGCGCAAATTAGTCCGATATTTTCGGCCATACCGGGGTTCGCTGGCCATCGCCATCACCTGCATCCTCGGCTATGTGCTCTTTAATCTCAGCATTCCGTTAGTGGTGGGCAGAGCCATCGACGACAATTGGGTCGACGTGAACTGGGCCCGGTTAACCATCGCCGCGGGCAAAGTTCTCGGGTTCAGCGCAGTGGGCGGCTTCTTTCTATATCTGCAACGCAGCATCATCAATCGCATTTCTCGGCATATCGAATACGATCTCCGGCAGGACTTCTACGCCAACATGGTCGACCAGCCCCTCTCGTTTTTTCAGGTGCACCGCACGGGCGATCTCATGGCGAGGGCCACAAATGATCTGGCCGCCGTCCGGCAACTCGTCGGTCCGATGATCATGTATTCACTGCAGACGGTCTTCACGGTGATAGTGTTGACGCCGTTGCTTTTCAGAATCAACTGGAAGCTGACGCTGCTTTTGTTTGTAACGATGCCGCTTGTCTCACTGACAGTGAAGGTTTTCGGTCAGCAGGTGCATACGCGGTTTGAGAAGATCCAGGACTTCTTTGCGCAGATCAGTGCGCGCGCGCAGGAAAACATCACCGGCGTGCGGGTGGTACGGGCGTATGCGCAGGAGAGTGCCGAGATTGCCGCCTTCAATCGACTCAACCGCGAGTACGCGCAAAAGAACCTGGCCCTGGTTCGCATCGACGCGATGATGCGTCCGCTGATGACGTTTCTGATCGGGATTGGCTTTGTGCTGATCATCTGGGCCGGCGTGCCTTTGGCCGTCCGCGGCGAAATCAGCGTGGGACAGTTCACCGAATTCAACATGTATCTGCTGCGATTGATTTGGCCACTGATCGCAATCGGTTACGTGGTTAATCTTTACCAACGGGGCACCGCGAGTTGGAAGAGAATGCTGAGCATCATGTCGATCAGGCCGGCGATTGCCGACGCACCGAGCGTGAAAACTCAGCCCCCAATTTCCGGCCGGATCGAGTTTCGTGGCTTAAGTTTTCGTTACCATCCAACCAGCGAACCTGTACTGCGAAATATCGACCTGACCATCGCAGCGGGCCAGACGGTCGCCTTCGTAGGCCGCACCGGCAGCGGAAAATCGACCCTCGTCAACCTGATTCCACGGGTCATGGAAGCTAGTCCGGACATGGTGCTGATTGATGGAGTTTCTGTCGCTGACTATCCTCTCGCGCAACTGCGTGGGGCGATCGGTTATGTGCCGCAGGAAACATTTCTATTCAGCAACGGACTGGATCGCAACATCGCTTTTGGCGTCGATCACGCCCAGCGCGAAGAGATTGAACAAGCTGCGGTGATTGCCGGACTTGACGAAGATGTGCGCGGCTTTCCAGATGGCTTTGACACCCTCGTCGGAGAGCGCGGCATCACCCTCTCAGGCGGCCAGAAACAACGCACAGCGATTGCGCGGGCGGTCCTGCGCCAGCCGAAGATTCTGATTCTCGACGATGCTTTGTCGTCGGTCGATACTTACACCGAGGAAAAGATTTTGGGCCAACTGCGGGGCGTCATGCGCGAACGCACCAGCCTGATCGTTTCGCACCGCATCTCGACGGTGCGCCACGCCGATCTGATTTGCGTTCTGGACCAGGGACGGATTATTGAGCGGGGCACACACGATGAACTGCTGACTCGCGGCGGGGAATACAAGGATCTGTATGAGCGGCAGTTGTTGGAAGAGGAGCTGGCCGCCACCTGAGGAGCTATCTGAGATTTCAGATTTTATTAGCATGTCTGCAGCAGTCAAACAATTTCACGAAGAAGAAGCCATCGGCAAGACGTACGATTTGCAGGTGGCGCGGCGGCTCATGGGCTATCTGAAGCCGTATGCGCGACTGCTGGTGCCGGCATTGATCCTGACCTTGTTCTTGAATCTGCTCGGCATCCTGCAACCTAAGTTCACCCAATACTCGATCGATTGGTACATCCTGCCGCGCAAGACACAGGGCATTGCAATGTTCGCCCTCGTTTATCTCGCGGCCCAGTTTGGCCGCTTTGTCTTCTCCTATTTTCAGGTAGTACTGCTGAACACCATCGGCCAGTACGTGATGTTCGATCTGCGCCGAGAGATCTATGACAAGCTGCAGCACCAGGAGATTGCTTATTTCGATCGCAATCCGGTGGGCCGCATCATGACCCGGCTCACGGCTGACGTAGACGCCCTCAATGAACTATTCACTTCCGGAGTCACCGATCTGCTCGGCGACCTGGTGATGATTGCCGGGATCATCGCGGTGATGGTCTGGATGGATGTGCGGCTGACTTTGGTGACCCTGCTAACGGTGCCCATGCTGTTCGTCGCAACCACCTGGTTTCGTAAGGGAGCGCGACGCGGATACGATTCCGTACGCACGCGTCTGGCGCGCATCTATGCCTTCTTGCAGGAACATTTCTCAGGCGCGCAGACAGTGCAGATTTTCAACGCGGAAGCCAAATCGCTGGCCCGCTTTGCCGACATCAACGACCAGCACCGCAAAGCGAACATCGACACCATCTTTTATTACGCGGTCTTTTTCCCCCTGGTTGATTTCATCGGCGCGGTGGGCATCGCTCTGATCATCTGGTACGGGGGTTACCGGGTGATGAACCATGCGTTGAGTCTGGGCGCCCTTGTCGCCTTCATTCAGTACTCCGGATTTCTGTTTCAACCGATTCGCGACATCTCGGACAAGTACAACGTGCTGCAAGGCGCAGTCGTAGCTTCGCATCGAATTTTCCAGGCCCTCGATCTTCCCATCGCGATTACGACTCCGGCGCACCCGCTTAAGAAAGGCCGCGCCGAGGGCCGCATTGAATTTGAAAATGTGTGGTTTGCCTATAAAGAAGACGATTGGGTTTTGAAGGATGTGTCCTTCACCGTCTCCCCGGGTCAATCCGTAGCTCTCGTCGGTCATACAGGTTCAGGTAAGACGACGATTACTAATCTCCTGATGCGTTTCTATGACGTGCAAAAGGGTCGCATCCTGCTGGATGGCGTGGACGTGCGGGATTGGGAGCTGCAGTCGCTGCGGGAAAACTTTGCCGTCGTCCTGCAGGACATTTTTCTTTTCACCGGCACAGTGGCAAGCAATATCCGGCTGGGCCGCGAAGACATTTCCGACGAGCGTATCCGCTGGGCAGCCACCGAAGTGTGCGCCGACAATTTCATTAAGAACCTGCCCCATGATTACAAAACAGAGGTGCGCGAGCGCGGCGCCGGATTATCGGTGGGCCAGAAACAGTTGATCTCGTTTGCGCGTGCCCTGGCGTTTGATCCGGCCTTGCTGATCCTGGATGAAGCGACGAGTTCAATCGACACTGAAACCGAGCAGTTCATTCAGCAGGCAATCGACCGGGTGATGCGCAATCGCACTTCACTCGTGGTCGCGCACCGTCTGTCGACGATCCAACGCGCCGACAAGATCATCGTCCTGCATCACGGTGAGGTACGCGAGCAGGGCACGCACCAGGACCTGCTTACGCTGCAGGGTCTTTACTGGCGGCTCTATAAGCTGCAGTATGCGGATTCCTCTTGGATGACTGCGGCCAAACAAGGCGAAGAGGAAGAAGTGCCCGTTTATCGATCGCCCGCGCGGCGCGTGACATTCAGCGAGTGATGCACTGAATTACAGACTTTGAGGTCAGCGTCATCTGCGTAAACAGATGGGTCCATGAGTCAACCAGATTGAGTGCCTGGCCCACCCCGCTGACGCAGGTGGTTCCAACCTCTTAAGCGTCGCCAACCATCCGGGGTCTGCGGCGCATATCACAACGAACGTGACGGACGAAAAACAAATCATCGAAGCCCGGCACACCGCGACCGACTTGTCCGTGGGCGATTTAAAAAACGCGGAATGGAACAAGGCCCAACCGATCCGGATTGAGCGCTACTGGACCGGAGAGCAGGCACCCGCAGCTCGGCATTGCGAAGCCAGGATTCTCTGGTCAGAGAAAGCTTTGCATCTGCGCTTCGTCGGTCCCCAGACCGAGCCTCTGATTGTCAGCCCTGCGCCCCAAACCGCACAGAAGACTATGGGGCTGTGGAATCGCGACGTCTGTGAAATCTTCATCGCCCCGGATCCGAGTGTCATGGCACGCTACTTCGAGTTTGAGGCGGCCCCCAACGGCGAATGGCTGGATGTGGCAATCAACTGGACGGCGGAGAAGCGCGAATCAGATTGGCAGTTTCAGTCAGGCATGACCACAGCCGCGCGGATCGAACGGGATCAAATAACTGTGGCGATGCGCATTCCGTGGAACCCGCTGATTCACGAACCGCAGCTAAGTGAACGATGGCGCGTTAATCTATTTCGGGTCGTCGGGGCGGATCCGACGCGCGGCTATCTCGCGTGGCAGCCGACCCTCACAAAGAAAGCCAACTTTCACGTGCCCACGGTTTTTGGTTGGCTGGACTTCAAATGAGTGCGGGACCGCCCACAGTGGCCGGCGGTTGAACTCGCGCAAGTGAGCGAACACCGGAAATCAACCGCCCGTTACGGTAGACGGTGCTGCCAATCCTGACGCGATGAAGCTCAAGTAGCGGCGGCGGTCTTCCACATCCATGTGAGTGATTTGAACTCCGACTAAGTAAGCGCAGCCGAGCTCCGGATCTTCCAAACGTTCATAACGCCTGGGTACCACGCGCAGCACGATCGCACCGCCGGGCAGTTCGAGACTTAACTCCAACTCATTTCCCTCAGTCGCAAGGTGGTGCCCGTCGAGGTGTATGTGCGGCACGTTTAGTCCCAGCCCGTTGGGGCCAATGTCCCGGGTGTGCCCTTTCAATGTCCGCTCGCGAGCGCGCATTCCGTTGCCGTTCGGGCTGCGGCAAACCGCAGCCGAGAACAACAAACGCACTCGCAGACGCGGCGAACGCCGGCGGTCCTTAACATAGACTCTCATCCGCGAGACGACCGAACGAATTAGCTCTGGCATGATTAACCTCTTTCGAACGCGAGGAGCGACGAATTTTGGAATCGGTGCGGAGAGGGGAACGGCAAGTGGGAACGCTGGTGCGTCCGGGAGTTATTCTAGCGGTTTGGAAGCGACTCGTGCAAGATCTAAGTTGACCGAATGGGGAACCGATTTCGCGCAGAGTTTAACCTTTAGGTTGCTCGGGGCATGCCCGGGCTAAAAGTTGAACCCTAAACTCTACAATCATTTCGCTGCCGTCAGTGGTTTGCCGCCATTATCGACACTTTTGATGGTACCGGTCTGGTCCATCCAGTAGGAAAGCTTTCCCGAATGGCCGTAACGGGTGGGTTCTGCACCCACCAGATACGTCTTCCCGTCGCCGCCGACTGTGACGCGAAAGTTATAGCCGAGGTCTTTCGGATCGCCCGCGGCCTTAGGCACCAATCCAGCATTAATCAGGGCCGGCAAATCTCCAAACCCGCCATGCTGTTGAGAGTAAACAACCTGTACCGCGATGATGCGCTTGAGCAACTCTTCGATGTCGCTGTGATGTTGAGCAATCAGAGCATCGAGAAAGAAACGACGACCGGCCTTTTTGACGATGGCCGGGTTATTTTGATCGCCGATGATCCAGGAGCCGCCTGATTTGATTAAGGTAACTGGTTGGGAAATATTCTGCGGCGTACTTTCATTGATGGGAACCTTGACGTAGACCGTGGCCACCTCACCGTCGACCTGCTCGCCTGAGATTTCCACCTGGTCTGGAATCGCCGCGGCCTTCTCTTCAAAGTCAGCCCGCAAATCTTCCATCTCGTCCGCATTCAGATTCTCGACGGCGGGCTTATAGATTGTCAGCGCCCAGGCTTCCTTGAAGCGATGCTCATGCATGGCTTTGTAAAACTCTCGCACCACATCCGAAGGTGTGCGCGGGGTCTGGGCCCAAACAGACGGGACACATCCGCCACACACAAATGCGAAGAGGGCCGCTGAAACAAACGCCGAGCGCCAGGTCAACCGGAAACAAAACATGACTGTCTTTCCTTTGCCTAAAAAAATGAGGCGCGCTGGCTGATGGCGAGCGCGCCTCGGAGTAGCGCAGGTTGCCGGCATGGTGCCAACAGCTCCTGGTCTGCGCGAGCCGGGGCCCGCTACTTTAATTTCCCGCACTCCTGGAACGAAGGATGACTTCGCGACCTACCAAATAAAGCAGCAGCATGATCACCAGAAATGGAATCACCGAGAGCATGTCCGCACTGCCGCCTCCGAACAGAGGGTTCTTAGCGGTCGACCAATCTTCAATGGCTTTATTGAAATTCGCCAGACCCTGCTTTGGCACTCCCTGCAGAATCGCGATTACAATCGCGGCCAAAGCGCCGCCGGCGATATAGCCTGAAGCCATCAGCACGCCCGGACTCTTGTCAGTCTCAGCCACCAGTTGATCTTCGGTCAGGTTCTTATCCTTGAGCTTGTTTCGCAGGTACTTATCGACCAGCCAGCGAATCATGCCACCGATAAAGATCGGGCTGGACGAAGACAGCGGCAAATAAACACCCACCGCAAAAGCGAGCGAAGGGATGCCGCTCATTTCCAGCACGATCGCGATCATGACGCCCAGCAGCACCAGGCCCCATGGCAACTGGCGATTCAGAATACCCTTGATGATGTAGGACATCAGGGTGGCCTTGGGGGCGTCGTACTTGGTTACCTGCGAGCCGTCCGGCCTCGTCTTATGGATGCCGTTGATTCCCGGGTCGGCCAGATAAACTGGCACCCCCTGATCGTTAACCAGGTAACGACCGGCGGGGCCACCTTCGGTATCGATCTTGTGGAAAGGCCGGTAAAGGGCTGGGTCGGAATTGGCCTGTGGGCCCTTGAGCTTCTCTGGCGCTCCCGCGTTGGACGGATCAACTTTAAGAGTCGGGGGAAAGTTCTCTTCAACTTTGTAAACGACCTTACCGCTATCGTCCACCAGGTACTCGCCCGGATCCAGTCCGGCAACCGCGGTCGCACCCGCTTCGTTCTTCAGAATGCGATAATTGCCCGGCGTCAATGGCTTGATTTGATCGGTAAAGGCCGGCAGTGAGCCCGCTTTCGTAGCGTCCACCATGACGTTCTTGGTGGATGCTTCAAAGCTCAGCCGCGGCACGTACACAGTGGCCGAGTCATTGAGCAGCAGCAGAATTGGACCAAGAACCAGGGCGGAAGCAAAGGCACCGATTAAGATCGCTACCTGCTGATACTTCGGAGTTGCGCCGACCAGGAATCCTGTCTTCAGATCCTGTGAAGTCGTCCCGCCGTTGGACGAGGCAATACAAACGATGCCGCCGATTGACAACGCCGTAACGTAGTAATTCGGGCCGGTCCAGCGAAGTAATAAAAAGATCAGACACGTTAGCAACAGGGTCGCCACCGTCATGCCAGAAATTGGGTTCGAAGAGGATCCGATCTCTCCGGTCAGACGCGACGAAACGGTAACGAACAAAAACCCAAACGCAACGATCAGCACCGCGCCCAAGAATGCGACCAGGATGTTGACCTGCAATCCCAACTGGGGAAAGGCCATGATCATGCCGACCAGGGCGAGGATCCCACCGATGACAAACTTCATGGACAGATCTTGATCCGTGCGCGGCGAGTTCGCCGCCGCCGCCTGACCACCGCGCAGATCAGCCAGACCGCCCTTAAGTCCGTGCCAAATTGTCGGCAGCGATCGGAACAGACTAATAATTCCACCCGCGGCTACGGCGCCGGCGCCAATGTACAGAATATAAGCGCCACGGATTTGCGACGGCCCCATCTGGCTGATAGGTATCGTGCCCGGTGCGAGGGGCCCCGGCATTCCCGAACCGAAATACTTGATCGCGGGAATTAAGACCAGATATGCCAGCACGCCACCGGCGCACATGATCGAAGCGATCCGAGGACCAATAATGTAGCCAACACCGAGCAATGCCGGAGAAATCTCGGCCGAGATCGAACCGGCCTTGAACGGCGCGCCGAATACTTTTTCAGGCGTGTCCTTCCAGCCTTTCAAGCCGGTCATCAGAACCTGATACAGGAATCCCACTCCCAGGCCGGCAAAGATGGTCTTGGCTCCGGTTCCCTCACCCTCGTCGATAGCTCCGGCATGTTGAGCCGATCCTTTGGCCGCAGCTTGTCGCGATTCATCTGAGGCACCGGCCTTCAAAACCTCCGCGCAGGCGGTTCCTTCCGGATACTTCAGGTATCCGTGTTGGGCCACGATTAGCGCGCGCCGCAGCGGAATCATCATCAGGATGCCGAGCAAGCCACCGAGGATAGCGACCAGCATTACCCTCGTCACTTCCAGGTCCATCCCCAGGATCATAATCGCCGGCATAGTTACGCCGACGCCAAAGGCTATCGACTCTCCCGCCGACCCGGCAGTTTGCACGATGTTGTTTTCCAGAATCGTGGCGTCACGAAGACCAAGCTTGGAGAACAAGCGGAACAGTGTGATCGAAATTACGGCGACTGGAATCGAAGCGCTGACCGTCAGTCCCACTTTCAAAACCAGGTACAGCGAGGACGCGCCAAAGACCATGCCCAGCAGCGTACCCATGATCAGCGGTATCACCGTCAATTCGCGCAGGCGAACTTCGGGTGGGATGTAGGGTCGGAAGCTATCGAGATATGGATTGTCCGGCTTGAATCCGACTCGATCCGGAAATTCGGCTGCGGCATCAACAGCATCTATGCGTTCGCTGGGCATCAGTTACTGGCCTCCGACTAGTTTGAAAAAACGGGGAGAATGTAGGGGTTGACACGCCGTACTCTACACGCGGCAGCTGTGCAAGGGCAAGCAGAAGAGCCTGATAACAGCCGGGGAAGCAGCCCGACCGTCAGGGAGAGCGCGAGAAAAAGCAGAGACTGTTTTGATCCAGCCTCTGCCTGTATTTGATCGAGTAGAGACTTTAAACCCTCTCTCACGGGCGGGCTACTGCCCCGGCTGCCGGCCGGCGTTGCCTACTGCTTCCCGCCTGCCGATTTGCTGCCGGCCGATTCGGGCTTGGGCGCGTTGTAAACTTCGCGCGCCTTCACCACATAGGCCTTGTCGTCGTATTGCCCGTCGCCATCAACGTCAACCTTGACGACGATCTTGTGCGACTTACCGTCGGCCACATCATCGGGTTTGAATCCCAGGCTGTACTGGCTGCGCAGCATGGCATTGATCGAACCTAAAACGGCGGGCAACTCGCCTTCAAAGGTTACGGGGAAATAGCTGCCTCCGCTTTCTTTGGCGAAGGTGGTGAGCGTGTTTGCGGCTTGCAAAAAAGTCATCCGATCGATGGGGATTCCGCGAATATTTGAGCCGCGGCCCGGATCCATCTGATCGCCAAACTTCTTCTCAAACATCTTACCGGTGCCGACAATGTAAATTGGGATGCCGGAATTCTGCACCACCTTGCGCGCTTGATCGAAATTGATCTTGCTGAACGTATCGATACCCGAAGAAACCAGCAGAACTGCTCGCCGGCGTCCACCCGGCACCGAGACCATTCCAGCGTAGTCGGATTTCGACTCCTTTGATTCTTCCAGAACTACAGAGTCCGCGCGACCACCGACAAGCGTCAGCTTGATCGCATCAAAGAGATTGGTTTCAGTAAATGCCGGCTGGTTGCGCAACAGCAGGTTGATTGTCTGTTGAATTCGTTGCGGGTTGTTGGTGAAGTCGGTGATCGGAGTTGGCCGCATATCATAGGCAATCACCGAGACATAGTCTGCCGGCGTAATAAACTGTGACAGGAAGATGGCCATCGGCCGGATTACTTCCAGGGTGCCCGACTCCTGGCCGCCATTGCCGTATAGCGCCAGGGTCTCGCCCAGCTTGCTGAATTCAACCACGAGGGTAATGGTGATGGGCGCCTCGGGCGTCGAGAAGTTGGTGATGTCTTTCTTAACTCCGTCCACAAAGATTGCAAAGTTGCCCTGCTTGAGGGCGACTTCCGGATGTCCGGTCTTCTTGTTGTAAACGACGGCGTCGACGTTCACCACGTTGGTAGTGACACTCAGCTTTTCGGCGTCCTGAGGTTTGCCGAGGATCTCTTTCGGCACGGGTTCCTGCTTCTGCTCTTCAGTCTGCTGGCCTTCGGCCGGACGCTTGTTCTTTTTTTGATCGGATGATGGCGGTTGGCGGCGCGCTTGCGCCCTGACCGAGATGCTCTGGAAGGAACTGAAACTAAAACTGAGGCCAATCAGCAGCACGAAGAGACGGCGGCAAAGACAAATGCTTTTCATAACGACGATCCTTTACCGAATTCAGGGTTCCCGGCTTTAACTTAAGAAACATGCAGGCACGCAAAGCTGAACTGCAGACCTTCTTTGCGACTGAGGCAGGCCGAACTCCTATCGAAACAAGCTAAAACGAACTATATTGCGCTCATCAAAGCGCGGTCAAGGTGTTGGGTA
Organism: Pyrinomonadales bacterium; assembly: GCA_038230715.1. Classification (GTDB taxonomy): domain Bacteria; phylum Acidobacteriota; class Blastocatellia; order Pyrinomonadales; family Pyrinomonadaceae; genus UBA11740. Next base: position 78,907 of record JBBRMS010000008.1, read on the forward strand.
CACGGCCTGACTTTCTGATGCGAGGTTGTTGGGGGAAGTTTCCCGGGGATTTGGAGGGGCTGTTCGGAGTTCCGCCTTCAGGCGGGCCGGTTGTCAAACCGCTTGAAGGCGGAACTCCAAACCAAAAGCTACCGCGAATTCGCGGCTTCAGCTTCGATGACTATTTCGAACATTCCTGAGTTGTCGCTCAAATTTCCTTCGTTCACTCCCAAAAACAGCACGCCGTCACGTTGAGAGACGAAGTCGCGGCTGCGGCCCACGAAAAAGAAATCATCGTTGTCATCTCCGATAACGGCAATCAAACCACCCGTGGGTTGGTTCCGCATCAGTTTGTCGCGATCCGGAATATTAGTCAGGCCATCGGGGGTCGCAAAACGATTATTGCCCAGATTCACCCGGCCCGAAGCAGTGATGCGCAAGCGCTGCCCGCGCCGTACGACCAGTCCCGTGTTGGTCCAGCCATTACTCGTATTGTCAGCCCGCACCCGCACGTTCACAGTAAAGAAGGTCGGCGACGATGAAGTAGTTGGCGGCGTATAGGTCGGCTGGTTATTCGTCGGCTGTTGCACCGGCGGTTGATAGGTCGGCTGTTGATTATTGTTCGCCGTGTCGTTATTCGGACCGGACGAATTATTCGTGTTGCCGACCGAATCAAACTCGATCATGTCGACGTCTTCCATGTAAACGGTGATCTGGCTTTTACGCCCACGCGCTCCGCTCCCGACTACAATCGTGAACTGTTCATTCTTGAAGCTAATGATCTGGCCGCGAATAACACTGCCGTCCTTGAGGCGAATCGTGTCGGCCAAAACCGGCAGGCTTACACCCACCGCCAGGGCGATCAATAGCAGGGAACGAAAAAGAAATTTTTTCATAACGACCTCCAGAGGAAAAACGATAATTCGATTGACTGCTGCAGAGAGAGGCACGTGTGTGCGATGCCTTTAGGAGAGCAATGTGAGCTGCAAATCTGACCCATCTTCAGCCGGAGTTTAACACAATCTGGTGGAAGCTGGGGCGGTTGGATTCGCCGAACAGTGACTTCATTCCCCAAATCGATCTTCTTTTTTTTCCCCCCTGGGTGCCCTGTGGTAAATTTTCCCTCATGAACTACAGACGCTTTGGTCGCACCGACTGGAAAGTCAGCGAGATAGGTTATGGCATGTGGGGCATGGGCAGTTGGAGCGGATCAGACGACGAACAATCGCTGGCCGCGCTGCAGCGCTCAGTCGAGTTGGGCTGCAATTTTTTCGATACCGCCTGGGCCTACGGCGAAGGTCACAGCGAGAAGCTGCTGGGCCAGGTCATACGCGCGAATAAAGACCAAAAACTCTACACAGCCACTAAGATTCCACCAAAGAACCTGCAATGGCCCAGCCGCCGTGGCTCGACTCTGGATGATTGCTTTCCTCCCGAACACATCGACAAGTATGTTCGCAGCAGTCTGGAAAACGCCGGCCTCGACAGTTTCGATCTAATTCAGTTCCATGTATGGGAAGACGATTGGGTTGGGGATGATCGTTGGGCGAAGAAGATCTATGAACTGCGCAGCGAAGGCTTGATTAAGGCAGTCGGCATCAGCATCAACCGTTGGGAGCCATGGAACGGTGTGCGGACAGTGAAGAGCGGTCTGATCGATTCGGTCCAGGTGATCTACAACATCTTCGATCAGAATCCGGAGGATGAGCTGTTCCCGGCCTGTGTCGAGATGGATGTGGCCGTGATCGCACGGGTGCCGTTTGACGAGGGTTCCCTCACCGGCAAGCTGACCACGTCGAGCAGCTGGCCGGAGGGCGACTGGCGTAACATTTATTTCGTCCCTGAGAATCTGATTCCCAGCGTCGAACGCGCCGACGCACTCAAGCCGATCGCGGAGAGTGCCGGAGTCAGCATGCCTGAACTGGCCTTGCGCTTCATACTCGGTCACCCGGTGGTCAGCACCATCATTCCGGGCATGCGCCAGCTTTTGCATGTGGAATCAAATATTGACGCCAGCGACGTCGGACGGCTGTCGGACGATTTGCTGGATCAATTGAGCGGACATCGCTGGGATCGAAAGCCGGCGACCTGGAGCCATTGATAAATGCCTCCGCCCTTTCCAGCTCGCCAGTTCGGCTAAAACAGATCCAGACATTCCGCTCGCGTGAAATGGCGCGCGACCTCGCTGACCAGTACCGGTAACAGCGGTTAAACGACCAGACACGCCAAATGCTCTGCTCTTTTCGGCCAGAAACCTGGTTCCGTGCCCGCCAACTTCGATTTTCCCCCAAATAGGTGTTTACAGATCGGAACTGGCTAAGTATAAGAGTATATGAAAGCAACGCTCCCCCCGGGCGTTTCTCTCTACCCCCTAAAATAGCAGTAGCGACTCAGTTCGTGGGCCGTCCGCGTTGCGTGGCAGTGTCTCTCAGATTCCTGCTGTGCCGAATGGTCCGACAAGGCAGTCTGACTCTTCCCGGAAGCTGGAAAGATTCAAAGGGGAAACCATGCGAACCCAAACCGTTAAGACCGATTCACTAAACACAAAACTACTTTTGAAAACTCTGCTCGCTTTTAAGAAGGGCGATTTCTCAGCACGCCTGCCCGGCGATTGGACCGGAGAGGCCGGCAAGATTGCCGATACTTTCAATGACATCATCGAATTGAGCGATCGCACAGCGAAGGAATTGGACCGCGTCAGCCGTGTAGTCGGCAAAGAAGGAAAGATCATGGATCGCGCGGCAGTGCCTGCGGCCGCCGGCTCCTGGCTCAGGCTGGTTGATTCAACCAACCTGCTGATTGACGACATGGCCCGCCCCACGAGTGAAATGGCGCGCGTGATTGGCGCCGTAGCCAACGGCGATTTGTCAGAGCGCATGACCCTCGAAGTTGACGGGCGGCCGTTAAAAGGCGAGTTCCTCCGCACCGTCAAGATCGTTAACTCGATGGTCGATCAGTTGGGATCGTTTGCCTCAGAAGTAACGCGTGTCGCCCGCGAAGTAGGTACCGAAGGAAAACTCGGCGGCGAAGCGAAGGTAAAAGGCGTGGCCGGCACCTGGAAGGATCTGACCGACAGCGTGAACTCGATGGCCAGCAATCTGACGAGTCAGGTCCGCAACATCGCGGAGGTAACAACCGCCGTCGCCAACGGTGACCTTTCCAAGAAAATTACAGTAGACGTAAAAGGCGAAATCCTCGAACTCAAGAACACCATCAACACGATGGTGGATCAGCTGAACTCGTTCGCTTCGGAAGTTACGCGTGTGGCCCGCGAAGTCGGTTCCGAAGGAAAGCTGGGCGGCCAGGCTGATGTGCGCGGAGTTGCTGGAACATGGAAAGACTTAACTGACAACGTGAATTCGATGGCCAGTAACCTCACTGGTCAGGTTCGAAACATCGCCGAAGTTACCACTGCCGTGGCCAACGGCGACCTTTCCAAGAAAATTACTGTAGACGTCAAAGGCGAAATCCTGGAACTCAAGAACACCATCAACACCATGGTCGACCAGCTGAACTCGTTCGCTTCGGAAGTTACCCGCGTGGCGCGCGAGGTGGGAACGGAAGGAAAGCTGGGCGGCCAAGCCGATGTCCGCGGAGTCGCCGGGACCTGGGAAGACCTGACCGACAACGTGAACTCCATGGCCAGTAACCTGACCGATCAGGTCCGCGGTATCGCCCGCGTGGTTACGGCGGTAGCCAACGGTGACTTGAAACGCAAACTAACGGTGGAAGCAAAAGGTGAAATTGCGGAACTCGCTGACACCATCAACAACATGACCGACACTCTTGCTACCTTCGCCGACCAGGTAACTTCGGTGGCTCGCGAGGTCGGCGTCGAAGGTAAACTCGGCGGCCAGGCGAACGTGCCGGGCGCGGCCGGAACCTGGCGCGACCTGACCGACAACGTCAACGGTCTCGCCGCCAACCTGACCAACCAGGTCCGCGCCATCGCGGAAGTATCGACGGCGGTGACCAAAGGTGACCTGACCCGATCGATTACGGTGGAGGCGCAGGGCGAGGTCGCGGCCCTGAAAGACAACATCAATGAGATGATTCTCAATCTCAAGGACACGACTCAGAAAAATACCGAGCAGGACTGGCTCAAGACCAACCTCGCTCGCTTTACCAGGATGTTGCAGGGGCAACGCGACATGAAGACGGTGGCCCAGATGGTGCTGTCTGAACTCGCGCCCCTGGTCAACGCGCAACAAGGCGTGTTCTATGTGAACCAGGCGGACAGCGGCGTGCCGGTAATGAAACTGCTGGGCGGATACGCCTATAGCAAGCGTAAGAATCTGGCTAATGAATTTCGTCCCGGAGAAGGTCTGGTGGGCCAGTGCGCTCTCGAGCGCGAACGAATCCTGGTCACCAACGTTCCCTCCAACTATGTGCATGTCAGTTCGGGACTGGGTGAAGCACCGCCGCACAACATAGTCGTCCTGCCGGTGTTGTTCGAAGGTGAGGCCAAAGCCGTAATTGAGCTCTCAACTTTCCACACCTTCAGCGACACACACTTAACCTTCCTCGATCAGCTGACGGAAAGTATCGGCATAGTCTTGAACACGATCGAGGCCAACACGCGTACTGAAGATCTGCTGCAACAGTCACAGTCGCTTGCAGCTGAGCTACAGAGCCAGCAGGACGAGCTAAAGAAAACCAACGAACAGCTTGAAAAACAGGCCGAGTCGCTGCGCGAGTCTGAAGAGTTGCTCAAGAGCCAGCAGGAAGAGCTGCAGCAAACCAACGAAGAGCTGCAGGAGAAAGCGGAGTTGCTGGCCAGACAGAAAGCCGAAGTCGAAGCCAAGAACCGCGAGGTCGAGGAAGCCCGATGGGAGATGGAAGAGAAAGCCGAGCAGCTGGCGCTGACTTCCAAGTACAAGTCGGAATTCGTGGCCAACATGTCGCACGAGCTGCGCACGCCGCTCAACAGCATGCTGATTCTTTCGCGCCAACTGGCTGAGAACGGTGACGACAACCTCACCACCAAACAGGTCCAATTCGCCCAGACCATCCACTCTTCGGGTTCGGACCTGCTGTCGCTAATCAACGACATTCTTGATCTGTCGAAAATCGAATCCGGCATGATGGGCATTGAGGTATCGGATGTTTCCATCGACGACATTACGATCCAGCTCGAGCGAAACTTCCATCAACTCGCGTCTGACAAGAACCTCGGCTTCTTTATTGAGCGCGGTGAAAAGCTCAACCCCACCGTGGAGACTGACGACAAGCGGCTCCAGCAAATCCTCATGAACCTGCTTTCCAATGCCTTCAAGTTTACCGAGCAGGGCAAGGTCGTGCTGAAGATTGCGCCAGCCCCGAAACACGAAAAGTACGATCTGGAGACGCTGCATCGCGCCGGCGAGGTGATCGCCTTTGCGGTCAAAGACACCGGCATCGGCATCCCGCGCGAGAAACAGCGAATCATTTTCGAGGCGTTCCAGCAGGCCGACGGCACCACCAATCGGAAGTACGGCGGCACCGGTCTCGGTTTGTCGATCAGTCGCGAAATAGCCCGGCTGCTGGGCGGTGAGATCCGCGTCGCCAGCACGCCCGGCGAGGGCAGCACCTTTACGCTCTACCTGCCGCTCGCTTACGAGCCGACCCGGGCTGTAGCTCCCCCGATGGAGCCGAATTCCCGGCGCGATTTCAAAGCGATCGAAGCCGCCTGGACGCCAGCTGAGACCTTCGACAATGAACTGGCGATGATGACAAGCGACTCGTCGCAAGTACTCGACGATCGCAACGATATTGAAGAAGGCGATCGGGTCGTCTTGATCGTCGAAGACGATATCAACTTTGCCAAAATCCTTCTGGACCTGACGCGCGGACGTGGGTTCAAGGGAATCGTGGCCACCACCGGCAACGCGGCCCTGGGTCTGGCCCACAAATACCTGCCAGCGGCGATCACTCTGGATATCAAGTTGCCCGATCGCGACGGCTGGACCGTGCTGGATCGTTTGAAGCACGACTCTCGCACCAAACATATTCCGGTGCACATTATCAGCGTCGAACAGCAACGGCGGCGGGCCCTGCGCCAGGGTGCGATTGCGCACGTGCAAAAGCCCGTCAGGAATGAAGAGTTATCGATCACCTTCGACACCATTGCGTCGTTCGCGGGTCGCAACGCTCGCAAGCTACTGGTAGTGGAGGACGATGACGTGCAGCGCATGAGCGTAGTCGAGTTAATCGGCAACGGCGACGTCAACACCACTGCAGTAGCCACCGGCGAGGAAGCACTCACTAAGATGCAACAGGAGGTCTTTGATTGCGTGGTGCTCGATCTCAAGCTGCCTGACATGACCGGCTTTGAACTGATCGAAAAGCTGCAATCCAATGGCGGCTCGAACATCCCGATCATCATCTATACCGGCAAAGAGCTGACGCGGAAAGAAGAACGGCATTTGAAACAGGTCGCGACCTCGATCATTATTAAGGAGGCCGATTCGCCCGAGCGCCTGCTCGCCGAAACGGCACTGTTCCTCCATCGCGTCGAAGCCAACCTGCCCGAACCAAAGCGGCGCATGATCGAGCAACTGAATCGAAAAGATCCGGTGCTCGCCCGTCGCAAAGTCCTGATCGTAGACGACGACGTGCGCAATATCTTTGCGCTTACCAGCGCGCTCGAGGCCTACGGCATGAATGTGGTTCACGCGGAAAATGGCCAAAAGGGTATTGATCTCCTGAAGGCAACCCCGGGCATCGAGGCCGTGCTGATGGATATCATGATGCCGGAAATGGATGGCTATGAAGCTATCTCGGCTATTCGCAAGATGGACGAATTTCGCAAGCTCCCGATTATCGCCTTAACGGCGAAGGCAATGAAGGCTGATCGCGATCACTGTCTGGCAGTGGGCGCTTCAGACTACATCTCCAAACCGCTGGATATAGATCAGTTGCTCTCTCTGCTGCGCGTTTGGTTGTACCGGCAGGATGAAAGCTTGTGATTCAACTATCACACGAACGTCCCATCAATATCCTGATGGTCGATGATAGCGCCTCGAATCTGCTGGCGCTCGAGGCTATTCTGAAAACGCCGGAGAGAAATCTGGTGCGCGCGTCCTCCGGCGAGGCCGCGCTGCGTTATCTTTTGGATAACGACGCGGCCGTGGTCTTGCTCGACGTGTACATGCCGGGCATCGACGGGCTGGAGACAGCCGAGTTGATCCGCCACCGCGATAAATCGCGCGACATTCCCATCATCTTTCTGACGGCCAACACCACCGGCGCCAGTCATCTCAGTCGCGGCTACTCGCTGGGCGCGGTGGACTATATCGTCAAGCCCGTCGACCCGGACATTCTCCGATCCAAGGTGGCTGTGTTTGTCGATCTCTTCAAAAAGAACCAGGAGATCAAGCAACAGGCCGCGCTGCTTGAAGAAAAGAACCGCGAACTGGAGAATGCAAACCTGACCCGGCTCAGTATGCTGATCGACCTGGGTCAGGAACTGGCCGCCGAGAGCGATCCTACACAAGTGCTGTCCCGGTTCTGCCGCTCGGCCCGGCGCATCGTCGGCGCAGCGGAAGCGGCGGTGGGCCTCCTGGACGAGGACGCCAAAGCCCTGCGGTATTTCTTTCACTGCACCGTCGACAAGGAAACTGTTTCGCCGAGCGCGATTCCGCCTGCGGTCGAACGGGCGCTGGAACGAATAGTCACCGAACAGAGCGCTTTGCGGCTGACTGACTCGGACGAATGGCCGCTTGATGACGAAGCCGCCGACAGTAATTTGGAATCTTTTCTGGGCGCTCCCATATTCTCAGCCCTCGGGGTCTCGGGTTGGGTTTACCTGCTAAACAAGAGCGACGACGATGATTTCAGCGAGGCGGACGAGCGACTGGCGGCAACGCTTGCGACGCAGTTAGCAGTTGCATACGAGAATGCGCGGCTCTACACCGAAGCCCAAAACCATGCGACCGAATTGCGTATCGAGGTAGCCGAGCGCAAGCAGGCCGAGGAAGAGCGGGCTCAGATGCTGATTCGTGAACAGGCCGCCCGCGCCGAAGCCGAAGATGCCAATCGCACCAAGGATGAATTTCTGGCCACGCTTTCACACGAGTTGCGCACGCCACTGACGGCCATCCTGGGCTGGAGCCACCTGCTGCGGATGAACAAGCTCCGCGAGCCAGAATTCGCGCATGCGCTGGAAACGATCGAGCGCAATGCTCGTTCTCAGTCGCAACTGATTGACGACTTACTGGATGTCTCGCGGATAGTCACGGGCAAGCTGCAAATAGAAGTTACAGCTATTGACCTTTCCGGCGTGATCGAAGCAGCAATTGAATCAGTCCATCCGGCGCTGACAACCAAGGAAATGGAGTTGCAGCTCGTCGTCGAACGCGGCTTTCTGGTCCGGGGAGACGCCAACAGGTTACAGCAGATCTTCTGGAACCTCTTCACCAACGCGATTAAGTTCACGCCCAAAGGAGGCCGGGTCAGCGTCACCACTGAGCGTAACGACAACGAAGTGCTGGTCATGATAACCGACACCGGAATCGGAATCGCTCCCGAGTTTTTGCCTTACATTTTTGATCGTTTCCGCCAGGCTGACGGATCGACCACGCGATCACACGGTGGGCTCGGCCTGGGGCTGTCGATCGTGCGTCATCTGGTCGAACTGCACCAGGGCAAAGTCGAGGTAAGCAGTGAGGGGAAGTCACTGGGATCAACCTTCACTGTAAGACTGCCAATCGCCGTGATAACGACGGACAATCGAAACGGTGCCGGGGAGTCTGACAAATTGAAAGACA
>JBBRMS010000009.1:0-76072 GCA_038230715.1 Pyrinomonadales bacterium
TTCGACGATGGCACGGTCGGGCTGGTGCGGCAATACCGCCATCCGGCTGTGCGTTATCTGCTGGAACTGCCTGCCGGGACGCTCAACGAGAAGGAACGTCCGGAAGAAGGCGCCGCGCGCGAGTTGGAAGAAGAGCTTGGTTTGGTTGCCGGCCGCCTGGAAAAGCTTTCGGAGTTTTTTATCTCACCCGGATTCTGTGAAGAAAAGATGTGGCTCTATCTCGCAACCAGCCTCACCGAGACGGCCCAGCATTTGGAAGATGACGAAATGATCGAAGTAGTGCGGCTGCCCCTCGAACGCGCTCTACAAATGATTACGGACGGTGAGATCGAGGATGCGAAGACTATTATCGGCCTGATGCTGGCCGCGCCGCTGATTGGTATCTCGGTTGGCGCGCCGGATTATCCAGCCGTCTGAAGCAGTCACTCGCAGGCCGTTGATGTCAGAGGCCCTACCGTAGGGAAGGGCCCCACTCCAAACACTCCGGGTTCAAGACAGCGCCTCTACTTACGCGCGGGCTTCTGACACGTCCCGCCCGACGATTGTTCGCATTACTTGTCGCGGAAACTACAACTGAAGTATCGTGGCCCAATTAAAGCGCCCTCAGGTTCGTCCGGTGATTAAGAAAATGGCACACCAACTATGAAAAAACTTTCTGTACTCGCACTTCTTTTGGTCTTTCTCTTCGCTGTCCCGACAATTGCCCAGCAATCTATCGAGAGCATGCTTGACCGCGACATCGCTCAGCTCGTTAGCACCTATAAAGCTCTTCATGCCGCCCCGGAACTGTCGCACCACGAGGAGAAGACCGCCGCGTTCGTAGCCGCACAGCTGCGGACCCTCGGCTTTACCGTCACCGAACGCGTGGGTAAGTATGCGCAACCGGATTGGACCAGCTATGGCGTAGTCGCCGTTTTGAAGAATGGCGCCGGACCGACGGTGTTGGTGCGCACCGAACTCGATGCATTGCCGGTAGAGGAGAAGACCGGACTGCCATACGCCAGCACCGTGAAGTCCAAAAACGATGCCGGGCAGGACGTCAGCGTGATGCATGCGTGTGGTCATGACATACACATGACCTCGTTTCTGGGAACGGCGAAGATGCTCGTGGCGCTCAAGGATCAATGGCACGGCACGCTGGTGATGCTCGGCCAGCCGGCGGAAGAAACCGTTAACGGGGCTCGGGCGATGCTGGTTGACGGATTGTACTCGCGCTTTCCCAAACCGGACTTTCTCCTGGCACTGCACGACAGCGCTGACGTTGAAGCCGGCAAGATTACCTGGTGTCCCGGGTATGCGATGGCCAGTTCGACGTCGGTGGATCTGGTGATTCGCGGATTGGGCGGACACGGCGCGCGACCCGAGGCGACAAAGGATCCGGTGGTCATCGCCGCGCAAACCGTACTGGCTTTGCAAACAATCATCAGTCGCGAAAAGTCCGCCCTCGACCCAGCGGTAATAACTGTGGGCTCGATTCACGGCGGAACCAAGCGAAATATCATCCCGGATGAAGTGACGCTGCAAATTACGATTCGAACGTACAAAGAAGAAGTGCGTCAGAACATTCTCACTTCGATCGAGCGCATCGCGAAGGGGATGGCCCAGGCGGCTGGAGTTCCCGAAGATCGCGCCCCAATCCTCAAAGTGATTGAAAGCGAGAACGCCCCTTCAACTTACAACGACCCGGAACTGAGTGAGCGGATCGCCGGTGTGCTGGGCAGGGCAATTGGTAAAGACAATGTAATTAAGAGTCCGCCGCTGATGGTCAGTGAAGATTTTGGCCGGCTCAGTCTGGATCACCAGATTCCTGCGTTCATGTTCTGGTTGGGAGCAGTCGAACCTGCCCGGGTTGAGGCGGCCAGAAAGTCCGGCCAGAATCTGCCCTCGCTGCATTCCAGTTTGTTTGTGCCGCAACCGGAACCAACCCTGCGCGCGGGAATCAAGGCAATGACCGCCGCCGTGCTGGATTTGATGAAGAAGTAACCGCGGAGCCGTAGTGACTAATCCACCTGAAATGAGATTGACTAAAGTCCATAGCGCCGAACCAGGAGCGGCCTCGCCGGCGCGACATTTTGAACTCGGTCGCCGCGGCGAAGCGCTGGCCCTCGAGTATCTTGAGCGAAAGGGCTACCGGATTGTGGCGGCAAACTTCAGCGTTCCAATCGGCCGTAACTTACGCGGCGTTCTGATCAATGCTGAAATCGACCTCGTTGCTTACGACGGACCCACGCTCTGCTTTATTGAGGTCAAAACCCGCGTGTCCGACGCGTTTGCTCCACCACAAGCCAATGTCGATCTGCGCAAGCGCAGACAGATTGCCCGTGCGGCACGCGGCTATCGTAAGATGCTCGGCTTGGTGGGGGCTCAGTACCGGTACGATGTTGTGTCGGTGCTGTTGCCGCAACAGACGGAGCGAGGTTCGCACGTCGAGTTGTGGAAAAACTTTTGGACTGACGAGAAATTGCGCAAACATAACTGGCCGGAAGCCGGCTGGGATTAGTTGGTTATCGTGACTCGTTCAGAGTCGGGCTGCCGCCGCTGGAACAAAGAAGGTCTGGCGGTATCCCGACCTAACGAAGACTAAAGTAATTATGAATAGCCTCGACCCCTATCTCGGTCAAACTCTGGATGAGAAGTATCGCCTCGAGCGCCTGCTCGGACAGGGCGGTATGGGCGCAGTTTACCTGGCCACTCACCTCGGAACAGATCGTTATGTCGCCCTCAAACTGATTACGCCGCAGTTCATGCGCAATGAGGAGTTTGTTGAGCGCTTCAAGCGCGAGGCAAGAGCGGCGGGCCGGCTGAGACATCCGAACGTTGTCGATGTGACCGACTTTGGTTTTGCCCGGGTGGGTAAAGAGAGTGTCGCCTATCTCGTCATGGAGTATCTTGACGGGTGCACCCTCAGCGACGTGCTCGCCGAAGAAAAGCGTCTGCCGCTTTATTGGGTGGTCGACATTCTCGAGCAGGTTTGTTCCGCGGTCCAGGAAGCCCATCATCAGGGTATTGTTCACCGGGATCTGAAACCCGACAACATCTGGCTGGAACCAAACGCTCTGGGTGGTTATCGCGTCAAGGTCCTGGATTTTGGGATCGCAAAACTTGGCGACGTGGAAGCTTCTGCCGGAGAAGCACCTCCGGAACTTTACCTTAATCAAAACGCTGAGGACACCCCAACGATCCAATTCTCGGAATCACCGGGGGCCATGGCGGCGACAGTTCCTCGCCCGGTGAAAGTAAATCGGGAGCCGCTTCCACCTCTGGCTAACCTCGAATCCGCAACGCTGGTTCAGTCACCCGCTGAAGGTTATGACGACGCGCGGGCTACACAACTGGTGCAGGACGACGGGCGAGCCACCCAGTTGATCGAGCAGCAGCCCGAGACCACGCATGGGGGCAGCGATAATGATCAGACTCGTATTTTGGGTAATTCGGCCCCGCACACTGTCCCGGCAGAAATGGCGTACCCTGGCGCCACGGACGCCTTCTCAACGGCGGCCACCTCGGGCCTGACGCGAGTTGGTGCGATTCTGGGAACGCCTTTGTATATGTCCCCAGAGCAATGCCGCGGCGAAAATCTGGACGCGCGATCGGATATTTACAGCCTGGGAATCATTGCCTATCAGATGCTGGCCGGGAGCCCACCCTTCACGGGCGAGACGACTTCAGTCATTCGCGCGCACACCGGCAGTCAGCCCACCTCACTGCGAGAGCACGACGCGAAGTTACCCAAGCGAGTTTCACGGTTGGTCATGTCGGCGCTGGAAAAGGACCCCGCAGCGCGGCCGCAAACTGCGATCGCTTTTGCCAACGCGATGCGCGCGAACGCCGACGGGCTGGGCGCGCTATATCGTCGCGCGTTCGCTCTCTACAGTGAGTACTTTCCAGAGTTTCTGAAGCTGTCGCTGCTGGCGCATATCCCGACCATCGCGGTAATGCTGACGTTGATCGGACTGCGCCTCGCAGAACCACGAATGGGCAAGGTTACAACGATCGTGTTGTTGATTCCGGTTGTCCTATTACAAATAGCCGCGGCCTTTGTGACGCCTTCGATCATTTCCGGCGTGACGGCCATCATTGTCACTCAACTTGCTGTGGCGCCGCTTAAGCCGGTCGAACTACGCGCCGCTTTCGCTATCCTGCGAAGACGCTGGCGTCCGTTCCTGAATACCGGCTTCCGTATCACTGTACGTATCATGCTCGGCTTTTGCCTTTTTATCGTTCCGGGCATCGTGATAGCGATCCGCTATGCGCTGTGGGCGCCAGTAGTGTTGATTGAGGGCCTGGAAAAGAAGGAAGCCCGTCTGCGCGCTAGATCGCTGGCCTCGCGTTCGTGGCGCACCATCCTGCTGGTCATGTTGTTTCAGTTTTTGGTGCCGGCGATCGTGCAGGGCTCTCTGGGAGCGTTGCTCGGCGCGGCCAGCCAAGGCAGAGGAGTACACGCCAAGGTATTTCAACCACTGGCGTCGTTGGTGAACATCTTTGTCATACCGCTGATGTCTATTGTGCCGGCATTGGTGTATTTGAAGATGCGGCAGTTTGGCGGCGAGACCCTCAACGAGGTTATGTCCCAGCTCGAAGAAGAAGGTGAGGCGCGCAGCAAGTGGCAACAGCGGATGCGCCATCGGCTGACCAGCGTCAACACACCTCAGAGTCGTACGTAGCCTTCGAGTGCGGCGACGCCGCTTCGTTCAAAGGGACAATACGCATCCAAAGCGGCGACGCCACTTCGCTCTGCCGGCGCACTTCAAAATTCTCAATTTGCTGCTGTCTGCGGCTTGGTTCGCGGCGCTGCGTTTTTTACATACTTATCGAACCAATTAATCCGTTCGGCCAAAATGTGCAGCAGCGTTTCGCGACCCGCATAGCCATGCGCCTCGAACGGGAGGGTGACGTAACGCACGGTCGCCCCCTGGCCCTTAAGCGCCATGTAGAAGCGCTCTGACTGGATCGGAAACGTTCCCGAATTGTCGTCGGCTTCGCCGTGCATTAGCAGGATTGGGTCTTTGATCTCATGCGCGTACCAGAACGGCGACATCTTCGCGTATAAATCCGGCACCTCCCAAAACGTTCGTCGCTCACTCTGAAAACCAAACGGCGTCAGCGAGCGGTTGTAGGCGCCGCTCTCGGCAAACCCCGCCCGGAACAGGCGTGAATGGGCCAGCAGGTTCGCCGTCATGAACGCTCCGTAACTATGCCCGCCGACACCGATACGATCGCGATCACCGACACCCATTTCGACCAGCTTGTCGATCGCAGCTTCCGCGCTGGCGACCAGTTGATCGACATAATGATCGTTGGCTGTCTCTCCGGGTCCGACGATCGGCATGGTCGGATTATCCAGCACCGCGTAACCGGACAAGAGCAGGAATAGATGCGAGTAACCGCTGACGAGGGTAAAGCGATTCGGCGAACCCGTGATCTGACTGGCCGAATCAGCATCTCCGAATTCCCTGGGATACGCCCACAGGATTACCGGCAAACGAGTACCCGGCTTGTAACCGGGCGGCAGATAGAGCGTGCCTGACAGTTTCACACCGTCCTTGCGCTGGTAGGTAATGAACTGGTGCGAGGCCGCCCGCAGTTGCGGCTGCGGATCCTTGAATTCGGTGACGGCCCGTTTGGAATTACTCCCCAGATCGCGCACGTAATAGTTCGGCGGATCGAGGGGCGTTTCATAGCGCGTCAGGACGGTCCTGGCATCATCGCTCAACGGCGCTACGACTGTTTCGTAGACCTTGGTATCACTGCGGAACAATCGTTCACTCGCCAGCGTTTTCAGATTCAGTCGATCTAGAAACGGACGATCGCCTTCGGGTGAAGAGCCCGTGCCGACGAGGTAAATGAAATCGCCGGTCTGCATAATCACGCTGGGGCCACCACCGAAACCGCCGCCAAGGTCGCGCCGCATCACGGGCGTGCCCGGATTGTCATAAGCAGCATCTTGCCGGCGATCCCAAAGCTTACGCGGCTCAGCGCCGGGTTCAAGAATCCAGGTGCGCGTCCGCCGCGAAGCCCGGTCTGATTCGCTCAACAGCGCCAGGCCTTTTTCGGTAAACGATAAAGTTGAGAAACGCCATTCCGTTTTGGCGAGCTCGCTGGGAGCGTCCTTGAAAGGTGCTGTGGCGCTCATCACCTTGTCACGGAACGGGACTTTGTTCTTAAGATTTCCCTCATCCAAAGCTTCAGTCCAAACGATCGTGGCCGGCTGATCCGCTCTCCAGCGATACCCGCGCGGGCCCGTCTGCACCCCAGTCAGCGACACGCCTTCGCTTGAAGGGACATCAGCAATTTTGCGCGCCATTTCGCCACGGCGGGTCCAAATCTCGACATCCTCCGGAAAGCCACCCATCGGAATCAGGTGTGAAAAAGGGCGTTTGACCTTGGCGACCAGCAGGTAATCGCCACTGGGCGAAGGATTGACTGTATCGAAGATTGCCGGACGTCCAATGAGAGTCTTGCTTCCCGTAATAGTGATCGCCGCCAGTTGGCTGGTGAAATAATATTCAAACAGCGCCTCATCATGGGCGGTCTTGATCATGTCTTCGTAGGTGGCGGCCGGTGCAGCCTTGCCGCTGCTCTCCTGAATATTTGGCCCGGTGGGCACGGTCGGCTCTTGCGGCGCAGGACCACGGCCGGCCGGAACCAGTTCACAAATCAAGGTCGCGTTGTCGCGCAGCCAATCGCACGGATCCCCGGTCGTGGCATTCAGCCGATCATTACCGCTGATTAACTTCGCGCGGCCGGTGGCCGTGTCGGCCACCCATAATTCGATTCGATCGTCCTTACGGTTCTGAAACGACAGGTGCGTGCCGTCAGGCGAAAAGCGGACGTTCGAGATGCTGGCTTGGGGCGGGAGCATCACTTTGACTTCGCTGCCGTCCGCAATCTTCTTCAGGGTGATCGCATAGATCTCGACAAAGCGGTGGGGGCCGTTGTTGCGTGGGTTAACGCGCGCACCGGCCAGCCGCAGCATTGGCTGGGACAGTTCGGCAATCGTGGGCTGAGACTTGCGAAAGGTGAGGGCCATAACCTGCCTTGTCGGACTCAGCACGGTCTGCGGTAAAGGCTGAGCGTCAAAAGCGGCGACGATATCTTTCGGTGGCATCATGTAGGATGCCCCGTCAGGTGTCTGTCCAAATGCAGCTACAGCAGTCGCAGAGATCAGCAGAGTTACAAATGCCAAATGTCTCTTTCGCACGTCGAACCTCCCGGAAGTTTTCAGGCTAGAAGTTTCGTAGTTGAGAGGGCGGATTCTATCAGAACGGCGGATCGTGCGACAAACTTGAGTTTGTCGTCCGTGAACCATCTCAGATCATCGACAAGCTGAAGCTTGTCTTACAACGCTACCCTTTTACAAATTGGTAGGTGATATGCAAGGTCAGCCCGGCCGGCGTTACCTCGACCCGCATATCTTTGGCGCGGAACTGCAGTGCGCCTTTCGCCGGTTGGATATTCACTCGGGTCGAGAGTTGATCCAGGGTGATGAGATCAACCGGATTGTAGCGCCGGTCGATCGCCGTCTGCACCATGTTTACCAGCGCGCCATTCGCGAGCGGGGGCACATCGTTGAGATGAATGTCGCGTAAACGAAACCGCGCGACCAGGGCGCGTCGCTCGCTGTTGAATTCGAGATTCACCTCAGAATCCGCCCAGCCGGAGAACTCAAAACAGCCCAATAACGATGAGTAATACGCTCCCGCAAATGCCAGGGGACCGACGATCCGGCCGTTCTCAAAATGAACCGCAGTACGCACGCCTCCCACTTCGCGCTTTAATCTGATCTCGCTGGCGCACTGAGTACTCGGGGCGGCCCCACCGAGCGTTAAAGGCATCGCAGGTTCCTGCAGGTTATCGAAGATGGCAGTGAGAAAGGAATTGAGAAACTGTTCGTTCACCATCACGGTCGCTTCGGCCGCGGGCACACTGGCGGCGCGCCGGCCGCGGGTGGCTGACTCCTGCGCCGGCACTGGGGTGGTGGAAACCAGAAAAACAATACCGATTAAGAGTTGCGTAACGGCGCTTGATCGCATTCGATTTAACTCCCACATGAGCCGTGGCTCATACGATTTTAACGCAAAGCGCGCAAATGAACCTTGTCGAAGACTTTCGCGTCCTTTGCGTTTTGCCTCCTACCACTACAACCCACTGCGCACGATGTCATGCAAACGAACCAGTCCTATACATAGTCCCTGGCCATCAACCACCGGCAAAACATTAATTTGCGAAGGCCGATCTTCCATCAAACGTAATGCGTCAAAGGCCAGCATCTCCGCGTTGGCGACGATCGGGTCCCGCGTCATCAAGTCATCGCACCTGATATTGGCGAAGGCGAGATCGGCACTGCTAATTCTCTGCAGCGACCGCCGCAGATCGCCATCAGTAATGATGCCTTCGAGCCGACCCTCGCGATCGATCACATTAACCGCCCCGAGGCCGAAGTGTGTGATGGTGGTAATGATCTCCATCCAGGCGGCATCGGCTGAGATGGTTGGATTCCCTGTTCCGGCGTGCATCAAGTCGGCGACTCGCAAAGTCAGGCGCTTGCCCAATTGTCCCGCCGGATGATTGTGAGCAAAGTCGTCTTCCGTTAGTCCCCTGGCACTCATCAGGGCCATAGCCAGCGCATCACCGATAGCCAGGGCCACAGTGGTACTGGTGGTTGGCGCGAGATTAAGCGGACAAGCCTCCTGATCGACCGAAGCATCGAGGACGGCATCGGCACGTTTAGCAATGGTCGATTTGAGATTGCCGACGATTGCCACTAAAGGCACTTGACGCCGTTTGAGGTAGGGCAGAAGCTGCAACAGCTCGTCTGTCTCGCCGCTGTTACTCAGCAGCAGCACCACATCGTCTGCAGAGACAACTCCCAGCCCGCCATGCAAAGCGTCCGATGGATGAAGATGAACTGCTGCAGTACCGCTGCTGATCATGGTGGCGGCGACCTTTTGCGCAATGATGCCCGACTTGCCTACACCGAGCAGGACGATCTTTCCCTTGCAGCCGGCTAGCAAAATCATGACCCGGTCAATCTCATCCGGACGCAAACGGGTAGCAGCTTTGGCTATCGCTTCGGATTCCGCGCGCAGCAAGTCAACCACTTGTGAGTAATCTGATCTCTCTTCCATGCCGCAACCTTGATATACGACTGACGGCTGTATTTGCAAGCAGCCACGAGTGCGATTGTTGCCGGGGAGCAGGGATGCCTGACACGCCACACGTGTTCACGCTTCTTGCTCAATGCGGACGGGAAGTCCGCGCTCCCAGGATCGAGAATGGACAGGGCCCAACCTCTTCCGCTAATATTGCCCTTCTTCCAACTAACCAGGATACTTTCGGAATTCGCAGGAGTCTCAAATGTTTGCCAAGCTGCTACCGCGTGAAGAACAATATTTTTCGCTCTTTACGCAGATGACTTCATACATTAATAATGCGGCCACTACCCTGGTCGAGATGTTTTCTCATCATGACGGCGACTACACTGAATATGTGCAGCGCATCAAGGGCATCGAGCATGCTTGCGACGACCTGACGCACAGCGTCTCAACCCGTCTGAATCAATCCTTCATCACGCCTTTCGATCGCGAAGACATTTATATGATGTCCAAGGCCCTCGATGACGTGGTGGACTTAATCGACGGCATCGCCCGCGCCGTAGTGATGTACGATATTCACGAAACCACCGAGCCGGCAAAACAATTGGCCGGGGTAATCCAACGCATGGCAGTGCAACTGCACGAAGTGATTTCAATGCTGCAAAAACCAAAAGGCGTGACCGAAAGACTGGTTGAGCTGCACCGGTTGGAACACGAAGGCGACGACATCTATCAACGCGCGGTGGGCGGACTGTTCCACGAGAATCGCGATGCGCTGACAGTGATCAAGTGGAAAGATGTCTATGAGAAGCTGGAATCGACGATCGACCGTTGCGAACACGTCGCCAATATTATTGAAGGCGTGATCATCAAGCACTCGTAAGGTACGCCGACGTTAGTTTGTCGCCGTAGGAGCCCGATGCTTATAGCTCACGCAGTCAATTGAGTCTGGGCTCCCTAGGAGCGCAACCGCAAACATTCCGCTCCTAACGGAGCTGGTTTCAATTTGGGCTCCAGCGCTACAAACATCTCGCCTCTAACGAGCGAAGAGTGGGGTTGATAACTAAACCTGATTTAGCAGAGGCTGATCAGCCGCTAGCCCGCTTCCGCCCGCTGTGCTATCGTTTCCGTCCCAACATGTGCCCGCGTAGCTCAGTGGATTAGAGCGTTCGCCTCCGGAGCGAAAGGTCGCAGGTTCGACCCCTGCCGCGGGTACCAAATCAGAGATTAGAAGTCAGAAATGACACCTACCGACTTCCTCTAGGAAACGGCCGCGTCAGTAATCTCCAGCCCCTTATCGATAATCGCAAACGACTCGCGCATTTCGGCTTCAGTGATACACAAGGGCGGGTTGGTGAAGAAAGTATTCCAACGCACGAGGGTGTAGAGCCCTTCCTGCCGGAAGAACTTGCTCAGCGCCTGCATCTCAGGCGAGCTGCCGTTGAAGGGGGCCATCGGTTCGCGCGTCTCTCGATTGCGTACCAGCTCGACAATACCGAATAGGCCGATGTTCCGCGTGGCGCCGACCGACGGATGTCGGCTCTGCAGATCCTCCATCAGCTCTCGCATCAAAGTACCCATGTTGCGCGCGTTCTCGATCAGGCGATCTTCTTCGTACACGGCAATCGTTGCCAGCGCAGCCGCACATGCGAGCGGATGGCTATTGTAGGTCAGCCCGCCATAGAAAACATTCTTCTCAAAGTGGTCGGCAATCTGCCGGCGCATGCCCACCGCACCCAGCTGCACATATGCGCTGGTTAGACCCTTGGCCATTGAGATTAGATCCGGCTTAACCTGCCAGTGATCAATAGAAAACCACTCCCCTGTACGACCGAAACCGGCCATGACTTCGTCGGCTATCAGGAGGATGCCGTGCTTGTCGCACAGCGCGCGCAATCCCTGCATGTAGCCATCTGGTGGAATCAGAATGCCATTGGTGCCAACCACGGGCTCGACGATTATCGCTGCGACCGTTTGCGGTCCTTCGAGCTGCAGGACTTCTTCAGTTCGCGCCAGCACCTCTTCTGTTGTGTCAGAGCCTCGCTGAATTCCATGATAGAAGTCGGGAATGCGAATCACTCCCGGGATGCCCGGCTCTGCGGCCCAGCGACGCGGATCGCCGGTGAGGGTGAGCGCGCCCGCCGTGCCGCCGTGGTACGAACGATAGCGCGCTGCGATTTTGTGACGGCCGGTGAACAAGCGCGCGATGCGGATTGCGTTCTCGTTCGCTTCGGCGCCGCCGTTGGTGAAAAAGAAAGCATCGATATCGCCGGGTGTGATCTCGGCGAGTTTCACGCTCAGGCGCGCGCGTACTTCGGTGGCCATGAACGGGTTGGCATAGGGGAGGATCGCGGCCTGTTCCTGGATGGCGCGCACTACCCGCTCGTCTCCGTGCCCAATATTTACGCACATCAACTGGCTGTTGAAGTCGATGAAGCGCTTCTCTTCCGGCGTCCAGAAGTAGATACCCTTTGCCCGTGCCACCGGTATCGGATCCACCGCGGCCTGTGCGGACCACTCAAAGAGTGTGTGCCGGCGACAGAGTTCAACGATTTGCTTACCCGTCAAGGTTTCAGAAGTAGTTGTCATAGGAATCCGATGCTATCCAAATCGGCACGATTTCACAACCGCGTGTTGAGTGGATCGCGGAGACCTTTCCGCCAGCGTGCGCTGCACAATCAGCTTCCCGGCTACGTTTCCGGGAGGTGGTTCGCGGTGCGCACTCAGGCGAACAAGGTGTCCGCGATCCGTCCTCATCAAATATCCAGGTGCTGTTGACCCCGCTGGTTCGTTTGTCATATCGTCTTAATTCACCCAATCGTTTCGGGGTGGCCCCCTCTTGCCCGGTCCTCCAACAAAACTAATGGATCAAAATGCCCAGACGCGCCGGGCCGTGACTCTGCCTACGATTTTGGTCGTCGAAGACTTTGACGACACGCGCATGATGATGAAGTTGTGGTTGGCGCGAATCGGTTACCGGGTCATTGAAGCTGAAACCGGCGCGGAAGCCATCGAGGTGGCCCAGCGCGAGTTACCAGATCTGATCATCATGGACGTGATGATGCCAGGCATGAATGGCCTTGACGCTACACAGCGAATACGCGAGTATCAGGCTCTGCGCCGGACACCGATCATAGCCGTCTCTGCCTATGGCGCAAACGAATACGGAGCGCTGGCGCTCGATGCTGGCTGTAACGAATACGTCTCGACCCCGTTCGATCCGAATGCACTGGCTGACTTGATCAAGAAACTGATTGCGAAAAGTGAAGCTTCCTCTTTCAACGCTCCGCCCTCAGATCTGGAACACTAGCAGAGTCCTCTGGCTACTTCTGTTGACGGCGTGTGCAGTTGTCACCGCCCCCGCCCAGGTTTCAACCTGCACGCTCAAACTCGATCAATTGCCTGAGTCAGCCGAACTCCGCGGGTTTCGTGTGGGGATGACTCTCGACCAGGCCAAAGCCCGCGCACCTCAGATCAGACAGGCCAGTTCGGATGAATTCGGCGTGGCCAAGATCAGTATCAACCCATATTTCGATCCAAGTTTTGACAAGACGACGTTCGCGGATATACGCACGATTTCCCTCGACTTCCTTGACGGCCGGTTGGTCAGTCTATGGATTGGATACGAGAGCTCGTTCAAGTGGCAAACCGTCGATGCCTTCGTCGCCGGGTTCAGCAAAGCGCTAAGCATTCCCTCTGAATGGCCATTGAAACGAGGCGGCCGGCAATTGAGCTGCAATGGGTTCACGGTGCTGGCATCCATGATTGCGGGTAGCCCCAGCGTGCGTATCAGCGACGATGCTGCGCAAGAGACGATTGCCTCGCGTCGCGAGGAAGCGGCCGCTGCCGCTGAGGCAGCGGAGGCCGTGGTTATAGGGGATCAGAAGACGAAGCTTTACTATCCATCTGATTGTTCAGAGGTAAGCGGCGTCAAGGAATCTAACCGAATCAGATTCAAGAACAAAGACGAAGCCGAAAAGGCCGGCTTCAAACTAACAAAGGCCTGTCAATGAGGAGAAAACCATGATCAAAGAATTCAAGGATTTCATTGCTCGTAGCAACGTAATCGATTTGGCCGTGGGCGTGATTATCGGCCTCGCCCTGGGCAAAGTCGTCACCTCTTTGGTTGAAGGAATCATCATGCCGCCGATTGGTCTGTTGCTTGGCCGGATCGACTTTGCGAGTCTGTTTCTGGTGCTCGACAAATCCAAAGGCATACCCGTTTCACTCGCGGACGCCAAGGCCAAGGCAATTCCCGTGGTGGCTTATGGTGCCTTCATTAACGACATCGTGAACTTCGTGATCATCGCCCTGGTGATTTTCATGGTGGTCAAGATTGTGAACAAGCTCAGAAAAACGGACCCCGCCAAAAAGGACTGCCCCTACTGCAAGAGCGCGATTCCTATCAGCGCGACGCGATGTGCCGCATGCTGTGTTGATTTGAGTGCGGCTCAATGAGGCTCGCTACAACTATGCGAGGTGTTCGGCTTGTCACATGAGAAGCCGGATAGCGGACATCTTGTCCCCTGAGGGCTGGGCGCGAACCACGTTTCCGGCGTCTCTGGGAAGCTGAGCCTGCGGCGCAAGCTGGAGGTCAGGATGTCTCCGCGCTTAAATCACATCAGGCGGCGGGTAGCTCTACCCAATCAGAAATCTCGACCCTCCAGCGAGGGCACCTCCTTGACGCTCCTCTGAACGCCTCCTTAGAATGAACTTGTAACCCCAACGAATCGTACAAGAGCTTACCAAAGTTTGAAGGAGCACTATCTAATGAGCACATCATTTGAGCCACAAAGGGACGAGTCAGAAAAAAAAGAGGAGTTGATCATGCACGAAGGCGAAGCCGACCACACCGACGACCGGGCGAACGTGAGTTCGTCCATGCGGGACATGGCCTCGCGCATTCCGGAACAGCTGTCAGCGATTGGCCGGGATATCAGCCGCACAATTGAACGGGCCATTTCGGCCAAAGACGATTACATGCTCGCGGTGAAAGTGTCCCAGGATGCGCAGCATAAGCTGGGTCAACTGGTGCAGGCCGGCGTGTTTGGCACCAGGGCTGAAGCGGCGGCCTTTCTCATCGATGAGGGTATTAAGACTCAGGGCGCGCTATTTGAACGAGTGGAACTGAAGCTCGCCGAGATCGAGCGCCTGCGTGCCGAGCTGCGCGGCATGGTTGGCGAAAGAAAAGAGTAAACAAAGACCCTTTCACCAAGCCCGATAGTAATTCGCCCCATCCTGACCTTCTCAATATTGCAGGGTGGGGCGTCTTTGTTAATCGGGGGTCTGACGGGGTAAACTCTTAATCATAAGTTCTTCAAATATTGTTCAAATCACCGCGATGTGCGGTTTGGATCGGGCTGTTACGTGCAGAAAACTTTTCAGGTTCCACACACCCCCATCGAAAAATACAGTTTAGCGAACGGCCTGCGCGTGGTCTTGAACGAAGACCATTCCGTACCGGTCGTCTCGGTGGCGGTCTATTATGACGTCGGCTCGCGCAACGAACGCGAAGGCCGCACCGGCTTTGCTCATCTTTTCGAGCATATGATGTTTCAGGGATCGGAAAACGTTCCCAAGGCCGCGCATTTTCAATACATCTCAAACGCCGGTGGCACCATGAACGGCACTACCTCAAGTGAACGAACAAACTATTTCGAGACCTTGCCGGCCAGCCAGTTGCCCCTGGCGCTGTGGCTCGAGAGCGATCGCATGCGGACGCTGAATGTGACGCAGGAAAACCTCGATAATCAACGTTCGGCCGTGCAGGAGGAGAAACGGCTCCGCTATGACAACCAGCCGTACGTGAATGGATTTCTCCGGCTCTTTGAAATGTGTTTTCGCAACCATGCGAATTCGCATTCGACGATCGGATCGATGGAAGACCTTGACGCCGCCACCGTCGAAGACGTGCGCGAATTCTTCCGCGTTTATTACGCGCCGAACAACGCCGTGCTTTCGATTGCTGGTGATTTTGATATGGCGGCGACGCGATCGATGGTCGAACAATATTTCGCGACCATTCCCAGCCAGCCCGAACCACCTCCGGTGGACGTGAGTGAGCCAATTGAAATCGCGCAGCACAAGGATACCTTCCTCGACAAGCTGGCGCCGGTCCCCGCCTTCGCCCTCGGCTGGAAGATACCCGAGCGGCGCAGTCCGGACTTTTATGCCCTCTCGCTGGCCAGCCACCTGCTGTTCGAAGGCGAAAGCGCGCGGTTATATCAGAAGCTGGTCAAGGGCGAAGAATCGGTCGTGCAAATCCAGGGTGGCATCGACGAGCGCCGTGGACCCTCGGGTCTCTTCATCGTCGTCATTCCCAAGCCCGACAGTGAGGGGGCACAGATTCGCGATGCAATCCTGACTGAGATTAGGAACCTCGCGACGCATGGACCCAGCGACGAAGAGATGGAGAAGCTGCGCAACAACCTCTTCAACAGCGCCGTGCGCAGCCGCCAATCGTCCCTATTCCGCGCCCAGCAGCTCGCCGAATTTACCTTGTACGACAACGACCCGGAACTGTTTAATTCGGATCTCGCCAACTACCTGAAAATTACGGCCGACCAGATCCGCGACGCGGTCCTGCAGTTTCTTAATACCGACAATCGCGTACTCCTGGAAATTGTACCGTCGCCACCGCAAGCTCCCGC
This sequence comes from Pyrinomonadales bacterium, assembly GCA_038230715.1. Classification (GTDB taxonomy): domain Bacteria; phylum Acidobacteriota; class Blastocatellia; order Pyrinomonadales; family Pyrinomonadaceae; genus UBA11740. The sequence continues at coordinate 15,746 of JBBRMS010000009.1, forward strand.
CGCTGCGCCGTTGGAACCAGGCGAGAAGCAACAACCGACCGCGCCCCTGCCCCAGGTACCAGCCGCCCCCGATGATCCGGCGACGGGCACCCCAATTCTGCCGCCACCAGCATCTGAACCGGCAGTCGAATCGACTTGATTCCTAATTGATATTTAATCTCGCAACCAAAGAACGGGCCTTTACATGACTGAGACCGAAGCCTTTCGCAGCAAAATGCCGCCGCCGCTCGCGCCACGGCCCCTGAATCTTCCTGAGCATGTCGAGATTACTCTTCCGAACGGCTTGGGTCTGGTCGTAGTTGAGGACAAGCGACTGCCGTTAATCAGTTTCAGACTGGCCTTTCGTTCCGGCGATGCAAACGATCCCGAAGAGTTGCCGGGCCTCAGCGATATGATGTCGAGCCTGCTGACCGAAGGCACGAAGAAGCGCAACAGCCGGCAGATCGCCGAAGAGGTTGAACGCTTCGGCGCGACCCTGGCCGTGGGATCGAGTTCCGACTTCACCACCGTGGCCGCTTCGTCAATCTCGCTTTATGCCGATGAGATTCTGGATTTGATGGCTGACGTCACTTTGCATCCTTCGTTTCCTCAGAACGAAGTCGATCTGGCCCGCGAGAACACCAAGCAACTGCTGATTCAGCAGCGGGCTCAGCCGACCTTTCTCGCGTCTGAACGCCTGTCGCGGGTAGTGTTTGGGAAACATCCCTATTCGCGCTTGTCGCCCACGCCCGAGATGCTGGACCTGATGACGCGCGACCACCTGGTTAAGTATAGAGAGGCCACGTACATTCCAAATAACGCGGTCTTTATGGTAGTCGGTGACGTCGATCGCAACGAGATCATTGAACGCATCGAACAACTGTTTGGCGATTGGCAGCCGGGCGCTTTGCCAAAGCTGGATCTACCGGCATTGCCTGGGCGGCACGAGCGTTCAGTCTATGTAGTTGATCGACCGGGTTCGGCCCAGTCGAACATCGTCATTGCAAATGTCGGGATTACCAGGACCAACTCGGATTACTTTCCAATGCTCCTGATGCACACGATTCTGGGGGCCAATGCTTCGTCACGCCTGTTCATGAATCTGCGTGAGGAGAAGGGCTACACCTACGGCGCCTATTCAAATCTGGATGCGCGTCGCCTCGCGGGTACCTTCCGCGCATCCGCCGAGGTTCGCACTCCGGTAACCGGAGCTTCACTGCATGAATTCTTTTTTGAGTTGGGACGGATTCGTGACGAGGAAGTCACCGCCGACGAACTGAAGAACGCCAAGGCCTATCTTTCCGGTGTCTTTCCCATCCGCATTGAAACTCAGGATGGACTCATCGATCAGTTGGTCAGTATTCGGATGTACGATCTGCCGCCCGACTATCTTGAAACCTACCGCGAACAGATTAATGCGGTAACTGCTGCCGACATTCAAAGAGTGGCCCAGGCCCACGTGACCCCCGATCGAGCCGCCGTCGTGATTGTGGGCGACGCCGCCGAGATTAACGAGCAGGTGAAGACCTATGCGGATAAGATCGAGGTTTACGATACGGAGGGGAAGCCGAAGGCAGGAGTCACTTCGCCGCCGAAAACCGGGTAATTCGACCGAGCCCTGCAAACTCTGCTGTCAAGCAAGCCTAACTAATCAAGGCGCCTTAGGGCGGTAGCACAGGCGCTTGGTGCAGCTAGTTAATGAGGTTTTGCAGAGACGCTGAAACTCCGCAAGTATGTGGAAAGGCGAAACGGAAATAGCGAAATGACGAAGCCATGTCTACGCTGCGCCCTGCAAACGCTCAACGTCAAGCACTCCGGTAACTTTCTTGATCGAACTCATCACCTTATCCAGGTGCTTTACGTCGAACACTTCAACAGTCACTTCTATTCGTCCCTTTTGATCCGGGCCCACTGAAGCGCGCGCATCGCGAATTCCGGTCTTCATGTCAGAGATCGCTCCGGTGATTCCCGCGATCATTCCAGTCCGGTTCTCAGTCAACGCCAGCAACTTCACGGCGTAAGCTGTCTGCTCAGGTTTCGCAGCCCATTCCACACTCACGATTCGTTCGGGATTAATCATCAACTGCTTCACATTCTTGCAGCGCGCGGTGTGTACCGCCACGCCTTTGCCGCGCGTGATGTAACCAATTATCTGTTCGCCGTGCAGCGGGTTGCAGCAGCGGGCCCGATTCACCATCAGGTCTTCGACGCCGCGCACCACAATCGCGTCGTCTCCGGTAATTAATCGCTTTACCGCGCGCACCCCCGTGCGCAGGCGCGAGACTTTTTGATTGTCGAGCGCTTCAAATTTTTCCGGACCAAGGTATTTCGCGATGACGTTGCGCGGCACAATCTTGCCGTAACCCATCGCGGCCAGCAGATCATCAGTCCGACCGTAACCATACTCACCGGCAATGCGCTTAAGATCACCGTTGCCGGCACTCAGCATCTTCTTGGCCGAAAGCTGAAAGCGCCCAGCCTCCTTCTCGAAAAGCTTGCGTCCGATTTCGATCGACTCGGCGCGTTGCTGGTCCGCCACCCAGTGGCGCACGCGATTGCGGGCCCTTGAAGTGGCCACAAAGTTCAACCAGTCGCGTGACGGATGCGCATTACTGCTGCGAATTATCTCGACCATGTCGCCGTTTTGAATCAGCGTACGGAGCGGCACCATCCTGCCGTTGACGCGCGCACCGGTGCACGTATTGCCGACTTCAGAGTGAATCATGTAAGCGAAATCAACCGTCGTCGCACCCCGCGGCAACTGAATTACTTTGCCCATGGGAGTGAACGCATAAACGTCCTTGGGATAGAGATCGAGTTTCAACGCATCGATGAACTCGCGCGAGTCTTTAACGTCCTGGGTCCATTCGACCAGGGAACGCAGGACCTTGAGAGCTTCGTCATCGTCTCGGGCTCCGCGGTTCCCTTCCTTGTACTTCCAGTGAGCCGCCACACCCTCCTCAGCGGTGACATGCATCTGTTCGGTGCGAATTTGAACTTCGAACGGCTGGCCCTTCGAGCCAATCACCGACGTATGCAAAGACTGGTAGAGATTGTCGCGCGGAGTGGCAATCCAGTCCTTGAAGCGTCCGGGTACGGGTTTCCAGGTGGTGTGAATCACGCCGAGCGCCGCGTAACAGTCGCGAATCTCATTGGGCGTAATCACCCTGGCGGCAACCAGATCGAATACCTGTTCCAGCTCAATTTTCTGACGGGCCAGTTTCTTCCAAATCGAGTAGAGACGTTTGACGCGACCTTCGATGCGCACAAACGGGACGTCTGCTTCTTCCATCTTCTGCTGAATGGTTGAGGTGACATCGTTGAGGAATGCTTCGTTGGCTGCTCTTCGCTTTTCCATCTGGGCTGTCAGCTCGCGGTAATCTTCCGGGTGAAGATTCTTGAAGGCCAGATCTTCCAGTTCGCCACGCAGTTTGCCCATCCCCAGGCGGTGCGCGATGGGCGCGTAGATATCCATCGTCTCCTGGGCAATCCGCTGTCGCTTCTCAGGTGAAAGATACTCCAGCGTGCGCATATTGTGCAGACGGTCGGCGAGCTTCACCAGCACGACGCGCACGTCGTCGACCATCGCCAGTAACATCTTGCGCACGTTCTCAGCCTGTTGCTCTTCGCGCGAAACGCTACTGATGTGCGCAATCTTCGTCAGGCCCTCAACCAGATGCGCCACCTCTTCGCCAAAGTATTCGCGAATCGTCGCCGTGTCGGCGAGCGTATCTTCGACGACATCATGTAGCAGACCGGTGGAAACTGAGACGACATCCAACCGCATGTCGGCGAGAATATTGGCTACTTCCAACGGATGGACCAGGTAGGACTCGCCCGAAGCGCGTTTCTGACCTTTGTGTTCGCGGGCCGAGAACAAATAGGCACGCCGCAACAGATTGAGATCGGCCTGCGGATGATTCCGTCTGACTTTCTCGCAGATTTCCTCTATTCGAACCATAAAAATTAAGTCAGTTGTCAGTTGCGCTTAGCAGTTGCCCATTCAATAGTCCCATGACCAACTGACGAACGACTGACAACTGACTAAGCGCAAGTATAACAAAATAGGTGACGCTCGACCCGAAAGCCTGCGTCACCTATTAGGAAACTAATTCGATTTAGCGCGGCGCGCTATTTTGCGATCATCATGGAGTCGGTGAAGCCGCGGCAGCCTCAGCCGCCTCTTCCTTCTTGCGCCGGTCCTCAGCTAAAGCCCCGGCTCGCTTGCCGGCCACTTCGGCCTGCTTCTGATACTGAGACTTCAGGTCGGCTTTGCCGTCCATTTCTGCGAGTTTGGCAGCCTCCAGCAAGAGGTTCGTTTTGTAAGACCAGGCCGACTCGTTGTTGGGATCCATCTTGATTGCAGTTTCGGATTCCTCGAGTCCTCGCACCACACACTTCTGGGCGTTATCAAAATCCTTAGGATCCTTGGGCTTCTGGTATTTCACGCTGGGCTTGCCGCCCTCGTTGGAAGTGACCTTGACCTCCGGCAGTTCAGTGATACGGAAGGAGCAATCCCAGTCCTTGCCGCCCAGAATTGCGTATGCTTCAGCACGCTTCTCGGTAGGCATGCTGGAGTCGTTGGCCCGCTTCATGATCCATTCGCGCAGCTTGGTGTCATCTTTGATCGCCGAATAAAGAACCGAAATCGCTTTGTAGGCCTCATCGTTGTTCGGATCTTTTTCGAGGATGTGTTTGTAGGCCTCGATGGCATCGCGGGCCTTGGCCACGTTCTCGGGGCTGTCAATGCCGGGCTTGTATTGCTGATGCGTGACCCGGGCGATAAAGACTGCGGCAGTCTTGTTGTCGGGATCGAGATACAGCGCGCGTTTGGCGTGCTGCTCGGCTTCTTCGAAGTGTCCTTCTCTGTAGGCACGCGCCGTTTCGTTGAGCTCGTTCTTGGCCCTGATCTTATTGACGAGCGAGCAACCGGCGCCGGCACCGACAAACAAAGCCAGGATTGCTGTCGCGCCAACCCTGGACCAAGAGAGTCTCATTCTATTAGCTCCGTTTTTAATAAAAGATGCCGCCCTGACCTTCGCGCAAAACGCGAAAGCCATCCGGCGGAAGAAATACCGGCGAATCGTTCCAGTTCTTAACTACGGCAGATCGTCGACCTGCAAGCCGACCGGATTAGCACCGGCCCCTTTTATGGCGTCAATTACCTTTACGACGTCGCCATACTTCAGCGCCCGGGGCGCTTTTACGAACACCGTCTTCTCAATTTTTTGATCTTCCGGCACGGTGGATGTTTCCATGCCGACTTTATAAGCGTGCTGTTCCTTGCGCTGTAGGAATGTCTGCTGAAGTTTAGCCGCGAGCGCGCTGGTGTCGTTAACCGAACCCATGACATCCTGGTTCAGCTTGATTTGCAGATCCGGAGTGATCGAGACCACCAGCGTAAGTGGATTCGGTTTGAGATTCTGGATGTTTTCGTTCGGGTCTCGCTGGGTCGGGATATCGGCCTTAAATCGACTCGGCTTGAGCGGCGTGACCACCATGAAGATGATTAGCAGCACCAGCAACACGTCAATCAGCGGCGTGACGTTGATATACGGAACAGCCCGATTACCGCTTCCTCCACTCATTCCCATAAACTTGTCCTCAATCTCTCTTTGCGAACACTATCGATAAACTTCAAACACGAATCAAGTGGCCGGGGCCGCAACGGCTCCCTTTTTCTTGCGGTCAGCAACCAGCCCTATCTTATCGACGCCTTTTTCACGTACGGCGTTGATGACCTTCACCACTTCGCCATAGCTGACTTCGACGCCACTCTTGATGTAAACGATCTTATCTTCTTCCTTCTTATTTGCCAGAGCCTTCTCAACTGCGGCCTTCAGGTCGTCAAGACCGACCTTCTTCTTCGCAAGGTAATACTCTCCATCCTTGGGCACAGAGATAATGACCGAAGACTCCTTGTTTATGTTCTGATCTTCATCGGGGTTTCTCAGGTCGCGCGGAATCGCGACCGTTATGCCCTGCTGCAGAAACGGCGTGACCACCATAAAGATGATCAGCAGTACCAGCATGATATCGACCATCGGCGTGACGTTGATCTCTGAGGCAAATCCGCCGCCGCCACCAGCCTGCATTCCCATAGCTTAAAGCTCCTTTCGCAGTCCAAGCCTGACGGGCAGAACGCCTCAGCGGAACACCGTAAGGGCACCCACCAGCGAAGCTTACCCGCCGCCTCGCGCGCTACGGTTTCAACTGTTTCGTCCGATTCTTGATGAAATAGTCAACCAACTCTGAAGCTGAGTTGTCCATTTCCACCACGAAGCCATCGACCTTGCCGGTAAAGTAGTTGAACAGCCAAACTGCCGGAACCGCGACTACCAGACCAAGAGCAGTGGTAAAAAGCGCCTCGGAAATACCGCCGGCTACTGCCGCGATACCTGCCGTTTCGGCGTTCTTCATGCCCCGGAAAGCGTTGATGATGCCGAACACCGTTCCGAACAAGCCTACAAATGGGGCGGTGGATCCAATCGTCGCCAGACCCGACAAGCCGCGACGAAACTCGGCCGTCTTGATGGCGATCGCTCTTTGCAGAGCGCGCTTGGATGCCTCAATCTCGTCCCCTGAGATCTCATTCGATTGCTCGTGTGCGCGGAACTCCTGCAGTCCACTGTTAACCACCATCGCGAGGTGCGACTTGCGGTGCTTGTCGCTGATGTTAATGGCCTCTTCGATGCGATTGTTCTTCAGTGCCTGGGCCACGCGTGGTGCAAACTCGCGAGACTGCTTCTTGGCTGCCGTATAGGTCAGGTAGCGTTCCACCATGATGGCAATCGAGTACACAGACATGATCAAGAGAATGATCACGACCGTGATTGCCACGGCGCCCATGTTCTTGACCATCTCGGTGAGTGTGAACTCACTGCCCGTCGATGCCGCCGTGGACGGACTAGGAGTCTGCCAGAGAAAAAGAAGAAAGCCCATTGCTTTCGTTCCGAGGATGCTTGTCAAAATAGTCACGGTAACTCCTCCAAAAGGTTTTGATTACATTAATTCCTGACCGGCAGTTAAGACCGAGCGCTGGCAGCTCTCGGTTTTTCTGGAGCGAACCAGCGCGCCGGATTATTTACTGCGCTACAAAGTTGTAGATGATTACGCCATTTACCTTTACCGGCTGACCGGAAAGCTTGGTTGGCGTAAATTTCGATGCTCGCGCGGCATTAGTTGCCGCTGCCTGCAACAAAGGATGCCCGGACGTTGCGTGTGCCGCGACCACGTTGCCATTTTCGTCAATCAGCACCTGCACCACGACCTGACCTGAAGCATGCGCACTGCGAGCGATTGGCGGATAAGGCGGTTGCACCAGACGCACGGCCTTGCCGTTGAGCACTCCACCGGATATCGGCGCGTGCGGTGTCGGCTTGGGTGGTGGCGGTGGCGGTTCGTCCTTGATCTCAACCTTCGCCGGGGCGTTGGAAATAATCTGACCCGTGCCAGTTCCCGGCGCCATTGGCGCGGCCGCGTTAGAGTTGCCAGAGCCCACCATCGTCACGACGCCCTTCCGAACCGGGGGCACGTCGCTGGCCTTTGCTGAAATCTCTTTCGGCACCAGATCCGCACGCGTAACATCGGCCACCAGCTCTCGCCGCACATCAACGTTCTGATTGATGTTGACCTGCTTCTCAGGCTTAGGTGCTTCCTGTTTCTGTTGTTGCTGCTGCGGAACCGGAACCGGGGCGATCAAGGCCGTCAACTCGAGCGTCTGTTGGTCAATATTTGCGGTCGCCCACCAAATACCCGCGACGAAAGCCGCGAGCAGCAGCACGGCATAAATGGCCATCGTCACGAGGATAAACGAACCCTTGCGGGCCACATCCTTACTGTGCGAGCCAGACTCAACCAGGTTTTCGAACATCCTTCTGTCCTCCCAAAATCGGTGCCAAATGGGTCCAGGCTTATAATTACGTACTAGAAGATCGCGACAACCAACCCAGCGTTCGAAATCCGCTTGATGACTACTAAGAAGAGGGAATTGCAGCGGAAAGATCCGGCGCCTTCTTTGGTCGCGCCATGTCGTTGAACCCAGCCACAATGCGAGACACAAAGAAACTGGCCATCTCAACGTACAAACCACCGTGCATCCTACCCCTTGAAGCCAGGGCACGATAACGAGCGTATTTAATTGGCCAGCAACGTCTGCAGTCTATGCCGCAATTGCTCGCAAAGTCAAGAACAAATCAGAATGCAAAACAGCATCTTTGGGCGTCTTAACCACGCACGTTGCCGGAAAAAGTACACGGCATGTTAGACCCCGGGGACGGGTCATTGGTTCCCGCCTAAGCAGCTTGTGAAGGCTTGCCGACACCATCGCGTGAACGTCCGCTACGAGCCGAGTTAAGACCAGCGTCGCGCGCATTTGTCACCGGCGCCTTGTTGGCAGCGGCAATTCTTTTTTCCCACCAGACCATGATCGGCCCGGCGACTGCAATCGTGTCGTAGGTTCCAAACAGGATGCCCATCAATAGCGCGAGGGAAAACGGTCTCAGGGTTGCACCGCCCAGCAGCACCATCGCCACCACTGAGAGAAACACGAGACCTGAAGTAATCACCGTACGCGAGAGTGTCTGATTGATCGACAGGTTGGTCACATCGTACAAATTCATCCGCCGATATAGCTTTCGATTTTCGCGAATGCGATCGAAGATCACGATCGAATCGTTTACGTCGAAGCCGACCAGAGTCAACAGTGCCGCAATAACTGTCAGGTTAATTTCAATCTGAAATATCGAGAACAGTCCCAGCGTCACCAGCACCGTATGGAAAACCGCGATGACTGCCGCCGCGCCATAAGTCCATTCAAAACGGAAAGCAATGAACAGTAGCATGCCGATGAGGGCCGCAATCGTAACTGCGATGGCCTGATTCCGCAATTGTTTGCTCGCCACCTGGCCTACCGCGTCTGTGCCTTCGATCTTATAAGCCGCTTTGGGATCATCGTCCAGGGCTTTGGTGGCCTCCGCTTCGGCACCAAAGCTATTGAGCGCGTTGCGAATCTTGCTCCGCGCGGCATCCACCCCGGCCTGGCTTTCGCCAGACTCGGCTTCCTCAAATCCCTGGTGCGGCACCTTAACGAGAAACTCACCGGGCTTGTCCAAAACCGGCTGGATGGTGGCGTCTTTGACACCCGCCTTACTGATTGCGGCGCGCAGCGAATCCGCCGGAGGAGGCTGCTTGAACCTCGCGATGATTACGGTTCCGCCTTTAAAATCGACACCCAGATTGAAGGCCTCAGTGCCATTAGGATGAAACTTGTGCCGGTAAAGCGCAGTCCCCATGCCGGCCAACATCAAGACGATCGAGATGCCGATAAAGAAACGGCGCTTGCCCAGCCAGTCTATTTTAGTGTCGTGAAATAGTCGAAACATGAAATTCGTTAACCGTGCCCCGCAATATTAATCGCCGGTTGCGGCGTTTTCTCCGCAACGTCCAGTTAGATACTGAGCGATTCGACGCGCCGGCCTTTGCGACTGAGGAGCCAGATAAAGATCGTCCGCGAAACGTAAACCGCCGAGAACAAATTCACCAGCAGTCCCAGCACCAGGGTCACAGCAAACCCGCGGATTGGCCCGGCGCCAAACGCATAAAGAAACAGCGACGAAACAATCGTCGTGACGTGCGTATCGATGATCGTTACAAAGGCGTGGCCAAATCCCTGCTCCACTGCTGACGGGACAGTTTTGCCGGAACGAAGCTCTTCCCGAATGCGCTCAAAAATAAGCACATTCGAATCGACCGCCATACCGATCGTCAGGATTATGCCGGCGATACCGGGTAAAGTAAGCGTCGCCCCAAAAATGATCAGTCCCGCCAACATCAGAAGCATATTGAGCAACAAGGCGATGACTGCGTTGATGCCCGAGCCGCGGTAATAGATCAGCATGAAAAGCACTACCAGCGTGAGACCCAGGAGCGAGGCGCGTACCCCCGACCTGATCGAGTCAGCACCGAGACTGGGACCAACGGTCCGCTCTTCCTGATATTCAATTGGCGCCGGCAACGCGCCGGACCGAAGCGTCAGGGCCAGATCGTCGGCTGACTGCTTCGAGAAGCGTCCAGTGATTTGGCCCTGGTCGAAAATCTGTCCTTTGATGAACGCGATCGATTTAACCTGATTGTCCAGGACCACGCCCATGTACTCGTTGATATTGGCGCCCGTCCACTCGCCAAATTTCTTTGACCCGATATCCTTCAACGCGAAGTCGATTTCGTACTCGTCGGCGCCGGCCCGTGACTGATTTGCAGTGGCGCTCCGCAACTGGGCACCGTCGATAATCGCCGGGGACTCAATTACCACCCATTTTGTTGCTGCCGGTGTGTTTGGCGCCGTGGTGCCTGCCAACTCAGGGCGCTCAACATAAGGCATCACGCGCCGACTCGTCGGCACCTTACCGCCGCTGTTAAGCGACGCGGTCGCTTCGGCTTCCGATGCATAGGTCTGTACTGATCCCTGGGTGGAGGGCGGGCTGATCACGTGAACGAGTTCCAGATGGGATTGGCCCTTGAGCAATTGCTTGACCCGTTCCGGATCCTGAATTCCGGGCATCTGCAGAAGGATTTCGTGCGAATTCTGGCCGCCATGCCTTTGCAAAGTGGGCTCAGCAACACCGACTGCGTTGATGCGAGTCTCAATGATCTTGAGCGCCTGCTCGGTGGCCGAATCAGCCATCGTCCGCTGGGCTGCGCCGGTCAACGACCAGGTCAGAGTGTTACCGGAGGTCGAATACGACCAGCCGGTAGTCTCCCTGAGATCGACCTTCGGCTCGACCAGATCACGTATTTCTTTGGCCTTGGATGGATCACCAACCTGCAGCACCACCCGGTAGTTCCCCCCGGTAGTTTCCGCGCGAGCTTCTTTTACATCAAAGCCTGCTTCTTTGGCGAAGGTCTGGGCTGCGGTAGCGTTGTCTTCCGTGAGGCGTTTGAGATATTCGTCGACCTTCACCCGCATGACCAGGTGCGATCCGCCTTTAAGATCCAACCCGAGGTGAATGTTCTGCGCAAGGTTCGCTTTAATTCCGGTCCAGGTAAAGTCCTTCCCGTGCGGGCGACGACCGCGCGGCCCGCCGACCACGTAAATACCGATCAGGGTAACAATCGCGATCACGATTGCGCGCTGGAGTAAGTTCCTTTTCTTCATTGAACTCAGGTTCGACAAACTTCAGTTTGTCGCTTTCTCGCTCATCGACAAACTGAAGTTTGTCGTACCACTTTTATTTCGGCGGCGCTTCGTCTGCGTCAACCCCGGCCACGGCCGAGCGCGCAATCTCGAGGATCGTCTTTTCGGCGCTCCTGATGAAAAAACTCGTGTCCCGCACGGCGGTGATCGTTCCGATCACTCCACCCGTGGTAATAACCTTATCGCCTGATTTTAGTTCCGCAATCGTCGCCTGCAACTGTCGCTGTTTCTTCTGTTGGGGCCTGATTAGAAGGAGATAAAAAACACCGAAGATGAGCAGCATCGGAACCAGGGCGCTACCCAACCCACCAGCCTGAAAGAGAAATAAGGACATACAGTTTTATTTAGGGGTGCCCGCATTAGCGGGTGATTAGCGGGCTCAAATCAGAGGCTCGCACTCATCCCAATCCGGAGCTTAGTTGCTCTGTGTACTCTCGCCGAAATTTCGCGAATTGACCAGAACGGATAGCTTGCCTGACACGTCGCATGGTGTCAAGGAAGAACGCCAGATTGTGATGGGTCAAAAGAATGCTGCCGAGCATTTCACCGGACTGATATAGATGCCTGAGAAACGCCCGGGTGTGACGCCCGCAAACCGAACAGCCACAGGCCTCATCCAGTGGCAATTGGTCATCGACATACCGGGCATTCTTAATATTGAGCCGGCCGCGCGAAGTGAAAGCCTGTCCGTTGCGGCCATTGCGGGTCGGCAGCACACAGTCGAACATATCCACGCCCCTGGCCACGGCTTCAATCAAATCTTCCGGCGTCCCGACCCCCATTAGATAACGCGGCTTGTCGGCGGGCATTCGCGGGGCGATTTCTTCGATCACCGCCAGCATGGCCGGCTTTTCTTCACCCACGCTCAGACCACCGATGGCATATCCATCAAAGCCAATTTCGACTGTACGTTCAAGACTCTCGCGGCGGAGTTCAAGATGCGAAGCCCCTTGAACAATCCCAAACAGCGCTTGTCTCCCGGGGAGCGCAGGCGTGCCTGCCTGCGGTTCGCCGGCATCCTTGCCGATCGCTAGCAGCGCAAATGCCTCGCGCGATCGTTTCGCCCAACGCAATGTTAACTCCATGCTCTGCCGCGCTTCCTCGAGACTTGCTTCTCCCGGCGCACATTCATCAAACGCCATCGCTATCTCAGCGCCCAGAGCCGTCTGCACCTCCATCGAAATCTCAGGTGAAAGAAAACACTTCGCGCCATCGATATGCGAACGAAACTCAGTCCCTTCTTCGCTGATCTTGCGCAGAGCGCCCAGACTCCAGACCTGGAAGCCGCCGGAATCCGTCAGCATCGCCCGATCCCAACCGATGAATTTGTGCAGCCCACTACAGGCCCTGATCGTTTCCATGCCCGGTCGCAGCCAAAGGTGATAGGTATTGCCGAGAATGATCCGCGCATCGAGTTCCGGAGATTCCAGTTCCTCAAACCGAATTCCCTTCACCGTGCCGGCCGTACCCACCGGCATGAACACCGGTGTCTCGATCACCCCGCGGCGAGTTGTAATAGTCCCAGCGCGCGCTTCGCCCTCGCGCGCAGTAACACTGAAGTTGAACGGTTGTGATTCCATATAAGCAATAACCGCAGAGGACGCCGAGGGACTCGCAGAGAGACGCAGAGCGATTTCCTCAACGTCCCCTGCGGAAACCTCTGCGGCCGCCGCGGTTAATCGGATCGTTCCACCAAAAATCAGTGCCGCCGCTTCTTCGACTTATGCCGCTCGACAAACCTGATCGGCGTGGCCAGGAACCCAAACTCCTCGCGCATACGGTTCTCGAGGTGTCGGACAAAGGAAAAATGCAGTCCGGCTTTTCCGCCCGCGGTAAAAACGACGAAGGTCGGCGGGCGAATACCAATCTGGGTGATGTACTGCACGTGCAAGCGCGAGCCGCCATGCGGGCGCGCCGGCAGGATGCCTGACCCCTGCGTAATCTCGCGATCGAAGAATTCATTCAAGCGCGAAGTCGAAATGCGAATGTTGCGGGCCCGGTTGGCCTCAACCACGAGGGGCAGAAGCTTTTTCACTCGCTGGCCGGTTAGAGCCGAAATCGTAACCACCGACGCCCAACTCAAAAACTTCATCTGGTCGCGCACTTTGCGTTCAAACGCCGAGCCCGTATGCGTGTCCTTGTTCTCGACCGTGTCCCACTTGTTCACCACCAGGATGATTGAACAACCTGCTTCGACCGCGTAGCCCGCGATGTTCGCATCCAGCGCCGCAATCCCCTGTTCGGCGTCGAGCACAATGATCGCAACGTCGGCGCGCTCCAGACTCTTGCGCGCCATCACCACCGAGAGCTTTTCCGCCATCGCTTCGGTTTTACCCTTGCGGCGAATGCCGGCCGTATCGATGATGCGAAAGCTCTGACCTTCGGTTTCAAGCAGAGTATCGACCGTGTCGCGAGTCGTCCCGGCCACGGGAGAGACGATCGCGCGCTCTTCGCCCAGCAGCCGATTCAGCAGCGACGATTTCCCTACGTTGGGGCGGCCGACGATCGCGAGACGCAATTCTTTGGTTGGGAAGGCTGGTGTTTCTTCGATCGTCCCGCCTTCTCTCACGCTTGGACTGCTGCCTATCAGTTCCGGCTCCAGCGCATCCAGCAACTCGCCGATTCCGTTTCCATGTTCAGCAGAGATCGCAAACACATCGGAAAAGCCAAAGCCATGAAACTCGCCGGCATCACTTTCCAGCACCACTGCGTCCGCTTTGTTGGCCGCGACCAGAACACGCTTTCCGGTCGAGCGCAGCAGCTGGGCCAATTCCTGATCGAGCGGCGTGATTCCTTTGCGCGCATCCACCACCCAGATAATCGCCTGGGCAGCATCGATGGCAAACCCTGCCTGTTTCAAAATGTTCGCTGGGATTAAGGCGTCGTCGTCCGGCACGATCCCGCCCGTGTCGACGAGGGCGAATCGCTTGGTGCGCCAGTTGGTTTCCCCATAGATGCGATCGCGGGTAATGCCCGGTTCGTCACCGACAATCGAGCGACGTTCGCCGATCAGACGATTGAACAGCGTCGACTTGCCCACATTGGGCCGGCCAACGATTGCCACGAGCGGCAGGAGTTTCTGCTTTGTTTCAGTCATTACGAAATGAATCTTGATAATACCCTGTCGGAGCGTATTATGCAGAAAAGGGGTGGGACTGCCGATAGAAGTCATTCTGGGAACACAGATGCCGCGTCGATCTTTAGCCAACTGATTGTACGAGCGAAAAAAATGAGTACCATCAATCCCATTCAACTTCCGCCGACAAATCAAGCGAGGCGCAAGGTCGTCTATACTTTCATCTTTGGCGATTACGACAACTTGAAGCCGCCCACCATCTTCACCCCGGGCTGGGACTACATCTGTTTCACGGACAGTCCTAATCTTCGCTCAGATGTTTGGACTGTGCGCGTGTCATTACCTGAGCCCGGAGACACTGGATTGGAGCCCAAGAAGCTTGCCGGCAAGCACATGATCCTCTTTCATCGATATCTCGACGGGTACGATCTCTCACTCTCAATCGGTGCTCAACTGGAATTGAATTGTAATCTCGACGATCTCATACGCGACCAGTTTCACCCGAACGATGACATGATGATCTGTAATCACCACGAACGCGACTGCATCTATGATGAAGCGCAAATCTGCAAGACCTGGGGCCTGGATTACCCGGAACGAATCGACGCCCAAATGGAACGTTATCGCGCCCTCGGCTATCCGTCGCATCACGGCCTGTACGCAACCGGAATTATTGCGCGCCGTCATGACCGGCCGCATCTCCAGGCAATGTGTGAGCTGTGGTGGAACGAATGCCGCTTTGGATCCAGACGCGATCAGTTGAGCTTGAACTTTGCCATCTGGCAAAGCGCGCCAATCAAGATATCCGCGATCGAATACTCTCCGCAGTTTGTGGTTAACCCGAACTTCATCATTCATCCTCATACAATTCCCAATCCCTTCCACGGCAAGAAGATCAGGTTCAGGACCGGGGACACTCGACTAAGCCGCGGCTTGCTCTCCATGATTGGCGCCAGGACGAGTTATGTCGGTTGTGTCGATGAGACCACTCATTATGGGATTCGCGGTTGGGCGGCGGATCGGGACCGGCTCAACCTTCCGATCAGTGTCAGCCTCTATGAGAGAGGAGTCCTCATCGCCACCGTACAGGCGAACCAGCCGCGTCCGGACGTGGGCGCATATCTCGGTGATAATGGACTGCATGGCTTTACCATTCCGTTGCCAGCCAGTTTGAGGAACCGAACCCTGGACAAAATCACTATCAGGTTCGAGCCCAGCAACAGAGAGCTGCCAGTCTCGCAACCCGGGTTGTGCGAATTCACCGGCGAGTAGTTCTGGGTCGTGACGTCTGGGGAAAGGATTATCCTCGTGAAAGGCTTTGTGTCCGCTCCACTCAGTCTGCAATTTGTCGGTTGCGAGTCGTTACCCGGTAAGTCATAATCACGTGCTCTTAACGCTTCGGGCTTTGCCGACGGAAGACGTAAACAAACGAAGGTGGCATTTATTGATGACTGAAGAAAACGTTGACGTATCTTATGAAATTCGCGTGGCCCCGGGCGCCGCGGGGAGCGATCCGGAAGCGCCGGACTGGCAAGTGTGTGAGTTGGAAAACGGCGTGATCAGTAACGACGCGGACATCTATGACAATCTGACATTCGCCGAGGCCCAGCAGATCTGCGGCATGTGGACCAAGAAAAAAGAAGAAGCAGAAGGGTCCTAGCGAAATGATCTTTTTGCGCCTTTGCGCGAATTCACCTCACGCCACGCGCAAACGCGCTAAATTTAGAACCCTGATCTTGAATCTCAGTTAAGACTTCTCGGATGTCGGACAAACACACCGCGCTTACCAGGAATAATGTGGATCCTAATCCCCTCCGCCAGTTCCAGCGGTGGTACAAGGAAATGCGCGCCACCGGGGTCTCCGAGCAGGAGGCCACCTCGATGATCCTGGCCACAGCCACCCCTGACGGCCGTCCCTCCGCTCGAGTTGTGTTGTTGAAAGGCTTTGACGATCGAGGTTTTGTTTTCTTCACCAACTACCAAAGTCAGAAAGGTAATGAGCTGAACCAAAACCCGCGCGCGGCTTTGCTCTTTTATTGGTCCGGACTTTGGCGACAGGTGCGGGTTGAAGGCAAGGTCGAAAAGATCTCTGCCGCTGATTCTGAAGATTATTTTCTAAGCCGGCCTTTGGGTAGCCGACTCGGCGCCTGGGCTTCAAATCAGAGTGAAGTCATCGACCAGCGTGAGACTCTGGAAACGCGCTTTGCCGATATGCAGAAGCGTTTTGGCGAGGACGTTCCCCGTCCGGAGCACTGGGGCGGCTACCGGGTCAACCCAAACTCGATTGAGTTTTGGCAGGGCCGCGATAACCGGCTGCATGATCGCCTGCGATACCATTATGAAGATGGCGCGTGGGTGATTGAGCGGCTGGCTCCCTAGCTTCAATATGTGACCGACGGATCCGGTTTCATCAATGCGACCCTACCTCAGCCGCGGATGCTCCGTCACAAAATTCACGAGGGCCCCTACATATTCCCCAAACCCGGGACAGCGTATGCCGTGCGGATCGAGTAATCCGCGCGCGATCGTCGTGTCGTAGGTCTGCTCGAGAAAAAAGTAAGGCACTGCCGAATGCGGCAACCCGGTGATCTTCGGCGCCAGCGGCAGCCTCAGCACCGGATAGACGATCCCGGCCGGCACAGTGGCAAACGAATCCCGCCCACGAATCGCCTTCGAAATTTCGTTGAACAACTGATGCGTGGTCAACGGCGCCGGATCGGCCAACTGCACTGTGACTCCAATTGCGCGATCATCTTTGGCCAGGGCCACCATCGCTTCAATTAAAAAATCGATAGGCACCAGGTTCAGTCGCACCTCGCTGTTCCCGATATTCAAAAGGGTCAAACCCGCCGGCCACTTGCGCAGATAATGGATCAAATAATAAACGCCGTCGTACTTTGCCGTCTCGCCCGTGTGGGAATCTCCGCAAACCACCGCCGGCCGGTGAATCGTGACCGGCAGTTCCCGCTTTAGCGCTTCAACAGTTGTCTCGGCGGCGTACTTTGTTTCTTCGTAGTGATTGCGAAAGCCCGCTTCATGATGGAGTTCATTTTCCCTGATCAAGCCTTCGCGTTTGCCAGCGACGTAACAAGTCGAAACATAGTGGTAGCGTTTCAGATTCTCAATCGACCTGACAAAATTATTGACGTTGCGGGTGCCGGCCACGTTCACGCGGGTCGCCGTCTCTACCGCCACCTCCAGGTCATAGATCGCCGCGAGATGAAACACGACCGTAGTTTCTCGGCGCGCCTCTGCCAACTCGGTTTCAGCAACCCCGAGGTTGGTCTGGGTAATGTCTCCGGCGACGATCCGGAAACGATCGACATCAACCGCGATCTCCCGCGCGATCTCGGTTGCCTCTGAGCGCGCTGTTTCAAGCAACGCGGGTTGGCTCAGCAAAATGAGCCTTGCGCCTTCGGCCGCCAGGCGCTTTACCAAACGAGTGGCAATGAATCCCGGGAACCCGGTTAAGAAAACTGTTTCATTAAAAGGCATAACAATGAAAGAACCCTCTAGTTTTGAGTCGGGCTACTGCCCGACCAAGCGGTGGTAGCCCGCTTCGAAACCACATCATGAAGAATAGATCGTCGGACATTCGCTTCCGCTCAAGTATAATCCAATCGAATTTGATCCAACACGTCACGGCTATTAACAAGCCAGGCTTGAAAGGCCACGCACATGAATTCTAATAGAGCTTCGTCACGTCGCATTGCGCTCGCATTACTTTGGTTGTTGTTTGCCGCAGTCATCAGCAGCTCAACCCTTCGAAAGGCGGAAGCGCAAGCGCAGGGCGAATGCCCGGTACGCGTCACCCTGCTGCAGGTCAACGACGTCTATCAGTTCGCGCCGGTTGATGGCGGCGCGCGCGGTGGCCTGGCGCGGGTGCTGACCCTGCGAAAACAGATCATGGGCGAATCACCCAACACCCTCTTCTTTCTCGCCGGTGACACCCTCTCGCCTTCGATCGAATCAAACACTTACAAGGGCAAGCAAATGATCGAAGCCTGGGATGCCAGCGGGCTCGACTATGCCACGTTTGGTAATCATGAATTCGATTTCGGACCAGACGTCCTGAGACAGCGAATAAGCGAATCGCATTTCAAATGGCTGGCGGCAAATGTCATAGACAAAAAAACCGGCCAGACATTTGCCGCTACTCCGGAATTCGTCGTGCGCGAATTCCAGGGAGTGAAAATTGGAATTTTCGGCATCCTGCTTCCCGACACACTGCTAACCTCGCGGCCCGGCCCCGACGTAGACATTCAGGATCCCTGCGCCACCGCCGCGCGCGTAATGCCCAAAATTCGCGCCGCCGGCGCCCAGGTGATAATCGCGCTCACGCATCTTTCCATGGGCGAAGACAAACAACTGGCCCGCTGTTCGGGTGTCGATCTCATCCTCGGCGGGCACGAACATACGCTGCTAGAATCGATGTCCGGCCACGCGCCAATTTTCAAAATGACCTCGGACGCGCGTGAGCTGGGCCGCATCGACCTCAACATCTCGAAATCAACCGGGAAGCTTGAAAGCATCGACTGGCAAGTCATCCCGGTGACCGACAAGGTGAAAGAAGATCCGGCCTTCGCGGCTCTCAATCAAAAATACGGACCATTGCTGAAGAGCCTGGAGCAGACCGTCGGACGCACTGCAGTTGAGCTCAATTTAAAGAGCGAGGACGTTCGTACCCGCGAAACAAATATGGGCAACTTTATCGCCGACGCTTTCCGCCTCGCAACCGGCTCCGACGTGGCCCTGGTCAATGGCGGTTCGGTTCGCGCCGACGCGATGATTGAGCCTGGCGTGCTGACCAAACGCGATGTACTTTCAACTCTGCCCTACAACAATCGGGTGGTGAAAGTGCAACTGACGGGGGCCGTGCTGCGCGAAGCACTCGAACACGGCGTAGCTTCGCTGGGAGTGGAAGCTCAGCCCGGCCGCTTCCCACAAGTCTCGGGCATTCGCTATGTGTTCGACACCAGCCGTCCACCCGGCAAGCGCATCACCAGCATCACGGTGAACGGCCAGCCGCTGGATGAGCGCAAGACCTATACTCTGGCGACGACTTCTTATGTGGCAATCGACGCCGGGGACGGCTACGACATGTTCCGCAAAGGCACCCTCGTGACACCTCCCGAGCAGTCGCCGTCTGAGACCGATATTCTGCTGAAAGCGATCGGGGCGGTGCCCGCGATCTCGCCAAAGACTGACGGGCGCATCACACGGGTTGATGCAGGTAAGAATAAGAGCTCGTGTAACTAGATCAAAGGACAACTACACCCCCGGGGGAACCCAAAACTGAAGCAGGGAAATTCACCTAACAGTATGATAGCGGGCGCCGTCGCCACCAATCCGGTACCAGCCGCCTAAGCGGATGGGATCAAAACTCAAGGCAGAGGGCTCTCAAACCCAACGACATTTAAATGTGAGGGATTAACCAAACATGATTCGAACCACCCGGCTGCTGCTCGTCGTCAGCATTAGTTTTCTTTCGATTAGCATCAATGCTCAGACGCGAGTTGACGCGAATCTGCTTACCGAGATCTTCAAAATCAAAGCCATTGACAACCACGCACATCCACTCCGGTACGTGGCGGCGGGCGAGAAGCCAGACGATGAGTTTGACGCGCTGCCGCTCGATGCCATTACCGCATTCCCGCTGCCGCCGCGGATTAGTCCGACCAACCAGGAGTTCGTTCGCGCCTGGCACGATCTCTATGGCTATTCGCACAACGACATGAGCGCAGCACACATGCGCGAACTTATGAGCGCAAAGCAGCGGGTGCTAACTGAACGCGGCGAATCCTTTCCAGCGTGGATTCTGGATCAGCTCAATATCGAAACGATGTTTGCTAATCGTGTCGCCATGGGCAGGGGATTAACCGCGCCGCGGTTTCGCTGGGTGGCATTTGATGACGCGCTCATCTTTCCGCTCAACAACGAAGCTGCCAAAAGATCCAGCCCTGACTATCGTGGTTTTTTTCCAGCTGAAGAGCGTCTCCTCAAACGTTACCTGGGTGATTTGAAAGTCAGCGCCCTGCCGCCTTCGCTTGATGCCTATCTGCACATGGTCGTCACGCCGACCCTGGAACGGCAGAAGCGGAACGGCGCGGTGGCGATCAAATTTGAGGCTGCATACTTGCGTAAACTGGATTTCGACGATCCTGACGAAGCTAAAGCCCGCCTCACTTATGCTCGTTACGTCAGAGGCGGTGAACCGCCGGCGAATGGTTACAAAGCCCTGCAGGACTTTCTCTTCTATTACGTCGCGCGCGAAGCGGGCCGTCTGGGCATGGCCGTACACATTCACTGCATTTCCGGCGCCGGCGGTTTCTATCGACAAAGCGGCAGCAACCCGCTGTTACTTGAATCGGTCTTCAACGATCAGTCTCTGCGCCGGACCAATTTCGTCGTTGTTCATGGCGGTTATCCGTTCACAAAGGAAATGGCTTCCTTGATGAGCAAGCCGAATGTCTACGCAGACTTTTCCGCGCAGACTTTCTTTACCTATCCGCGTGAGCTAAGCGAGATCCTGCGTAATTGGCTGGAGTCTTATCCGGACAAGATTCTCTTTGGCACCGATGCCTTTTCGTTTGGGCCGGAAGTGGATTGGGGCGAGTTGGCGTGGCTCTCAAACAATACAGCGCGCACCGCTTTGGCGTTGGCCTTGACCGGAATGATGAACGATGGCGAGATTGATCGGGTGCGGGCGATGGAGCTAGCGCGAATGGTGCTCCACGATAACGCGAGCCAGCTTTACGGTTTCAAGTGACTGGCCCGATCGACCTGGACACTTCGCTGGTGGCCGACCCGTCGGCGGCATAATAAATTGAGCGAGGCAGCCCCTTGGTGATCAAGGCTGCCTCACTCGACTTGGTTTCTCAAGACTAATTGGTCTTGTAGAGGTTGTTGTTTTCAACGGTCCAAAGCTTTCCGTTGAGCGTAGTCAGAATCTTGGTTGCACCATAGTCGTCACCGAGTTTGGTCTTCGTCCCATCCTTGTCGACCTTCAACAGGTTACCGCTGGTGTCGATCATCCAGATGAAATTGCCGGTTCCTTCCATTACGGTGATGTTGGCGAAGTCACCGTCTTTGCCGACCTGCGTCCACTTGAGTGTCGCCGGATCGGTCTGATAAAGGGTGCCTTCCTCAACCGTCCATAGTTTGCCGCCCATCTCGGTCAAGTGGGTAACGCCCTTAAAACCTCCCTTGTCGATCAGGGTGTCGACGCCACTCTTGTCGGTTTTCCAAAGCGAGCCATCCGGTTCGACCGAGTAAAGAATCCCGTTGAGAGCGACCATGTCGATCGTGCGGGCCCAGCCGCCGCCTTCGCCCATGCGTTCCCATTTGCCGCTGGCAGGATCACTCTTGTAGAGAGAATCCCCTTCCACGGTCCAGAGCATGTGGTCCATTCCTTCAATTAATTTCAGGCGGGTGAAGGCCCCTTTGTCACCAACCTGGGTGAAGTTGCCGGTAGCGGGATCGGTTTTGTACAGCGACCCGTCGGCCTCGACACTCCAGATAAATCCGTCCATGCCGACCATATCGACGGTGCCCTTCCAATCACCTTCCTTACCGACCAACTCCCACTTGCCGGTGACCGTTACTTCCGCCGGAGCCGGGGTGCTGCTCGAGGTTGAAGCAGAACTGGTGCGGGCGGGACTCGCGGCGGGCGATGGCGAGGCAGGTGCTGTGGTTTTGCTGCCGCAAGAACTGACAGCGATCAACAAGCCGATCATCATACTTAAGAGGGAAACTTTTCTAAGCATTCGTTTTATTCTCCTTGAAGTTATAGCTGTTAATTGGGACCTGGGTTTCTTTCCTGAACCGCATGTGGATAAAAACCCAGAACAGAGTTATCTGATCTCGACCTCCACTGGCGTCGCATCGTGCGAAACGTAACCCTCCGGCCAGTTGGAGATATTTATGCCATAGAGCCAATCTGACTCGGGTGTGATTGCAAAACAAATTACCAGGGGCAATCCCCGCGCGGCGCGGAGACGCACTGACCAGGAGTCGATCTTCCAGTCTTGTATTAGAGGGCTCTTCGGATCTTCGACCGGAATCAAACGTGAGCCGCAGTCCTTTCCGTCAATGAACAAAGTCACCCGGGTACGAATCCAGTCCGGCTTAGCATCGATCGGCAGTACGGGCTGGAGATGGGCCCGCACTACGATCTGACCTACTCGATGTCGATCAGATCGACCGGGCACGAGGTATTCAAAGTAGCCGGATCCTCCGCCCCAGATGTAACCGTCTCCGCCGCCCAGCTTTTCAAATCTTCCCCGCACAGTCTGGTTCGGACCGAAGCGGTACAGCAGTGTGCCACCGGGGACCAACGTAAGCTGTGGCTGTGTGGCCGGATCGCTTTCGGCGCGCTCAAAAGCGAGTTGTCGGGGCACCAGATGTTTGCCGGCATCGAGCAGGACCGGCGGCGGCGAGGCGTTTCGAAGGGACGAAAAAAGATGAGCGGCGCCGGTGACTTCGCCCAGCACTGCGGCATCGCGCGGCGCAGAGTAAGTTACGCCATAGCCCCTCTGCGGATCGGGCGTCAGGATCCAAAACATTGCTCCGCTGGCACCGGCCCGGACCGAGTTTTCAAAATACGCGCGAAACCAATCAACCTGAGAAACGCCCTTGTAACCGTCAGCCGACATCCCGAATTCACCAAGCACCAGCGGCTTTTTGATTGAGAACGCCGCCGCTACCCGATTGTCTATGAACTCGCCCAACGCCCTGGGAGAGTCGACGAAACTGTCTGTGTCGTCACGCGGATAATTGTGCACGTCGCAGATATCGATTGCGGGCAGCGCGTGATCAATCAACCACTCATGCCGTTCGGCGGCCGAGCGATAGCCCCACTCTCCAGGTGCGATCAGGTGATCGGGATCGAGCGTTTTCAAATAAGAGCTCATCTCGGCCATCCAGGCACGGCGCTCGGCCCAGCGCCCAGTGAGACACTGTGCTTCGTTCATCAACTCGTAACCAAAGATCGTCGGGTCGTCGAGGTACAGCACGCCGGTAACCGAGTTGCGTCGCGTGGCAATCTTCTCGAGGTGCTGCCGATAAAGACGGCGGGTAATCTCGTTCGAATAAAACTGCATCGCCTTTTCATTGTTGATGCCGAACGGAAACTTGTCGTCGTCGGCGCCCGCGACTCCGGCCCAACGCAGGTACTGGGTCACCCCACCCGTGTCTCGCCACCAGTTGGCCAGGCACAATTGCACGCGCAGACCATTGCGAGCCGCTTCCGCCAACACCTGATCAAGAAAGACAAGTTCGTCTTCGTTCCATTTGTTGGGGGAGGTTCTAAAGGAGTGTGTGCGCGGCCAATCATTCAGGTCGGCAATTGGCTGCACGTCGTTGGGGCCGCCTTCGCCCGAAGCCCAGACGCGCACCACCTTGATGCCGATTCGCGCGGCCTGTTTGAAGGTCTCAGGCATGCGCGCGCGATCATCATCGCGATACATCACGGCCACGTTTGCTCCGACAAATCGAAAAGGCTCCCCGTCGATGACCAGACGCGGGCCATCGGCTTGGACAAACGCACGACGAGGCCGGCGCGTGCTGGTGCGCCAGTTGGAAATGGCAAACAAAACTGCCGCGCCCGCTAGCAATGCGAACGCGGCGAAAAACAATTGCTTCCTAAACATGAAAACGGAAGTCCGGAGCTTACGGGCGGCAAAAGTCAGCGCGGATTGGTCAATCGCACAAACCCCATGATGGCGCAAATCGCCCCCAGCACCACGAAGATGTCAAAGAAAGTCAGGATTGCAAACACGGTTCGCAAATCCTTGATGATCAGACCGAAAGCCAGCAAAAGAAACTGGAGGTGGAACAGCAGCATACAAACCGCCGCGAACGAAAACCAACGAGCCGATGCTCCAAAGGCCCGGGCCCGGGCGAAACCCAGCACCGCGGCCACCAACCAAAAGATGGCGCCAAAAACCAGCGATCCCAAAACCACCGGTACGAAGTAAGACGGCTCGTTGAAAGTGGTTTCGTTCTGGAAGAAAAAAAGCAAAACAAAAGTCATTAGATGCTCCCGTGAAAAATCCTGCGGACTCTGGACATCCAGGTCAGGTGCGAAAGTCTAAAACAAAAAACGGCCGTTTGCGCGTGCGAGTGCCGCAGACGCAAACGGCGTCGCTCTTGAATTGCATGGTCGTCGGATTCTGAGTTTTCCAAACTCATACCGGCGATCAGTGCTTTGGATTTTCTACAGGTCTGTCGCAAGCAATCATCCCGAGTCGCGCAGCGATACTTGCAGGGTTCTATTGGGTGATGTGAATTTCCTCTTCCTTGTTTACGTGCCGTAGGAATAACAGCAGCGCGCAGGCGCAGAAGACGACGGCCAGCACGAGGGCAATCCAACCGTTCATGTGTCCCCCGGCAGGACTATCGTTGGTTACGAACTTGTAGAACTCACAAATCGCGCCACCCAGCGAAGCCACTCCGACAATTGACAGCAGAAAGTCAACCATAATCAACCTCCGGCGTTAACCAAGCTCTTCGAATGAAGGTTACAGATAAAGCCACGGGCCGATCCCGCTATATTAATGAGTCTTTGTTAGACGGCTGCATGTTAACGCCAGCACTGCGGATAAGGCAAGCCCCTGATCGCGCAAGCTGTGTTCTATTTTAAGAAGGGAGAGGTCAGTACCGGGAGCGGCAGCGACCTCACTTCCACCCACACCGCAGCCCATCACTGGTCAATCGTCAGCGCCCCGGCCAGATAGACATACTCGCCATCACTGGACAGCAACCGAATGCTGTAATCACCGGGCGGCGCGTAGGGATCGATAGTGATCTCGAAACTGACGACTGGATAAGGAGCATCAAACTGCTCCTCAGTCACGCTCGACTGGTTCACGATAATAAAAGGAGAGGTGCTGGAAATTCCGCTCGCCGGAATTCGATCAACGCCTTCGCCGGCGACATAGATCGTAAAGGTGCCCCCAGCTGCGACCGGCAGCACGGTGGTCGACAGTTCACCATTCAGGCCAATCAGCCAGGGCTTAACGGACGGCGCGGGACTCGACGACACGAAAAAACCAACCGCAGTCGTCGCGTCCGAAGTGACCAGGATTGATCGGACAGGCGAAGGACCGGCACGCAGGACACTCCGGAACGGTGGGATAGTGTCCAGCAGACCGGCATAAGATCCGCCGGCGCCGGCAATGTCCGCAGCTGTTACCGGCCCATCGAGACTCTGCCCAACCAAACGATACCGGCCGGGCTCGAGCGACGCGATTCGGTATTCCCCTGAAGCCAAACTAACGCTGCCGGCGATCAATCGTCCCGTCAGGGCATCTTCGGCAAAAACATGCCCGCCGAAAACCGGCTTTGACGATCCAGCCAGACCCGTCGCAATCAACCTTCCGGAAATCGAGCCAGTCCCGGCCTGTGATCCGTAAAGGGCGCGCGCGCCGGCAATGTCATCTTCTGCCAGGGTCCGCTGGGTAAAGGCCGGCAGACCATACAATCCGTTTTGCGCCTGGCGCGGCTGCATGGTCGCGCTGATGACGGCAGAATGTTCCAGCCCGATCAGATGACCAACTTCGTGGACCAGGGTCGATTCGAGATCGTACGTGCCGGGCGTACCATCGCTCGAAAAGGACTGGTTCGGATTCAGAGCTATGTCGGCTTCGACGATCGCGCCACCAGAGTCTGAAAACACCCTCGTGCGTCCGGGGTTTTCACTTGAGCCGAATAAAACAGCGTTATCCCCAGAGACTGTGATCAAGTTAATTCTATCGCCTGCGTTCGCGGGGCTAACGGTCTGGGCGGTAGATCGGGTTTCGAGGAATTGAATATCAGCGATTCGCGACCAGCTTTCCAAGGCTCGTCGCGCCGCGCCAATCACGTCGCTGCCGGTTTTGATGTTGGGCTGTGGTGAACTGAGCGAACTTGAGAAGGCGACGATGATTGGTCGGACCAGCCAGCGCCGCGCAACTATGCCCGAGCTGTCGCGATATTGAAGGGTATACGCACGCCCCGGCACCGCCGCGCTAACGAGCGCGAAGAGGGACAGGATGGCGCTGAGTGCTTTTCGATTCATCCGGAGAGCCGGTAAAAAACGATGGTTCGCGATTGCCTGGAAACAACAGCGGGGGACGGCACTGCGGGCGCAATCTTATCACGGAGAGGGGCGGGGCACGGAAGGTTTCTGGGGAACCTGCGGCTCTGCCGCAGCACATGGTGGTAAGTATCGGGCTTACCGGTCAGATGCTCTCGTAAACTCTTCGGGAGGATACGCCTCCAAATCCAACATGAGGCACAGCCTCAACTAGTAAGAGGATGCGAGGAACGGAAAGGCAAAAGCCTTTCCGCTATGTGCTCCGGCAAAAGCTGCCAAAACCCCGCGCAACGGTGGCCCCTGTAATCTCAGGGCGGCCTGTTGTATATTGATCGCCCCGGACAATAGCCGGCGGGTTAACTCAGCCGCTGTTGGGTACCAGGCAACATCGACACGTCATAGACTTTCTGTAGTGATTATTCCCAAAATGCGAATTCTGATCTTCCCTCGTGGTCGAAAAACTTTTCTGCCGCTCACCTTTGGCTTTGGGTTGCTGGTCGTCGCTGCGGTCCTTTTTCTCGCCCCTCGATCCGAGGCGAACAGGCCAACCGCTTCTCAAGAGTCTCAACTTGTCACCAGCAGCAAACCCGCTCGAGCCGAGTTTGTGCCGGGTGAAGCGCTGGTGCGATTCAAGCAGAACCGGGCTTTCGAAGGCGTGAGAGAACTGGCAGTGCCCAATCAGGAAGCAATCGCTCAAGGCAATTCACGGGCGGGCTCAAGCGCTTCGGCCTCGACCGAAGAGGTTCTGGTACAGGTCGAACGTTTTGAAGGATCAGATCTGGTCGACGGGTTGCGAATCGCACGCACTGCTCCGGACGATACGCTCAAAGCAGTAGCTGCGCTCGCTGCCCGCGATGATGTCCTGTATGCCGAACCGAACTACATCCTGCACACTGACAGGACGCCCAACGATCCGAGCTATGTGGTTATTCCTACTCAACTATATGGATTGAACAAGATCGGCATGCCGCAAGCATGGGACACCATTACCGGAAGCACCGGAGCCAGCCAGATTGTGGTGGGCGTGGTTGATGAAGGTGTCGACATCAAACATCCGGATCTCCAAGCGAACATCTGGACCAACCCTGCGCCGGGTGCACTTCCGGGATTCAGTCCG
Source organism: Pyrinomonadales bacterium (assembly GCA_038230715.1). Lineage (GTDB taxonomy): Bacteria > Acidobacteriota > Blastocatellia > Pyrinomonadales > Pyrinomonadaceae > UBA11740. The sequence continues at coordinate 43,188 of JBBRMS010000009.1, forward strand.
AAGGTGCAATTGAGCGCCGCGAGTTACAGTGTTGGCGAAGGCGGCGGCGCAGCTACCGTTACGGTGAACCGAGATCCCGGCGATCTGCACGGCTTTGATTTTGTGAGAACCACTGGGGACATCCCGGCGGAATTTCACGGTACACACGTGGCGGGCACGATTGGAGCAGTCGGCGATAACAGCGTCGGGGTGGTGGGAGTCAACTGGCAAGTTGGCATCATGTCTCTGAGGTTCATCGACCAGACCACCAATAACGGCAATGAAGCCGATGCAATCAAGGCGTACAACTATGCTCGACAGATGCGCGCGCTGTGGCTCAGCAGCGGAGGCACGCAGGGCGCCAATGTGCGGGTACTGAATAACAGCTACGGCGGCTCGTCTTTTTCACAGGCTTCCTTCGATGCTATCAGCGCCCTCAACACGGCGAATATTCTGTTCGTGGCAGCGGCTGGCAACGAGAAAGCGAACACCGACCTCTCTCCGCATTTTCCATCAAGTTACGATTTGCCTAATGTGATCTCAGTCGCTGCGACAGACTCGAACGACGGATTGGCTGGTTTCTCAAACTTCGGCGCCCGCTCGGTCCTGCTGGGGGCGCCGGGAGTCGGAATTCTCAGTACGACTCCGAATAACACCTACTCACCCCTCAGCGGCACATCGATGGCCACACCTCATGTGGCGGGCGCTGCGGCTTTGTTGTTAGCCCAGAACCCCAATCTGACCGTGGCCCAGTTGCGTGCGCTGCTTGAGTTCAATGGCGATCCCGCCGCGGAGCTGGCCGGCAAGACAGTATCCGGGCGACGATTGAATGTGGCCAACTCTATGCAGGCGCTCGCGTCCAACGACGTCAACCCCCCGGGAACAGTCACCAGCTTTCAGATCTCATCGCAAACCGGCCGCACTGTAAATCTCTCCTGGATCTCATCGGGTGACGATGGACTTGTCGGCAACGCTTCGCTTTACGAAATTAGTTTTGTTGACTCGTCGACCAATGCGACCACTACTCTGACGACCGTTATTCCCACGCCCACCGGGCAGCTGCAAACTGTCAGCGTCAACATTCCGTATCGCCACACGGCGGGCACAATCAAGCTCCGGGAATTCGATAATGTCGGCAACGAAGGCACGCCGGCGATGCTCAGCGTCAATGTCGATCCGCTCGTGGGGGATCCTTATATACCGAGCCTCGCCGCTCCCGCTGCTCTTTCATCCGGGGGAACGGGTCTGGTGTTCAATTGCGACGACTGCTATCGCACTAGGGCATTACCCTTCAACTTCACATACTTTGGAGTTACCTACCCTGCGAACAGCTTAATCAAGGTCGGAAGTAACGGGACAATTTATTTCGAGCCTCCTACTGCGCCCACCCGCCTCAATGGCGAAGCAAATGATGTCCCCAGTTCAGTTGGCGGAATGTCGCCGTTCAGAATGATCGCAGGCATGTGGGACGATCTGGATCTGCGTACTTCGAGACGCGCGGATGCAGACGTTTACTTTATCCAGCCCGATGTCAGCCGGTTCATCCTGCGCTGGCAGGGAGTGCAGTTCGGCAACGGTGTAACCGGCGGTCCGGTTAATTTCGAAATTGAGTTGAACTCTAGCGGCGTGATCAAAACCCGCTATGGCAGCGGCAACACGAACCTGCTGCCGGTAGTCGGAATCTCCGGCGGCGAGCCGGACGTTTATTCGATCAGCGCGCTCACTTCTGAGTCGAGTCCAATCAGTCTCACCAATGCTCAGAGCGCCGTCTTTACCCCGAGAAGCCTCGGCCCAATTGCACCGCCGGACGGGATTTCAACTGCGGAACAAACGCGTGCGCCTCTGCCGTCGTCGGCGGTCGATCCCAGCCCCGCCGCCGCAGAGATAACACCTCAGGTGAGCAACGTAACCGTCGCCTTTGCGACGAGCGACACAGCCGGCGCGCAGCCCTGCAGTACTGTGAACGGAAGGGCTTCGTCACGTTGCGACTACCTGACCACCCTCGGAACGATCAGTTTTGCCGATGGTGAAAATTCGAAGACCATCCGCATCCCCATCATCGACGACACCTTTATGGAAGGGCCGGAAACCTTCACGGTAACTTTGAGCAATGCTTCGGGCGTGCCGATGGGAACGCAAACGACCGCGACCATAAGCATTACCGACAACGACTCTACCAGTGCGGGGAATCCGCTCGACACCACCGGGTTCTTTGTGCGCCAGCACTATCTTGATTTTCTTAATCGCGAACCTGACGCTTCGGGCCTGGCTTTCTGGACCGGCAATATCGACAACTGCACGCCGCAACCATCATGTACTGAAGCTCAGCGCATCAACACTTCGGCGGCCTTCTTTCTCTCGATTGAATTTCAGGACACCGGCTATCTGGTCGAGCGGCTTTACAAAGCTGCTTACGGAAGTCCGAACGGCGACTCTACATTTGGCGGTGTGCACACACTTCCGGTACCCGTGGTCCGCTTCAATGAATTCCTCCCCGACACGCAACAGATCGGCCAGGGAGTTGTGGTGGGCCAGGGCAATTGGCAACTGCAATTAGAGAATAACAAAGAGGCCTTTACGGCTGCGTTCGTGCAACGTCCTCCGTTTATCGCGGCTTTCCCGCTCTCGCTGACACCTGCCCAGTTTGTCGACAAGCTGAACTTAAATGCCGGTAATCCGCTGTCGCAGGTAGAGCGCGATCAACTGGTGAGCGACTTGACCGGGGGCATGAAGACCCGTGCGCAGGTCCTGCGTGCGGTGGCGGAAGACCCCGACCTGAAGACGTCCGAGTTCAATCGCGCCTTTGTGCTGATGCAGTTCTTCGGCTATTTGCGACGAAATCCCAATGACTTACCCGATATTGACTATACCGGCTATGACTTCTGGCTGAGTAAGCTCAATCAGTTCAACGGGAACTACGCTAATGCCGATATGGTAAAGGCCTTTATTAATTCGGCCGAGTATCGCCAACGGGTCGGCCCCTAAGAAAAGTCGACAATTCCGGGCCGGGCCGCGTCAAAATGATGGCAACTAATTGATTGACAGCCCTAAGCCGGGCCGCTACACTTCGTGATGCCTCTCAGGTGAAAGCACCTTTTATCAGACCAGACGCCAGCCCCAATTCTGGTTGGTTTTCCAACAGGGACCAGGAGCCGCAAAAGATGAAAATCGCAGTTACCCTTTTAGTGATCGCGCTTGCTGGCGTGAGTGCGTTGGCGCAGAGTCCGACTCTACGCGTAGTCACCGACGACCCTAACCTGCCGTCCGAACTCTACTACGGCAACGTAAAAGTTAAACCGTTGCGAGTCAGACCCGGAACCAATCCACCACAGCTGATCACGATTGATGATTCTGATTTCTTTGTGCAACAGCAGTACGTGGACTTTCTGAATCGCATGCCGGACCAGAGCGGCTTCGCCTTCTGGAACAACAACATCACCAACTGCGGGGCAAACGCTACGTGCATTGACGCCGCGCGGGTTAATACTTCAGCCGCCTTCTATCTCTCGATTGAATTCCAGACAACCGGATACCTGGTCGAACGCATGTATAAGTCGGCCTATGGAAGCGCGAATGGAACCTCGACATTTGGCGGGACCCATACACTGCCGGTGCCGATCGTGAAACTGAGCGAGTTTATACCCGACACCAAACAGATTGGTTCAGGACTAATCGTCGGTCAGACGGGTTGGGAGGCGGTCCTGGAAGCGAACAAGCAGAGCTTTGCGGTCGCTTTCGTGCAACGCACCCCCTTCACCGCCGTGTATGCTCCCTCGATGACCCCAGCTGCGTATGTCAACGCTCTCTATGCGAATACCGGCATCACGCCTTCAGCGACAGACGTCAGCACAGCCGTCGGGGAGTTCGGCGGCGCCTCTGACATCAGCAACGTGACCGCGCGGGCGAAGGCGCTGCGAGACGTGGCCGACAATCCGGCTTTGTCGACCCAGGAATTCAATCGGGCTTTTGTGCTGATGCAGTTCTTCGGTTACCTGCGACGAGATCCGAACACCGGCAACGACACCGACTACACCGGCTATGACTTCTGGCTGACCAAACTGAATCAGTTCAGCGGCAATTTTCAGAATGCCGACATGGTCAAGTCGTTCATCGTCTCAAGTGAATATAAAGCCAGGTTCTGAGACCTGCTTTACTCCGAACATTCAAAGGGCCGGCGCTTGGACGCCGGCCTTTTTGCTGAGGCTACGTGTGATCTCGTGGAACGATCCACGAAACCTCGCGAACCACGGGAAGAAGGAGTGGGCCTGAACTGTGAACCCGATTGCTATCGCAATAGGAGTTCTCTGTAGACCTCCAACGTCATCCGCGCCGTCCTCTCCCATGAATACTGTCCGGCGTGCTCCCGCCCCGCTGCCCCCAACGCCTGTCGCTGATTGGTATCCTTGAGCAATTCGACAATTGTGCCGGCCAGGGCATTCACATCGAGAGGTTCGACCAACCGTGCGGCACTGCCTAAAACTTCCTGCAAACTCGGAATCCGGCCAGCAATTACCGGCGCACCGCACGCCATCGCCTCAAGAGGTGGCAAGCCGAATCCTTCGTATACAGACGGATAAGCAAAAACTTTACAGGACGAATAGAGCCCTCGCAGTTCCTCGTCGCTTAGATAGCCAGTAAAGCAGAGGCGATCACTAATGCCCGAGCTCCGAATGAAGGCAAACATGTCATCCATCAACCAGCCTTCACCGCCGGCGATTACAAGTTGAGGACGCAGATCCGTATGCTCGATTATCTGTTTGAATGCCTTGAGCAGGGTGAGCAGGTTCTTGCGCGGTTCGAGCGTGCCGACAAAAAGCACGAAATCGTCTGCGATTCCCAAACGCTTTCTGAGTTCGGCGCTTTGCGCGAATGGTAACGGCTTAAAGCTGCCTCGCGCGGCTGAATGAATGGCCGTTACGCGATCGGGTTTGATCTTGAAACGCTCACAGATCTCGCGCTTAACGCTTTCAGTTGGGGTGATGATCCGGTCGGCAAAGCGGACCACCAAAGGCAAACGCAAACGGGCGCGGCGCACGAGCCGTGAGCGATGCTTGTCGGGGTGCAACAGTGCTGACAAATCATGGATGGTAACGACACTTCGTCCCTGCTTCCATAACGGCACGTCAAAGTTGGTCCCATGAAATAAGTCAAAGGCAGCCCGGCGGATGTACATCGGCAAACCGATAGACCACCAGTGGCCCCGGATCGAAGAGGCTCGCGGATTTTTGGTGAGCAGGTTGGGCAGGCTCGCGTGCTTAATTTCAGCCAGGGCGGTGTCATTGAAAGGAGCCGGCGAAACCAACTCAAACTCATCGCGGGGCGAGATGAGGGCCAGCGAGCGCGCCAGTTCCAGCGTGTAGTGACCGACTCCGGTTCTGGGTTCAGCCAGCGGATATCCGTCAATTCCTACACGCATTTATGGCCACCGCAAATTTCGGATTTGCGCGGGCAGGCTTCGGACCTGCGCGATTTGGATCAGAGTCCGAATCGCTGTTTGTATTCGGTTGAGGTGATGAACGCCTTGACCATCTCGGCGTTGACGAAGTTGCCGTTGAATTGATTCAGCTTGGCCAGCCAGAAGTTGTACCCTCCGAAATCGAGGGTTGCTTCCGGCGCATCGTTTGGATTGCGCTGCAGGTAACCAAAATATTCCATCAGCACAAAGGCCCGGTTGAATTCCTGTTGGGCCACCATCGGATCCTCGGCGACCAGGCGGAGGGCGCGGGCCCGCGCCGCTGCATCGGCGGGTGTAGTCGAGTTGAACTCACTGACGGCCGCGGCCCGATTTGTTCCTGACGCCGGAGCGAGCCCAACATTTGTATAAAGCTTGTCCACGAACTGCTGGGCAGTTAACCCGGAAGCAAAGGCCGTGGTAAAGGCAGAGCGCTGTACGAAATCATTAAAGAACGTTTGCTTGTTCGACTCGAGCAGAGATTCCCAACCAGTCTGATTCACGATCACGTCGTGACCGATCTGTCTGGTATCAGGCAGAAACGCACTCAACCGCACAGGCACCGGCGTGCCGGCGATATCACCGTAGGCGGCTTTGTAACTTCGATAAACCAGGTAACCGGTCTGTTGGAACTCAACCGAAAGAAAGAACGCCGCCGAGACATTGATGCGCTTGATCTCGATGCACTGCTGATCGCTGCCGCATGAATTGATCTGGCTGGTCCAGAAGGCAAAGCCGGCTGAATCAGGTTCGCGGTTGAGGAAGTCCAGATATTGCTGCCGCACGAAATAATCGGTGGTGGTGATCGGATTTGGAGCCGGGGAACCACCCGCATTAATCGTGACGTGGGGAGCGGTGTCGTTGGGCCGGCTGCCCGCGCCCCCGACTGCCACCACGATAGGTAGATCTCCGGTATCAACGGTTGACGGCAAGGTAAAGTCAAACTCATCATTCCCTGGCAAATCAATGAATCTCGCCGCCCTCGGTGTAATCACTGTCGTACCCACCCGGACAGTTAACGAACTGGCGAGGGTGTTACGGATGCCCGTTAGGGAAACTCTGAGGACAGTGGGCACCTGCGCACCGGTACCGTCATTCGTAGTCACAAAGAACGGCTCAGGCGTGCACACGGTTGGATTAGTAATGTTGCAAACCTTGGCCCGCCCCAAAGGTCCGTTCGTGCTGGTAAATATGTCGGGTTGAGTCGCGACGATCACGATCGAACCCCGAACGACTGTGCCTTTGTTGTTGATGACGATGTTATAGGTACCAGGCGCTAAACCAATCGGCGCGACAAATTTGATCTCGCCCGAGGCCACCGCATAGAGGCCGCAAGCGGCGTTATTGATGGCTACCGAAACACCATTCAACTCAATCGGCAGAGCGGGTGCGCGTCCCGATTCCGAGGCGTTGCTGTTATTGACTGTGACAGTCGCATCGGACAGGCTGGTGCTGGACTGGAAAAATCCCAACTCGCCGGGCGCCAAACCCAGAACCACGAACGGAGTCGGACTACCGGTTGGTGTAGGTGACGGCGATGGCGACGGACTGGGTGATGGGCTGGCCGTGGCCGTCGCGGTTGGACTCGCGACCGGCACCGGGATGCGGCTGGCGCCCGTGGACGATGTAAGTGTTCCCGCTGACTCGGTCGCGATGGCTGGCGTTAGCTGATAAAAGGTCTCGACTGTGCTATCCGAATTGCCGCCGCCCAACTCCGCCGTGATGCTCATTACCATCCGCCGACCGGTGCGCCCTGCGGCGGCGTTGACACCGTTATCGGGAATGCCCCGCAGCGCGACAAAGCTCGGAATATTTGTCAGTCGCGAAAACGGTCCGGTTGAAATGGCCGGCAAAGGAGCCAGGAAAACCTGCTCGACATGCCTGGTATTTAAACCTGTCGTCGCATCCTGCGCTTCCGTTGGGAAAGATCCATCGGTATTAAAGTTCAGCGCCGAAGTAAAGATTACCGAGGCCGGCCGCAAGGCTGCGTCATAGTCGGTAAACGTCGGGTAATGGAGTATGTCTCCGCTGAGGGATCGCGGTCCCACCTGCGCAAAGGTGTCGGCTGAGACATCGTAAACAAAGGTAACCGGGTACTTGATTGGGACGGCGTCAGCTTTTGGATCAGCAGCAGCAGACTCGAAAGCAATCAATTTTCCGTCGCGACTCAAGCGGCGGCCAAACTGAAATCCATTCGTCGTCGAAGTCACATTCCCGTTCGTATCGAGGGCGTCTTTTGTCTTCGTGACCTGTTTCAGGCCGCTGACCACACCCGACGCGGGGTTGAAATTCGCCAGATAGATCTCGGCATTCAAATCGGTATTCGTAGTCAACAAATTCGAGTTTGAGACAAAAGCCAGGACCGACCCATTACTGGAAAGAGTTGGATTCGAACTGAAGATGGGGTTCTTGAACGACGTCGACTTTGTGTTCGTTATCTGTGTAAACGGTCCCGTTCCTACAGCGTTGTCACTGGCGACAGTCCGATAGAGAAACACCTCCGGATTGGCAACTCCCGCCGGCACGGCATCGGCATCAACATTACCTCCCGCGACAATGTCCCGGTTTGAGGTAAAGGCTATGACTGCGCCGTCATCACTGATGGTGGCATCGCGGTTATCAAAGGCAACTCGCGGCGCCGGCGAGGTCGACGAACCCGCGACTGGGGGGGCGCTCGCAGGTGTATTGGTAATCCGCGTGAACGTTCCTGTAGCTAGATTGACCGGCCCTACATCTGCTCCACTTGCCAGCGCTGACTGTGGAATCTCGGGCACAGTAAACCTGTAAGTCCAAATCTCCTGATTCATGTCCGTAGCGATCGTGCCGCCCGGATTAGTGCCGTCAAAGCTCGCCGGGGTGACGGGAGCGTTCGAACTAAAAACAATTGTGTACGTGCGTTGACCGGCAACCAGCAGCGGCTCGAGCGTAATCATCGGCTCGTTGTTGCTGATTTCAATGGCCACGTTGCTCGGATCTACCGGCGTCGGAGTGGGACTGGCCGTTGGTGTCGGACTGGCTGATGGACTGGCACTCGGACTGGGGCTTGGACTTGGACTTGGACTCGGAGTTGGCGAAGGGCTGCCGGGCGGATTCAGGACGCTCTTGGTATTCGTCAGCTGAAAAATTCTACGCTGCGCATAGTCAAACAGAAACAGCTCGCGATTGCCGTCCTCGTTGTTGCGAGGATTCGCGTTCGGGGTGCCACTGGCATTAAACGTAGCGATCTTCTCGGTCGCAATATCACCGTTTGATTCAATGACGACAAAGCGTCCGTTGGCCGAGATATCTCCCGCAAAGGAATCGCGGTTGGTGCGAGTTATCTGGCTGACAAACGGATCCGGAGTGGAATTGGCAGGCGCTTGCGCCGTAGTCAGCGCGCTGGCGACGAGCATACACGCCGCCGCGGCGCACAAGAAAGCAATAACCAGTCTTATCATTAAGAATATGAACGAACTATCAAAGTGCTCACTGGGGATTTGAGCCAAGCCAGCAAGAGCGACTACCTCGAATTATTAAGCAGTCAGGCCGCACATTGTAAGCGTTGGGCTGCTGTAACCGCAAGCCGCCACTCAGTTTTGTGGCACGCGCATCGGGCACGTGATCCACGGGCGGCCCGCCCGCACGACTATTTCAGCACTCCGCTTAGTTTCAGGTGGCCCTCTGCTGGTTGCTCTGAACCCGCGGTTTCGTGTGATTTCGAGGATGGAATCTCTGCTCCATCGTGATGGCCTATAAAATCACACGAAAAACAGCCAATTCCCGATCGACCGGCAATCACCGAAACTGACTTCAATACAATCAGTTCCCGAAGCGCTGCTTGTACTCACTCGAGAGAATAAATGACTTAACCATCTCGGCGTTTACAAAGTTCCCGCTAAACTGGTTCAGTTTGCCCAGCCAGAAGTCATAGCCGGAATAATCTGAATCCTGCGGGTCGTCCGGATTACGCCGCAAGTAGCCAAAGAATTGCATCAACACAAAAGCGCGATTCTTTTCCGCGTCGGCGAGTGCCTGATTCTCGGAGACGGCGCGCAGGGCCTGGGCTCGCGTCTTCATACCCGCGGTCAAGTCGCTCACCAGCTGGTCACGTTGCGCCGTTGATAAAGGCATCACGCCCCCGGTGGCGGCCCGGGCATTTAGCTGATTGACGAACTGAGTTGGCGTCATCGTCAATGGGTAATCCGTCAGGAAACGCGCGCGCCCGACAAACTCTTCCGCGAAGGCGGCCTTGTTGTCATTAATCTGCTGTTGCCAATTTCCCTGTCCCACCACCACGCCCTGCCCGATCTTTTGTGTATCGGGCAGAAACTCGTTCAGACGAATTACTGGCACGGCTATTGGGTGCGCCCCGCCGATCGCTGAAGTGCCGGTAGCATCACCATACGCCGCCTTGTAAATGCGATACACCAGGTAGCCGGTATCCTGAAACTCGATCGAAAGAAAGAACGCGGCCGAGGTGTTGATCCGCTGCACTTCGATGCACGAGGGCTGTGGCGCGCAGCCGTTGATGTTGTTAATCCAGAAGTTCAGGCCGCTCGCATCCGGCTCGCGATTAAGAAAGTCGATGTAGTGCTCGCGCACAAAGAAACTCGACGTGTCGACCGGATTAACGCCATTCGCCGTTTCATCGTCGATGATCGTAAGCGTAATCGTGCTGGGCAAGCCGAGGGTCACGTTGCTGCCGCCGACCGCGCTGAGTGTTACGGTGAATGTCTCAGGCCCTTCAAGATACCGATCGTCGACGATCGGTATCAGGATGTTCTTTGAAGTCTCGTTCGCGGCAAAGTTCAGGGTCCCGGATGTGGCGATATAGTCGCAACGCGAAGACGCGGATCCACTGACGACGTTGCAGTTGTTGGCCCCCGATGTATCGCCGGTCGAGTAGTTAACTGAGGCCGGGAACGAGGTGTCGCCGCTGCGCGTAATCGTAACCGTCTTGCTTACCTCGGCCTCGCCCAAAGCATCCGCTGCCGCGCTGAACTGAACCGTGCTCGCGGCCGGGCTAATCAAGGGTGTCTCCCAGACACCGCGGCCGTGCGTGGCGGCGCGCAGCAGACGGAAGCTCGGCTGAATCTTCAGATCAAACACCGCCGAACGCGGCAGACCGGTGCCAAACGGGACCCAGTTCGCGCCGCCGTCGGTGGAGTTGTAAACGCCAATGTCGGTGCCGGCGTACAGGTTGTTTGAGTTCAGCGGATCGATCACCAGGGCATTGACCGGAATGCTGGGCAGGCCGTTGCCGGCGGCGGTCCACACTGGGGCCGCGGGCGAAGCACCCGATGCCGCAATCAGATTTGAGATCTTCCAAATCCCCTGCCCGGCCGGTGCAAAAAACGAAAATGTGACGTAAGCCACATTCTTGTTGTTGGGATCGATGGCCGCGCGGCCAACGAACTTGTTGGTGAGGCTGCCGTTGGGATTTGTGGGAAATGAACCGCTGGTAAGGTTAACCATCGTCGATGAACCAGTCGACGTGGCCCATACCTGTCCATTCTGTAATCCCACCAGACGCACGTTATCGCCGCCGGACCAGACCGCAATGGAACTGATGGGCGAACCGACCCCACCGGGGCTGCTGAGTGACCCCTGACTTACGACAGCCATCGTGTCGCCTCGATCAGTCGAACGATAAAGCCGGTCGGTTCCGAAATAGACCGTGTTCGGGGAGCCCGGCCCGAGTGCCATCGGCGCGTAGAACAAAACATTGTCGGTAAGACTGAGCCCGTTGTGGAGATAATCAGCGGTCCCATCGCAGGAAAGGCTGGGCTGCTCAGCATCACCTCCGCTCACGAAACCAATGCCGCGAGTCGGCCAGAAATTCTTAAACGGCAGGCAGGTTGTGTTAACGGCTCGGTCGAAACCGATCTGGGTTCCAGTCTGATTGAAGAACGTGTGATACATATTCACGTTCGTGGCATTGGTCGCGCTTTGATCGATCAGACAATAGCCGCCATCGCCACCTTCGGCGTTGCTCCAATTCCCTGCCGAGGCTGACTGGTACTCAGTCCCATTGTCCTGGGTCCCGCCGATCATCAGAAATCGATCGGTTGGATGAACTGCGATGCTCTCGAATTGGAGAGTATTTAGCGGCGCGCTATTGAGATTCGTCCAGGAGGTCGCAACTGTGTTGGTGGCCGGCTTCTTCCACACTCCGCCGTCGTTGCCTGCAAAAATCGTCCCACCGGTCGCATCAAAGGTAAGCGCGTGGGAATCGGCGTGAGTGCCCGTGTCATCGCGGAAAAAGGTCGCGCCGCCGTCAGTTGATTTCTTCATACCATCTGAACAGGTGCTGTGCGCATTCCCAGCCAGATAAATTTCACTAGCGTTGTTCGGGTTGACGGCCACCGCGATGTCATAGAAACACTGGCTGCCACAGAAGCCTCCACCTCCCGCAAGTATTGACCACGTGCCAACGCCAAATGGGTCGACCCCCTTGCGAACAGTGCCCGAGCCAGTCGTACACGTCTGACCGTTTGAAGAAAATGGCGTCTCGCTGGTGGCCGCGTATGCCGTCACCACCGAACCTACTTTATTAATCGTTAGATTCGACCGCACGCCCAGGGCGAGGGATCGAACCTGGGTAAAGGTCGGAGTGGCGGCGGTGGCGTTGGTCGTGCGATAGATGCCGCCAAAAGTCCCTGACGCTCCGATCACCGACACCAGGATGTTATCCGGGACTCCCGGCTCCATTACCATGTCAGGCGTGTCGAGGTTCCCTGTTGCCGGAGTGTCCACACTCGTCAGATCAGCGGTAACCACAAGCTTTTGAAAAGTCACCGAGCCGGCGTCCGAAGTTGCAGTGGTTGAACGATAGACACCGCGAGTACCCATCGGTGGGAGTGTGTTACTCAGAGAGCTTCCGCCGCTGCCAGCCACGCCGCGGCCGGTCGAAACAAAGATGGTCGCCGGATCAGTTGGGTGCACCAAAATTTTGGTGATGCCGCGACCGTTGAAAATCTGGTAAGTAAGATTATTCACGGTTGTCAGTGGATTAATCGGACCCACCAGAGTCGGCGAAGTATTCACGTTATCAATGCGATAGAGGCCCGCGCCAAAGAAGCAGTCTGCACAACCGTTGAATTCGCCGGTGCCTACGTAAAGCTTGCTCGGGTCCGAGGGCGCGAGCGCCAGAGCTCCAACCGCCATCGATTGGGCGCTATCAAATATCGCTGCCCACGTCGTGCCGCCATCGAGCGAACGCCAAACTCCTCCCTGGGCGGTTCCCAGGTAAACGTTGTTCGAGTTGCTTGGATCCACGGCGATAGAAGTTACGCGGCCGCTGACTGCGGTATCGCCGCCCGATACAGCCTGCCCATTCGCGATGCTGGTCGGGCCCAGCGGTGTCCACGCCGCATCGGGGGTGAGGGTCGTGGTCAAACCGCCATTCACTAAAGATTCAAGCCGCCGCCCTTTCTCCTGACGATCCATCTGTTCCATCGCGCGGTTGCGCCACTCGGGATCGAACGGCCGGCCCGGCTCGATACCCCGCAGGCGTCCAAGATATTCTCCGCGCAAACGAAGGTACTTATCGCGATCGATTTTGGATCCGAACTTTCCCAAATCGGCATCGACGTATTCGTCTTCGTCGGCTTGCGGGGGAAGGTTCGACTCGACTTCTTGCTTCGAGTAGTTGGTAGTTGCCTTGCCATTGTTGCTGGCCGCCGACGAACCAAAACTCCACACCATCAAAGCCAGCAGCAGGCTCGCGATGGAAAAAACTGTAATCGTTCTGTGTTTCATGCTTGGTACTCGGAATTCAGGAGTAGCTTCGTTAACTGGAGTCTGTGCCAGTAGCCGTGTGTCAGACTTTTGCTTTACTGGTGATGCGGCCGGGGCTGTATTTGATGCACTTCAAGAAGGTTTGGATACACCGGCCAGAAGAAAAATCAGGGTGGTCTAAGTTTTCAACCGACAGGAAATAAGAGTTATAGATGATCCCGTCTTTCGGCAAAGCAACTTTATTATTGGCGCCGGAGGATGTCAACGGAACGGCGAGGTCGGTCTGTGCTTTGCCCTCTGAGAAAACGACGCAACCGCGTTGCGGTTGAACCGGGAGGAGAACCCCGTCGCTACCGCTCCCGGTACTGACTTCAACCTTCTGCGGCCTCGCTATGCCGGTATTGGGCAAGCTGAAGAGTGCGTTACAAACTACTTCATCCACTGACCGATCTTCTCGGTCCCGAAGGTGCCGATGCCGTTTAGCCGGAAGGCGAAGACAATTCGATTCTCGTTCCGCAGGCCCACGTTGAAAGTGTAGTCCTGCACCGTCACTGAGCAACATTTCCAGGTGTAGCCGAGGGTGGCCGTCGAACTAATCAACGAACGGTTGCTGCCCGCAAACGGGTGTTTCTGAAAATCGAAGAAGAGCGACAACCCGCCAAACAATCCTTTGTCGCGATTGCCGAGAAAGACCGACGGGCTCCATTGCGACCCGCGCAAGGTGCCCGGCTCGCGGCCGGCCGCGTTCGCGTATTGCGCCAAACTGGGAACCAGTTTCACCGCCCGCGTGTAATAAAAAGTCGAGAAGGCCTGGACCAGTGCCCGGTTAAGTCCGAAGGTAGCGGACATCGCCCGCAATCCACCGCCCTTAGTATTCAAATCAGCGCGAAAGTCAGCAAACAAATGCTCTGACGGGCGATACCGAACGTCGACATTGACGGGCGAGAACTTGCGCGGCACGGCTCCATAAGTGAAGCCGGAAAAAGTATCGATGGGAGCGAACTGGTTGCGTCTTCCGGGAATCAGGGCCCCGCCGAAATACGGATCAAAGAAATACTTGCCCCGGATGGTAATCGTTAAGGCTTCGTAAGGCTGGGTGGCCAGCGAAGCTTTCTTCTCGCGGGCCGCGCGCTCGGCTTTCTTGCCCACAGTCTCGATCGATCGGCGAGTGTAGAAGCGATTGGAAATGCCGTACTCAATTTCGTTCGTGTCCGCGATAGCGTCGACATAGTCGAAGCGGAGAATCTGATTAAAGTTATCGATGCCCGCGACGCGCCGGTAGATGACATAAGGCTCAATCACATGTCGAAACCTGACCGACCCGTCATCGCGCCGGAAATTGCGCGCCAGCGCGGGCGGCCGCAAATCAAGCTCCAACTCGCCGTAACCTCGCACCACGTCGCGCGGCGTTACCAAACCAGTGACCGGATTAATCGAGTTTGAATAGTAAGTGGCGCGCGCGCCGAGCGTGGTCGTCAACGACCAGCCCGAGAAATTAAGCGGGATGGCAATGTTGGGATGAAGATCAAAGCGCTGCACCACCGAAGGCGTGATAATCGGGTCACGTCCGGCTTCGGCGCGGAACGTCGCGAGGTCGCTGGGCGTCTCTTTTCGGCTGACGCCTTCGACAGCGGTTTCAAAGGAGTAGTAGACGGGAACGTTTCTGAACCAGTGCACCGGCGACGGCCGCCGATCGAGGGAAACGCTGGGCAACTCGCGAATACGAATCCGTGAATTTTGCAGAGTGGTCGCCTGTGAGTTGAGCCGCAGATTGAAACTGTAGGCGTGATAGTTCTTGTTAATGAAAACCTGGGAGCGTTCCTCCGGCGAGATTGCGGCCTGAATCGAGTCAGAGAAGATCTGTCTAAACGCAAGATTCGAAGTAATGTTTACGTCGGCCGCCGCCAGAAATCCATTGGGGAAATAATGGACCGCGTCGATATAAAAACTCGAGCCTCCCTGGTTCGGATGGGTGGCGTCCTCTTTGGGTCCAAACATGCGGTCCTTGACCGCATAGAAACCCAGATTGAGAAACGAACGGGAATTAGCGCGGGTACGCAAATCGCCGCCAATGCCAATGCCGCGCTGAGAAAAAAAGTCACCGCGAAGAGTCAAGTCGGCCGAGCGGCCCAGCGTCAGATAGTAAGCGTCGGATATCCGAAAGCCCTTGGCGCCTGAACCACTGAAGGTCGGGGTCAGGAAACCGGATTGGCGATCGTCATGCTTGAGAGATAACGACGCATACGGAAGATAAATCACCGGCAGGTTCTTGATGCGAAAGGTAGGCGAGGAAAGCTTCACCTTATCGCCGGCCTTGATCCTTGCCTTCTTTGCACGAAAACTCCATTTGGGAACTTCTTCGTCGCACGCAGTGATCTCGCCATTCGTGACGATGATCGTGTCGAGGCTGATTCTGTCGACTCGATCGGCAGTGAAATACATGCGCGTGCCGTCATTGGTCTGATTGCTATAACCGGTCGAGTTGAGAAAGAAGCCGGTCTTGGTCTTGTAATTCCATTCCGCGCGGCTACCGGTGATGCGCTGCTGATCGCCCTGATCAAAAACCACGTTGCCTTCGGCGATCACCTTGTTGGTGGCGTCGTAGACCGTGACCTTGTCAGCCTGCAAACGGTAAGTGCCGATGCGCGCATCAACGTTGCCTTCACAAACCGATACCTGCGATCCCTTCGCACCGGTTACAGTCTCCTTGTTGCACTCCAAAGAAAGTTTGTCCCCCGGTTGAATCGCGACAGGTTTTCCCGAAGTCGTCGGCTTAACCGGCTGATCCTGTTGCAGCGGATTTACGTTCGGCGTGTCCGTGATCGGATTTTCGACTTTGCGATCGACGGGATTGGTTTGTTGCGCGTAAGTGGGGACGGTGAACAAACAGCCGAGCGCAACGCCTGCCAGCAAAGGCAAAACGCGCGTCACTCGGAACCTGATTGTCGAAGCCATGCCGAGCATGCTGTAAGCTGCCGACCTCCGCGCTGGGGCTATAATCAAAATGCGCCTTCTGCGAACTCGAATGAACCCCCAGCAGGCGCGCCGTTTTCGCTAACGGAATGCGGCGATGCTAACATGCGCGCGCGACGCGTCACAAGGAAGGATCATTTTTCATCTGTCATTTTAGATTTTTCACTTTTCATTGGCGATTGAGGCCGCGACAGTAATCGAGGTAATGGCAAATGAGAAATGAAAAATGACTAATGGAAAATGGTCTTTAGACTATCCATGGGCCAGAAACCGAAAGACCATTTAAGACTAATGATCGTCGCTGGCGAAGCTTCAGGCGACGCGCATGCGGCGGCGCTGGTCGGCGCGCTTCAGACAGCCGCGCCTGAAACTCAATTCGACTTCTTCGGCTCGACCGGGGCACGAATGCGTGCCGCCGGGGTTGATTCAGTGGTCAAGGCTGATGAACTGGCGATCCTCGGGCTGTGGGAAATCGGCAGAGCTTTGCCGAAGTTCTGGCGCGCCTTTGGCGAACTGAAACTGGCGGTGAGTGAAAGAAAACCTGAAGCGGTAATCCTGGTTGACTGGCCCGACTTTAATTTGCGGCTCGCGCACTGGTTACATCGCCAGGGTGTGCCGGTCATCTACTACATCAGCCCGCAACTTTGGGCCTGGCGTTCTTACCGCGCTCACAGCGTGGCTCGCGACGTTGACCTGCTGTTATCGATCCTGCCATTTGAAAAGGACTGGTACGCCGCTCGCGGTATCACGAACGTTGAATATGTCGGTCACCCCCTGGCTGGTGAAGTTCGACCGAGCTATGGACGCGAAGAGTTCTGCCGGCGCAACGATCTTGATCCCGGTCGCCCGGTGGTGGCCCTCCTGCCCGGCAGCCGGCACAAAGAACTCGTGCGAATTCTGCCGCCGATGATCGAGGCGGCTGCCCTCATAGCAAAGCAGCGCTCGGACGCTCAGTTCGTCGTGGTGGTCGCGCCAAATCGAGACCCAACGGAAGCGCGCGGGATAATCGCAAAGGGCGAGTACGATCCGGCATTCAAAGAATCGCTGCGGCTGGTTCATCACGAGACCCGCGAGGCGCTGGCTGCCGCAGACGTCGCGGCAGTAGCCAGCGGCACGGCCACCCTCGAAGCTGCCTTGTTGGGAACACCGCTGGTTATCGTCTATAAAGAGTCGGCCATAAATTGGCACACGCTGGGGAGCCTGATCACGGCCGAACATTATGGCCTGGCAAATTTAATCGCGGGCCGGCGGATAGTGACTGAGATGATTCAGAATCAATTGAACGGACCCGACCTCGCAGCAGAGTTGCTGAGAATGCTGGAACCCGCATGCAACGCTGCGATGAGATCTGAGTTGAAGAGTGTGGCTGAGAAGATCGGTGAGCCCGGAGCATCGGCCCGCGCCGCTGGCGCGATCCTGAGATTCATGAGGTAGCGGATCCGGGCTTTGCCAAAAAAGTCGATCATCCATTGGCCACGAAACAGAACGGCGAGCGGGACAAAGAATCAGCATAGGGCGAGGAAGGAATTTCGTGTATGAGTAGTATCCTGGTCCCGCTCGCTACCGCTCGCGGTTCTGTACTGCTCAGCAATGATTGGGGCGCCCGAATTTTCAGGCAAAGCCACGGATCCTGTCCGCCAGCGGCCTTACATCTGCGGCAGGTTCGACTTGAAGAGGTTGCGAGCTGCGCACGGGCGGACATGATGTTGGCGATCCGAATCGTTGGTTATTGAATCATCTGGGAGGCTATCGATCGTATGGCTAGTCGCTGGAGGAAAATCACACTGATCAGCCTGGTGGTAATTATCACCTTGCTCGCCGCGGGCATTACTTTCACTGTGGGCTGGCGGCCCATCATCGGGGCAAAGAAGCGTGCGCTCACCGATCGCAAATTTGAACCGACGCCAATGAGACTTGCTCGCGGGAAATACATGGTCGATGCCGTGATGGGATGCTTTGCTTGTCATACAGAGCAGGACTGGTCAAAGCCGGGCGCGCCGCCGGTGGCGGGGCGGGAAGGCTCGGGACGATCGTGGGCGAATGACGGACTGCCATGGTTGATTGTTCCCAACATCACGCCGGACAAAGAAACCGGCGCCGGCACGTGGACTGATGACATGTTTGCGCGTGCCATTCGCGAAGGGATTGGTCACGATGGCCGGACTTTATTTCCCGTCATGCCTTATCAGAACTATCGCCAATTATCCGATGAAGACCTCGCTTCAGTGATCGCTTATGTTCGTTCAGTGCCGGCGGTGCGGAACCAACTGCCGATGACTAAGATCCCTTTCCCGCTTAACTTCCTGATGCACAGCATGCCGCAACCGGTTGAGGCCGCGGTGCCGGCGCCCGATCAATCAACGCCGGTAGCGCGCGGCGATTACCTCGTGCGCATGGCCTCATGTTCGGACTGTCACACGCCGCGAGAGAAGGGCCAGACGCTGCCGGGATTGGAATTCGGCGGCGGCGCCCCATTTAACGAACCGACCGGCACTGTTTTTTCACATAATATTACCCCCGCGCCTTCGGGCATCGGCTACTACAGCGACAACTTGTTTGTGCAGGTGATGCACACGGGCAAAGTCGGCGCGCGCCAATTGCACTCATCGATGCCCTGGTATTTATATGGAAAAATGATTGATGACGATCTGAAATCCATGTTTGCTTTTCTGCAAACGCTCAAGCCGGTCAAGCATCAGTTGGACAATACCGAGCCCCCGACTTACTGCAAGCTGTGCAAGCACAAGCACGGGTTTGGACATACGAATTGATGTTACTTAAAACGATAAGCAGCGGGCAGGGACACCCGCGGACCGCACATAGGATGCGTGCGCTCCGGATATGAAATGAAGCGAGTTACTCAGAGACGTCTGCAGATTCTTTTGGGCTTCGGAGCCGTGGTGCTGGCCGTCTCTGTCTTTGTGGCGCGCACGAACCGGCTGGTTAAGCCCGGCGGGCTCGTGCCCTCGCCTCAGTCACAACCGCACACTTCAACCCAGCCCGCACCGGTTTCCTCTTGGCAGCCCAACAACTCTCCACCAGTCGCTTTATCGACGCCTTTACCATCGCCCAATCCCCCAACTCAGGAAGGCCCGAGCGATAAATTGATCGTTCCCGTAGCCGGAGTCGCGCGAGATCAATTGCGCGACACCTTTTCCGATTCACGCTCTCAGGGACGTGTTCATGACGCGATCGATATCCTCGCGCCACAGGGAACACCCGTTCTGGCTGCTGCCGATGGCATGATCGTGAAGCTATTTCATAGCGACCGAGGCGGCACCACGATTTATCAATCGAGTGTCGATCGCAAATTCATCTACTACTATGCACACCTTGATCGATACGCCGATGGTCTGGCCGAAGGCCACCTGGCCAGGCAAGGCGAAACGATCGCCTATGTCGGCGACACCGGAAATGCGGGAGCCGGCAACTATCATCTGCACTTCTCAATCGCGATCGTTTCGGATCCTAAGCGATACTGGGAAGGCACCAACATCAATCCTTACCCACTCCTAAAATAATCAGAACAGGCTGGCTGCCTGTTCTATCTTTAATTGTTGAGGAACAGACCGGGCAGACTGTTCTACAATCGTGATCGACGTTCGCTTACCATGCAACACCGGCGAACTCTTCTCGCATAATCCCTGTTATTGCTGCTGATTAACGTTCCCTGCGAGGGAACGACCATTGCAAGCTGTTTGCTTCACTCGGCCCAAAATTTCAAGACTCAAAGATCAAAAACAATTGGTATAGGAGCAGTTACTTATGAAAAGGTTTTTCGGTCAGATGCTTTCTTTCGCAGCTTGCCTGGCAGCATTGGGATGCGTGACTCAACCTGCCGGGAACCAGCCGGTAGCGAATTCAAATTCGTCGCCGGCCGCATCCGCGACGGTTTCTCCTTCGCCCTTGGCTGAAGCAAAGGCGCCCGCACAGCCGCTGACGCTGCCGGTGCTGGATGCGTTTCTGGCTGACAACGCCTCCGCTGATTTGCTGAAGACGCGACTGCAACTGACGGGCGACCAGGTGACTAAGCTCAAGCAGATGGCCCATGCGGAAACTTCCAAGCTGAACGAAACCAGCGCCGGTAATAGCGAAGGCGAATCCGCCAACGCGCGCGCACAGGCCGAAGAAAAGATCGCAACTCTGATCGGCGCTGAGAAAACCAATCAGCTCGCTGGGCTCGTCGGTGAATGGTGGAGTTCCAATCCCACCGACGGCACGGCTCCCGCGAAACAGGAAAACCGCGAACAAGCCTCGACCGGACCAAACGCGGTACCGACTGATTCGCGGATCGTTGTCAATGCTCCGGCTTTTCGCATGGATGTTTTCGATAGTGGTCGCTTAATCAAGACTTACAAGATCGGCATTGGCTATCCACAATTTCCGCTGCCAACCGGTTTGCGCAAGGCCAGCGTAATCATTTTCAATCCCACCTGGACACCGCCCGACGAACCCTGGGTGGCTAAAATGAAGGACGTCACCGCAGGCGAAAAGGTGGAAGCCGGTAGCAAGCTCAACCCGCTCGGTCCCATCAAGATTCCGATCGGCGGACCTTCGCTGATTCATGGCGGCAAGTCGCCGGCCAAGCTGGGCACGTTCGCCTCACATGGTTGTGTGGGACTGACCACTCCGCAAGTTCAGGACTTTGCCAAAGTCCTGGCCCAACTGACGGGCATTCAACTAAGCGATGCTGACGTGACCGCTTATGGCCGCGACAAGACCAAGACAAAAAACGTTAAGCTGGGCCAGCCGGTGCCGGTCGAACTGCGCTACGAAACGATCGTGGTCGAAGACGGCAAGCTGCACATCTATCGCGATGTCTACGATCGGGGGACGAACACCGAAGAAAATCTGCGGGCCGTTTTGACCTCCAACAACGTCAAGCTGGAAGACCTTTCAGAAGCGGAACGAAACCAGATTTCCAATGCGCTGGCACAGTTGTCAGGAAAGCCGACTTCGCGGACAGAAACGCCTGCGAAAGAATCTTCGCCTGCCGCTTCGCCCAAAGCATCACCGGCGACCAAGCCGACCGCAGCCAGGACAACGCGCATCACTAAAAACCAAAAAGAGGTGGTGATCGAAATTGCCGCGTTGGCCGGCAAGGGATACCCAGCGCCCGTGGCTTTGGATACCGGCAGTGGCAAAACGAAGGCGGCGCCGCCCATCGCCAAAAGCGCGGCCCGACCGTAGTAACGCGCCCGGTGTGGAGTGCGCTGCCTTGCGAGCGCGACTTGTCACCGCGGTCTGAAACGAAACCAGTCTCGTCCGGTCGAGGCTTTTGAAGGGCGGCAACAAGGTGCCGCCTTCCACGTCATCGTATTCAATTGAAAAGGCGCCGCTCACTTGAGAGCGACGCCTTTATCTTCCATTCACAGACTACAAGTTTGACTTCGCTACTTCGGAAAACGCCCGCGGTATTCAGCCGAGGTGATGAACGCTTTCACCATATCCGCGTTTACGAAGTTGCCGTTGAACTGATTGAGTTTGCCCAGCCAGAAATTGTATCCCTGATAATTGAGCGTCGATTCCGGTGGATCGTTCGGGTTGCGTCGCAGATAACCGAAGTACTCCATCAACACAAACGCTTTGTTGAACTCAGCCGATTTTAGCTCCTGGTCTTCGGCGACGATCAGCAGCACCTGGCCGGCGGTTTTGGTTTCGGATATCAGATCGGCCACCAATTGGTCTCTCTCGGCAGTCGTCAGCACACCGCCGGCGTTCGCATTGATGGTGTCCACGTATTGATCAACCGATGTGCCGGCCCGAAAAACTTCGGCAAACCGCGAACGGCGCGCAAAGCCCTCAACGTATGTCCGCTTATTATTCTCGAGAGTAGCTTCCCAACCCGTCTGGCCCACGACCACGCCCTGTTGCAGTTGTTGCGTATCCGGCAGAAATTCGCTGAACCGAAGCGGGACTGGCGCGTCGGATATATTCCCGTAAGCGGTCTTGTAAGTGCGATAGACCAAATAACCGGTCTGCTGAAATTCAATCGAGAGGAAGAACGCCGCGGAGGCATTCACCCGTTTGAGATCTCGGCAATTCGCGTCCGAGCCGCAACTATCGATCTGATTCACCCAGAAGTTAAAGCCCGCTTCGTCCGGTTCGCGACTGAGGAAGTCCAGGTAGTGCTGGCGCACAAAGTATTCAGTGGTGTCCAGCGGGTTCAATCCCGCCGC
Organism: Pyrinomonadales bacterium; assembly: GCA_038230715.1. GTDB lineage: Bacteria > Acidobacteriota > Blastocatellia > Pyrinomonadales > Pyrinomonadaceae > UBA11740. The sequence goes on from JBBRMS010000009.1 coordinate 65,490, forward strand.
CGTGAAGGTCGCGGTAAACGACGCGTCGGTATGCAGCCCCGGGTGAACAAAAGTTCGCAGCGCCGGAGTGAAAGCGTAGTTGGCGCGGGCCGGTGTCGCTGTGTATGAACTATTGACGCCCACGCCATCAAAGCGATAGTTACCCTGAGAATCCGTAATCGTTAACCGGGTCTGGGCGCCCTTCAATCTAATAGCCACGCCTTCCACCGGGGCGCTATTGGTATCGAGAATGCGACCGGAAATATCGCTGGCCTGCACCGTGACCAGATAACGAGCGAGCGCGATATCAGCCTGTCCAATCGTGGCGGTCGATCCAGTCACGACAATCTTGTTGTCTGCCTGGATTACCAAGCCTCTGCCGTTTTCGACGTTACCGGAAAAATCAGTAGTAACTTTTCCACCCGCGCCGAAGGTCGCGTCGAGAGAGCCGTTGGGATTGTAGCGAGCCAGTCCAAAGTCGCCAGTTGAGCCCGTAGTCAGCTTCGCCGCTCCGGCCAGAACTATCTTTCCATCGATCTGCAGGGCAATCGCTTTCGCCCGGTCAGTTGTGCCGTTGAAGTCGGTCGTGACGATTCCGTTGGTACCGAACGAGGTGTCTATAGAACCGTTCGCCAAGTATCGCACCATGCCAAAGTCCTGTGCAAAATTCGCCTGGCCGCCGGCAATTATTCTTCCGTCCACCTGAATGGCGAGGGCAAAAATTTCATCGTCTTCACCGTCGCCGGGTACGACCTGTGTGGTGACTTTGCCACTGCTGCCGAAACCAAAATCGAGCAACCCACCGGCCGTGAAACGCACCAGTGAGAACATTACAAACGCCCCACCCGTGGTCAGCGTGGATCCGCCCACAACGATCTTACCGTCGGATTGAATCGCGAGGGCATTCCCAAAATCGCGGGTGTTGTTGATATTAATGACGACCTTGCCAATTCCGAAGCCGCCGAAGGTGGTGTCCAGCGCCCCGTTAGTGGTGTAACGCGCAAGGGCTGTGTGCGCATCACCGACCGTGGCGAAGCCCGCCAGGACGATCTTTCCATCGCTTTGCAAGCCGATTGAAGTTGCTTGATCAAGACCTCCGTTGAAGTCGGTCGTAACTTTGCCGCCGGCGCCAAAAGTTGAATCGAGAGAGCCGTTCGAGTTGTAACGGACGAGCGCAAAATCGAACTGTGTCGCAGATCCGAGATTAGCGGTGCCGGCCACCAGGATTTTACCGTCAGGCTGAACTGCTATGGCAAAGCCAACATCGCTGAGACCGGCAAAATCTGTGGTGACCCTTCCACCGGTTCCAAACGAAGCGTCAAGTGAGCCGTCAGCATTGTAACGAGCCACGGTGAGATCGGGCGCACCCTGCGCGCTTAGCCCGTCTCCGGTCACGACAATTTTTCCGTCCGGCTGCAACGCAATTGCATTCGCGGCATTACTGCGATTGGAGAAATCAGTGACAACTTTCCCTGCTGATCCGAAAGCTGGATCCAGATCACCGTCAGTCGCGGCGCTGGTGCCGCTCACAAAAATAAACAGAGTAGCTATGACAATCGCGGTCGATACAATAATGGTAGTTCGTACAGAATTTTGGTAATGGAATCTCATACTTAAGTTGAACCTCTGGGTATCAGACGGGCAATGACCGTGCCGCCGGATTCCTACTCTAATGCCGCTATTTAGCACCTTCTACTGAGTTCTCCTGGGGAATTATGCTCCACATGAATGAATTTAGAGTCAGTATCGAGACAACCACGGTCGCGACCAGATAGAAGCTAAAAAGCGCAGGAAGCGCGCAACGAATCACTTCGTTGGCACCTCCTGCGCTCCTCGCACTTCTGCTGCGACTGTGTTGGATCTGAAAAACTGCCGCAGTGCTACTGCGATCCACGAAACCTTCGTGGACTGTGCTTAGCCTAAAACCTGAACTTCGCCGCCAGTTGGATCTGCCGCTCTCCCAGGAAGGTGCGAGCAAAACCAAATGGAGTGGACAACGCCGGATTGGCAAAGACCGTCGCCGACGAACTGGCGATCGTGTACCGTCCGGTGTTGACCGAAGCGATGTTCGAGCGATTGAACAGGTTGAAGGCTTCCGCCACCAGACTCAACTTGTATTTCTCTCCGAACATGAACGACTTGGTCACCCGAGTATCGAAGATATAAATGCTGGGTGTAGTGAAGCCGTTGCGCGCCGTTCCGGGAACTCGGTCAGTAGCCGAGTTGCCGTCGCGATTAGCATCACCCGTGATCGTCGCCGAGTAGGCAAAGCCACTCTGCAATGTCGCGATGCCTGAGAAGGTCCAGTTACTCAGGAAAGCACTGGCGAATGCATTGTCTTTCGCCACCCGCCCGATTTCGTAAACCGGGCTGAAAACCAGGCGATGCCGGATATCCAGATCGCTGCGACCGTAGTCAGCGTTGATGTCCAGATTGTTCTGCAGGCCCTTTACGTCATCGGTGCCGACCACAACCATCGTCTGATCAGGCTTGCTGTCTTTTGCGCTCGAGAAGGTGTAAGCCGCGATGAATTGGAAGCCACGCGAGAAACGCCGCTTCAGTTCTACCGCCAGACCGTTGTACTGCGAACGGGCCGAACTTTCGAACAGACTGATGCGAGTAAAGCCGGCGATGGGCCGAGTCGCCGGATGACGCAGGACGGTAAAGGCAGTCCCGCTCGGATCCGTCACCGTCGTGGCCACCGGGGCGCTCAGGTTCGTATCCCGCGTGCGCGAGAGGTTCACACCTTTGAAGTAAAGGTAAGTCACCGAGAGACTCGTGTTCGAGAAGATCTCGCGCTCGACACCAAGGCGTGCCTGATGAACATAAGGCTGCTGGTAATTCTTGTCGAACAAATAGAGACTCGGAGTTTGCGCCCCTGCCGCCGGCGGGGTGGTAAAGATGGCCGGATAGGTCAGACAGGGATTCGGAACGGTCGTACAGTTCAGCGTAACACCAGTGACCTGAATGCCATTCTGCGAGTGCGAGGTGCCCAGCATGATGCCGGTCGTGCGACCCACAAAGATTCCATAACCACCGCGGATCACAGTCTTCTGATCAATCGCATAGCTTAGGCCAATACGCGGCGCGAAATTGTTGCCGTCTTTCACTCGCGTGGTCGTGTCCAGGCCAGCCGCCGCCAGGACAGCGCTGGGATTGAACACCGTCGGAGGGGCCAGCTTCTGATAGTCGTAACGCAGACCGAGGTTCAGCGTCAGCTTTGGATTAACTCGCCAGTCGTCCTGCGCGAAAAATCCGTAGTCGTTCAAATTAGGTTTAGTCGTGCCTCCCGAAGTCCCCGCTCCGCCAAAATTCTGGGTGTAGGAAGCCGGCGTGTTCGACGCGAACAGAGCATAAGAGTTAAAGGTGTATTGTCCGGTGAACAACCCCGGGAAGAAATTGAAGATGCGATCAAAATTCAGGTCGGCCCCAAACTTCAGATTGTGCGCGCCATGTGTGTAGCTGATGTTGTCGATGAACTGAACGCGCTTGATCGTGGTTTCTCGGGGGCTGAAGTTGTTCCGGCCCAACTGCAAGAAGCCACCGCCGGTTTGAATGCGTGCTTCGGTAACGTCGCTGTTCGCCGTGCCGGGTTCGCGATCGCGGCCAAACTGAAAGCGAAACTCGTTAACCAGGCGGTTGGTTAAAGTCGAAGTCAGCGAACCTGAAAAGGTCGTTGTTTTGGCCACACTGTTTCCGGAATGCTCCTGGACACTGAGCGGACCGCCGTTTTCGTTGTTGTTGCCGGTAAAGTTTTGCTGATTAAAACGCAGCGCCAGCTGGTTCGCGTTATTCAGATGAATGTCGGTCTTGATCATGTAGACATTCTGATCGCGACCGACTTGATAGGTGCCCATCTTCGGCGCCAGCAAAGCCTGGATAGCCGGGGTCTGAGCAAAGAAGTTTGGCGCATCGACGATGTTCGGAATGTTCGAACGCTGGCCATCGAAAGCTGCAAACAAAAATGCCCGGTCTTTTTTGATGGGGCCGCCGAGAGTGAAGCCGAACTGGTTGATTTGCGACTTGGGACGCTTCAGCCGACGCGCAGTCAGGATTGGCGTGTTGGAATTCAAAGACTCATCGCGAAAATATTCAAACGCGCTGCCATGCCACTGGTTCGTGCCCGACTTGGTCACGACGTTGATGACTGCGCCGGCGGCCCGGCCAAACTCGGCCGAGAATCCGTTTTGATTGACCTGAAACTCCTGCACCGACTCTTCTGAAAACTGATAAGGCGGGCGAGTGCCCGTGCGACCGAACGACTGGCCAAAGAAGGTGTTGTTATTGTCGGCGCCGTCAACCTGCAAACTGTTGAAGGTTCCCTTCTGGCCGCCAACGACCAAATCGCCGGCGCGAGTTGGATCGCGCACCACGCCCGGGGTCAGCGTGGCAAAGTCCAAAAAGTTGCGGCCATTTACCGGCAGGTTTTGAATGGCGCGCTCGTTGACTGTGGAGGAAACAGATGTGCGTGTAGTTTCCACTATCTGTCCTTCTGCCGCGACGTCAACCATCGTGGTCGTGCCGCTGACTTTCAACTGAATATCGAGCGGCGTTTTGCCGCCGACGGTGACCGTCACATTGCTGTAATCGGCGCCGGCAAAGCCCGAGGCTCCGGTGGTGGTGACGCGGTACTTGCCCGGAGCGAGAAAGAGAATGCGATAAAGGCCTTCGGAATCTGCATTCGCGGTCTTGGTCAAACCAGTTTCCTGATTGGTAGCAGTAATCGTGACTGCCGGGACGGCGGCGCCATTGGCATCAGTCACGCGACCTTCGATGTTGCCAGAGGTGGCCTGTGATTGGGCCGATGCTGCGACTGCCGCCAACAGGAGGCAGCAAATCAGCGTGAACAACTTAAACGTTGAGCGAACTTTTCTTTTCATACTTACCTTTCGTGAATTCAGATGTGTCTTGAGCGCAAACTGATTGGCTCAGGTTTTAAGTGGATAGTAATCGGAAAAATAGCTTGGATAAATCAATGGGAACCATCAAAGAAGTCGGGATAGTAGTCTACCAACAACGACTAAAGCAAGAATGTGTCGAAGAAAAAACAAATGAGGCGGGGATCGCCTTCCACGGCCACAACACCAGCAGCTCCGGCGGCGGCATCTTCTGCAACGGGTTCGGCGGCGCACTCACGCAAACAGAAATCCAATAAAGCCAGACGATGTGCATCTGCCACCGCACCGTGGCGCGGTGGAGTAGCTTACGCTCATCTCTGGCAGTGGGACCACTTCCGTCGTGACCCACCCGCACCGTCGCACCCCCGCGCTGATGCTCGGCCGGATACGTCCCGCAGCAACAGTCCTGACACTCGCTTAGTAGTTGGTGAGAATGGCTTCCGGCGCAAAGCCCATCTGCCCGAGACGATCCCGGGTCTGCTCGATCATTTCACGCGAACCACAAACCAGGGCCACAGGGGAACTCAAGTCGGGCAGGACGTGATCCAGCAGCGTTTGGACATAGCCCGTGGGGCCGGACCAGTCATGGCCATCGGGCCGCGAAATTACCTGGCGCAACTCAACCCCCGCGTCTTCCCAACTCTGCGTCTCATCGCGATAACAGAAATCGTCAGGAGTGCGCGCACCATAGAGCACCACGAGTTGGCCAAAATCTTCTTTGCGTTGCAGGACATGTCGCAGCGCCGATCGCAAAGGCGCCACTCCTGTACCCATGCCGACGAACACCAGGTCGCGGCCTTTCTGGCTGTCCAGATCGAAACCATGACCGACCACACTCAACAAATCCACGCGCTGGCCTTCCTCCATATCAAACAAGGCCACGCTGGCGCCCACAGTTCGCTTCACCAGAATCTCCAGTTGACGATCTGTGGGAGCGCCCGCAAAAGCAAAGTACGCCGGATCCTCCTTACCCACCCTGAGCACAGCTACCTGGCCGGAAACAAAATTGACGCCATGAACGTGGGCGGCGTCCGGGGGCATCAGTTGGAACGAACGGATATTGGGTCCCTGTTGCCCAACTTTGGTGATGATTAACGATCGAGTTTGTGATTCAGTCATGGTTTGCGGGTTATTGGACAGCCAGGAGTCTAATTTATTCGACCGGGGAAAGAAAAAGCGAGCCACGATTTCCGGCCGAGCGCATCAAAGCATTTCGCAAACGTGAACCTGATGAACCGATAGCAAGCTTTTTCTGTTATTACGCCGCGGCGTAAGCCGGGGGCGAATCCTGGAATACCGAACGAAATATGAACGTGCAGAATTATCATCGAACTCTCGCGATTATGGCGATCGTTTTCGCTGGGGTCATTATTTCGTACACGCAGTCGGGCCGCCGCTCATCCGGTGGAACACCGCCCACGGCGCCTTCAGTCTCGGGTGCCAGGACCGTCGAGAAAAAACCCGAGCTCACCCCGCGGCTGCAGTTACTGATCGGCATCGATAACCGCGATCCCTCCTCGAATATTCCTTACTATGTTACCGATACCGTAATCGACAATTGCGTGCGGCGGCTAGCTGATGCCTCGGATGTGATCGTCACCTCGGCCGGGCGTGGCATGAATCGCGCCGAAGCAATCAAACGCGCGAAGGAGGAGAAAGTCAGATACGTTGTGTGGCTGCAGATTGGAAGCGAACTGGCAGATGCCGGCAAGAAGCCATCAAACAATTCAATGGACGAGTTGTACGTCAGTTACAGCATCCTCGAGCCGGTCACGGCGAAATTCAAACAGTCAGGACGCAGTCACAATTCGATTTACCAGAACGGCCGCGGCGGTGTCTCAGCCCCAACCAAAAATAGTCCGCTGTATTCCGAATATGCTTTGAAGCAAGCCGCGCGGGAAACCGCCGAACGAATCCTGGCGGCCTTCGAAATCAAACTGCGGGATTAGAGGCCGTCGCGATGCAGTCAGTACCGGGAGCGATAGCGACCGGGTTTATAAAACGACTACGGAACTGTGACTATGACCTCATAACGCGACTGTGATGGTGGCGACCCGGTCGCTATCGCTCCCGGTACTGACTCCATTTCACCTGCTCAACCCCGCCCCGACACGTCCGCTTCCGAATAGATCCGATCGATGACCTCGCGATATTTCTGATCGACTATTCTGCGTTTCACTTTCAGCGTCGGAGTCATCTCGCCACCCTCAACCGTCAACTCCTGGTCCAGGAGTGCGATGCGTTTGATCTTCTCGAAATTGGCCAGATTTCCGGTGCGCGCCGCTATCTGTCGCTCAAACAGATCGATGATGCGGGGTTGGCTGCAGAATTCTGCGCGCGTGCTCAGGTTGAGTCCCTTGAGTTTGGCGTAGGCCTCAAGCTGTTCCCAGTCAGGCACAATCAAAGCCGCCGCGAATTTCCGATCGTTGCCGATGACCACCACCTGATTGACGAAACGTGAGCTCTTGATTAACTGCTCGATTGGTTGCGGCGCGATGTACTTGCCACCAGACGTCTTCAGCAACTCCTTCTTGCGATCGGTTATGGTGAGATATCCACCGGCATCCAGACTACCGATGTCACCGGTCTTGAACCAACCATCTTCAGTAAAGACCGCGCGCGTTTCTGCAGGCTTGTTCCAGTAACCTCTCATCACGTGCGGCCCGCGCGTTTCGATCTCACCGTCCAACGCGATCCGCACTTCAACATTTCTGATCGGCTTGCCTGCGGTCCCGATGCGATTGTCGTCCAGTCGTCCCGCCGTGATCACCGGAGAAGTCTCTGTCAAACCATATCCCTGGACGATTGGTAAGCCCGCGCCTGCGAATGCCAGCGCCACATCCGTCGATAACGAAGCGCCGCCGGAAACAAAAATGCGAATGCGGCCACCCATGGCCTTGCGCCATTTCGCATACACCGGCGCGTCCGCCAGTTTGTGCCGCAAACCAAGCCAGACTGGAATGGGCTGCGACCGCGCTTTCACTTGCGCCCATTGCTTGCCGATTTCGATGGCCCAGTCGCAGATCGCGCCGTTCAGCTTTCCCCGGGACAGCGCGCGTTCCTGAACGCCAGCCAGGATCTTTTCATAGATGCGCGGCACGCCGACAAAAGCCGTCGGGTTAACCTCGCGCAGGTTGGCGCCAATCTTCTCCATCGCCTCCCCAAAATAAACGCTCATCCCCTGGTGCAGATACATGTTCATCGCCTGGCGCTCAAAGATGTGCGACAGGGGCAGCACCGAGAGAGCTGAATCCGTCTCATCAAATTCCAGATGCCGGGAGGAATCGATCAGATTCGAAACCATGTTCGCATGGGTCAGCATCACGCCCTTGGGTTCCCCCGTTGTGCCCGAGGTGTAAATGATCGTGGCGAGGTTTTCAGGTCTGGCTGCGTGGGCCAGTTCGCGTGACAACTCGGGCTGCTCGGTTTCGAGCGCGCGCCCACGTTCCTCGAGTTCAGCCAGACTGAGCGTGTTTGCTGCGCGAGATCCTCCGTCATCGAAGATCACTACATTCTCAATCTCAGCGCACTCGCCCACTACCGATTGGAACTCGGCAAATTTCGTCCCGCTCGAAACAAACAGGGCGCGCGCGCCACAGTCCTTGAGAATGTATTCGACCTGCGCGGGTGTCAGCGTGGGGTAAACCGGAACTGAAATCGCTCCCGCAAACACGCAACCCTGATCAGCGAGGACCCATTCAACTCTGCTCTCCGAGAGCAGTGCGACCCGCTCGCCCGCCCGCACTCCCATCGCATACAAGCCCAAAGCGATCCGGCGTGATCGGGTGAGCATTTCCTGGCCCGCGATTGGATGCCACGCCCCGTTGCTTTTGTAATTCAGAGTGTCGGTTTTCGGATGGCGACGCACCGCGCCCTCATAGACTTCGACCAGGGTCTGTGGTTCGTCGGCTGAAAGCGGTACGCGCACCGGAGCCGAAGCCTTCGGACTGGACTGCAGCTGGGGATTGGAACTCACTAGGCACTGACTCCGTTCAGGAAGACATCCATTACCACCTCGGCCATTGGCGGCAGTTTGTAATTACGCTTGGAGATGACCCAGTTGGTAGCCATTTTATCCAGGGCCCCAAACAGAATCTTCGAAACTATCTTGGCATTCAGATCCTTGCGGAAGACGCCTGAGCGTTGGCCTTCTTCGAAAGTCTGGCGCAGCAGTCCGAGGTATTCGGCAAACCCGGCCGCCGAGAACTCCTCCATGAATTTGGTTGAGCCGCGCAGCTCAACCTGAAAGACCACCGCCAGATCGGGATCGGCGCCGAGGCGCTCCAGATGAAGCATGGCAATCCGGCGCAACTTTTCACCCGGGTCCTGCAGCTTTTCGATCAGCACCCGGCCAGAAGAGATAGCCTCGGTCATATTTTGATCGAAGATCGAATGCAGGATCTCCTCCTTGCTTTTGAAGTAAAGGTAGACGGTGCCGTCAGCGACCTCGGCCTCGCGGGCAATGTCCGCGACCTTGGAATTGAAATAGCCGTTGCGTGCAAACACGCGGGTCGCTGCGCGCAAAATCGATTCGCGTTTTCCGGTGGCGCCGTTTCGTGAACTCTTGCGGGGCATTTAAGTTGACTGAATGAATCGTCACTCAGTGACAGCCATAGCCTAGCCTGTACGCCATTTCATCGCAAGCTTGGGGAGAATCGTGACGCGGACATCCCGGCCCAGCGTGCTTAGGCCGCCAACCCGGGGCACAAAACATTTCCACTGGTATGCTTCGCGATGGTATTCCTACGATCTAACCTTGCCACCCCTTTGCAATCTGGATAGCATTCACCGCAAAACCTATTACAGGTAAAAAGAAATGCAACCACAGCTATTAATTCGTTACGCATTGCTATCCCTTGCCAGCTTGCTGCTGGCGTCGCCGGCCGTTGCTCAGAAGTTGCTGTTCAAAACTTGCGGCAAGCCTCTGCCGCTGCAACTCAGGCCGTTCACCAACAAGCCTCAGCGGATCGATTTCCTTTGCGGGAACACTGGTTGTTTCAAGGGGCCGGCTAACGATCAGCAGAATGCCATGAAGAACAATCTCTGCGCGCCGGCCACCAACATCACGGCCGTTACGCTGCTGAATTTTGCCTCCCTGGGAAATGCCAGCAACAACGAACCGACGATTCCGAAAGGTGAGCCGCCGCCGAGCCGCGCGAAGCTGGCAAACATAATTACGCTGGCGAACGAGAAGAAACTGGGTGAAGGCAAAACCGTTACGTTCGTCGGTTTCGTCCTCGATGCGCGTCACTCAAACGTTGACCGGGATAGCCCGCTGACCAAAGGCAATGGTGAGAGTGTGCAGTGCAACCTTCTTGGTTGTGCCTACAACGACATTCATATCACTCTGGCCGAGGACCCGACCGAGACTGCTTATTGCAAGACCATCGTCGCGGAGATCATTCCGCACTATCGGCCGCCTGCCTGGGATTTGTTTGATTCGCCTGACCTCGCGGCTTTTCTTAAAACTCATCCGGTGAAAATCTCCGGACAGTTATTCTTTGACGGCAGTCACGTGGCTTGTGGCGGCGATGGCCATGCGGGCTTCAATCCGATCACCAGGCACGCTGATTTCGAACGGCTGGCCCTTTGGGAAATTCATCCTATATATGCGATCGATGTCTGCAAGTACACGGACAAATCACAGTGCCGCGCCAGGGATCCCAAAGCTTGGTTTCCATTTACCAAACTGCAATCTCGGCTCAA
>JBBRMS010000010.1:0-75294 GCA_038230715.1 Pyrinomonadales bacterium
CGAGCAAACCACTGCTACAAACCCGAGCACGGTCGCCACCGTCCCGTGGCCCGATCCGGCGATCACAATTGAACCCACCAGCGAAATGCCCGAAATCGCATTAGTGGCCGACATCAAAGGCGTGTGCAGAAGCGGCGGCACCCGCGAGATGACCTGGTAACCGAGAAACGCTGCGAGGGCAAAGACATAGAGCGCAGCAATCAGAGCCGTCGATGACATGGATTCGTTCACTTGGTTTGCAGCCTTTCTATTTTCCCTTGGGAAATTTCTGCGCGAGTGCCTCGAACAAATACCGGTGTTCGGCTAAGTGTGATTTCGTGGATTGATGCTGACTCAGGCAAGGAAAGACTATCCACGAAGTACCGAACAAAGCAGGCCAAAAACTGACCCTAGATCGTTGCTTTTACCATCTGCACTGCAGCCGCAACACGCTGATTGACCCACGCCCCTTTATGGGTCACACACGCCGGGCCTACGACGGTATCTTCCAGATCGAGGTGCAACTCGCCGTCTTTGATCAGCAGATTGAGAAACGCTGTGACGTTGCGCGAATAGAGTTGGCTGGCGTGCACCGGCACGGTTCCGGGAAGATTTGTTGGCGCGAGGATAACGACCCCGTGGCGTTCAACTTCCTCGTCAGGTTTGCTGAGCGTGACGTTGCCGCCCGTCGACCCAGCGAGATCTATCACTATCGATCCGCGTTTCATTCCGTTGACTGCCGCCTCATCCATCAACAGAGGCGCGGGCCGACCCGGCACCTGGGCCGTCGTGATTACCACATCGGCGGTCTGTGCGTGCTCAGCGATCAAGGCGCGGCCGCGAGCCAGTGCTTCTTCGCTCAGTTCGACCGCGTAACCGCCCTTGTCTTCGGTTTGCAGTCCGCCCAGATCTACTTCCAAAAACTTTGCGCCGAGGGAACGCACTTGCTCTCCGGCGGCGGCGCGCACGTCATACGCTTCGACAACCGCTCCTAAGCGGCGTGCAGTAGCGATTGCCTGCAAGCCCGCGACGCCGGCGCCCAGGATGAGCACGCGTGCGGGCGGCACAGTCCCGGCCGCGGTCATCAGCAGTGGGAACATGCGCGGGATGCGACTCGCGCCCAACAAAACTGCTTTGTAGCCGGCGACGGTGGCCATCGACGACAGAGCATCCATCGATTGCGCGCGCGTGATGCGCGGCACCAACTCCATCGCGAACGTGGTCAGCCCATGTTCGAGAGCCGGAACTAAGGCCGCCGGTTCATCGAGCGGGCGGAGAAAGCCGAGCACGACTGCGCTCGGTTTCAGACTATTGAAATCTTCTTTGGCAGGACGGTTGACTGTGACGAGGATGTCGGCTGCGGCCAGCAAAGCATTTCGATCTCCAGAGATATTCGCGCCCGCTTCGCGGTAATCATCGTCGGTGCGCGCAGCACCCAGACCCGCGCCACTCTCGATCGAAACCGAAGCCTTGACAGCGACAAGCTTCTGCACCGAGTCAGGCATCAGCGCGACCCGCGCCTCGCCTGCCCCAGTTTCACGCAACACTGCGATGTTCATTTATTTTTCTGAACCGGTATTGCCCATCAAAGATGAAGAGCGAATCGCGAAGGCGGAGTATAACACCAGCGACGTGCCTATCAAGAGGTCATTAACGAAAGTGTTCGGACAAAGAGGCTGGGCAACCGTTCCATCTGAATGTAAATTGTGTAATTGCGCCCAAGACGGAAGCGTCCGAGAAAACGATTGCCATGGCCTCGCTGCCTTTGCTCTCGCTCTCACGCGCCAACCGCAGAGCTTTGTCGTAGGTAATAATCCGAAACCTCCGGCCGAAAAGCGAAAGTCACGATTCCAGTTAAGCATACCGATAGGGCAAGCTGCGGCTGCGGAGCAAATGTGCCACTGGAACGAATCCAAACCGGTTTGGCGATCTTAATGCGCAGTAAAACTCTAGCTGATTCCTGATCCGTTAGATTTGGATTCGAGATTAGTCTCCGACGCCGGTAAAGTCGGATGGGCTAATCCAGATGTGCATCGTAAATTAGTCCGGCAGTTTTTCGACTTGTAAATAAAGCGTGTATTTACCGCCCAGAGGAAAGCGCAAACCTGCCCACGCTACCCAGTCGGGTTCGGTATACGTAAACGGGAAAGCCTCGCCGTTTTTACTTTGGCTGAGCTGCACCATTCGCACGGCCTCGTCGTAGGTGAGAATAAAAACTTGTGGGTAGAAATGATATTGATCGTCCGATGCTAAGTGCATGCCAATCGGGTGATCGAGAGGATGAGCCAGGTCACTCGGGCTCGCAGATACTCGTTCGGCTATAACATTCCTGACTGAAAGTTTGGCGACTTCCGGGTCGTTCGAATTTGAATCTCTGATCAATCTGGCCACGATACCTTCCGAGCCCACGATGTTTGCAGGTTGCCAGAGGGGCTCGAAAAGAACATAGGATACAAGGTCGTATTCCCAGATGGACGGGATGAGAACTACGGCATTCTGACGCCGGGTCAGGGTGCCTTCCCAAAGAAAAAGAGGAAGTGCATGGTCGAACGAAGTTGTAGAATGTTTCTGCGGCGACTCGGGAAAGGAATCTCCGCTGCGGATGCCGCCGTTTACGCCCAGCCCGGTTGCTGAACCGGCGCGCGTGCGAAGCTGAAAATTCTCGCCATTGCCGATATCTCCGTAGAAATATGTTCGGTGTGATCCTAAACTCTGGACGCTGAAACCGAGCCCTCCCTCGCGTAATTCCACCAGGAAATTCTTGCTGTCCATATACACTTCATCACCCGCACCGTCGCTCACAGAGTTGATGGACTGGTCTGCTGTTGCCTGATTACAGGTAAAACCGTTGAGTACGACTCGGAACCGTCCGCTTGCCGGGGCGAAGCATTTTCCACCTTCACCAAACCCCTCGGCGTTGGTAAAGACCGTCGCTTGATTGGTCCGTGAGTTCCAATAAATCTTCCCGCCTTCAAAGCTTTGGTAACGATCGTGTTGGTCAGGCTGTGGGCATTCGATCTCGCTGCCGTTGGGGAAACCCATCGGTCCCTGTTCCCAATGCTGCCCGGCCCACGCCTCAAAAATCTTTCCCTTAACTACGCGGGCGCCGTAACGCGGATGCCAGTAAACCCAGCCGCGTTCGAATGCCTGCCACCAGCCTTCCTCACGCGGCTTGGGCGTTTGCTGCGCCTGTAGGGATTTTGGACTTGGGTTTCCCAATCCGTATTCTGCGGCGGCATCGCCAATGGCAGCTTGCGGAGAAGTTTGGGAGAACGCAGGCAGGTGCATGAACAGGATGCAGAAAGCCAGCATCCCACCCATTTTGAATCTCAAGAAGGATTTCGTTTCCGTTAGTGTTGGCATTGAAGATCCTTTGATTTGTTCTCCAGCTCTACGCCCCCCTAATTACCGAGACGCTCAACCTGGAAGTAAAGCGTGTAGTCTCCCCCGAAACCCTGCGGATCGACATACCGCACCGGAACAATGCCGATGCCAGAACCAAAGTCCGTGCGCGAGAGATACTCAGCGGAGTCGAAAGTTAAGACCAGCACCTGCGGGATGAAGGTAAATTGCTCTCGTTCAGGCTGCATTCCAATTGGCCGCCTCTGTGGGACACCAATTGCCAGCCTCATGCCGGGGGCCAGTCCGAATATCGATCCCGGCCGCAGAAAGGAACCGAGTTGCAGCGAATTTCGATGAGTAATCATATCGGCCACCCGGTGTTCCAGGTTGGCACGGTCGTGATCCAGTTGGGCCCGGTAGGCGTCCATTAGATTCAGATTGTCTGGTCCAGTCGCCAGCCAGATGCTGGGAATTATGTAGGCCGCGTTTGTGTTCTGGATGAGCTCGCCTTCGAAGTAATCCGTCGGCGGGATCGCGGCGGTATGGTCACCTCTATAGGGCTCCCTGCGCACCCACGGCGTGAGGGTAGGGAAAGAATCACCAGTTATGAATCCGCCGTTCGGACCGGCAGTGCCGCCCTGGATGCGGTTCTCTGGAGTGGTGCCGATGGTTGCCAGGACTCCGCCGCGGTGTCCATAAAATCCACCCGTAACATACGCCTGCTGATGTCCGGACGTATCAACCGTGCCCGCATTGGAATAAAAAGTGACCGTATCCCAGCGAGCGTAGAGACCCTGATTGGTCTGATGATTGACGGTAAAGCCATTGAACGTCACCCTAAACCGTCGACGTAGTGGACTGACCGGATGGCCGGGTCCACCGGGGCCACGGGGCTCTCCATTACAATCCACTGGGGAGAGCGGCGATTCGCACGGGATCGGGGGGCCGTTCACTTTTTGCACGGCTCGATTCTTGTCATAGGTGGCGGCAATCTCATTTACGAGTTGCTGCGCCCGCGTAACTTTGTCGCGGAAGTCAGCGCCTTCACTGCTGGAATCGGCGGCAATCTTCTGAAGTAAGACGCTGGCCTCGTTCAGATTGCCCGTCACTTCCTTGCTGCCCTTATCTCCCTTCTGTGCATTTGTCACGGCTTCCGTTGCTCTCTTCAAGGCAGAGTGGAGGCCGTCGTTTTTGGTAAGGCTGTCTGCTTCCCTGAGCAGCCCTATCAGCGAATTAAGAGCCTCGTCTCCCTGCGGCTTCTGCGCCCCCACCGGAAGTGCCAGCGAAGAGAACACCAGCGCCAGCAAAATAAGCGCCACACGGATCGTTTTCGGTTGATGACTTCTCATGGTTTTTTCCTTTTGTTTAGAAGGGTTCAAGACAAATTGACTGTTTGTCCAACGCGATTTAGGTGGTCCTCATGCTTGTCAATCGGTTCCGCGCTTGACCTGCAAGTAGAGTTCGTACTGGCCCGCCAGATCAGGATCGTCCTCGTAATAAACCTTGACTACACCGGATCCGTATGGTCCGGTTGTGCGGGCGATCGCATCAGCCGTTTCGAATGTCAGAACTAACACCTTAGGCACGAAGGTGTAGTGATTTCCGCTCTTAACCATCCCAATAGGTCGATCTTTAGGATCACCCAAGCCGAGAATTCCCGTTCCGATGAAGACTCGTTCCGCCATTTCGCCGAGTCCCATTGAAGCCCCTCCTTTGAGGGCCTGTCTCACAGGGAAATCACCGCTTCGCGGGCCGTAGAAACGATAATCTGTAATCATTTCTGCGACGTGCGACCCCATGAATCGTGCCTGGCTGGAAAGGTATTCGCTGTAGATCGTGCGCAACTCGGGCGAGCCATCCATTTCCCAGATTGAGGGGATAATTACGACGCCTCTGCTGCCTTGACTGAGTAACCCCTCAAATAACAATACTGGCGGACTCGAAAGATGGAATTCCAATTCTCTGGCGGAAAGCGAAAGCTTCGCGGGTGAGCCTGCAGGGAAATCGTCACCGGCCTTTAAACCTCTCCGTTCAGGGAAGGTGAGGGTGCCAAGATTATCAGGATCGACGAACTTCCCATCGCAGATGACCTTGCTCTTAAAGGAACTTTGCGAGACCACAGCCCCGCTCGAATTGATCAGGAAGTAAGTGGACATTAACCGGATCTCGTCGAACGTGCCATCGAGACCAAGCGCCGTGTCTTTTGTCTCATGCATAACATGAAACCCGTTCAGCGTCACCCTAAACCATCCCTGCGGCGGGCTCGAAGAAGTCGACTGGGCGCTGGTCCGACTAATCGTGACAAAAGAAAACATTAGCGCCATGATCACCAACGCACTTGCTAGCACTAATTTCCCTTTCATAATTATTCTCCTGATCGTGAGCCGGCGGTGGCGCGAAGCAATGCCCTCCCCGATCCATCCGTAAAAAGACGGCTGGTTCATTCGGATTCGCGTCGACTGCGTCTTAATCCAAGCGCTATTTCCCCCCAATTATCTCGCCCCTTAACCGTGCTATATTTTTGCCCTCATTATTAGAAACGGAATAAGTGAACGAAAACTGGCAGCGCGGGTAATCTTTTTTTGCCCTTAACGGGCTGGCGTTTGGTTAGAGAGTTCACCGGGAGATGGTATAGTTCGCCGCAAGACCAAGGATTTCCGGGCCAAAAGGTACGTTCAATGTCATCCGCTCATTCCGTCAGTCTTCTATTGGAGCAATGGAATAATGGCGACCGTGAGGCGCTCGACAAATTGATGCCGCTCATTTACGACGAATTGCGGAAGATGGCCAGGCGCTACATGAGCAAGCAAAACCCCGGTCACACATTGCAGACCACCGCGCTTATCCATGAAGCCTACCTGCGCATGGTCAAACAGAAAGAGAAACACTTCGAGAACCGCGCGCATTTTTTCGGCGTGGCAGCACAGGCGATGCGACACATCCTCGTCGATTACGCGCGCACGCGGCGTACTGCCAAGCGGGGCGGAGCCGCGCGACCAATTTCTTTGGAAGAAGCTGCCCTGGTAACTGAGGAACGCGCCGCAGAGTTGGTGGCCTTTGACGAAGCACTCCAGGAGTTGGAAAGACTTTCCCAGCGGCAGGGTCGTGTAGTGGAGTTGCGCTATTTCGGAGGGCTGAGTGTGGAAGAGACCGCCACGGTTCTGGATGTATCATCCGATACAGTGATGCGCGATTGGAACATGGCCAAGACGTGGTTACATCGCGCGCTCAGCCCAGCAAGCAACGTATGACGCCGGAACAATACGAACGGGTGGAGCAGCTTTTTCATGAAGCACTCGCGACTGCTCCCGAACGCCGGAGATCTTTTATTGATCAGGCCTGTAATGGCAAAGATGACTTGCGGGCTGAACTGTTCTCACTCCTGGCCGCACATGAGCACCGAGCTGCCCTTACCGAAAAACCTCTAGACGATATAGCCGCCGCGTATCTCGCCGGGCGGGGCAGCGATGTTGCAAGCGCTGCCGCCCCACTGGCTGCTCATACTCGTCTTGACCGTTACGAGATCCGCTCGCTCCTCGGAAAAGGAGGAATGGGTGAAGTCTATCTGGCAGAGGACATGAGACTTCATCGCAAAGTGGCGCTGAAAATTTTGCCGTCCGCGATGGCCGCCAATCAGGATCGGATGCGCCGCTTCGAACAGGAAGCCACCAGCGCCGCCGCACTCAATCATCCTCACATCGCGCACATTTACGAGATCGGTGAAAGTGAAGGAACACACTTCATCGCGCTAGAGTACGTCGAGGGCGAAACGTTGCGCGACAGAATTCACAGCCATCAAACCTCGCTCAAAGATCTCCTGAAATCTCTCATCCAGGTTGCCCAGGGTCTGACTAAAGCGCACGAAGCGGGAATTGTGCATCGTGATCTGAAGCCCGACAACATCATGATCACCCTTGATGGCTACGCGAAAATTCTCGACTTTGGCCTGGCAAAACTGATCGGCACATCCGAACCCGCTAGCGCGACGACAAGCGGCGCGGCGGCGACAGCGCAACACTCGTTGGCCGGCATGGTGATGGGCACGGCCGGCTACATGTCACCAGAGCAGTCACAGGGCAAGGTGGACGAGATCGATCATCGTTCTGACATTTTCTCGTTCGGTTGCATTCTGTTCGAAGCGGCCACCGGAAAGCGGCCCTTCGCCGACGAGTCGGTTATTAGCTCGCTACGCAAAGTTGCGAACGAGGCTGCACCCCCAATCAAAGACCTCAATCCAACTGCTCCGCCTGCTTTGGATCAGATCGTCCAACGATGCCTCGCGAAAGATCCTCGAAGGCGATATCAGAACATCCGCGATGTGGCCGTTGCGTTGGAGGAGGTCAGACAGGGAATGACGGCAGCGGGTGCTCAAGATTCGAATCAGCTATCGAGCGGTCTTGAGGTGGCTGGCCGGCAAACGGATGGGCGGGCAGCACGCTTCACGTCGAGCGCCGAATACATCGTCCACCGAGTCACACAAAACAAGACGCGCGCAATCATCGCGGCGGCTCTCGTCACCATAGTCATCGCAACTCTTGTCTGGATCTTGTCGCGAAGCGGCCGCGGCAACTTGAAGACAACGCGACCGGTCGTTCTGAAACGACTAACGCCGGACATTTATGCGCAGGGCCCCGCCCTTTCGCCCCACGGAGAATACCTGGCCTACGTAAAATTGGAAAAAGGACTTTCGAGTATTTGGCTGAGGGACATGGCCAGTGACAATACTGTGCAGACAATGCCGCCAAGTGCCGAAGGTTATGGTGGTCTGCAATTTTCACCTGACGGTAAACAGATTTACTACCTGACCAGCCGTCCCGGGTTTCCCAACAACGCCATAGCCCGCGTGCCACTTTTTGGCGGACCAGCTGAGTACGTTGCGACGGACAGCATCAGTCCCTTTGCTTTTTCACCCCACGGCGACCAAATCGCTTTCGTGCGCTACCCTAGTCTCGTAATCGCCAGCACCGAAGGAAAGGGTGAACGGGATCTACTTAATCTAACTGGATCAAATCAGGGTTTCGTGGCTTGGGGGTCGCAACTCTCGTGGTCGCCGGATGGTACTAAGATTGCCATCTGTGGCGAGAGTGACGAACGGGGCAAACACCGGGCCGAGTTGCTTGAGGTTTCGGTGAGCGACGGCACGAGGCGAATCTTGCCGACGCCAGACTGGAACGCGATCGATGATGCCATCTGGCTGGCTGACGGCGCGAGCCTGCTGGTTACGGCGCGGGAAAAGGAAGGTGAGCCGTATCAAATCTGGCGTGTTCAGTATCCCGGCGGCGAATCAACTCGCGTGACCAATGATACCAATGGTTATGACGATCTGAGTTTGACCGCTGACTCCCACACTCTCGTGGCGAGACAAACTTTCTCGCACCAAAACGTTTGGCTGGCTTCGCTTCCGGATTCGAAAAATGCCCAACAACTAACTTTCAGTAACGTGGCTGCTGATGGTTACTCGGGTCTCGCGTTCGCGCCTGACGGTTCAATTATTTTCACTTCGCCGAGAACCGGAAACGTTGATTTGTGGAGAATGGATGGAGATGGAAGCAACCAGCAACGAATCACTGAGGACGCGGGAAATTTCAACGGCAATCCCCGGGTTACACCCGATGGCCGCTATATTGTTTTTGTTTCCACTCGCTCCGGCATAAAACAAATTTGGCGAATGGACGCAGACGGGAAAAATCCCATGCGACTGACAGACAGCCTTAATGGAGAAGACCTGCCATACCTCTCACCTGACGGACAATGGATTTATTTTATGAAGTTTGATGACAGAAAACCCGTAGTCTTAAAAGTCTCAATCAACGGCGGCAGTCCAGAGTTGGTTTTCGGCGACATCGACACCTTTGACGCGATTCCTTCGCCTGATGGAAGATTGTTCGCGTGCGGAGTCTATATCAAGAATTCTGACAAACCCTGGAAGATTGCCATCATGTCATCCGCGGGGGGGCGGCCAATAAAACTGCTCGATACTCCCGCATATCGGGGGATCAAGCGTTGGAGTCAGGATTCTAAATCACTCATCTATTTTAAGGGGGGAACCGGGGAACTTTGGCAACAGCCGATTGATGGCAGCCCACCGACGAAACTCTATACTCTCTCAAACGAACGACTCTACAATTTTTCTATTTCGCCCGACTTCAAGAAGATTATCTACTCGCTCGGCAACGAATACAGCGAGGCCGTTCTACTCAGTAACTTTTCACAGGAATAGAAATCAGGTCGCAGCGTAATCATTGTTGATATCCTCAAGCCGGGTATTGGGCGGTTCGGCAAAATAGAACGATTGGCATATAATCCAACTCCCAACTGTGGCGCATTGGTGTAGTTGGTTAACACGCTGCCCTCTCAAGGCAGAGATCACGGGTTCGAGTCCCGTATGCGCTACCATTTCTTTGCTTGCTTCTCGCCAATGAGACGAATATAAAAGCTAGTTTAGGTTAAAATGAAAAGTTGCCCTACATGCAATAGAACATTTGAAGACGATCTCACCTACTGTTTGGTGGATGGAGTTATCTTATCTGCTCCGTATGACCCTCAAGCAACACAGCGAATTCCAGAGCCACGTATAACCAATCAACCACCGACCGAAATCTTGCTGAATAGTAATGCCTTGCCTCCAACCATAAAATCCCCAATTCCGCTAAGTCCCCCGGTTCCAAGATCTTCGGCTCAATTTACTACAGTTAGTCCTGGGCAGAGATCAGATAATTTCTTTAAGATTCTTATTAGGGGAGTCATTCTAGGCGTAATTGGTGGGGCATCCGCAGGATCAATAATATGGGTGACTCATTCTCGTTATTATTACCGCATCGGATTGCCCGAGTGCGCATTCCTTGGAGCAATCCTTGGAGCAATAATTTTTCCTATCTTAAGAGCATTGATAATATTGATAAGGTATGCATGGAAATAATTAATGCAGTTGGTCACTAACACGCGCCTAACAACTCATTCAACGCGAGCGGAGTTAGCTTGCATGTCATCCGATAGATTGGAGGCTGCTTCTCAATCTTTGCCGCCGCGTTAACTCAACCGTTGGGTGTCCATCTGTCGCCCAAATGAAAGCTAAGAGGAAACGTTCGATGAGTTATGAGCTCGTCACCAAAACCGTCAATGCGCAGCTCCTCGCCGCGGTGGCGGCGCGTGCTCATCGGAGACCTTGGGCGCGCGAGGATGCCGGCGCTTGATCTCGTGTGGGAGCTTCTACATCGCCATGAGGCCTGCGAACCGACGGGCATAACTGCTTCCTCTACCATCATCCCGCCTATTGACGAGCGATGGAGGTTGCCTTCGGCGTTCAAGTCATTCGGCCCTTTAAAGGCGAAGGTGAAGTAGTCTGCACAGAAACGCCTGCGTGTGAGGTTGCCATGACCCTGATTCGCCCTCTCAAGGCAGAGATCACGGGTTCGAGTCCCGTATGCGCTACCACCTTCATATCGGAAACCGGCGGAGTCGTTGTCGCTCGCTCAATTCAACCGCATTTTTCCCAATAACTGTCGAAAGCGCGGTTCGTTTTTCAGATGAGCGAAACGGGGCTCGACGCTGACCCACATCATTCGTTGTTCGCGGGCCTCAAAACAATTCTCCAGGGCGGTTATCGCTTCGTCTGTGCGTCCGAGTTCGGCGTAGTTCATGGCTAATGAGTAAAGGGCCTTCTTGTCGGTATGTGATTGAATCTCGAGTTCCCTTAGCAGCGCGTCAGCTTTTGCCGTTTGTCCCGTTCGTAGATACGCAGCCGCCAGCAGAGACAGCCACGCAAAGGGCCGGTTCTTTCCGCTCTTAGCCAAAGCGCTTTCTCCGGTTTCGATCACTTTGAAGAAATCGCCGTGATGATATTGAAAAGTTCCCACAGCCCGTCGGGCAAACTGATTCTCACTGTTTGATTGCAGAAACTCCTCTGCCATCTTCAAACCTTTATCGTACTCGCCGGCGCTTTCAAGCAGCGGGAAGTGGCCACCGATTATCGTCTCGGAAAGCGGGTCAAGTTCTTCGGCTCTTTTGATTTCAGTTAGAGCTTCCGGATATCTGCCGATGTTTGCCAACAGTTGCGAATACCGATAATGGGCGAGCGCCGAATTTGGACTCAGCTCGATTGCCTTGCGAAAATCCAGTTCCGCGCCACTCCAGTCCCAATTTCCGTTTCGCCGCAACCAGCCGCGGGCCAAAAAGCCCTCAAACAAATTTCCATCCAGAGAAAAAGCCCTTTCGACGGCCGCGTTTCCTTTGGCGTAAAACTCGCGGCTGCGATCGTTCGGCATCGATGCGGCCTTTGACATTAAGCCCTCCGCTAGTCCGGCATACGCTAAAGCAGAAGTCGGATCCAGAGTCACCGCTTGTTCAAATTCATCAAGGGCTTTTTGCGCCCGGCCTTCGACATCCTTATCGTCGAGGATCATCCTGCCGCGTTTGTAAGCCAACTGTGATTTGGCTGCCGGCGTACCCGCCGCGGGTTCGCTCAGGGCTGGGCCAGCATGTTTAGCGCGCCACGAAAAGGCCAGAAATGCTGCCGCCAGCACCACGCCGGTCACCGCGAGGACAAAAAATATTGGGCGGCTCTTACTCTGACGTCTTTCCGGGACAGGCGCGGCGACCAGAGTCGGCTCTTTGCTGTTTTGGCTGATCTGCTTCACGTCGGCCTGGAAACGGTAACCGTGACGGGGGATCGTTTGAATCAAATCTTTGGTGCCCAGCGTTTTCCGCAAAAGCGAAACCGTATAGTTGATATTTCCTTCTTCAACGAAGCTGCCTTTCCAAACCGTTTCCAGCAAATCTTCACGGGAAACGATCTCCCCCTTCTTCTGAACCAGCAGAATCAGTATCTCCAGGGCCTTCGGTGAAATTGGCACGAGTTCGCCGCCGCGCCACAGGCTCGGATTGTCGGCGTCGAGGCGAAAGTTCTCAAACTCGTAAATATGGCTGGGTTTATCAGACATTTGTGAGGGCCTCACAGAAACCAAACAACTTTTCGTAAAAAACTAACGGGTTCCACAGGACGCAATTCACCCTAAAAGATAAAGGTATCCGCACTGTAAGGCAAAACTGCCACGCAGACAACTGAAGCAATCAAATTTAGGGAAGAGGGGTCCGGGACCTGGTTACAAATCCCGGATCGAGACAGGAAACGATGAAAACTATGCCCCGTCATACAAGAAAAATGATCGTCCTCGGATTCGGCCTGCTGTTAAGCGCGGCTCTCTTATGGAGCGGCGCGCAGGTTTGGGCGGCGGGCGGCGACCTCGACCCGACCTTCACTCCGGGCACGGGCGCCAACGGCAACGTGTTGACGACCGCTGTGCAATTGGATGGCAGGATCGTTATTGGCGGAGAGTTCAACGGTTACAACGGATCGCCAACCAACCACGTCACGCGCCTAAACGCGAACGGGTCGCTCGACGCCAGCTTTAATTCCGGGGGCAACGGAGCGAATGACTCGGTAGGCGCCACTGCCATTCAATCGGATGGCAAGATCATTATTGGCGGCAGGTTCACGTCCTACAACAGCACTTCGCGCAATGGAATCGCGCGATTGAATACGGATGGGTCGCTCGACACTTCATTCGATCCCGGCACGGGCGCGAATTTCCAGCCGGACACGAGTCCCGTGCAAGCCATAGCGGTGCAGCCAGACGGGAGGATCATCATCGGCGGCGCTTTCACTAATTTCAACGGCGTGGCCCGAAATCGCGTGGCCCGCTTGAACATCGACGGCTCGCTCGACACGTCGTTCGATCCCGGCACGGGTGCGACTGACTGGGTGCAGACAATTTCTCTGCAGGGAGATGGCCGCGCCATCATCGGCGGTCGCTTCAGTCTCTACAACGGCGTGGCGGTTTCGAAAATCGCCAGATTGGATACCGACGGCTCGCTCGACTTGCTATTCAATCCCGGCGGCGGGACGATTACTCCGGGCGATGGCGGGACGATTACTCCGGGCGGTGCAGGAACCTTTAGTCCCGACGATGCGGGAGTCAACGGTGCGATTTATGCGACCGCTATTCAATCGAACGGAAAAATCCTCATCGGCGGCGACTTCACCAGCTATCGCGGTACATCTATTAACCGCATTGCCCGGCTGAACACAGACAGCTCGATCGACCCGACCTTCAATCCAGGCACGGGTGCAGATGACACCGTATCGACGATCGCCCTGCAGGCCGGCGGCAAGGCTGTCATCGGCGGCAACTTCAACAGCTTTAACGGTGCTGCTCTCCATCGGATTGCCCGCTTGAACATCGACGGCTCGCTCGACTCGACGTTCAATCCCGGCATGGGCGCAAATAACTCTGTATTTGCCACAGCGCTGCAACCTGATGGCGGAATCATCATCGGCGGTGATTTCACCGGTTATAACGGCGCCGGTCGTAATCACGTTGCGCGGCTGCTGCCGGCGCCCGGCGCAATCTCGTTCTCTGCGGCGACCTTTAATGTCAACGAAAACGGCGGCAGCGCCGCTATCACCTTAACGCGCACGGGCGGGACCGACAATCGTGTCGTCACCAAAGTTACGCTGACCGATGTGACAACCAATACGGCGGATTACCGCTTTACGCCCGGCGCGCTTGACGGGTCGTTCAATTCATCCGTGGGCGCGAACGGCGGTGTACTAGCCACCGCCCTTCAATCCAACGGCCGGGTCATCATCGGCGGGTTATTCACCAGCTATGACGGCACGACCCGTAATCGCCTCGCGCGCGTAAACACAAACGGCTCGCTCGACACCTCATTCGATCCCGGCACGGGCGCGGACGGAACCGTGAAAGCAACCGCCGTGCAGACGGACGGGGATATCATCATCGGGGGCACCTTTAGCAATGTTAACGGCACGGCTCGGAACCAGGTGGCGCGGCTGAACCCGAACGGTTCGCTCGACACCACGTTTAATCCCAGCGGCTCCGCCGCAAACGGCTTTGTGTATGCGCTCGCCGTGCAAGCCGACGGGAAGATCACCATCGGGGGAAGCTTCACAACCTATAACAGCGTCGGCCGAATCCGCGTTGCGCGCTTGAACACCGACGGCTCACTCGACACCACCTTCAATCCCGGAACGGGGGCTAATAACCTGGTCGAGACGATGGCCGTGCAAGCGAACGGCAAGCTCATCATTGGGGGAGACTTCACCAGCTATAACGGCACGACTCGCAATTCTATTGCGCGATTGAACCTCGACGGTTCGCTCGACACGACATTCGATCCGGGCTTGGGCGCGAACAACATTGTGCTGACCGCCACGGTTCAGACGGATGGCCGGATCATCATCGGTGGATTGTTTACCAGCTACAACGGCACTCCGCGTAATTTTGTCGCGCGCTTGAACACGGACGGCTCGCTCGATACCAATTTCAATCCCGGCGGCACCGGTCCGGACGCCATCGTGTACACGACCGCACTTCAACCGGACGGCAAAATCATCATCGGCGGGAACCTCACTAGCTATAACGGTACGGCCCGCAAGTTTGTGGCCCGTCTAAATACCGACGGCTCGCTCGATACTTCATTCGATCCCGGTACGGGACCGGACGGCACGGTGGCTGTGACTGCGGTGCAAGCCGATGGCAGGATCATCATTGGAGGCTACATCACCAACGTTAACGGCGCCGCCCGTAATGGAATCGCCCGTCTTGACGGCGATCTGTTCGTCACCTGGCAGGCCGGCGATGCGGCCGACAAAACCATCACACTTCCCATCGTGGATGACACGGTGGACGAACCAGATGAGACGCTTACCCTAACTCTAACGCCGCTCACCGGCGGTGCGAGCACCGGCACAAACGGAAGCGCGACGCTCACCATTGTGGATAACGACCTGCCAGCGACCAGCATCAGCGCCGTCTCCGGCAGCGGCGTTTATAACACGACTGCCACGCTCACCGCGACGCTGACTTCGGGCTCGCCCGTGAGTGGCAAGACCATCAGTTTCAAAGTCAATGGCACTTCCGTAGGCACCGCGACTACCGACGTCAACGGCGTCGCCACGCTTTCCGGCGTCAACATAGCGGGGCGCAACGTAGGCACGTATCCCAACCTGGTCCAGGCAACCTTTGCAGGCGATGCCAGCTACCTTGGCAGCAACGCAACGGGAACTCTCACTGTTAACAAAGCGGCGACGACCACTAACGTCACATCATCTATTAATCCATCTGGTTCGGGTCAGAGTGTGACCTTCACCGCCACCGTTTCATCCGCTGCGGGAACGCCGCCTGGAAACCTCCAGTTCAAAGTCGATGGTTCGAGTGCGGGTATCTCGCCCCTGGCGTTGAATGGAAGCGGCGTGGCCAGCTTTTCCACTTCCAGTTTATCTGTCGGTACGCACACGATCACGGCGGATTACAATGGGGATACAAACTTCAATACCAGCACCGGTACGCTCTCCGGCGGTCAGCTCGTGAACAGCCTGCCAGTGCTCTCTATCAATAACCCGGCCGTCATAGAAGGCAACACGGGCACGGCCAATTGCGCTTTTAGCGTCACGCTTTCGGTCGCCAGTTCGTTGACCGTCACGGTTAACTATGCGACTGCCAACGGCACGGCGACCGCGCCCTCGGATTACGCGGCGACCTCCGGGACCCTGACGTTCACTCCCGGCCAAACCACGCAGACGATTACAGTGGTAGTTAACGGCGACACGACGAACGAAGCCAACGAGACCTTTACGGTTACCCTTTCATCGCCAGCCAACGCAACTCTCGGCTCGGCTACCGGGACTGGAACCATTGCTAACGACGACACCCCGATTGTTCAATTCCAACAGGCGCTCTATTCGGTGACGGAGAACTCAACTCAGCTTATCGTCTCAGTCAACCGGCTAGGTGATCTTTCCCAGACCCTTGCGGTTGATTACGCGACTGCCGATGTCACGGCCTCGCAGCGCAGTGATTACAGTTATCTGGCCGGCACTCTCCATTTCGCGGCGAACGAAGCGACCAAGACAGTCAATGTTCTCATTAACGAGGATTCGTTGACGGAGCCTACCGAAACCTTCTCGATGGTGCTGTCGAATCCATCCGCCGGTGCGACCCTGGGGACGCCCTCGACAACTACGATCCAGATCAACGACGACGGCGACACCAACACCGGCAATTCAATTGACGATCCCGAGACCTTCGTCCGGCAGCAGTATCACGACTTCTTTAACCGCGAGCCGGACGCTGGGGGACTCGCTTTCTGGACTTCCCAAATCACTTCCTGCGGCTCGGATGCGGCCTGCATCAGCGACCGCCGTCAGAACGTTAGTGCGGCCTTCTTCCTTTCGATTGAATTCCAACAGACGGGCTACTTCTATATCCGCGTAGCGAAGTCATCGTTCGGAACCCAACCGGAGAATCCGCGCTACTTAACTTTCCTCCGCGATGCGCGGCAGATCGGCGACGGAGTAGTAATTGGGCAACCGGGTGCGGACACTTTGCTGGAGGCCAACCGCCAGGCCTTCCTGCGCGAGTACGTGCAACGGGCCGCGTTCGTCACGCTTCATCCCCTGGGCCAGAGTTCGGGTCTTTATGTGGATGCCCTTTTCACCAACGCGGGGGTGACGCCGACGGCGACCGAACGCCAGGCAGCAATTACCGCTTATGGGACGGGAGATACGGACGGACGAGCGGCGGCTTTGCGTTCAGCGGCGGAATCGGACTCTGTCTATGGAGCGCAATACAACCCTGCATTTGTGTTGATGCAATACTTCGGATATTTGCGACGCAATCCCGACGACGCGCCGGATGGAAACTTCAATGGATACAACTTCTGGCTGGGTAAGCTCAACGAGTTTAGCCTGCCCGGAGAGAACGTCCGAGACGAGGCAATAGCGCTGAATCGCGTGAAACGCGCCGAGATGATCAAGGCGTTTCTGCTATCGGGTGAGTATCGCGGCCGCTTCGGCTCGCAATAGCTGCGCGAAGGAAGACTACAAAAAAGACCTTGGTAAGCCAAGTGAGGATGAAGGAAATGAAAGCTGGTCAAACGCACAAATCAAGGTTTGTGCCAGGCGAGAGAATTTGGCGAAAAAAGCTTTTCCTGACGCCTGGTCCAGATAGCAAAACCTTAAGGAGAAAAACATGAAGAACTTGATAACCAAAGTTGTAATTACTTTCGCCAGTCTGACGCTCGGCTTGGTAAGCATCATGGCCCAGCACAATGAAACGGCCGCACCCTCAACTTCCGCAGCAGCCGCCGGCTTGGATCTGTACGCGGTGGCCGAGTTGTTCAAGAGTTCTGAAACACTTGAAGGCTTCGAACAGTCGCTAAATCACTCTGAAACGGGGATCAACAATCTCGATCTGGACCAAAACGGAGAGGTTGATTTTATTCGCGTTACTGAAAAGACCGCAGACGATACACACCTTATCATTCTGCAGACCTCCGTCAGCGAGAGCGAATCGCAGGATGTCGCGACTATCGCAGTTGAAAGAGAGAGCGGCGAGAAATACAACTTACACATACAAGGTGACACGGACCTGTATGGCGCAAATTACTATGTAGTCCCGGCGAGCAACAATTTCGGGGCTTGGAATTTGGTGCGCTCGATCTTCCGGCCGAACTATCGTGCCTACGTTTCCCCGTATGGCTACAAATCCCTGCCGCGTTGGTGGGGCGTTCGTCGCCCGGTGGCGCTGAATGTTTACCGAACCCGCGCGCTGGCATTCGCAGGTCGCAGAAATTTCGTGGCGTCCCGAACGGTCACGGTACGGACAGTCAATAAGATTAACTACCGCCCGCGAACCTCGACCATCGTTACCAGAAAGACCACCACCACAAACGTGACGCCACGAAGTGCGGCCCAAACCCGTACCGATACCACGACGAAAAGCAGACCAGCAACACAAACAACGACAACCAAGACACAAACGCGAGTGGTCAAGACAAAAAAACATTGACCCTCGGGTCTCTGGCCCGGAAAAAACCAACCGATCGGAAACGGTCACTTTCAAAGCGACGAACGAAGGCGCTTAAGGAGAACTAACATGAAGAAACTCTTGGTCGTTATTTTTGCCAGCCTTTGGATGACTGCTTGCGGCGGTTTGGTCGGAAAGACCAGTGCCGGCGGCGGCGATGCCAAATTAAAAGTAGGCGACACAGTCGTCTTCAAAATTTCGCGCGGAACCTACGGCGAAGGAAAGATCGAAAACATTGACGGCTCGCGCTACAAAATCCCCTACGGTACGACTACTCCGACAGTGGACGAGTCGGATGTCTATCAATTGCCAAAGAGCGGCGCCAGTTCGGACCTGAAGGCCGGTGACCTGGTCATCGCCAAACAAGGCAACCAGAATTCCTGGGTGCCGGCGGAAGTGATTAGCGCCAACGGAAAAGCTCTCGCCGTCAAAACGATCTCCTACAAACAAACAATGAATCTCTCGCCCGAACAGGTGATCGAGGCTCGTCCGGCGGCTATCGAAGAATTCAAGAAGCTAAAAAAAGAAGAAGCCTTTGATGAAAAAGTCGCGTCCATGCGGCCGACCCTTCCGGCGGGCCGCGTACCGAAAAAAGGTGACCGGGTCGTCGCGGCCTGGAGCGGCAACAGTTGGTGGGCGGGAACAATTGTCGGACAAACCGGTGAAAAGATGATGATTAAATGGGGCGATAGCTCCCGCGACAGCGAAGTCGACGTCTCGCGCATCGGGCTCTATCCCGCCCTAGGCAGCACCGCACAGCCATTCAAATCAGGCGATATTCTCCTGGTTAAGCCGACCACCACCTCTTCGATCTGGACATTTGCGGAAGCGACTTCCGACAGAGAAGTTCGGTTCAAGGACGATACGACTCGGGCTGTCCGGGGCGACGAATACATTCTCTTCAATTAAGCGATGATCCCCCAGTCGCGATGTGCTTACAGCCACGGTTACCTGTGGCTGTAAGCATTTGAAAGTAAAGCGGGGGGCGAACCCCCGAATGCGCCTTGCAAACGCGAATTTTAACGTCATTGCATTGCTATTCATGTGGTGGCGTAGCCTCACATTCTCTTACCGGTCGCTGGCTTAATGGCCTGGTTCAGAGTGTTTCGAGATTTCCTCCTAATTCAACTCTAATATCCCCCGGTTCTTTCTCTGCACGCGGTAGCTTTGCTGAAGCGCAGGAGTGATTTGCACGTGTGCATGGAGGAGATGTCACTTGCGCTGCAACGACCCCAAAGGGACTTCGCGCTGCGCGCTCAGAATGTCCGCGTTCCGTTTTTTTGGTGGACGAGCAGGGGCAGTTGCCAGTGCCCTTTTGTGATTGTTTCGAACCAAGAACATAATAAGGTCGTTAATCTGCACGGGAAATGAAAAGAACTCGAGCCCTTCTTATCTTTACCGCCGCCCTGCTGCTGCTTTCCATTGCGAGCGGTTGGGCCCAGGCACAGTCGCCGCTGCCGAAACCCACCGGATATGTGAACGATTATGCCGGTGTGATGGATGCGGCGACGAAGGAGCGGCTGGAAACCACGCTCGGTAATCTCGACCGGCAACAGCGGATCCAGTTCTCGGTGGTCACGGTTGAGACCACCGACGGCCGCGATATTTTTGATTATTCGATGGCGGTGGCCCGCGGGTGGGGCTTGGGCGCGAAGGACGCGACTAAGCCGAGCCTGCTGCTGCTGGTGGCCATCAAAGATCGCAAGTACTTCACCCAGGTAAGCAGGCATCTGGAGGGCGATCTTCCGGACGGATTGACCGGACAGATACAGCGCGAACAACTGGTGCCGGCATTTAAGGCTGGACAATATGGTGAGGGCTTAAACGCCACCATCAATGAATATATCACCACGGTTGCGCAGAAGAACGGGTTTAGTACCGATACGATTTTTCCCGCAGGGGTTACTCGCGAACCGCGGGGAGTTTCCACTCGCGAGAAGGGTACGCTGGCATCGGGGATTATCGGATTCATTTTCATCGCGGGCATCGTAATTTTTCTGATCATAGTTAGTGGGCGCGGCGGTCGCGGCGGGGGCGGCGGCGGTTGGCTCACCTGGATCCTGCTGAGCTCTCTGATGAACAGTGGAAGAGGATCCGGCTCGAGCGGTTGGAGCGGCGGTGGCTTTGGCGGCGGTGGCGGATCGAGTGGTGGAGGGTTTGGCGGCTGTGGCGGCGGCGGCGATTTTGGCGGCGGCGGCGCAGGCGGCAGTTGGTAATGTAGCGCAAGCTGCCAGCTTGCGCTCCCGTGGCCAATCAGTTGGAAGGGCGCATACTTGCGCTACATAAAAGGAGAAACAGATGGGAAAGACAGCTTTAATAGTTTTAGGCGTGATCGTTTTGATCGTCATCATTTTCGCTGCCGTGGCATTCGGCAGCTACAACGGTTTGGTCACTAAGCAGCAGACCGTCAAATCGCAATGGTCGCTGGTAGAGAACCAAATGCAGCGCCGCGCCGATCTGATCCCAAACATCGTGGCGACGGTTAAGGGGATCGCGGGCCTCGAAGAGCGAGTGTTCACCAAGATTGCCGAGGCGCGGTCGCAACTGCTCTCCACGATGCAGAATCCGAACAGCACTACCGAAGACAAGATTGCCGCGGATAACAAGTTGAGCCAGACCATGCGCGATGGTGGACTGCTTGGCACCGGCGGGCGCTTTCTTTCGATCACGGAAAATTATCCGCAGTTGAAATCCAACGAAAGCTTTATGAAGTTGCAGGACGAGTTGGCAGGGACGGAAAACCGTCTGGCCACGGCGCGCCGCGACTACACTCTGGCGGCACAGGATTACAACACCACGCGCAGTAAGTTTCCCACGGTCTTGATTGCCGGCCTGATGGGTTTCAAAGATCAACCCTACTTCCAGGCCGATGAGGGTGCGAAGCAGGCGCCCAAAGTCGACTTTGGTAAATAGGACTGGGGTCTCAGGTCCCGGCGGGACCAATGTTTATAGATCATGACCTGGACCTGTCTCGGGACTCCGTAGTGAGCAAAACATTTGGTCCCGCAAAGCAGATTGCGCTACTACGGAGCGAGGCGGCCTTTCTAAGGAATGTGTCTATAAACATCTGGCCGCTCTGCGGCGAGCAAAGGATCGGCGTTGAGAACGCTGGATTCAGGACACGAGCTTTCGGGAGAATCGATGGCGAACAAAATCGACTTAGCTCTTAACCGTCTGGTGGATGATTTGCGCGCCGCCTATGGCGAGAACCTGGCCTCTATAGTCTTGTATGGATCAGTCGCGGCCGGCGACCACGTAGAGCTGCGTTCGGATCACAATCTGTTGATTGCGCTCAAGCGGATCTCCCTGGCTGACCTGCGTCTTTCCGAGTCGACTCTGCGCAATTGGCTTGGTCTGCGCCAGCCGATGCCGGTGTTTTTTACGGTCGAGGAGTTAAGTCGGGCGGCGGATGTATTTCCGATCGAATTCCTGCAAATGGAAAAGGCGCGCAAGATCCTGTTTGGCTCAGACCCTTTCGATCTGGTCGAAATCTCACCCGACAACCTTCGTCATCAGACCGAGTACGAACTGCGAACCAAGTTGATCCAACTGCGCCGTTTGTATATTCCGGCATCTGTCTCAGTTGAGAAGCTTCTGGCCCTGATGACTGACAGCCTGGCCAGCTTTGCCGCATTGTTCCGCGCGGTCTTAATCCTGCACGAAGAGGAGCCGCCTGTGAGTAAGCCAGAGAGCGTGCGGGCAACTGCGGCTTTGCTCGGTCTGAACGCCGCCTCGTTCGAACAGATCTTTGCGCAAAGGGCCGGAACAAAGTCGAAGCTGACTGAGGCGGAGGCCAACAATCTGTTCGCGTCGTACATGGAACAGATTGAGCGAGTGATCGAAGCTGTCGACCGGATTGAGAGATAATATATCCGCGGATTTCGCCTGATACACAGATTGAAACGGCAAATCGGATCCAACACCAACTCAGGCTAGCTCGCCGCCTCCAGGCCCCCAATAGAGAGAGTTCGAAATTTCCTCTCTGGTAAAACCCGCGTAATCTGCGGACACTCTCGACCGTGCTAAAATATCGAGTCGCCCCGCTTGAATCGCTCCGAGAGCAAGGCAAGATCGCTATGATAAATTTTCGCAAACATCGCTTCGCATTCATTGTGGCCGGACTGGTTGTCGCGATAGGTGTAATCGCCCCGCTGTTCCTAATCGGCGGTTGTCACACTCTGCAACAGACGTCGCAGGAGTTACAGGCCCGCGAGACTTTGCGTTCCATGACGCGCGGTGGCGTCATGCCGGGCGAAGACGCAGTGGCTCGGATTGAATCGGACTTCCCGAAGACCACGGCCGGCGCGCTTGCCCGCATCGTGCGAGCGCGAATCAAACTTAACGCAAGAGACTTTGGCGGAGCTGCGTCGTTGCTTGATGCCGGGGTGATTCGCGATTACACGGTGATTTCGGATTACGCTTTGTCGATGAAAGCGGCGGCGCTGGAACAGGCCGGCCGCCGCGGCGAAGCCCGAGCCGCCTATGAACAACTGGCGCGCGCTTATCCGAATTCGTTACGGGCGCGTGATGCCCTGCTCCAGGATGCGCGGCTACTGATGCAGGACGGCCAGGCTTCCGCAGTTCCCGCGGCACTTAAGCCGCTGTCCGCCAAAGACGATGGCGCGGCGCTGCTGCTGATGGCAAAGGCTTCCGAGCAGAGCGGAGACTCGACCCGCGCTTTGGCAGGTTATCGCCGCGTCTATTTCTTTGCTCCGGCGGCTGTGGAAGCGGCTGAGGCGGCGACGGCGATCACGCGCCTGAGTTCGAGTACGGCGCCCGCAAACGCCGAGGAAGCCACCACGCGCGCGGAAAGACTTTTCGGGGCGAAGCGTTACAGCGAGGCCTATGACGCTTACGCGAATGCGTTCAGCAGCTTTCCCAATAGCGCGACCGCAGCGCTCCAGGCCCACCGGGTGATCGCGGCAGCGAATGCGCGGAGATACCCTGAGGCCTCCAGCGCTCTTAATTCTTCCCCAGTGCCCGCTGGCGAAGCCCGGGCTGAAGCAATGTTCAATCTGGCGCTGTCTTACGGCCGAGCGAGGCAGTGGGCCCAGGCTCGCGCGACAACGGATGAAATGCGGCGCAGTTTCCCGGGCAGCGCATGGACGACTCGTGCGTTTGTCCAGGTGGGCCAACTCGCCGAAGACGGAAAGAACGCAGTTGACGCATCTTATTTTTATCGCACCGCGGTCAACTTCTATCCCGGCGCCGCGCAGGTCGCCCCAGCCCAGTTCTATCTCGCCTGGCAGGCTCACGAAAACAAAAACTTCGCTGAGTCGGCCCGGCTGCTGACTGAGCACCTCGCGAACTATACCGATCGCAATACAGACTTCCGGGGCAAGGCGGCCTACTGGGCGGCACGCGACAGCGAACGCAGTGGCAAGCCGGCGGAGGCGCGCGCGATCTATCAGGGTTTGCAGGCGCGCTATGACGCGAACTGGTATGGATATCTGGCGCAACAACGGCTCGACAACATGAATCGCAACGGCAACGCGCCGCGCAGAGACTTTGCCGAGGATTCCGAGATTGGCCGGGCGGTCGCTAATTTGAAAACGGTCACCGTGGCAGAAGAAAGCGCTGGTGCAAATGAGGCTGAACGAATTGGTAAAGCGGATCAGCTTTCCATCATTGGCACTGACGACTGGGCCCTCGAAGAACTGAATTCTGCGGCGGCATCTGCGCCGTCAAGCCCGCGAGTGAATCTGGCCATCGCCAAAATCTATCGAGCGCGAAGCGACAACGTCCAGGCGCTGAATATTTTCAAGCGCAGCTATCCGGACTACTCGCAGATGAAACCAGAAGAGATGCGGCCCGATGAATGGGACGTGTTTTATCCCCTCCCGTACTGGGACATCATCAAACAATCGGCTGGGGCGCGTTCGCTCGATCCGTATCAGGTGGCCGGCTTGATTCGTCAGGAGTCGGTGTTCAACCCCCGCGCGGTTTCCTCGGCGAGGGCTTACGGTTTGATGCAGTTGCTGGTTCCCACCGGTATCCTGACCGCTAAAAAGTACGGTATCGATCGCGCCGTCACAGTGGAGTCTCTGTTCGAACCGCGTTTGAATATCCAGCTTGGCACTGCTTTCTTTAAGGACCAGATGGACAAGTATGGGCGGATTGAATACGTGGCTGCCGCGTACAACGCCGGTCCGGGACGCGTCGTGCAGTGGCGGGCCAGTCTGCCTTTGGAGATGGACGAGTGGGCGGAAGCGGTGCCTTTCCGCGAAACTCGTCTCTACATCCAGGGCGTGGTGCGCAACACACTTCAATACCGGCGTCTCTACGACATGAATGGGCAATTCCGACCCGAGGTTGGCTCGCGGGCCATCTATCCCGCTTCGAAAGCATCGCCTTCGCAGCCCGACGCGACGATTCGCATCCGGAAAACAATCAATGAAGAAGAAGAGTGAGCTTGCTGCAGAACAGAATCAGCGCTAAGCGATGGACACGTCGACCGCGAGTTGGAAACGGAACGGTTCTAACGCGGTCGAAGAGTTTCCGCGCGGCCAAGCGTGCGGTAACGCTCGCCAGGAGTAAGCGTAACTATGTGGAGGATCTGGCAGCTGGTTCCGCGGCGGGTCTACTGAATCTGACCCAGCGTCGAGCCTGGTTGCTTCCGGCATTTGTCTTTGGGGTAATCGCAACCGCTTTTGTTTGGATTTCGGCTTTGCGCTTCCCATATGCCGCGTCCGACATTGTATCGAATGGTTTTGGTTTAAATTTGCCGGCGCGCTACAGCATACTGCTAACCGTGCTGGTGATGTCGATTCCGTTCGCGCCCCCCTTCATATCGTTGTTTGCTTTAGGCCATCTGCTGTGGCCCATGCCGCCGGAATCTGAGATCGCGAGGGGTGTAATGTCGTCTTTTGAAAACACCCAAACATCCGGCAAGCAATGGCTGATATTTATTGCCGCCGGAATGGGTGGTGGATTGAATTGCATCGTTCTCATGATCGCAATCTTAAGCGCAACCGGAAAGTGATCATTTGTGCTCGCTGATACAGGTCCTTTAAGATTCATTCTCATCAAATGTACACAATCAAAGTTCGTTCTCATCAGCGTGAAGAGCTGGTTGAATTCACCAAAGAAGTTCAGATCAAACTAAATGAGTCGGAAGCGCGCGAAGGCATCGTCGTGCTGTATGTGCAGCACACGACCGCCGGGCTGACAGTGAACGAGAATGCCGACCCTGATGTGCCACGCGACATGCTGCATGCTCTGCGCACCCTCATTCCCCAACATGGCATGGACTTTCGGCATGGGGAAGAAAACTCGGACGCGCATATCAAAGCCAGCCTCGTCGGTCCCAGCGTCACAATCCCTTTTCATGATGGAGAATTGTTATTGGGACGCTGGCAGGGCATCTTTCTCTGCGAGTTCGACGGCGCGAGGGAGCGCAAAGTGATTATGGTGATTCGCTGAGGATCAGATTTCCACACGCTAAGAAGATCACTCTAAAACGAAAAGTATTGATTACCTATTCGTGTGTTTTCGTCGGTCGTGCTGATCGAATGTCCAGCTCGAGTGCTAAAGGTTGCTGCCTTCCTTAATTAGCTCGACAAATTTCTCGATATCCTTGCGGGTGTGTTCCATCTGGCGGCGGCTTTCCAGGTAAGCCTGCCATTGTGCGGTCAGAGTGAGGGCTTTGGTCGTGTCCGGATCGAGGGCCTGAGCCATCAGCGCGATCAGATCGCTAACCACAGTGGTGTGTTCGAGCAGCGATTCGATGATCGAATGCGCCAGCTCAACCTGATCAGGCTCGCGATCTGGGATAACAGCCTCGTTGATGTTGACCCGATCGTCAGGCATTTTGAGTCCCCCTGGGGACGAAATGTGTATAGACCATCCGCCGAGCTGATTTCAAAAGCTCCGTAGGGCGGATATTATTCTGCGCGAGAATCAACATTGCGCTCGTAGGGAGCGGGCAAGCCTCAGCGCCAGTTCGGACTATGAACATCAGGCTCCTGCGGAGCCTTCGCCCGTAAACCAACTTCCGCGAATAAAGGGCAAACCTGCGACTGCTGCCGAATATTCCTGCTCAGCAGAAACCACTTTCAGCCTCGTCCCGGGTTTTAGATAATCGTACTTAACATAACCCAGGGCGGTAGTTGTTTTAAGCTGCGGTGAAATCGTCGCCGAGGTGATACGGCCGATTTCCTTTTCATCAACGGACAGAATTCTTGATCCGGCCTCTACCGTTGAGTCCTGGTCCAACTGCACGCCGGTCAGCTTATTCGCGACGTGACCGCGATACTTAATGCGGGCAATGATCTCCTGTCCGATGTAACAGCCTTTGGTAAAGCTCACCGCATCATCCAGGTTCGTTTCGGTCACCACTTTTGTTTCGTCCAAGTCTATCCCAAAGCGAGGGATGCCGGCTTCGATGCGCAGGATCTCAGCCGTCTCGTCGCCGATTGGAAGCGCGCCTGCCTGATTCAACATCCCCAATAAGCGCGGGCCGTCGTTCGCGGCAGCAAAGAGATCAAAGCCGTCTTCGCCCGTGTGGGTGGCGCGAATCAGATTCACCTCGCCGCCATCGGCTAGCTGGACGTTCGCGACCTGTCCGCGCGGGACCATGCCAGCCTCAACTCCCAGCACCTGCTGAATAACCGACGAGGCATTCGCGCCCTGGATCGAAAGCATCGCAGTCTCGCCGGTCAGATCTGTTAAGTGAAAATCGCCGGCGGCGGTAAAACGCTGCAGCAGCTTTGTGACTGTGTCGAGCGAAACACCTTCCATATCGATCAGGAATCCATCGGAGCGATGAATGATTCGCACAGCAGCGATCACACGTCCCTGGACGTTTGGGAATACGGCCGGCATCCAGGAATCGTTCGAGAGCGTTTTCATGTCGTTGGTGATCAGGCCGTTCAGAAACATGACGGCTTCTGAACCGCTGAGGAGCAGACGTCCGCGTGATGAGAGATCGAGCACGCCCGCGCCGCCATCACGGACCGCAGTGTATTCGTTTGATGACTGTGTTTCAGTATTCATGGATGTTTCTACATCAGGCGGCAAAGTCACAGGCGCTAGCTGCCACGTCATACGCGTCGCAGTGTTCGGGCCACCACCTGATAATCCCGCAGTTGCATATTTTCGTCACGGCTGGTGATCAGGACCTGGGGACTTGGATGATAAAGCGGCACCAGCAACCTTCCATTCCAACTGCGAATCCGGCCGCCGTCATGCTTCAGAGTGAACTCATGATAGTGAAGCAGTTTCAGCGCCTCCAGCGCAACCGTGCCCAGCGTGACGATCACGTTGGGCTCGACCAGATCAATAGTGCGCTGGAGAAATGCCGAACAGTTTCGAATTTCGGAAGCCCTGGGCCGGCGATTCGCGCCGGACGCCGTGCGCGGATTACAAATCGCAGCGCTGGTGACGAAAATCTCTGATCGTGGCAGCTTGATCGAAGCCAGGAAGCGTTCGAAGTTATTACCCGACTGATCGCCAGAGAAAGGAATGCCCGTCCGATCAGCGCCTTTGCGTCCGGGCGCCTCGCCGATGAACATCACGCGCGCGTCCAGCGGGCCGTTCATTTCGCTCATCACCGCGGCACGTTCGCACATCTCAGGGCACAGGATACAGACTGCGGCTTCGCGCACGAGGTTGCTAAACGAAGACTCCTTCGAGTGAGTCTGAATTGACCTGGCAGAGCTGTTCATGAATGCTGATACGCTGGGGAGACTTGTAAGGTTGGGTCTGCGACTTTGCCCTGATCTGCAGGAATACAGTGATTTTCCGACGTGTGTGGAATTCAAATTAAGGCTGCGCCTCAGCTTGAGGTGCAGCCCGAAAAGAGAAGCTCGATCTGAAAAGGCAAAGCCTCTCCGCGCATCAGGCGGCAGAGCCGCCGACTTCTGTCTTACTTCACTACGGTGATATCACGCGTAGTCGAATTGTAGCCGCCGTTGTCTACTGGGTTACCACTCTTGTCGACCACTTCGAGCTTGACGGTGTGTTTCCCGCTAATCCAGCCAGCCAACCAGATTGGTTCCCACTTGTCGATGAACTTCGCTTCTCCGCCGTCGATTGTGTAACGGACGCGGAAGTCGCCACCGTCGCCTTGTAGCTTCGCATTGGAAAGCCAGAAATCAATCATGATCGGATCGGCGTCCTCAGCCTTGTATTCACCTTTGGGCCGGCTGTAAGTAAGCAGAGGCTTGGTTGGATCGACCTCGCCGGCCTTACTCGGCGCAAAGTCTTTGCCTTCGCGTGCGGGCGTGGCACTGGCACTCGCGGCCGGGGTAGCGGCGGGACTCTTCGTGGCAGCAGCAGCCGGGCTCTTCGTGGCATCCGCCATCTTCTGGCCGTCTTTCGTGGTAGTGGGCTTGGCCGCGTCGCCGCCGCCCTTCACCGTGAATTCGATCATCTGAAATGCGCCTTCATTTTTGTAGCTTTCATGCCAGGGCCGCGATGGGAAAACCCTCAGAGTGTGTTTTCCTTCCGTAACATTGCGCAGTTCAAACGCCTGATTCATTTCATAGTAGGCCTCGTACGGCTGATTATCGAGAATCACGTGTACGTGGTTGCCTTTGCCGGTCGCCGGATCCTTATGTGGCATGTAGCCTTTGAGATCGCCGCTCAGTTCCAGCTTGACCTCCACGGTTGAGCCGTTGATCGTCGCGCCTTTGGCCGGAGTGACTACTTTGATTGCGGGCTTGGCATTATCCTGTTCGCCACGCGCCTTCATCATGTCGACGATCTTTTGCGGGCGCGGCACGACGCTTAGATTCTGCACCCCAGGCGGCGTGACGCTGGAAGTTGCCGTGGCGTTAGAGTTGTTGTCCGGCTGTTGGCATCCGGCCAGGATCAATAGCAGAGCCAGGCACGAAGCAAAGAAAAGAGAGTTGTATTTTTGACTGGTCATAGTGGTCCTCCCAAAAAAGGCACCCGGAGAGTTTTCGCAGCTGATTTCACCCTCTCGCTTATCACAAAAAGCGGGCAGGGAACAAGCCCCGCTACGGGAATTTGTGGAGTGCGCTGACTTGTCAGCGCTTTTCCGCCACGACAAATTGTCGCCGCCGCTCTGTAAACTGAAAAGGTCGCCGCGACAAGTCGCCGCACTCCAAATGCTAAACCGACAGTGAACGTGCGGTGAGCTTTTTCGTGCGCTCGTCGACTGTGCTCCAATTTATGTTGGAGAAGAAGGCCTCGATGTATTTCGGTCGATCGGCAGGTTTGTAGTCGAGGATGTAGGCGTGCTCCCAGACATCCATCACCAGCACCGGTGCGAACCCGGCGACGTTGCCGGTTTCGTGCAGCGTGATCCAGTGATTTGATAACAGTCCGTTGTTTGGATTCTGGTAGCAGATGGCCCAGCCGACGCCACGCATCTTGCCGATGCCGGTGAATTCGGCCTTCCAAATATCGTAACTGCCAAAGCTCTTCGTAGCCGCTTCACGAAATCCCGAATCGTTAGTTGGGTCACCGGTACTGCCGCCGGTTTTAAGATTGTCAAAATAGTATTCGTGCAGGACCATGCCGTTGTATTCGAACCCCAGCCTGCGCGTCAGCTCGGAATACTCAGCGAACTCGTCCTGATCGACTCTGGCGTCCTTAACGAATTCAGCGATCTTCTCGTTCAACTTGTTGGTTTCTTTGACATAGCCCTCGTAGAGTTTGAAATGCATTTCGAGCGTCTCTTCGGAAATGCCCTTCAGATTACTCAGGTTAAATTGCCTTGGTCTGTATGTGTTGATTGAATCCATTTTCCCTCCATGAATGATTGCGTAAGGTTGTCGAAGGTGCCCCTGTTACAGCCACTTATCACAATAATCCCAGAATGGATCGGAAGTGTGGCGAAGCAATGGAGATGGTGAGTCAATCCTGTTCCGAATGAAAAAGAGGGCGGATAAGTCCGCCCTCTTAAGGAGATATCCCAATCGTGTTTAGTCGCGGGACTTGTCCCTGCGGTTACTTACCGCCAAAGATCAACCAGTCGCCGTGTGATGTTCCCATCAACAGCAGCAGCGGCAGCGACAACCAGGCATTGGCGCGCGAAGCGACAAATGCCTGTCGCGCGAGTTCAGGCGCCGCCGGTGGGCCTCCCGTCAGGGCGCCAATCATGCGTTTGTTATTGGGCCAGATAATGCCCCAGACATTCAGCATCATGATAATACCCATGGCGCCACCAACTCCGATCGAAAGCGTCTTGTTGCTGGCAAAGTGCTGATCGTTCACGGTCAGTCCCTTATCCAACCACCAGATAATCCCGGCCGACATCGCGATAATCAGAATCAGGACCACGATAGCAAAGACGCGGCCGTCCTTGATCAGGGCGGGCACCTTTTTGATGATCAGAAACTCGACCAGGAAAGTGATCACAGGGATGAAGAACCAGACGATTAGCAGAACCCATCCGTTGGCATTGGCTGCGGTCGCATTGGCCAGCTTTACATCCGTTTTGAGGATGTACATGGCGTAGTAACCCAAACCCGAGAGGACTGTTAACACCGCACCCCAGCGAAAGTACCAGAGCGCGGGCAGCAGCAAATCCGGATTAACTTTCTTCTTCGTTTCCGGATCGAGCTTTTTCTGCAATGGGACGTTCACCAGGTTGAAGAAGTACAGCAGCCCAATCCAGGTGATGCCGCCCAGGAAGTGCAGCCACCTCATCGCGATGTGCGAAATCTCCTCGCCGCTTGGCGCTTTGAAAACGCTGTCCAGGATGGCCAGGCCATAACCGATATGAGAAGTTGATTCGATCAGCATAGAGTCCTCCGAAATTGTCAGCACGTAAGGGGCGGTGGACAGACGTTCGCCAAAACCCATCTGCAAAATACGATTGATTGCCCTTGTTTCGAGCGAAGATTACACCCTCAGCGCGGTAGGGCGCAACAGTTTCCTTCTGAAATCAACTGCGCGAGTGGGCTCTACAGGCGCGATGGCTGCGGCGATGAGGCATTCGAGTTCAGCCACAGATGAACACGGATTTACGCTTGAAGGTAAACTGCTGGTGTCGTGCTCCGCGGCGGATGCGCGTGGGGAAATTAGTCGGGTGCAAGCGGCCGGAAGGCGCGACGTGGCTGGGCCCGCTTTGCCTCAAGAGTGCGCGACGGAGGTCTGAAATGTAGCGGTACTGTCTTCATGGCGCAGTTGATCCGTTCTCTCAACATTACTTTTGAGGCAAAGCTGCCGGGCCCGCTCTACTTTCCCAAACTACCTCAGGCGCCCATAGTCGAGTGGGCTTCAATTATTACAATCTCGTTTCATCGACGCATATCGAATGCCTTTCGCTTGCGCGGGTCTGGGTTCGTGGGGTAAACGTTACCCCTGATGACAACGCACTACAGACTGTTCACGCAGACGCTGGGAACGATTGCACTCTTGGCCGTGGCCCTGGCCGGGGGAGCTTTGGCTCAGAGGCGGACACAGCGCGCCACGTCACCTGCTGCGCGAACGCTGACGATTGTGACGGAAGCAAACGCAATCGTGTGGGTTGATGAAGTCCGTCGCGGCACGACCGACGCGAGCGGCAAGCTGGTTCAGGTTAAGGTTTCTTCGGGCTCGCATACGTTGCGCGTGCGCGCGAATGGCTTTAAAGAAGTTTCGCAGCCGGTAACTGCGGTGCAGCGCGGCGAGATCCGGGTGAGGCTTTTGCGCACGAGTGATGAGGCCGAGCTCGCTTTCCAAAAGGCTGAGACTGCGCGCGAGACTGCTCGCGACGATGGGGCGCGGCAGCAGGCCGCTGAACTCTATCGCCGGACTTTGACGCGGCGTTCCTCGTTCGCTGCAGCGCATGTCGGACTGGCCCGAGTGCTACTGGATCTTAATGATACCAACGGCGCGCTGGCTGAAATTGAAGCGGCTCGGCGTGACCGCCCGGAGTACCCGGAAGCTTCGGCGGTGGAAGGGCGGATCTATCGCGACACGGGGCAGACGGACGATGCCATCGGATCTTTCAATCGAGCGATTCGCGAGAGTCGTGGCTTCCAACCTGAAGCGCACGTGGGTATCGGTCGCGTCTACGAAGATAAGGGTCAATACGATTTGGCCGCGCGCGAGTTTCAGATTGCCATCACTCAGCTTTCCGATACCGAGCCGATTATCTATCAACTACTCGGTGTCGCTCACGAGAAGAACGGCAACAGCAAAGAAGCGATCATTGCTTATGAAAACTATTTGAGGCTGGCGCCAAACGGTTCGCTGGCGCCGGCAGTACGTTCGATCGTCGAGCAATTGAAAGCAGAGCCGCCGAATTGAGGCGCCTCATGGATCCATATTGGTTGTAATTCCGAGGACCAACTAGAAGGCAGGAACTCCCAAAAGGATCCAGCCCGCCCGCTTGTCTGCCCGGGTCTGGTGATACTCGCCGCTGTCGCGATATATCAGAGTTGAATTCCGGGTGGTTTTTTCGAGATGGAGACACTGTTCCGGATGACTGTCGCAGGGTTCTGCGAGTCTTCCCCAATCGCGGGGCAAAACGAAGTCTGCTTAGGCAGTCTTTCGGCGGTACGTAACTGTCGCCCGCGCCCTGACTGTGCCAGGGATGGCTCGGTACAATCGGTTGCCAACAGCAGGATTAGTAATTCAATGGACAGATGTTTTTTGGTCATGATTCACTTCTTATCTTGATCTGGCGCGGAGAATAGCGAACCGGGGGCGACCCCGGGGCGGAGGTGTGACAGTTATTGAACTGTCACACTATTTGTGAGAGCATCGCTGGCCGACGGCTGGAAGGATTAGGATCAAAAATCATGTCTACGGCGCCATCCAAAACGCACCGCGTTTCCCGCAAGGCAAGCCTGTTCACTGAATCTGTAATTCGCGAAATGACGCGCGAGGCGATGAAGTACGGGGCCGTCAATCTGTCTCAGGGCTTTCCGGATTTTGCCGCCCCGGCAGACATCAAGCGCGCGGCCATGCAAGCCATCGCCGCCGATGTGAATCAATATGCAATCACCTGGGGCGCGAAAGACTTCCGCGATGCCATTGCCCGCAAAACAAAGTGGTATCTGGGTCTGGACATCGATCCGGAAACTGAGATTACGGTTACGTGCGGCTCAACCGAAGGCATGATCGCGGCCATGATGGCGACAGTGAATGCCGGTGAAGAGGTAGTTGTCTTTGAACCGTTCTATGAAAACTATGCGCCTGACGCGATCCTTTCGGACGCCCGGCCGCGGCATGTGGCTTTGCGCGCACCCGACTGGAGTTTCGACGAGGCCGAGCTGCGCGCCGCTTTCAATGAGAAAACGAAAGCCATCATTATTTGTAACCCGAACAATCCTACCGGCAAAGTTTTCACGCGGGCCGAGATGGAATACATCGCCGGATTGTGTCAGGAGTTTGACGCGCTCTGCTTTACGGACGAAATCTACGAACACATTCTGTTCCCCCGCGAGGGGGCAGAGATTGCGCATATCTCGATGGCCCAGATCGAAGGCATGCGGGATCGCACGATTGTGGTCAATTCGATGTCGAAGACTTATTCGGTGACGGGCTGGCGCGTCGGCTATTGTATCGCGCCTCCGGAAATCACCGCGGCCGTGCGTAAGGTGCACGACTTTTTGACGGTGGGCGCGGCCGCGCCGCTGCAAACCGCCGGCGCTTATGCTTTGTCGCTGCCGCCCAGCTACTACGATCAGCTTCGATCTGATTATGAAGCACGCCGCGATCTGCTTCTGCCCGAGTTGGAAAAGGCCGGATTCAAAACCTTTCGACC
The DNA here is from genome assembly GCA_038230715.1 of Pyrinomonadales bacterium. Taxonomy (GTDB): domain Bacteria; phylum Acidobacteriota; class Blastocatellia; order Pyrinomonadales; family Pyrinomonadaceae; genus UBA11740. The sequence continues at coordinate 33,877 of JBBRMS010000010.1, forward strand.
CGACGGCGCTTATTACGTCATGACGGACATCAGCGCTTTTGGTTTTAAGAACGACGTTGAGTTTACTCGGCATCTGATTCGCGAGGTTGGCGTGGCCTGTGTGCCGGGTTCGAGCTTCTACAGCCATCCCGCGTTGGGCGCACAGCAGGTGCGGTTCTGTTTTTGTAAGAAGGACGAGACGTTGCTACTGGCGGCTGAGCGGCTAAGAAAGCTTCGGGGTTGACGGCTTCCGTAGCGGTATTCAACGAGTTTGCGCTTGAAGGGAGATGCGAACAGTGATCAAGCCTCTATGCCTTTTTGTTTTCTGTCTCTGCTTCTCCAACTCCACAGTTGCGCAGCAAGTTGCCGATCCGAATTTTGACGCGAAAGTCGCGAACCCTGCCTATACCAAGAAGCACCCCAAAGTGCTGTTCGATGAAGCTCACAATAATTTTCATACCGCCGGCGGCAGGTATAAGCCTTTTGCAGACTTGATTAGGAATGATGGATACGAGGTCATTCCAAACAAGCAAGAGTTTTCCCCTGCAGTTCTGAAGGGCTTTGACATATTGGTTATCTCAAACGCGCTCGGCGCGGAACGAATGAACGCGCCGGCGGCGGGCAATCCAGCCTTCACCGAAGCCGAGTCCGATGCCGTGCGCGACTGGGTGAAAGGCGGCGGAGCTTTGCTATTGATTGCCGATCACGCGCCCATGGGGGCGGCCAATCAGATTTTGGGGGAACGATTCGGCGTGAACATGAGCAAGATGTATACGATCGACGAACAGAACTACGATCAGGAGTCTAAAAATTTCGGCTTTATCGTCTATACCCGCGAGAGCGGGCGCCTTGCTGATCACGCGATTACGCGCGGCCGGAAAGAATCAGAGCGGGTGAACAGAGTCATAGCCTTTACCGGACAATCTCTTAAAGGGCCGCCGGACAGTTTTGCGTTTCTCAAACTGGCGGACACCGCAGTGGATGTGGTTGGGGGAACGAAGTCCAGTCCAACGCCGGCGGCGGGACGCGCACAGGGAATCGTGATGAGCTTTGGTAAAGGACGCGTGGTAGTGCTTGGCGAAGCCGCGATGCTGTCAGCCCAGATAACCGGCCCGAATCGGATGCCGTTTGGCATGAACCGTCCGGGGATCGACAATCGACAACTGGCGCTGAACATCGTGCACTGGCTTTCGGGGTTGATTAAGTGATTGGGGCATAGCCTCTGAACACAGATTGATCGCACCGGAAAGGCACAGCCTTCTCGCACCTCAGGCGGCGAAGCCGCATTAGAGACGTGATTCTTCCTTACCCTCAAACGCTGCCTTGACCTGTCCCTCAATGCGGCCTAGCATAGGCTCACCCCCTGCCTTAGAAATTACATTTCCCCTGTTTTGAAATCGATCTGCCAGGAGGTTTGTTCAAATGGCTGAAGCAACTGTTACGTGCGCCCATCCGGCTTGCGATTGTGCGCCTGAAGAAAGCAGCAAATACTGTAGTGAGTACTGCAAGGAGGCTGAAAAATCCGGTGTCACCGAGATCGGATGTGGTTGCGAGCATTCCGGCTGTAGATAGACCGCGCTGATTTGAGACTCAGTACGATGGAGCGCGGACATCGTGTTCGCCAGCGGGCGCAGCCCGTTCTGATTCTTTTCGTAATCTGAAGTTGGACAGCGGCGCGGGTCCACACGAAACCGCCGTTCAGTCACCAACTTTAGTTGGGACTTTTTGGCTGAATAAAACCCGGGCAAAGTCTGAACTCTAAACGCCGCTTCCGAAACGCCGCGTTCCGGCACCGCGTTGACAATCGCGAACGGGCTTTGTTAGCGTGAGGCGTTCGCAGCAGAGCGGAAAGTTTATTGAAGAAAGTGCCGGCGACTGACACCGCCGGCCTATTTGATCGTTGATGCTGAATCATATCGGTCCCCCGACCGCCAAAGTACGGCTGGCCTTCACGCTTGCTCTCGCGATCATCCTTCCTCTGGCGACCGCGTGTCATATCGTCCATAAACCAGTTGAAGTTGAAAAGCTGCTGACACCGCTTTCCCCTGCGGACACTCCGCAGCTCATCCGGCTGGTCAACGCAGTCGCCGGAACCCAATCAATCCACGGCAAAGTAGACATTCAGTTCGAGGACACGTCGTTTGCCACCTCTGGCATTGCCGAAAGTATCGCGCCGCCGACGGGTCGATCACGCTGCAGCGTCCGGCCTCTGTTAACCTGGTAGTGCAGGGGCCTCTGGCCCTTGGAGACGTGGCTCAAATGACCTCCGACGGCGAGCACTTCCGGATCGCAGTCCTCAAGGGCGACGAGAAATACAAGCGCTTCGTCCGTGGGACCAACAATGCTGTGTATCCAAAATTGGACGGCACGGACGCGGCCGCGAGCCCGACGAAAAAAGGGGAGTCCACTTCAGAAGCGCAAACGGTGAACGTGCTTTCGAACCTGCGTCCGCAACACCTGACTGATGCGTTGCTGGTTCGTCCTATTGATCCCCATGCCGCCGGTGTGATGTACGTACAGAGCGAGTTCTTTCAATCTGAAAAGGAACCGGCCAAGCTGGAGAGTAACAAGCGAGTGATGCGCGGCTATTACCTGCTCGAGGAGTTGCAGGCCCGCGGGGATGGCGGCGGGCGACTGCTCAGACGTTTCTGGTTCGATCGAGTTAACGGTATCCGCCTCGCGCGGCTGGAGACGTTTGACGAAAAAGGCAATTTAATCACGGACATCAGCTATGGCGAGTTGAAGAGATTCGGCGCGGGAGGCGAAGCCCTTCTGCCAGCCCAGGTCTCAATCACCAGACCGCAGGATCATTACAAGATTACGATCACTTATCAGACGCCTGAGTCCGTCGGGATCGATAAACCATATTCACCCGAGGCTTTTGTGCTGGAAAACCATTGGGGTCTGCGCGAGGTCGATCTCGATGCGGACAAGAAGCCCGCGCCGCCGAAGAATTAAGAGTGAAGTCAGCACTTTTACCCGGTCCACTTCATCCTCATCTCTGTTGCGTAAGCAGCAAGACTGCCGATACCTTCCAGTTAGGCTTTCCCAACCTCTTGTATTAATATTGCCCGTCCGAGAAAGAGGCCCCGCACCGTTGGATAACCTGGTTATTTCAAATATTCGTCAGCGTCCGCTTCGTTCGGCCATAAGTGTGCTGGGAGTAGCGCTGGGAGTGACCCTGGTGATGTTGTTCACCGGCCTCTCGCGCGGGATGTCCGATGATTTGCAGAAGCGTTCCTCAAACGTGCGCGCCGAAATTATCTTCACTCGGCCGGGATCAATGACGGGTGCTACTTCGGCCAACCTGAGCACAAAATACGTTGACTTGCTCAAGAAGATTGAAGGGGTGGAATCGGCCGTGCCGGTCATCCGCCACTTTTATCCCAGTGGCGTCTGGGGCGTTGATCAAGTCGAAGGTGTTGATTGGGACAGTTTTGCCCAGATGAGCAACATCCGGCTGATACAGGGGCGCGGTCCAAAAGCTATAGATGAAATCGTTATAGACGAAACCAAAGCCAGCCGCAATCATCCGGTGGGTAGTTTGGTGAAACTCTTTGGCGAAAAAGACTTCAAAGTTGTCGGCATTTACGCGCCTGAGTCAGGAGCGCGCGCTAAGCTGACGCTCGAGGCCATGCAGAACTTCCTCGAAGCGCCGGGCAAGTGCAGCTACATTCTGGTGAAGTGCAAAAACTGCAAGAGCCAGGCTGAACAGATCGCGGTGGCCAGGCGAATCAACGAACAACTGCCCGGCAACAAAGTTCAGCTGACAGGCGAGTTCTTTCCCAGTATCGAGAATTCAATTCCAGGGCTGGCCATCTTCATGCGTATTTTGGTCGGTCTGGCCGCAGTGGTGAGCGCGCTTGTGGTGATGCTGGCAATGCATACAACCATCACTGAACGCACTCGCGAGATTGGTATTCTTAAGGCCATGGGCGCTTCCCGCGTGTATATCATCAGCGAGATAGAACGGGAAGCATTGGCGATCAGTTTTATGGGTCTGTTGGTAGGCTTTGCCCTGGCGGCCCTGGCCGGGTTCGGTATTCATAAGGCTACCGGTCTAATTTTCGAGTTCGGCGGCTGGTGGGCTTTGACTGCCGCGATCATTGGTTTGGCCGGCGGCGCGCTGGGTGCATTCTATCCTGCCGCGCGCGCGGCCAACCTCGATCCAGTTACAGCTCTCGCGTACGAATAGGCTGAGGCGTGCAAGGAAAAGAAAACGTTTTGATAACTACTGTCGGATATTTAGCACAGTAGAATAATGTGATCGTCGGTGCTCTACTCTTCTTAAATGGGAATTATTTTAAAAGCTGAGAACCTCGAGAAAGTTTATAAGGTCGGCAAGGTCGATGTGCCGGCCTTGCGTGGCGTTGATCTGACCGTCCAGGAAGGCGAATTTCTGGCCGTCATGGGTCCGTCAGGCTGTGGCAAATCAACCATGCTGCACCTGCTCGGCGGTCTACTAACGCCGACCAAGGGGCGCATTATTGTCGATGGTGAAGATCTGACTGCGGCTTCGGACGCCAAGCGAACCGATATCCGGCGGCGTAAAATTGGGTTCGTGTTTCAGCGCTTTAATCTTTTTCCGACCCTTACCGCGGAAGGGAATCTGCGACTGGCCGAACGTATTCACGGCAACGGTTCAGACGACCCCGATCGCCGGCGCGAAATTCTGCGGATGCTCAAGTTAGAAGACAAAATGCATCACAAGCCGCTCGAACTTTCCGGGGGCGAGCAGCAACGCGTCGCGCTGGCGCGCGCGGTCGTCAACCGGCCCGCAATCGTCCTCGCCGACGAGCCCACCGGGAATCTTGATACCGAGAATTCTGCCCTCGTGCTGAAGATGTTCCGCGATTTAAATGACCGCCTCAATCAAACCATCATCATGATCACCCACAACCCCGAGGCCGCCGCGGCCTGTCAGCGCATCATACAGATGCGTGATGGCCACATCGTCTGACCACCTGCAACCGTTTGTACTCGCGAAGAATCTATTCGGAGCGCCACCGAGCGCTTTCGTGTTAGCTTGGAACCAGATTTGCTCGACAAATCGGGTGCGCCCAGCTAATAATCACGCGAAGGGCGACGGGAAACTATGACTTTCATATCGGAGACAGTAAAGAAGGCGGTCCTTTGGACATATCCGCGCACGTCGTGGCAATGGGATGTCCTTTGTGTGTTGTGTTTGATTTTTATCTTTTTGACGCCCAAAACCTGGTTTGACAATAGCGCTTATCAGCGCACCCACATGGGCCAAACGGCTATCGTTGTGAGCACCGATGTTGTTGGCACTAAACTAGATAGAGCTGAGGTTGAACGCCGGGCGAGAGTTGAGTTGGGTCGGCCTTCAGGGCAGATCAGCGAAGTACATGAGCGTTATGACGAATCAGGAAAATTAGTCGCATATGAAGTTGACATTCGGTGACCATGCTTTATAATTTTCCAGCATAATCGGCCTGGGGCGCGATAATCTTTTTTGACGCGCACTCGAGGCATTCATGGGGCCCATTAGGGCCTTAAGTTTTAGGAGCTATGATGAAAAAAATATTTACCTTGGGTCTGGCGATTGGACTGCTATTGACGGTGTTGTCGATCCCCTCGAATTCCACAGTCAATGCGCAGAGCGCCGGCTTCGTGAGCGCCGTGCTCACGCGGATGGAAAAGAACAAGCGCAGCCTGAAGACCATGCGAGCGAACATCAGCATGGTGAAATACAATGCTCAGCTTCGTGACGAGGATAAGTACCAGGGCCTTGTGCTTTATATTCCCGGAGCGGGCGGGAGCGCCAGTGCGTATGTCCGTCTGGAGTGGACCCAACCGCAGCACGAGATCCTCGCCGTTTCGAACGGCACTTACAATCTTTACCGGCCGCGCCTGAACACCGTTTTGGAGGGAAAGACCGGATCGATCAAGAGCCAGAAGGATAGCGATGTATTGTCGCTGATGAATATGTCGGCGACGCAGCTGCGCACTCGCTTTGGCGAGTTTCAAGACCAGCGCGAGGAAACGCTGTGGGGTGGAGTCTGGACACAGCACTTCAAGGTGATCCCCAAGACCACCGCCAGCTACAAGTACATTGAAGTCTGGGTCGACAAGGAAGGCATGCCTGTCCAGACCAAAATGGTTGAGAAGAATGACGACTCGACCACCGTCCGTCTGACGAATGTCGAAAAGAACCATGACATTCCGCTCGATCAATTCAAGCTCAAGCTGGATGGCAACGTGAAGCACGTCAAGGGCTAGTCCCGCGATTAGGGCTTTTCCAATTTTAGAGGGCTTCGGGAAAACCGGAGCCCTTCGACGTTTAGCAGGATGAGATTCAAGCACGGCGTCGGAATGAGGTCAGTACCGGGAGCGATAGCGACCGGGCCCTTGGCTAGGGGCGATGGCCGGATAATGATGACCCGGTCGCTATCGCTCCCCGCAGCCGCGTCACCAATTAGTGCCGAATTAACTTAGTTACGCCAGCCACGCCTTCTTGCCTTCTCAGCAGGGTAGTCTTATCCTTCTGGAACCGTCAGACGCAGGCGTCGGATTCGAATGCGAAAAAGCACTTTTCTAAAACTGAAATTGCGCGAAGCTGCCTTTATTTCGCGCGCACTGGTGTCGACAAATCACGTCGTCCTGGCGCACATCATCCCGATGCGACGTTGTAATCTTGCCTGCGGCTATTGCAACGAATACGATCAGGTTTCCAAGCCGGTCCCGCTCGAGGAGATGCAGAAACGACTCGACAAGCTGGCCGAGTTGGGTACTTCGGTGGTCACGATTTCCGGCGGCGAGCCGATGATGCACCCCGAACTCGATCAAATTGTGCGGCATATTCGCAAGCGTGGAATGATCGCGGGGCTGATCTCAAACGGATATTACTTCACGCCTGAGCGCATCAAGCGGCTCAACGAGGCCGGTCTTGAATACCTGCAAATCAGCATCGACAACGTGAATCCCGACGAGGTGTCGCGCAAGAGCTTGCGTGTCCTTGATAAGAAGCTTCGTTATCTCGCCGAGTACGCAGACTTTCACATCAATATCAACTCGGTCATCGGCGGCGGGATCAAGCAGCCGGAAGACGCGCTGACCGTAGCCAGGCGCGCCACTGAACTTGGTTTCTCGACCACGGTCGGTGTGATTCACGATGGCGACGGCACGCTCAAGCCTTTAACCGAAACCGAGAAGGAAATTTTTCATGCGGTAAAGAAGCTGGGCAACAAGGATCACGCGCGGCTCAACTGGTTCCAGGACAGCATCGCCGAGGGCAAGCCTTACGAATGGCGTTGTCGCTCAGGTTCGCGCTACCTATATATCTGCGAAGATGGCCTGGTGCACTGGTGCTCGCAGCAGCGTGGTTTTCCCGGCATTCCGCTCGCGGATTACACGATGGAAGATTTCAAACGCGAGTACAAAACTGAGAAGTGGTGCGCCCCGACCTGCACAATTCAATGCGTACATCAGGTCGGCATCCTCGACAACTGGCGCGATCCCCAGATGACGCCAGTGCAGATTAGGCGCGAGCAGAAGCAGAAAGAAGAGCGGGTTGGTCAGGTACTGCGGGCTGAATAAGAAATTCCATGCTCGGCACTCGTAATGCTGTGAGAGTGAAACCCTCATCTGGTATCTGTCTCGCGCTCCTTGTCCTGTTCCTGCAAGTCTTAACCAGCCTCGGACAACCAAATAAAACCCTTACGCAGGCCAGTTAGGGAGAGCTGAGAGTTCTCACTGTGCCCGTCAGAAATGGTCCTGGCAATCCCGTGTCGGGTGTGCCGCGCGATGCTTTCGAACTTACCGACGAAAAGGAAAAACGTCCCATCGAGTTCTTTGAGAACGCCGATACTCCGCTGAGTATTGGAATTCTCATTGATACTTCCAGGTCGATTCGGCTTCTTCAGTCTAAAGCAGGTGAGAGGTGGAAACAGAGCAATGACGCGCTCACTCAATTCGTCAAATCAGGCAATATCCGCAATGAATATTTTATGATGTCGTTCGACAAAGCCCCTCACCTTCTGACTGATTGGCAAAGCGGCCAGTCGCTGCTCAGCCAAGACGTGGATATCGGTCCGCCAGGCCATGCGACAGCCCTGTATGACGCTTGCTTTGCGGGTATCGAAAAACTCGAAAGTGGGCATAATCTGAACCGGGCTCTCATTCTGTTTTCAGACGGACAGGATAATTTGTCCCGGCATACCTTTAACCAGTTGCGCGACTTTCTGAAAGACTCTGAGCTTGTGTTGTACGGAGTTGGACTGATTCAGGGGAGTGACGTCGGTTCATCGCTCGGTATCGAAGGTTCCGGAACCATGGACGAACTGGCCGAAACCACAGGAGGTGAAACCCGTTACGTTCGGGACAAGAAGGAGCTTGCGACCGTGCTGCAAGTGCTCGCCGTCGAACTGCGCCATCAGTATCGAATCGGATTTCGAGCTGACAAGAGCAATCCCCTACGTAAGTGGCACCGACTCAAACTTAAGGTCGTTCCAGGGCCGAACAATCCGAAGGAGTTTTCTAAGCTAACGGTCAGAACGCGGCAGGGTTATTACAGTCGTTGAGGGGAGCGTCAAGCCACAGTCTCGTGAATATCCCCGGCAATCGTATAGAGCGTCACGGAGCTCGACAAACCTAAACCTGAAAGCCTGCCCGCCATGACCACGACCGTCTCGCCTATCTCAGCCAGATTGGCCTGAAGTAAGGTATGTTCACCTATCTTCAAGATCTCTTCGGTGCTTCTTGAACGAGCGATCTTCACCGACTCGACACCCCAGATCAATGCCAGCTCATTCATTGCCTCGCGTGACGAAGTGAGCGCGATGATGCGTTGATCGGGCCTCAGACTCGCCAGTCTCCGCGCCATCAACCCTGACTCGGTAAAGACAGCGATGATGCGCGTATTCATTTCATCGGCGGCGAAGGCAGCGGCTTCGCAAAGCGCCCGGCTGACCCTTCCGGTTTGACGGCCAATCAATTTGTTGACGATCGAGCCACGTTCGTTTCGTGTCTCAGCAGTATCGATGATGCGCGCCATCGTAGCCACTGCCGCGACCGGATAAAGCCCCGTCGCCGTTTCGCCGGAGAGCATCAGGCAATCTGAACCGTCCCAGACTGCGTTGGCCACATCGGTAGCTTCCGCGCGCGTGGGCCGCGGGCTCGATACCATTGATTGCAGCATCTGGGTCGCGGTAATGACCAGCTTACCCGCTTCGTTCGCCTGTTCGATAATTTGCTTTTGATAAACCGGAACCAGTTCGACACTGGTTTCCACGCCCAGATCCCCGCGCGCCACCATCACCCCATCCGCCGCGTCAATGATCTCTTCCAGATGATCGATGGCTTCGGCCTTCTCGATCTTGGCGATGAGCGGCGCCGTGCTGCCGGCGCTTTTGATCAATTCCTTAGCTTCGAAGCAGTCGGCGCCGCTACGGACAAACGAAAGCGCGAAGTAGTCGACGTCCTGTTGCGCTGCCCATTTCAGATCGCTGCGATCCTTTTCAGTCATCGACGGTATGGGCAGGGTGATGCCCGGCAAATTGATGCCCTTGCGTTCGCCTAACATGCCGCCGTTGATCACCCGGCAAACGACACTATCTTCGGTCGTGCTTTCAACCCGCAGTTCGATCGCGCCATCGTCGAGCAGGATGCGCGCGCCCGCAAACACGTCTCGAGGCATGCCATCATAGTTCGTCGCCACCTGGGTGCTGTCGCCCTCGATGCTGCGGGTAGTGATGGTGAATTGCTGGTTGTCTCCCAGCTTCACCGGCTTATTGCCCCTGAGTGTGCGCGTGCGAATCTTTGGACCCGACAGATCCACCAGCACGGCCAGCGGGCGATTCATTTTTTCAGCGCAGGCGCGCGCCAGGCGAATGTCCTGCACCTTCTCTTCCTGAGTGCCGTGCGACATGTTTATGCGCACGCCGTCGACGCCCGCAGCCATCAAAGCCTCCATCACTTGTGCGTTGCGACAGGCAGGGCCGATGGTGGCCAATATTTTTGCTCGTTTCAAAATAAGTCTCTCAAAAAAGAAAGGGCACGACCGCCGGGACTCGACGCGCATAGCTTTCGAATTCCCGGCCAAATGCTTCGCGTAAAAGCTTTTCTTCACTGCGGACGCGAATCGCCGTGCCCACCGCGAAAACTACGATTGCTATTACCAATCCGATCCAATGACTAATCACCAAACCGGTCGCCAGCAACATACCGAACATGCCCGTATAAATCGGATTGCGGACGATATTATACGGCCCTTGGGTGATTAATCTATGTCCCTCCAGGACGCGAGCGGCCAAGCTCCACTGTTTGCCGAGAGCGCGGACCGCGGCGGACACGAACCAAACCGAACTGACGGCCAGCGCCATCGCCAGCAGCGCTGTTCCTATCTCAAAGGGTTTGCCCAGTCGGGCGATCGGGGTGAATAGCGGCCGATGAACAGACCACACTACCGAGTAACTAAAGGCCTGGAGGACAATCCCCAGGATTGAAGCGGGTGCTCGTTTGCGGTCTGGACCGGCGGTCTCTTTCCGGCGCGTTAGGAACGACAGGAACACGGCCGCAAACGCGAACCAGGAAATCATTACGACCGCAAAGGCGAGGGCCGGCCAGGATTCGAGCAAAGCGATCATGTCTGGTCCACACTCGATTCCAGTTCATCATTTGTGCACAATCGCTCTTCGAGTTTGCGCCGGCTCCGGCCGTTGAAGAATCCGTGCAGTGTCATCACCACCGGGGTAAGCATGTAAGTCATTCCTGACAACGAGCCGAATCGCGATCCGCCAACTATCGCGAACACGATCGAAATTACGGCGATGCCGCCGCTCAAAGCATTTTCACGGACGTCCGCGCGAGTGTCGAAGACCTCGAGTTCGTTTAGCTCCAGCCGGTCGCGAGTTTGATATGCGTGCCGGTAGAGCAGCACGAAGAGGGTGGAAACCGCCAGGTAGCCAAGACCGAAGATGATCATCAAGGTTGCAATCTGGCCCCCGTTCTCAACCATCGGCTCAACCGCGCCGTTAGGTAACCGGACCGCGATGCCGCTGCCGGTGAATTGGGCGACCAGAAAAGTGAAGACAAACTTCAGCGGATAGACGTAGAAGAGCACCACGAATAACAGGACGAGGTTAAGAATTACGGTCTTCGTGTCCTGCAGTCCATACCGGCGGAAGAATTTGTATTGATTGAACCAGACGATAATCAGGAGGGTGAAACAAATCGCGAAGGCCCCAAAACCACGCATGGCCTGCATCAACTCATTGAAAGTTTTGGGCACCTCGAGAGAAACTACCAGCAGCGTCACAGCAAATCCGAACACCGCATCGCTCAGGCCTTCGATGCGAGATATCTCATGGCTGCGCCAGCGAAACTTCCGCTTATCGCCAATGCTTTTTTCGATCAGTTTTTCGCGAATCATTAGGGTCTATTGAGCGCCTGACGTGAGCGAAGCTTTAATCACTCGCTCGAGTTCAGCTCCTGAACTGTCACTATAACCCACGAATCGTTTGATTAACTTTCCATTTCGATCAAAAACGAAAGCCTGGGGAATACTCTGATTGTCGCCGAGATAAGAGTCCGCCAGCTCGTCGTCGGGAAACGCCAGCTGATACTGAATCCCAAACTGCTTTGCATAAGCCGGGACCTGGTAGCGGTCATCCGCCCCGCCGACATTCAGACCAATGACTTGCAGCCCCTGTGCAGCATACTGTTGATGCATATGCACCAGGTGCGGTGTCTCAGCCCGGCAAGGCTCGCACCAGGTCGCATAAAAATCGAGCAGCACAACCTTGCCTTTATGGTCAGACAACTGAGCCCGCTGATTGTTAGCCAGCGTCCAGCCGGTTGGGCCTGCGGACTTTTTAGCGCAGGAGCTCAACAGGAATGCTGAAAAAAGGCCCACTACGATGATCGTTATTTTCACTTTGCGGTTCCCGCTTTGAGCTTCACTGACTGGTGACCTTTGGCTTAAGTCTGTGTGATTTCCTGGGCCATCTGCCACTGCTAAGCGGTGATCCACTTAGATCAACCAAACCGAGCCGCGGCTTATGCCTCGATATCATCACTTTTCGAATCTCCCGCTGCCGGGTGATCGACTATTTCGTCAGGATTAATTTCTTTGCCGGGCACACGATATTCTTCGTTGGCCCACCGGCTAAAGTCGATTAACTTGCAGCGCTCTGAACAGAACGGGCGCCAGGGATTGTCCTGCCACTCAACCGGCTTAGCGCACGTCGGACATTTCGGCATAAAGCAAAAGTAAGAAGGAAGGGGGAAAAAGTAAAGCCGCGATCATTGGACCGTGCCACGTGTGCGACTCGAGGTGTATAGTTTTGGATTAACGATGAACTAAGACCCTGTCGCTGGCGTAGAATAGATTCGGAGGCCGAAAGCCATGACCGACTACAAAGAAAAGTTCGACGATCTGCAGCGGGCGGCCCGCCGCAAAGCCCGTGAACTGGACGAAAAACTGAACGTAACTGGCATCGTCGAAGATACTGCGCGGGTCGCGGGTGACGCGGCGCGCCGGGGCGCCAAGACGATTGCCGGAGGCGCCGAACACCTGCGCGCCGAAGCCGAGAAATTCGCCGACGACAACAATCTTCGTGAGACGGCCGTTAAGGCTGTTGATGAGGCCAAACGCCGCGCCAAAGATGCCGGAAAGATCATTCGCGACGCCGCCGGGCCAACCGGCAAGAAGGCCGAGAAAGCTTTCGATGAAGCGGTTGGTTATGCGACGACGGCGACGAAGTTTGCCGGCGCGGGTGTGCGCGCCACGCGAGCGACCGCCGCCGCCACCGCCGGGCTGATGAAAGCGAAGGAATGGGTGAAAGAAAATCCCGGCAAGGCCGCGGCAGTTTCTTTCTCGTTAATTCTCGGCGTGCGCCTGGGCTCCAGCTTTCCTGGAATAGACGCGGTGCTGCTGGGTTCACATCCGCACTGGCTGACACATTCCGCTCTGCCCGTGATTGGTTTGAAAAAGGTGAGCGAGAAATTTGACGAGTACCTGAGCCAGCAGGAACAACGAATTGCCGCGGGTGAACTGGACGAAGCGGAACGTGAACGAGTTGAATTTCAACGCAAGATCGCTAAGTACGTGGGCGCGCCTTTGCTGGGTGCTTTCAGTTGCGCCGCGGGAGCGGCGATGTTTGCGCAGATTGCTAGTCCCGCTGGGATCACTGGGGCGCCAATCAGTTGGTTGCTCGGTGGGAATCCATTCCTCGACGGCGTGTGGCTGTTTGCCAACGGCGTCATCTGTTTTCATCAGGGATATAAGTTCTTCATGATCGCCCTGGCGGATCAGGAGGAAGTGAATCGAGTGGTGCGAGAGATTAAGGGATTGTTGCCGGCTTAGTGTCAGAAGCGCGACCGTGAGGGAGGGCGACGCAGAAACTGACGGCTCCCGAGCTAATACTTTCTACAATCAAGCGAGTGGGTGCGTATCGGTCCCCTCACGACCGGGCTTCTGACACATTCGCTCCACCTATCTCCCAGCACTCACCCAGGCCGGCCCTTCTTCGTAGTCAATCCGCTTGATCGTAACTCGCACAATATACTGCCTCGCTGATTTGTGATCGACCTTCGAAGCATCGACCAAAGACACCGGATTAAGCGTTGAGCGTTGGCTCAACTTAACGGCCTGGCCCGTCCGAATGGTCTTCCGGCTGGTGAAGGTATGATGTCCCACCTCGCGCCCCGTGTCCGGTTCGAGTAGATCAAAATCCCAGGTCAGACGGTTGATTGTTTGCTCGCCGCTATTTAGAACTTTGATTTCGTACACGTATTGAACCGAAGGACCGTTGGGATCATGGTTCTGAGTTTTTGGACCTTTTGGCGGGGCGGGTATCAGCAATCGATTTGCCTGCACCCGGCCAGTCGGGTTTGGGGCAGAGTCTTTCTGGGCGCGATCGGATGGGGAGCGGCTTTCATTTAGCACCGTCGGGTCTTCCAGCAGCGCTGGATTGCGAACCTCACGGCGCCAGCTCTTGCTGACCACTTTAACGTCGGGCGCGTTCGGCAAGGTGGTGGGATCCTGCACAGCGGTGACGCTCGCAGTAAGAACCACCAGCAACACCAGAACCAGAGCTTTCATACTCTACCTTTCTCCGAAAGATCATGGGACGTGAGCGATAGAGAATTCTCCTCCTGCGATCAGCTAAACGCAAGCAAATTCAACCACAGCACGGCTGGGCCGCTTGAGGTGCGGAAATCTTTCGGTTTTGAGACGAACAACTAACAAGATCTCTGTGAGGCTGCGCCTCCAAAACTCCGCGGCGGCCTCACGCCACTCAACTGAATAGTTTCGAATGTGAGGCTACTCAATAGTGATCGGGAAGGGTAGAAAGCAAAGAACAAAAACCAGCAGCGTGATGATTCCAATCGCCACCTGCGCCGCGCCCATGGGCTCCATCTGTTCGGGCTGTGGATGACGGACGCGCAGCATGACGGCCAGCAGGATTACGTAGAGGACTCCGCTCGGGCTGCCATGCCACAACCAACCCAGGACGGACAGGGCGACCATGCACGCAAACGCAACTCTGCCAATCCACTGGTGCGCGATGGGACCGAACGATGCGAACGTTCCATGGCCGCCGTCCAACTGGCCGACCGGCATGAGATTCAGCGCTGTCACCAGCAACCCAACCCAAGCGGCCAGGTAAAAGGGATTGATAACTGAAGTCGCCAGATCAATTCTGAACGCGCTCGCGATCAACCGGAACAGCAGCGGATCATTGAAAAGGATCCCGCTGCCTTCGCTGACGTTTCCATGCTGCAGTGTCAACACGCCGACGAAAGCAATGGGCACGATTACGATGAAGCCGGCGAGTGGGCCGGCCAGGCCGATGTCAAACAGCGCTCGCCGCGAAGGCACGGGCGATTTCATTTTGATGAAAGCGCCAAAAGTCCCCGGAAGCAATCCGGGCGGCTGTGGAATAAAGAACGGGAGCGTGGCATCGACGCGGTAGTAACGACAGAAAAAGTAATGGCCGAACTCGTGCGCGGTCAGGATGGCGAGCAGCGCAGCCGAAAACTCGATCCCAGGCAACAGCAGCGTTGGATGAGTCAGTGACCGCCAGACGAGTTGACCGATGCCTTTGACGTAGTACCACGGCAGCAGCAGAAGGGTTTCGTCGAAGCCCCCGCTTTGCGCCGGCGAGCCCGCCGTGTCGATCTCGGTACCTGAGCACCAGATGATTCCTGAAATTGTAGTCGTGATCGCAGTGGCTAAGAACAACGCCACATGCAAAAGCATTTGGCGGGTGGTGAGTCTGCGACTCGAAGGCAGTTGTGACGCTAAGACTTCGGGTAAGGCTGCGGTGGGTGCTGACATCTTATTCAACGCGAAACGAAAAGCCGGAAGTTAGCAAGACCACCTAGTCTTCGTCAAAGCTAACTCCCGGCTGCTGATTTTCAAGGGCGCGATCGGACTGCGCTGGCACGCTTTAATCGTCGCCGTCGTCGTTATGCGCCTGCAGCTCCTTGCCCGGCTTAAAACGGATCGTCTTGCCGGACGGAATTGCCACTTCTTCGCCCGTCCGCGGGTTTCGTCCCACGCCGCGTTTGCGGGGCTTGACGATGAAGACGCCAAAACCGCGAAGTTCAATGCGGTCACCTCGCGAGAGTGCTTCCTTCATCGAGTGAAACAGGGCGTCCACCGCTTGTTCGGCTTTCAGCTTGGGGATGCCGGTTTGATCGGCAAGGCGGTTGATAATGTCGAGCTTGATCACGAATTTGAGCCTCCGGTGTTTGACGATCGATCGCTGATTCGTTCGGTTGGAAATTCAATCTGCCGACGCGTGGGGATGATAGAGAGACGTGCCGACAACTGTCAAGCGTTACAGAACGCGGGGCGCGCCGGAAGCTGCTGAGCCTTCCAAGCCGATAGGTTTGACAATGCAAGCAATCGACGGATAACCTCGACTCTGGATCATTACGGACAAGCTTAGTTGCTCGTGAGCATGACTTATCTACCGTCAGATAAGGTCTTGCGGGTCCTGTTAATAACATGTTTGGTAAGCAATTTAGCCAGCCACCTCCATTCGGCACCGTCCATCCGGACGACGACAACGACATTCAGATCCGGCGCCCCCGGGACGCGGCTCGAAAACACCTGTGGCAGGAGTCTCGCTTGCTGATTCGTGATCTGATCTTTGCCCTGATGGTGCTGGCGCTGGTGATGGTTTTCGTCGTGCAGCCGGTGAAAGTCGAAGGCACCTCGATGCTGCCATACCTGCACGACGGCGAGCGAATCTTCGTCAACAAGTTGATCTATTATGACGACTACGGTTGGGCGCCGAAGATTTATCGTTCCGACATCATCGTCTTTTGGTTCCCTGAGGATCCTTCAAAGAGTTATATCAAACGCGTCATCGGTTTGCCGGGTGATACTGTCGAAGTGCGCGATGGTCACGTTAACGTCAACGGACGCGAGTTGGACGAAACTTATCTCGATCCACACTTGAACATGTCGCATTCCACCAAGCCACCGATCTACGTCAAGCCCGGCTACTATTTTGTGATGGGCGACAATCGCGACAACTCGAGCGACTCGCGGATTTGGGGACTGGTGCCCAAGAAGTATGTTTACGGCAAAGCACTCTTTCGCTACTGGCCTTTGGGGGCAGCGAAGCTGATGACGCGGGACACGCACAACACCGCGGTGCCGCCCGGCGCGACCTACCGGCGTGACGGAAGTGAGCAGCCTGATCCCGACGACCGATAAATCGATTCATTAGCCCGACCCAATTCGAGGGCTTGAAGGATGCGAGCAGGATGCTCGCGAACCGCCGGCGTGATGCCGGCGCTCCCTATGACCGACTGGTTAAGACTTTTGGGGATGCCCTTCCGCGGGATGCGTGAAGTGCGCGATCGCGGCGCCCTGCTGCCGGCGATTGTCTGCGCCTATCTGTCCCAGCTCGCTTATGTCCTGGTGATCGCCTGGCTCTCCGGTAACAAGGGACTCTTTGTGAGGCCGGCGGCGCTGGGAGCGGCAGTGTTTCAGTCTGCGGCCTCACTGCTGCCGATTGCCATCGTGCTGGTGCCCATCCTGGCCGTCATAGCCAACCTATTCGACCGCAAAGGAAGCTTCGGAGTGGTCGTGCGGCAGGAATACGCTTCCCTCGCTTCCGTCCTGTTCTATGTTTTAGTCGCCACCAATCTGGCCAGCATTGTGATCGCGCTGTTTTTTCATTTCAGTGGGATCCAAACCAGCTTTATCGCCCGCATGATTCAGCAGACTCCGCAGACACTCGAGATGTGGCGCTCGATGGGAGTTTCCGCCGAAGCCCTGGCACGGATGGAGCAGGATCTGAACAACCAGGCCGCGATATCTGAAGCGATCTTTTTCATCCCCAAGTTTTTTCTTTTGGCCATTGGTTCGGTCATTGCCGTGCGCGAAGTGTTTCGCCCCTCCGTCGTGCGTGCGATTTTGATCGCGATGTTGGGCGGCCTGGCGACGTTGGTGTTGTCGCCGCTCTGGTACGGTTTGTTCCAACCGCTGCTGGCGTCGCCCTTCATTCTGCTGATGTTGTTCTTTCTCCTCCGCGGTTATTTCACAGAGGTAATCGGCAATCAGCGGGCGCGGGCGGCGTTCAAACACAATCTGGAGGTCTCCACGATCAACCCGCGTGATGCATCGGCGCATTACAACCTGGGATTGATACATCAACAGCGAAGTGAATTAGATCTGGCGCGCGAGCGTTTTCAGCAGGCCATCGATATCGACCCGGAAGAGTTGGACGCGCACTACCAACTGGGACGCATAGCCCGAGCCCAGGGTCGCCTGGCGGAAGCCATCGGCCATTTCGAGCAGGTTGTGCAGCGCGATCAGTCGCACGCGCAGCAGGAGATCTGGCGCGAGATCGGCTCGACCTACATCGCCGCAGGCCAATACAGTGACGCCCGCGATGTGCTGGAGCGGTTCCTCGACCACCGTCCTAACGACCCAGAGGCCTTGTACCTGGTCGGGCGGGCACATGCCGGGTTGGGCGACAGTATTGAGGCGGCCAGCTCCATGCAGGCCTGTATCGACGCCGTTAAGACTGCACCTGCTTATAAGTACCGTACGGAAAAGCGTTGGCTGAACGAGGCCCAGCAGTTTCTCAAAGGCCGTCGCGAAGCCGTCAGTGGCCGGCACTGAGCTGGGCCGAACGCGGACATCCTTGTCCGCAACGAGCGCGTAGCGCGAAAGTTGGTCTCAGCCACCGGGCATCTTTCGCTAATCCATCAAACATGTTCAGAGTCGGGCTACTGCCCGACCGGAGCGGGCGAAAGCCCTCTTCTAAACTATCCGAAGCTAGGAGAAGCAATGAACTGTCCTTCTTGTGGAAACCAAATCGCCCCCGGCGGAGGATTCTGCGGCCGGTGCGGAACCCGCGTGGACGCAGCTCCGGCTTCACCTCATGGAATCAATCTCGATACCGATGGCCAGGGCACCGGGCGTGGTTACAGTTATGAGATTTTGCATCAGCCCGCGTTTTCGCTCGCGGTGCTCACGCTGCAACCCGAACAATCCATCATGGCGGAAGCGGGGGCGATGGTTTCAATGTCGGCGAATATCGAGCTGCAATCGCAGATGAAGGGCGGACTGTTTGGCGCTATCAAACGTGCGGCCGGAGGAGAGTCGGCATTTGTTTCAACCTTCACCGCGCACGGTGGTCTCGGGGAAGTCACGCTGGCACCCGGCGCGCCCGGAGACATCGCAGCCATCGAGTTGAACAACCAATCGTTCTTCGTGCAATCCAGTTCGTATCTCGCCGGCGATGCGAGCCTCAATGTCGACACCAAGTGGGGCGGCGCGAAAACTTTTTTCTCAGGCGAAGGATTGTTTGTTCTGCTGGTGCAGGGCCAGGGACTGCTGCTGGTTTCTTCGTTCGGCGCGATTCATCGAAAGATGCTGCAACCCGGCGAGCGTTATGTAGTAGACACGGGACACCTGGTCGCCTGGGAAGGCTCAACCCAATACACATTGAGAAAAGCCGCGGCGGGTTTCTTTCGCAGCATGGTCAGTGGCGAAGGTATCGTTGCCGAATTCACCGGCCCCGGCGAACTCTTAATCCAAACTCGCAACCTGGCGGCGTTAGCTGGATTGCTGAAGCCTTTCTTCCCGACGCAGGGGAATGGGGGAGGATTCAAGATCAATCTTGGTGGGTGACAAAGCAGCTGTTTCAGAACCGCCTGCGGTAGCGGGCGGTTTGAATCCAGCTTTACGAAGGATCAATTCGACCTCAAGGGGTCTCACCGTTGTCGGAGTTTGGAGTACCAACTTTAGTTGGGTCCTTCTTTGCTTATCAGAAAAACCCGACTAAAGTCGGTACTCTGAAGACCGCTTTTCAACGTCGCGTATAGCAACTTGACTATGATCGGACGCTAGCATACCGTCGATTACAGGTTGAGTCCCAGCTAACTCCGTCCTCAGCTTTTCTGGACTTATCCAGACACCTGAAGTTTACAGCTAAAATTATCTGGGCGTGGGGAATGTTCCTGCGATTGACCACGATCTTGTCTACGGGTCGCTGCCAATCAAAGCTCATTAATCGGAATCACGTGAGCGTCTTTCAGGTGCCCTGTCAATTCCTTTATCACTGAGGAGAATCCGAAATGAGAAACCTAAAACGTTTGCGATCGCTGGTCGCGTTTTCACTCTTCGCTATTGGCCTTTTCGCGTTGGGGTTCAACGGCTTTCCCCGAGCCGGCGCGCAGGAGCAAACAACATACAAAGTCGGCGATCGGGTTGAGGTTGATCCGCAAGGAATGGATCTCGGCCCGAACAAAAGCTGGCGCAAAGCCACGGTGACCAAAATCGGTCCGGTCGGTGGAGGAGTCCACGGATTCTACGTCACGGTTGATGCCGAAGGCGGTTCCGGCCCGCAGGATTTCTACGTGCGAACAGGCGCGAACATGATTCGCCCGTTGCAGGAAGCTGAGAAGAACGACGTTAAGAAAGGCGCTGACGAACGGGAGAAGAATGCTGAACCTGAAAAAGAGCAGAAAACTGCTTCCGCAAATACTTGTGCGCCGTCAGACGAAGTAAAAGGCAAAACGCAGAGCGACATTTTTAAGGGTCTGATTCTTGACCAATATGTGCATAAGTCCAAGAGCGAGCAGGACCCCACCACAACCGTAACATTCCAAACGCTCAAAATCGGCGCTACGCATTCATGGCGACCCGGGGTGGGCGGCTACAGCCCGGACGGTCCCGGCGGTAGAGCCGGCACGACGGTCTACCCGGTCAAGGCGGTATTTACGGTTTGCACCGACGTGCCAGGCTACAAGCCATCCGGTTTTCGGGGCTGGACCAGGACTCGACAGGACGACAGCACCTTTTACTGCTTGAAGAATCAATTCGGAGAATGGCAGTGCAATCTCGACGCGTCCACCAAGACTGAGGAAAAGTACGTCAATAAGTAGAGTTGTAGAATGCGCCTACTTGAACGAATTCCACAGTCCTTACGGCGCCCTGAATTATCCTCGCGTCAATTTATGCGGCGCGCAATGGCGGCGCTATTACCTGTATGCAGGGTCAAACCCGTGATGTCCTTGTCGCCCTCTGGACTAAAGGCGACGCGCAGGAGAGACCCGTTCGCCAGGTTGTAGGAAACAAACTCCCTTGCCGATGAGGGCATGAAGTATATGCCCGGCGGACCATCGAGGACGCGCACGCCGTCGAGTCCCCGCGGAAACCAGACGTACTGTGTATTAACTGACCCTCGTTCAAAATCCAATCTCACATTGACGGCCGCGTCATTCTGCGGCTCCGGCGTGGTGCCCACGATGGTGAAGCCCTTGAAGCTGCCATAACTCGCCTCCCAGCCTTTCCAGTTTTGTTGTTGTCGCGCGGTCAGGCGTTCTGGATTGACGCCTGTGCCCAGCGCCGCGATTAGCGGTTCGTAGTGTCCTTTGACGTACGCGTCAACGATCGCTGAGGTGTTCTCCTCCACTTTCTGGTAACGCTCAGTGCGTTGAGTATTGAACAGTGTTTCGATCCCTTTGGCGTCGACGGCCGCGAATCGAAGTTGGCCATCGGCTACAGTCACGGTCAGCTTGCCGCCGGAGGACAGCGCGTAAGTCCCGGTGAACTTTGCCAGGGCGTCAGCCTTCATCGAGATCACGGCGGGAGGCATTGGCACTTCGCCGTCGAAGATCAATTGCCCCACCGACCGCGTGATAATTTGGTTGAACTGCTCTCCCGAATTATTGATACAAACTCCGATCATCACGCCCGCATCGAGATAACGGACCAGGCTTGCCCCGGTGCCCATTGAGGTGCCGCCGCCGTGCGCGATCATTCTGCCGTGCGTTGAATTCCTCATGGTGCCTTCGACTTCCGCCAGCTCGTAATACCGCTTCCGGGCCGCAGGTGGCAGCACCTGATCCCCAAGCAGCGCCTTGTGCCATTTGTAGAAATCGCCCGGGCTCGTGAGAATGCCACCAGGCCCGGTCCAGAACCACCTGAACTTAACGCGCCCCAGCGGCGAGCCGTTGTCCTCAGTTCCGGCATAGAGCCTGGCCACAGTTTTCTTGTCGGCACCGGGCACGACAAAGTCGCCACCCTGAAACATCGTTGAGGTCATCCCCGCAGGCTGGAAAAGATTTTCGTAGAGGAACTGTTGGTAAGATTGCCCTGAGACCTTTTCAATGATGGCGGCCAGAATGTTATAGGCCGCGTTGTTGTACTGGTATTGCTCACCCGGCTGAAAGTTCAAAGGCGCCTCGAGGATCTCTTTGACTCGCCGGTCGCGATCCGAAAAGTCGTCACCGGGACGCATGTTTTGTGAAGTGATTAGGCCAGACCTGTGCCGCAGCAGGTGGTCCAAAGTTATCCCTTGCTTGTCCGCAGGTACGTTATCCAGGTACTTGCTTATCGCGTCGCCGGTTTTAAGCTTCCCCATTGCTTCCAGTTTGAAGATGGCCGCGCCGGTGAACTGTTTGCCGATCGAGCCCGTGTCAAAAAGCGTGTCCGTCGTGTTAGGGATTTTGTTCGCGCGATCGGCCATCCCATATGCCTTGTAACTCAGGATGTGATCATCTTTAGCGACCAGCACTGAGCCGGAAAAGCCAAAGGCTGCCATGCGGGTCAGATACTCATCGAGCTTCGCCGCAAAGTCAGCCTTAATAACAACCGGTGTAACGGGAGCATTCGCAGGCAGCGTTGATTTGGTCGCGCCATCCGGGGGGCGTGGACCTTCGTTGCGTACGATCTGTCCCGGCGAACTGGTGTTCGACGAGCTGTCGCCGGGCCCTTCGTTACGCATCACTCGCACGCCGATCAGGCCGAACGGTGGTTGCGGCTCCAACTCGAAGGTCATCTGGACCTCCTCGCCGCGTTTTGTCCGCGCCAGGATCTGCGCACTGGTCTGGCCGCTTTCAATGACGCGACGAAATTCAAAGCTGCCGACGTCGGTTATGATCTCGCGATAGCGCTTCATTCGGTCTTCAATCGGGACTTTTTCCAAAGCCGATTTCGCGGCGTGCGTCGCGAGGAATTCACGCCACAGGCGTTCGTCGCCGGAGTTGAAGGCCTTCAAATAATCCGCGATAAGTTTGCCCGCCGGGGTGTCCGGCAAAGTTGGGGCCTGGGCCGCGATGAGAACCGCGGAGAGAGAAAAGAAAACGAGAAAGAGAATTGCTTTAAGTCGCATGATCTGGCGCCTCCAATGATCGATCGGTAAACCTGCTGAGGCTGGGACATTAACAACGACCTGTGAATATTCGGTGAAGACGCTGGTAAAGAAGTAGATGATTGTGCGATAAGCTGAAACCGAAAGTTCTTTAACGGGAAGGACAGTGGCCCGGTGAACCTGAAAATATTGGTAGTCGAAGACGATCGAAAGATCGCCTCGGTCATCAAGATGTATCTCGAGCGCGACGGCTATGAAGTCTATCTGGCCGAGACGGGAACCCAGGCCCTGCGCCTCGCTCGGGCCCATCGACCTTACCTGATCGTTTTGGATCTAATGCTGCCTGAACTCAACGGCCTGGAGGTTTGCAAAATTCTTCGCGCCGAATCTGATGTCCACATCATCATGCTGACAGCTCGCGCTGGCGAAACAGACAAGCTGAAAGGACTCGACACCGGAGCGGACGACTATGTGACCAAGCCTTTCAGCCCGCGCGAACTGGCGGCCCGAGTGAGGGCAAACATGCGGCGGCAGGAACGGGGAATCGAGCGCGAGCCACCACGACTGATTGCGCGCGAGCTTATGCTCGACCTCAAAGCGCACGAGGCTTTCGTCAGTGGCCGACCAGTTGCTCTGACGCCAAGGGAGTTTCGTTTGCTGGAGACGTTCATGAAATTCCCTGATCGCACTTTTACCCGGGAAGAATTGGTCGAGCGTGTCTTTGACCATGCTTATGACGGCTTTGACCGCACTGTGGACGTGCACATTAAAAACCTGCGCCGGAAAATTGAGCCCGACCGGTTGGCGCCCACTTACGTCGTGACGGTCTATGGCGTCGGTTATAAATTTTCTCTAAAAGATGAGTAGCCTTTATCTTCGCCTGCTGTTGGTGATCGTCGGCGTGTCCGTGCTGGCGGTGATCATGGTCGCGCTTATCTCCAGTCGCGCCACCACGACTGAGTTCCAGCGTTTCGTCACAAGTGATGACGGGAGCGACCTCGAACGACTGCGGGGTGACCTGCAAACATTTTACGAGCAATATAGAAATTGGGATGAAGTGTCACCGACGCTGGATCGCATCAGCAACATTTCGGGGAAGCAGTTAATCCTGACTGATGGAAAGAAGGTCATCATCGCCCTTGCTCCGGCATCACTGCGAGAATCTCACATCAGATTTCTCTCTGATGGAAACCTTGAACTGGAGCGCCGCCAGGAATCCGGAGGCAAGCTTCGATTGGAGCAGTTGATACTAGCTAATCCTGCTCACACTGAACTGCGTAATTCGAGCAGTGAAGTGATTGGCATGCTTTATCTCGTGCCGGCGGCCCATGCCGAGCTGACCCGGAATGAAAGGCAGTTTCTGGGCACCGTGAATAAGTCGCTTATCCTCGCGGGAGCGTCCTCAGTTGCCCTGGCGGTGCTGGCGGCTTTCTTTCTCGCTCGCCGTATTTTGCGGCCGGTCAACGCGCTGACATCGGCGGCGCAGCGGATGAGGAGCGGCGACCTGAGTGTGAGAGTTCCGGCGCGCGGCCGGGACGAACTGGCCGAACTCGCTCGTTCATTCAACTCGATGGCTGACGCGATGGCTCACACCGAAGAGCTGCGCCGTAATCTCGTCAGTGATGTCGCTCACGAACTGCGCACGCCGCTGGCCAGCATTCGCTGCCAGCTCGAAGCCATGCAGGATGGTTTGACTGAACCGGGTCCGGAAGCGATCAACTCCATTCACGACGAGGCAATGCAGCTTAACCGTTTGGTGGAAGACCTGCAGGAACTGGCGTCGGCAGACGCCGCTCAGTTTAGTCTTAACCTGCACGACATATCTTTGAAGGATCAAGCTGAACAAGTAGGCCACTCGCTAAAGGGGCTCGCACATGCTCGAGGAGTGGCAATCGAAGTTCGCTTGCCGGAAAACCTGCCGCTCGTCAGGGCTGACGCCGGTCGGCTCAAGCAGATTCTTACCAACCTGCTCCAGAATGCCATCATGCACACACCGGCAGGTGGGAAGAGCACGCTCACAGCAACGATCGATAATGCGTGGATCGAGGTGCGAGTCGCGGACACCGGTAGCGGGATCGCTCCGGAACATTTGCCGCACATTTTTGAGCGCTTCTTCCGCACGGATGAATCCCGCAGTCGGGCGACCGGCGGCTCAGGTCTGGGCCTAGCCATCGTCAAGCAACTGGTTGAATTGCACGGAGGAAGAGTTTGGGCTGAAAGCGATTTGGGGCAGGGAACCACGATTCGGCTGACTCTTCCGCAGGCAGCAGGTTCCTGAACGTCATTTCCTTTGCGACTTGGCGCCCTCGCGTGAGATTCAATTCTCGCAAAGGCGCAAAGTTAATCATCAACACGACATTCCCGGCGATGGTGTTCTTTCAATCCTCTTTCGAAGCAAGACGATCCACGAAACCACACGGACTGAGAGCTTCTTCTTGTTATTCCGTGGACAACGGTAAACGAATTTAGGTCACAACATCCCCAAGTACCCGTTCGGCAGGCACGCTTATCATCGGCTATACTGCTCAGACATGCCTACTCGCATACCTGCAATTCTGGCCCTCGAAGACGGCCGTGTTTGGTGCGGGCGCTCGTGGGGCGCCGCGGGCGAGAGCACTGGCGAGATGGTTTTCAATACCTCGATGTCGGGTTATCAGGAAGTGCTCACCGATCCTTCCTACGCCGGCCAGATCGTCTGCATGACCTATCCTTTGATCGGCAACTATGGCATTAACAGCGAGGACGCCGAATCATCGCGGCCCTGGGTCGAAGGTTTTGTCGCCCGCGAGTTCAGCCGCATGGCTTCGAACTGGCGATCGGAAGAGACGCTCGAAGATTATTTGAAGCGTTGGAACATCGTGGCTATCGACCACATAGACACTCGCGCACTGGTTCGCCATATTCGCGATAAGGGCGCGATGCGGGCTTGCCTCTCAACTCTGGATTCCGACCAAGAGAGCGTGATTCAAAAGGCGCTTAACTCGCCGCCGATGGAGAATCGCGAACTGGCGAGCGTCGTTAGCACCAAACATGCTTACGAATTTCCGGCCACCGGCAAGGAGCGCTTTCATGTTGTCTGTTATGACTTTGGCGTGAAGACGAATTCGTTGAGAGAGCTGGCGAAGGCGGGCTGCCGCATCACTGTGGTTCCGTCCACGACGGCCGCGACCGAAGTCTTTGCGATGAAGCCGGACGGGGTCTTTCTTTCCAATGGCCCAGGCGATCCCGCTTCGATGACCAAAGAGGTCGCGGAAGTGAAACAGGTCGCCCAATCCGGTGTGCCCACCTTCGGCATCTGCTTTGGCCATCAACTGCTCGGCCGCGCATTTGGCGGAAAGACTTTTAAACTCATGTTTGGTCATCGGGGCGGCAATCAACCGGTCAAAGATTTTCGCGACGGCCATGTCGAGATTACTTCTCACAATCACGGCTTCGCGGTCGAGGCCGACAGTCTGCCGCCGGAAATGGAAGTCACGCACATTAATCTCAATGACGCTTGTGTCGAAGGAATGCGGCATAAGACTCTGCCGATCATCTCAGTCCAGTACCATCCCGAAGCCGCGCCCGGGCCGCACGATGCCGAGCATCACTTCCAAAGATTTGTTGATTTGATGGGGAAGAGAACCCCACGTTAACAACTTGTCTAGAGGGTCCGAGTCCGTTACCTGTTGGTCGCTCGGGTGTTTTGGTCCCGGAGGGAACAGAGGCTTACAGACATCAGACCCAGAAATGTTTTAGCTCCGTGGGAGCGAAACACTTGGCGGTCGAGTGGCATTTCGCTCCTCCGGAGCTAAAACGTTCCCCTCGCCAAATGAGCTATAAACATTTGGACACTATGCGGCCAGGAACAAGATTTGTTGTGAGGATGTCAGCGACACTGAGCGTTAGATATCGCTCGCTCGACCGCGCTGATCTGAGTTGTAAGACTCAACCAATGAACTTTGGTCAACTGTTCTTTGCCAACAGTCCAAGCAGTCCATGAAATCAATTGCCTCTTTTTTTGTAGTGCTCAATTTCCCGGACTTTCCTATTCTTCTTTCAGTGGTTTCAACTCGCCGGTAAGCAAGTCCGGGCGCACCCGGGCCATCTCGTCCGCGGTGGTGCTGGCGGTGGGCCGGTCGATGTCCCCGATTGGCTCTTCAATGGGCTCCACTACTGCTTCTTCCAAAACTTCGGCGATGGTTTCGTGCCCACGATGCTCCAGCCAGTGTCGATAACTGACCGTAATAATCGCGATCAAGGGTATCGCCAGAAAGATTCCAGCCACTCCCGCTATCTCAGCTCCGGCCAGGATTGCCAGAATCACCGCCAGCGGATGTAAGTGAATACCTTCGCCGATGATCCGGGGATAGAGAACATAGTCCTGAACGATTCGCAGTACGCCGAGGAAGAGGAACACCAGAAAGGCCAGACCGAAACCTGAGTGCAGCAGAGCCAGCACGATAGCCAGGATTGCCACGACCAGCGGGCCCACCAGCGGCACAAACTCAAACACCCCGGCAATCAGGCCGAGGACCAACGGGCTGGGCAGACCGAATAGGGCAAACGCCACGCTGCAGATGGCGCCGATCAAGACACAAGCCGTTAGTTGCGCGCGAATGTAGGCCGCGAGAGTGCTGTTGATGTCCTGAAAGAACTCATCACCGCGCCAGCGCAGACGGCCACGCGGCAACATTGCCAGAACCGACCGGCGAAAACTGTCAGCATCCTTGAGAAAGAAGAAAGCCAGGATGGGAATCAGCACCAGCCAGGGAACGAAGATGAGTAACCCCAGCATCCGCTCAAAGGCTAGGCTGGCGAGTTCGCCACCTCTCGCGATCAACCCGACTACGGTGCTGTTGACTGCCTTGACGATGCCCTCGGGCATGCGATGCTGCAAGAGATATTGATTGACGCGATCGGACGTAGACGTAATCGATTTGTAGTATGTACCCGCTTGCGTCTTGAATTCCGGGAATTGCGCGCCGAGTTGTGGCGCCAGGAAATAGATCGCCAGTCCGATTCCGCCGAACAGCACGAAATAGACAATTCCAATCGCGATTCCGCGTGGAATGACCCGCTCGCGTCCGCCCAGGGGAAGTGGTCGCTGGACCAGATCGACGAGAGGCGCAACCAGATAAGCAAAAAAGATCGAGAGGACCACCAAAAGCAGAACAGTCGTAAGCTTGTAGACGATCCATAGCAACGCCGCGACGGCGAGCAGGAGGAGTACTATGCGCAGGACCACTCGGGTTTGGACCCAGGTGGCTAGATGGTCGGGGTGATTCGATTCTGGTGTCATTCAGTTCAGTCGCGCGTCGAATTAATTCGACCTATAACTCGTCGTCGTCATAGCTCTCGTCGGCTGCGGCCATTTTGATCGCGGCTTCCTCCCAGACCAGGCCGCGCCATTCGTCGGTTTCGCCAACCACCTGCAGCGCTGCCTGCGGATGACTGGGATTGCGTTCGATGCGAAGTACTTCCGCGGTTACCCTTAGTTTCTCTCCCGCTTCGCCCATTACCAGCAAATTAACGCGGCCACCGACCGGCGGCAAATCACGCTGAAAATGAATTAGGGTCCCTTCGGGTCCGACGTTATCAGTCTCACCTTCGGCGATGATGTGGATCCCCTCGCTGGTGTCCCATTCAGCCCGAATGGGGAAAGCGGCAACATAGCGCGGACCGGAACGATTATCGGTAGCTGTGCTCGGGGCCATTTCGGTTTTAACTCCTCTTTCGACTGAAGATGGTCTGAGGCGACCGTTGCGTATGATACAGGGAAATGAGTCAAAGTCCGAAACCGTGTGCGGTAGCGAACGGTTGATCTTTCGTTGCCCCGTGACGTCCGTGGTTCAACCACCCGCCACCGCAGCCGATCGGGCCTACTCCTCTTCGGTTCGTAGTTTTTCCAGGACCGAAGAATCTTCCAGGGTAGTCACGTCTCCGGCTACATCACCGCTGGTTGCGATCTCGCGCAGTAAGCGACGCATGATCTTCCCGGAACGCGTTTTCGGCAGGGCATCGGCAAAACGCAGATCGTCGGGCCGGGCGAGGGCGCCGATCTCTTTGGCGACGTGCTGGCGCAGCTCTTCACGCAACGCGTCGGTGGCAATACGGCCGCCTTCGAGGGTGACAAACGCAACTATGGCGGAGCCTTTCAAATCATCAGGCTTGGCGACCACGGCCGCTTCGGCCACGGCTGCATGAGAAACCAGAGCACTTTCAATTTCAGCCGTGCCCAGACGGTGTCCGGCGACATTGATGACGTCGTCGATGCGACCCATGATCCAGAAATAGCCGTCGCTGTCTTTGCGCGCCCCATCGCCAGCGAAATACACCCCGTCGATTTGTGTCCAGTACTGATCTCGATAGCGGGCGTCGTCTCCGTAAATCGTCCGCAGCATCGAAGGCCATGGCTTCGTAATTACCAGGTATCCCCCTTCATTTGCCCCCACGGATTTGCCGTCTCGCGTCATCACGTCAACTTCAATTCCGGGGAAAGGTCTGGTTGCGGAACCGGGTTTCGCCGGCGTCGCCCCCGGCAAAGGCGAGATCATGATTGCCCCGGTTTCGGTTTGCCACCAGGTATCGACAATCGGACAACGATCTTTTCCGATGACGCGCTGATACCACATCCATGCTTCCGGGTTAATTGGCTCTCCCACCGTGCCGAGCAATCTCAGCGAAGACAGATCGTGTTTCAAAGGCCACTGTTCGCCCCACTTGATGAACGCGCGAATGGCGGTGGGCGCGGTGTAGAGAATGTTGACCCGGTGACGTTCAACGATGTCCCAGAACCGGTCCGGCTCAGGCCAGTTGGGCGCGCCTTCATACATCAAGACGGTTGCTCCGTTGGAGAGTGGACCATAGACCACATAGCTGTGACCCGTAACCCAACCGATGTCGGCGGTGCACCAGTAAATGTCTTCGTCTTTGAGATCAAAAATCCATTTCGTAGTGAGGTGAGCCTGCAGCAGGTACCCGCCGGTTGTGTGCAGGATTCCTTTTGGCTTTCCGGTCGTACCAGACGTGTAAAGAATGAAAAGAGGGTGTTCGCTGTCGAGTTCTTCAGCTGCACAATTGTGATCGACAACATCTATCAACTCATGCCACCAATGATCGCGGCCGGATTCCATGTGGATCTGAGTGCCGGTGCGTTTGACGACGATGCAAGATCGCACCGAAGGAGTTTCTTTCATCGCCTCATCCACCGCGGGCTTTAGTTTTACTTCTTTGCCGCGGCGCCAGCCACCATCAGCAGTAACTACCACCTTGCATTGCGCGTCGTTGATGCGATCTATCAGCGCCGCGCTCGAAAAACCTCCAAAAACCACCGAATGCGTGGCGCCGATGCGGGCGCACGCCAACATGGAAATCGCCAACTCGGGAATCAACGGCAGGTAGAGGGCAACTCGATCACCCTTCTCTACGCCGACGTGTTTAAGGACATTCGCGAAGCGACAGACCTCGCGGTGCAGTTGTTGATAGGTGAGTGTGCGCGTGTCGCCGGGTTCGCCTTCCCAGATCAGGGCG
The DNA here is from genome assembly GCA_038230715.1 of Pyrinomonadales bacterium. Classification (GTDB taxonomy): domain Bacteria; phylum Acidobacteriota; class Blastocatellia; order Pyrinomonadales; family Pyrinomonadaceae; genus UBA11740. Next base: position 63,960 of record JBBRMS010000010.1, read on the forward strand.
GCTTTATTACGCCGCCAGCTGTGCAGGTGTCGATCGAGACAGTTGTAGGCAATATTGATCTTGCCCCCCACGAACCATTCCGCATGGGGCGGCTCCCACTTCAAAACCGTGTCCCACTTCTTGAACCAGTGCAGTTCGCCTTCAGCCATGCGCGCCCAGAACGCTTCCGGGTCAGCGCTGGCTTCGGCGCGCAAGGCATCCAGTTCGTCCGTGGACTTAATGTGGGCCTTGGCGGCGAACTCTGTGGGTGGTGGAAAGATGCGCGCTTCGTGCTGAAAGGATTCAATATTCGTGTTGGTCGTGGACGACATAGTTTTTGAGCCTTGATCCTGGTCTTGAACGGCAATTTCGAGGCGGTTCATCATACAACGATTGCAGGAACAAAACAGTTGCCGGTGGATTGAGCCTGGGTCGCGCAACGCGAGTCTCATTCAAGGAGTAACGAGACGATGCACTATTGGAGGGTGTTAATGCACAACGAATTCACTGCCATATTCGAGCAGGATGGAGACTGGCTTATTGCCTACTGTCCTGAAATTCCAGGAGCCAACGGCCAGGGCCGAACGAGAGACCGACCCCGAACCGGCGCCGTTGAAGCAGTTCCACGACATACCGAGATATCAAACCAACTCGTGAGAAATATCTGCCGTAGTCTTTCAGTTCCTGATATCGGGTAGTTGAATCTTTGCGAATCAATCTTATGGGGATTCCAGACTCGCAGGCATTGTAACCTTCTTCAACCTGAGAGCTCTTTGACGATCTCAGCCAGCACCACTCGTCCTTTATGCACCTCTTCCGGGCCCAGCGAGATAGCGCCCACCACAGCATGTCCGCCGCCGCCATAGCGCTCACAGATCGTGGCGATGTTATGGGTCCGCGGTCGTGGCGACCATGGATTTGAACCCACCGAGATCTTCGTTCGTTGCGCGCCGCGCGTCAGGGCGACCGTATAAGTAGCGTCAGGAAATAGGTAGTAAGGGATGAACTTATTAAAGCCTTCGAGGCCCTCATCAACCAAATCGAATTGGATGACGCCGTGTTCATAGCGGGCCTTGCGCCTGATCGTCTCGAGCGTTTCCAGATGCAGTTTGAGGATCGGTTGGAAGCGTCGCTGGACCTCAGCACTGGTGGCGACTTCATTGAGCGGCGCCTCAGTCAACAGCCGGATGATTTGCTCGATGAAGGCGTCGTCCGGATCGGCTTCAATCACCTGCATGAGCTGGAGCGCGGGGGCTTGCAGTTCGACGCATTGAGCCGGGGATTCATACAGCGCGCCGTCAATGATGTGCGCCCAGTGAATCAAATCAGCCAGCGGCTGATCGTCAAATCCGAACCTGGTACTCGCGATGTCGGCAATAAACTCAGTGCAGGATTTGCGAGTGGCGTCAAGAAACTTCTTATCCGACTTTTCGGCATTGAAATGGGCTTCATCTTCCGGCGTCAAAAAGGCGGACTGGTGATGATCGAACCACCAGGTCAGTTTTTCCGACGGAGAATACTTAAAATCGACGATGGCGTTCTCGTCACCATCAAACATCGTCTGATCAAACAAATTGCCGGGGCGGTGCAGCAGTCCGCCATAGTGAATGTCGGACGTTTGATTGATTTGTTCCCGGTAGAAACGGGTGAAAGTCGCCGCCGAAGCGACGCCGTCAAAGCAGTGACCGTGATAGAGGACGCGAAGTTTCATTTTAGGTAAAGGTGCGCACAAAAGCCCGCCATCTTAGCAATAGTTGGTCGAGTTAGCCAGCGAAGCTTAGTCAAGGTTTGGATTTCTTAGCGTCTTCCGACTCGCGAAAGGCGAACGAGCGGCGCAAAGGAAAGAACCATCAGACATGGGCTGCGGTTGCAGCGCTTTTGTCCCGGCGGTCCGAGTTGTTTGCTCGCCGCCAGCGAATCACAAACATAATCAAAGCACCGACGCCAACCACAGTGCCGATCATCTGCGAAGTTGAAAGACCCGTCAGAGTCGTCAGCCCCATGATGTCGCCGCGCGGATCATCGCGCACAAACTCAATGAGAAAACGGACAGTCGCGTAAATCATCACGTAAGCGAGGATCACTTCGCCGCTGAATTTCTTTCGTTTGTGCAGCCAAAGCAGAAACAGAAAGACGAACACCATGGCGAAGGATTCGTAGAGCTGCGTCGGATGCAGGCTGACGTTAATTGGAACACCCGTGACCTCGTGTCCCAGTTCGCTGAAGCGCACGCCCCAGGGCAGGTTCGTCGGCTTGCCCCAGCAGCATCCGGCCGAGAAACAACCCTGCCGGCCCAGTACATTACCCAGAGCGATTCCTGGCGCACACGCATCGGCCGTTTTCCACCAGGGCAGATTCCAGCGGCGCATCAGAAAATATCCGACGATGATTGCTCCCAGCAGGCCGCCGTAAAAGACCCCGCCCGATCGCAGAAAATCCAGGGAGAAAAGTTGCAGCGGATGCTCGCGATATTCCGGCTCAGTAAAGAACATCAGGAGTTTTGAGCCAACGAGCGAAGCCAGCAGCAGCCACAGGCAGAGATCGTAAATGCGGTCGCGCGGCAGGCCGTCGCGTTCGGCCAGTTTGACCGTCACAAAGATCGCGCCCAGAAAAGCCAGGGCCAGAAACACTCCGTAAGTGTTAATCGGGAAGCTAAAAATGCGAAACAGAATGGGGTACATGATCAGTAGGCAGTGAGCAGTCGCGGTCAGGAGCCGGAGGCGACGGGCTGGTCGGCTAGCGAATCCCCCTTCGCCTTGCGATTGGCAAAAATAAGATCGTAAGCCAGCAGGGCGGCGCCGGTTAAGATGCTGGCGTCGGCTACATTGAACGCCGGCCAATGATACTGTCCGGCGTGCACCAGGATGAAATCGATCACAAAACCCAGCCGCACCCGGTCAGTCATATTCCCCAGAATGCCGGCCAGCAACAAAGCGCAGGCTCCGAGGACGCGATCGTCCGTGCGCGTAGTGCGAACAAAATAGACGAACACGGCGATGGCCGCCAGGGCGGCGAGGGTCACAAAGAACCAGCGGCCGAACGAGCCGCCCTCCTGCAATTGGCCAAAGGCGATCCCATCGTTCTCGGCATAAACAAAGTCGAGGACCCCTTTGATGATGGTGCGATCGCCAGAGCGCAAGTGACGAATAGCCCAGGCCTTGCTCGACTGATCCATCAGATAGATACCGAGAGAGGCGATCAGATAACCGAGTCGCCACCCGATTCGGCTCTTCCTGGATTGTGATTCGCTATCCGTCATTTAGACAATTACCAAACCCTAATGGATCGCGTCTGCGCTTAGAAAGCCGCGTAGCGGCGAAATGTTCATAGCCCCGAATGCCAATCGTGATCGCAGTTCCAGCGGAGCGAAATATTCTGTCGCCCATAAATGGGCTCATAAAAATAAGAGCGCGCGGTGCTATAAACACTTAGCGGCTCACGGCACTTCAATCCGAGTCCTAAGTTGCATCGATTTCCTCAAGAGCTTCAATACACCGTTCGCATACGGTCGGATATCTCGTGAATTCACCGACGCGCGTCGAATAGTTCCAGCAGCGGTCGCATTTCTGACCGTCGGCCCGGCGCACTTTGATCTGCGTGTCTCCTGCATCAGCTTTGGTGAGCAAAACTTGCGAGACGATGAATGCGAAACGCAGGCCTTCACCCTGGCTGGCCAGCAAGTCATAGGTCTTTCCCGAAGCAGTGATGTCGACGGCGGCTTCCAGCGAACCGCCAATCAGCTTTGCCACCCTGGCTTCTTCCAGGGCGCGCATCACTTCCTCACGCACTTTGAACAAATCTTCCCAACGCGCGGCCAACGCCTCATCGCGTTTGCCGCTGGCCTCGGGCAGCGTGGCCAGGTGGACCGAAGCGGGTCGGCTCTCAGCCCCGGGCAGGTTCTCCCAAATTTCATCCGCAGTGAATACGAGGAGCGTGGCCAGCATGCGCGCGAGCGCGTCCACGATGCGGTAGAGCGCGGTCTGGGCCGCCCGGCGCGCCGGGTTTCGCGGCGCAAACGTGTACAGGCGATCCTTCAGAATGTCGAAGTATCGCGCCGAGAGCGTCACCGTACAGAATTCGTAGAGAATTTGGTAGACAAGGTGAAACTCGTAAGCGTCGTAGGCAGCACGCACCCGGGCGATCACTGAATCAAGTTCGCCGAGCGCCCAACGATCAATCTCCATCAGCCCATCGTCAGTTACGGAGTCGAGTTCAGGTTCAAAGCCGTCGAGATTGCCGAGCGCGAACCGCGCGGTGTTCCGCAACTTGCGATAGCCATCACTGACGCGCTGGAGGATCTCGTCTGAGCAGCGCATGTCTTCCATGTAATCCGACGACACACACCAAAGTCTCAACACTTCAGCGCCAAGCTTGGGAATTACTTCATCCGGCGAGACTGCGTTGCCGGCTGACTTGTGCATGGCTTTGCCCTGGGCGTCCAGAGTCCACCCGTGACATAGCACCGTTTTATAGGGAGCGCGATCGTGAACTGCCAGGCCAACAAACAAAGAAGAGTTGAACCAGCCGCGAAACTGATCGCCACCTTCAATGTAAACATCGGCCGGCCAACGGAGATTGTCGCGGGCTTCGAGCACTGCGATTGAAGACGAACCGCTGTCGAACCAGACGTCGAGGATGTCGGTTTCTTTGGTGAACTCCGCGGCGCCGCACCTCTCGCATTTGAAACCGTCAGGCAGCAGTTCTTTGGCCTCGCGTTTGTACCAGGCGTCGGCGGTTTCCCGTTCAAAGATATCAGCGACCCTCCGGATGATCTCCGGATCGGCGACGACGTGATTGCACTGCTCACAATAAAAAGCTGGAATCGGTACGCCCCAAACCCGCTGTCTGGAAACGCACCAGTCGGGCCGGCCTTTGAGCATGTTGCGCATGCGTTCGCGGCCCCACGCCGGAATCCATTGCACGCGATCGTCTACTTCGCGCAAGGCCATCGCGCGCAAAGAACCGCTGCCTGGACCTTCATCTGAAAAGTTGGTGGTGAAGTTAGTTCGATCACGGCCATCTTCATCCACCTCGACTGGCTCATTCGGTTGGGCGCGATCCATGGCGATAAACCACTGTGGGGTGGCGCGAAAGATGACCGGGTTCTTACAGCGCCAGCAGTGTGGATAACGATGATTGTAGTTTTCCGTAAACAGAAGCACGCCTCGATCGCGCATGAAGTCAACGATCCTTGGGTTAGCTTCAAACACCCCGAGACCAGCAAAGTGTTCGACCTCAGGTGTGAACCGCCCGGCATTCGTGACCGGGCAATAGATTTCCAGTCCGTATCGTTTGCCAATCACAAAATCGTCGTGACCGTGCCCCGGAGCAGTGTGGACTAATCCAGTACCTGATTTTCCGGTTGCTTTCTTTTGGCGAGCTTCGCTGACATCGAGTTCCGTCTCGGCATCGGCTTCGCCGCCGAGCGTGACATGCTCGCCCAGCATTAAGAGCGATGGACGATCAATCCAGGGATGACGGCATTCCATTCGATCCAGCTTTGCGCCGGGGAAACGCGCCAGTATCTTAGGCTCAGTGAAATTACACCGAGTGGCAACCACATCCAGCAGTTCGGCCGCCACGATGTAGACCTCATCACCGCTCTCCACCGCCACATAATCAAAATCAGGATGCACGGCGATGCCGAGATTCGCGGGCAGAGTCCAGGGCGTCGTCGTCCAGATCAACGCGAAAATTTTGCGGCCGGCGAGGGCCGAATCAATCTGTGCTGGATCGGTGGCGAGGGGAAACTTCACGTAAACGGAAGGACTCGTGTGCTGATCGTATTCCACTTCGGCTTCGGCCAGAGCGGTCTGATCATGTATGCACCAGTAAACCGGACGCGCGCCTTTGTAGACGAACCCGCGTTCGACAAAACGGGCGAACAGGCGGGCTGTCTCGGCCTCGTAATGATCCGACATGGTGCTGTAGGGATTGTCCCATTCGCCCAGGATGCCGAGGCGTTGAAAATCCCGCGTTTGACGCTTCAAAGCATCGGCCGCAAATTCACGGCAGACACGCCGGATGCTGAGCGTGGGCATGGTGGCTTTTTTCGCCCCCAGTTTGCGCTCTACGTGCAGTTCGATCGGCAACCCATGACAGTCATAACCGGGCACATATGGGGCGTCAAAGCCCATCATCGTGCGCGATTTAATGATGAAGTCCTTGATGATTTTGTTGAGCGCCGTGCCCAGGTGAATGTCGGCGTTGGCGTACGGCGGGCCATCGTGCAGGATGAACTTGTCAGCGCCGGCACGAGCCTGGCGAATCTGCTGGTAAAGATCCATCTCGGCCCACTTCTTCAAACGGGCCGGTTCAGTTTGGGGCAGGTTGGCCTTCTGACCGAATTTGGTCTTCGGCAGATTAATGGTCTTTTTCAGGTCGAGGGTTGGTGCTTCAGTAGACATAAGCGTTATGCGTCAAACACGAAATAGTAACAGCATGACTGTTCGCATTCAAAAAGCTGACCTGGGTAGGACAGACTTAAGTTTGTGGATTTTAGTCGAGTAGATCAAAGAGCCGGGGCAAACTGAAGTTTGTCGTAGTTCACTCCAAACTAAAGCCCGAACCATTTTCTCTCGAGAGACGATGGTTCGGGCTCCTTGAAGCCTTTGATGTTTTCGTTTTTAGCCGATAAACATCTCGTCGTCTCCATAGCTGCGGTCAATAGGACTCGGCGCCGGGGCAACCAGCACTTCCAGACCACGTCGCAAACCGGCCAGAATCGCCGCCAGTTCTCGGGCCGGCTCAATGACCTTGCGCTGAATGAACTCAGTCGTGTCCATGACGCGTTCATGGGTCGTATCGATGGCCCGGCTCACCAGTTGGACTTTCTCTTTTGCGACCACCGCGCTCTCGTCGGCCAGGGCCATGATGCCGCGGACTTCTTCCTTGATCATGGTCGTCGACTCAGCCAAGTTTGCGGTTGCGGTCGACAGGTGGCCTGACATCACACTGAACTGCTCGGCTATCTGCCTGCCGTGGACCGCGATCGCGGTACCTTGTTCGCTGAGCGCGTTGGCTTTACTCATTAAAGGCTCAAGCCGCTCCTCAAGTCGATTCACCGACTTGACCGCGCGCTTCACAAATACGGCCATCGCGATCATCGCCGCAGCAATTGCCAGGAACGACACGGCTATGATTGCCGTGATGATTACCAGCCAGAACAGTGGTTCGTTTGCATTCATCGAAATAGGTGCTGGAGTTCTGTGCACCTGGTGCCTTGCATCTTAAAGCCCAAAGCACCGGGTACACTACTCGTCTACATCGCCTTGTCAGGCGTGTAAGTCGGCGCGGCTTCCGTGCGGCCGGAAAGTTCGGTCTTGCGTTTCTCTTCTACGTAAGCTTTCTTGCCCGCTTCAACCGCAGCTGAAATCGAACCGGCCTGGCGCGCGGCTGCGTCTCTGGTCAGCGCAGCGACTTCGCCGGCCTTGGTTGTGGCAGTGTCATAGATCTCACTGGCCTTTTCGCGTGTGGCTGCAACATACTCGCCCGCGGTTTCACGAGCGGTTTCGTAATACTCGCCGGCTTTGGCGCGAGTCGTGTCGTAGTATTCAGTCGCCTTGACGCCTATTTGCTGTGCGGTTTCTTTTGATTTGTCGATGCCTTTTCGGGTGGCGTCAGCAATATCGTTGCGCAGCTCCTCGCCCGACTTCGGCGCGAACAACAAAGCCAGCACCGCGCCGATGCCGGCGCCGACCAGAAAATACGTTAGTCGTGTAGAAATATTGTCGCCATAGTCACGATCGTTTCCCATAAAAAAGTCCTTTCTTGTAGAGGCAGATCCACCTGAAGGATCGCCTGTGTCGTCTAAATTTTTCGGATGATGACAGTCCGGGACTATAACAAACCAAAGGGGCTTGCGCAAGCAACTGGCCCGCGCAGAAGTGCCGAAAGTATCAGGAAACTCTGCAAATGAGGCCCTCAGTCCACCGCGCGCTGTTGAAATTTGCGCAGCCCCAACCAGGTGAACAGCAGCGAAAAGCCCGCCAGGCCGCTATAAACCAACCATGGCGACATGTGCGGCATTTCCGGAGTCAGAGCCAGACGGAAACCCTCGCTGGCATACACCAGGGGATTAAGCAGAACCGCCCTCTGAAACCACGGAATTACATGCAGGGTCGACCAGGGATAGTAAGCACAGCCGAAGAAAATCATTGGCGCCAACAGCACGTTGAAGACCAGGCCGATCTGTTGTGGTTCAACTATCGTCGCGACGACCATCCCAAACGCGGCAAACAACCAGCTCGACAGGATCGCAACCACCAGGAGTTGAAGTATGTCGGAGAGCCCGAGACTCAAATGTACTCGCATCAGCAACCATGCCAGCGGCAAAACCACTAGACCAGCGATCATCGCCTGCAGGATGCCCACCAGAATTTTTTCGATCGCTATCCCCGAGATGCTGATCGGGGCCAGCAGGCGATCTTCGATCTCTTTGGTCCAGCCAAAATCTATTACGAGGGGCAAAGCCACCGCCTGCATGCTCGACAAGGTCATGCTCAAGCCGAGAATGCCTGGCAGCAGCATCCCCGTATAGCCCCGCTGAACAATGCCGAGGCGCGGCATGACGAAACCAAAGATGAAAGTAAACAGGAGGGGCTGCAAACCAACCCGCAACAGAAAGTACGGCAACTCTCGCCGGGCGACGCGCAGGTCGCGGTGCAGCAGGGCCAGCATGGTTGTGGTCATCGTTGGCTCCTCGGTTCGCGGACAGATTGTCGGCCCTCCGCAAATTAGTCGCTACTTTCCCGGCACAGCACCGCCGTCTCTACCGCTTACCAAAACGTTTGCTGCCCAGCGTTGCAGGAGATCGAGAAACTCGGAACTCACTTCCATAGCCTGCGAACTCGTTACCGCCTTGTCCCGGGTTGACGGCGTGAACACATGCGTCAAATTCGGAAAAATGCGCAGCAGCACCTGTTTGTTGCCGCTGCCGGCCATCGCTTGCGCCAGTTCAAGGGCATGGTAAGCGAGCACGTTATCATCCCGCTCACCATTCAGAATCAAAGTCGGGACCTTGACGCGCCGGGCGAACGCGAGGGGATCGATCTCGAGATGCTGCCGAAAATATGCCAGCGGATCGTTCGCCGGGTCAGCGGGCTTCGGTTTTGTTTTTACCTCGGTAAAAAGCTTGTCGAGCTGAGTCACGACTGCGGGATAGCCGGTCTTGTCCGACGGATTGACTGGTGATTGCAGGGCCAATCCGTTCAGTGTCTGCTCCATGAGAATACGATCCAGCGCCCGAGAGCCACCAGCCAGCACCATGATCGCGGCCACTCGCGGATCCTCAGCGGCCATCACGACGGCCGTCAAAGCTCCCTCGCTATGGCCCGCCATGGCAATACGGCGATGATCTATATCGGCCCGCTTAAACAGGAATTCAAACGCAGCTTTCGAATCATTGATCAAATCTCGATAAGAGGTGTTGGGCTTAAGCGGAACCGATTTGCCCACTCCCCGGTCATCGGCGCGCAGCACTGCGACTCCGTTCGCGGAAAGATGTTCAGCGATCAGCCGATACAGGTTTGCGACCGCCGCGCCGTCGCGGTCCTGCGATCCAGAACCACTGATGATTGCCACGGCGGGGAAGGGCGCGCTGCCCTTCTTTGGAATAGTCAGGGTTCCCGCCAGATTCTGACCGTCATTTTGGAACGAAACTTCTTCCGAGGTGTACGGATCATTAGCTGAGGCAACCTTCTTCACCGGAGAAGGGGAAATCACTTCGGCCAGGGCTTCTGATCCCTTGCGAACCACGCGCACCTGTTGCGCCGGAATCAGGATAACCAGCGGGACGTGCGCTGTATCGGTCCACATTTCGAAACCGAGGCCGAGGCTCGTGCCCGCGCGAAAGTGTTCGGTCGCGATCTCCTGCAATCCCACTTTGAAGCCAGGAGTATTAATCCTTTCAAGATTGAGGGTGAAGGGCACTCCCTGGGAAGGGACGAAGGCGTCGAAGTTCTGTGGACCGGCCTTCGCGGAGTCGTATTGCGCAAAAAGCAATAGAAACTGTTCCCATGCGCCATTCTCGAATAGCACCGTCGGCTGTCCCTTAACTTCGGAAACGGGTTGCCCCGCACTCCTGTTTCTAATCATCCCGTTAATAAACTCGAGGAGAATGGTAGGCGCACCCGCAGCTTCCCGAGTAAAGCTAACCGGTTTGTTTTGTTTCGCGACGGTGGTCGCTTTGAATTTAGTCGGCCCGAAAGTCACTTCGGATTGTGTCTGCACTGATCCATCCGTGTTAGTAGTCGAGGTGTAAGTATCGGTTCCGATCAGCTGCTCTCCGACATAGGTGGTGTAGGTTCCTGACGCCGTTTTGGTTTGCTGCGCCCAAACTGTTGCGCCTGATAGCGCCAGGATGAGAACTACGAAAATGAAAATTGTGTGCTTCACTTCAGATCCCCTTTTGTTTTTCGAGGCTCCAGGATTTTCGTAAGTATTTCGCCGGGACAAATTGGTTTTCTGTGGTGTCCTTCCCTTGAAGCAGGACGATCCACGAAATCACCCTAAACAGGAGCGAAACACCTGTCGTTTCGGTGGGTTCTTGGATCGTATAACCTGGCCAGAGGATCTCAAAATAGGGTAACAATATAGTTGACACAGCAGATGGACAGGGCTAGGGTTCCGTCTGACGTGACAGGTCAAGCTAGTTTTGACGCTATTTCTTCCTCAAGGATGTCGTGAACTGTGAGGGGAATGATCACGCGGCCCTCACGCCGAAAGAAGGCGTCAATCTCAGCCAGAGCATCGCGGGTGAAATCGAACGAGACGAAAAAGCCCTTACCTCTGTTTTCGCGCATCATAACAGCCTCGAAAGAGTCTATGTCCGGCCTTCCGGCCTTGTCTTTTTGCTTTACTTGGATCGGATACCACACGTCCATAAATTTAAGCGCGTCTCTCTTCTTGATGGGTATAGAGTGAGACGGATAGATTCGGCCATCAATTCCCATGTCTCCGACTTGCGCCTTGTTTTTGATTCCACCAAGCGCGATGACTGCCCAATTCTCAAACTCAAACGGCGGAATCTTGCGCAGTTGTTCGATTGAGCGCGGGAGATCGCGCACGACAAAATCCTTGCCCTCGGTGACTTTACAATCCTTGCGGAGCCTGTCGGCCATCACGCGGCAAGCGGTAGGCGAGATGTCAATGCCGACCCACTTGCGGCGTAGATTCTCAGCCGAAACGATCGCAGTACCGCATCCACAAAATGCGTCCAGCACAACATCACCTGTATTACTACTGGTATTGATGATTCGATTTAATAAGGCGAGCGGTTTTTGGGTGGGATAGCCTAACCGCTCAGAAGACTGGGATGATAATTGAGGTATGTCCGTCCAAACGTTCCCGACAGGAA
>JBBRMS010000011.1:0-67392 GCA_038230715.1 Pyrinomonadales bacterium
ACCTGCTCGACAAGTCATCATTTGGCTGTGGCTGTGGCTGTGGCTGTGACATGAAGGTGTCAGTTACCAGGCGCTCATAGACCAGGTCCCAGCCCAGCACCGCCGCACAGCCAGCGATCAGAACAAGGACAATCGCAATGACTCGGAGGGAACGCGGTTGCATCATGGATTTAGATTCTGCAGGACAGCCATTGATTTTGAAATTCGGGCGCCTACCGTCGAGCCCCACAAGATAAAGTGTCTTGTGGAATCCTAAAGGGTGATTACCGCAGGCGGTACCACTCGACGGTGGTCCGAGTAAACGTGGTACAATCATCGGCACAAACAACTTGATCAATAGATTCAGAGGAGAAATTAAGAAATGCCATATCCAGAAGAAGTGATTCGGCCGATGCGCGAAGAGTTGACCCGTCTTGGTGTTCAGGAATTGAGAACGCCGGAAGCCGTCGACGACGCACTGAAGAATTCAGAAGGTACAGTTATGGTGGTGGTGAATTCGATCTGTGGCTGTGCGGCGGGCAAAGCACGCCCCGGTATCGCCATGGCGTTGCAGAATGAGGTCCGGCCTGACAAAGTCGCTACCGTATTTGCCGGCGGCGACATCGAGGCGACAGAACGGGCCCGCAGTTACTTCACGGGTTTCCGCTCGTCCTCGCCATCAATCGGACTGTTGAAGGATGGACAGCTGGTCTACATGATGGAGCGCCATCAGATCGAAGGACGCGGTCCGGAGCAGATTGCTTTTGAGCTCAAGCAGGCTTTTGAGAAGTATTGTGTGGCGACAGTCGCAGCGTAGCTAAGTCTAGTACAAAAAAACCAGGGGGCACGGTTCGCCGTGCCTCCTTTTTCATTTTGCCGCCTCCGTTTCCCGGTTCCCCTCAATTCCACAAATTGTTGTTTCGACGTCGATCAACTTTCGCTGAAAGCCAGGCGCCGGCACTTTCAAGTTCCAGGTCTTGATGCGCTGGTTCAGGGCCGCGGTCTGGGTGCGAAATAGCGTCAGAGCTCTGTCCCAACGAACACGGGCGCTGGTCTCGTGCTCGGTACCCATCGCGTTTTGCATTACCGTGCGTACTCGTAAGAGTTGTTGAAGCTCGCGCTCAAACTCCGCGTCGATGTCTTTGCATTCTTCAATCCAAGAGGGCGCAAAGCCTGCGTTGCGCAAGACCCGATGAGCCATTCGCAGGTCGGAATCTTCGAACGGGTTTTCAGACGTGTCGATAGGTTTGCCTTTCCCGGGCAGGTTGTCGAACTCACCCCGCTCCATGGCTTCGCGGATCTTTTGATCGACCAGCGATTCCCATTGCTTCATGCTTCGCTCCTTCGGGTCAAAACCCTTTGCGTCCTCTGCGAAACCACTCCGCTCTTTGCGGTTGTCAAACCCTTCCAATGATTATTCAAGCTGGGCTCGAGCAGCTGTCCCTTATTGTCTTGAACGTCCTCATCCAGCTGACAGTTTCGTAAAACTGTGGAGCTGCGGTAATGGTCATCAGCCTCGATATTCCCTGTGTTATGATCCCTGCGATGCCGACCCTTCCAGCCATCTCTCTGGACACCAGAATTCTCGATCTGGTTGACGCGCGCATCCCGCGGTTTGGGCAACAGAGTGCCAGTCAACTAGCGCTCGCCCTGGCCCAGGTATCGCCCGGAAAAGACAGCGCCTCGGTCACGGTCGAAGACCTGCTCAGCTATCTTCCCGCGCGTTATGAAGATCGTTCGAGCATGGTTGAGATCCGGCACCTTTATCATGAGTTGGAAGCCTCGCTTGATTTGACGGTCCTGATCTCAGGCGGGTTCCAGGTCCGCAATCGTCGCTCGCTAAAACAGCAACTCTATAAGTTCGAAATCAGCGCAGTCGATCAGCAACGCACCGGCCGGCCCGTGGTTGTGTGGTGGTTTGTTTCCGGATCGCGCGCGCACGATATCCTGAATTACAACGCGAAGCGATTTGTGCGCGGCGCTCGGTTCATTGCTTTTGGAAAGTGGGAGCACGACGAGCGGCGGAACACCTACTCGCTGAGGCTGAACAAGCCCGATGAGTTGGAATCGATTAGCGGCGGCGAAGATGAAGAGGGAACTGAAACCGATCCCAGATTGGCCGCCATTCACGTCGGCCGTCGCGTGCCCGTCTATCGTAAGCTGGGAGAATTTCGCACCAAGCGTCTCCGCGAAGTCGTTCATGAAGTGCTGACGCGTTTGCCGGATAAGGCGTTTACCGAAACTCTGCCACGAGAGTTACTGCAGCGACGGAAGCTCATCGCGCGCGCGCCCGCGTTGCGCGACATTCATTTCCCAGACGGCAAAGTCGCGCTGGAAGATTACGACTCGATGCGCAGTCCGGCGCACCAGCGCCTGATTTTTGAAGAGCTGTTTTGGGTGTCACTGCGAATTGCCATTCGGCGTGGCGAGCGGATTAGGGAACCCAAGGGGGCGGCCATTAGGATTGATGCGCCGATGAAGCTGCGGATTGGGTCGGCCCTGCCATTCAAACTTACCGAAGCACAGCGCAAGGTGGTGAAGGAACTGTTTCGCGACATGCGCTCCGACGCGCCGATGAATCGCCTGCTGCAAGGCGACGTGGGCAGCGGCAAAACAATCGTGGCGCTGATCGCCATGCTGGCGGCAATGGAGAATGGTTACCAGACGGCCTTGATGGTGCCGACGGAAATTCTCGCCGAACAACACGCGCGGAACTTCAAACGCATCCTGGCCAAATCGCCGTACCGGGTCGAATTACTTTCGGGATCACTCAAACCGGCTGAGAAAAAAGGTCTGCGTCGTTCGATTGCTGCCGGTGAAGTTCATGCCAGCATCGGCACCCACGCGCTGATTCAGGAAGATGTGTCATTTAAGAATCTGGGTTTAGTAGTCATTGACGAGCAGCACCGTTTCGGCGTGATGCAGCGCGCGGAATTGCGTGCACGGGGGATGAACCCGGACGTGCTGGTTATGACCGCTACCCCGATTCCGCGTTCCCTCGCGATGACCGTCTATGGCGACCTCGACGTGTCGATCATCGACGAGCTGCCGCCGGGCCGAACGCCGGTCGAAACCAGGGTGTTTGGAGAAGAGGGAAGGCCGGAGGTTAAGGACCTGATCGCGCGCGAGGTCCGTGCCGGCCGGCAGGTCTATGTCGTCTATCCACTCGTCGAAGAATCAGAGAAGATGGATTTGCGTGATGCGACCAAACGCTACGAGTACCTGCGCGATCGTGTCTTCCCTAAATTCTCTATCGGTCTGCTGCATGGACGAATGAAACCTGAAGAAAAAGAAGACGTCATGCGGCAATTCATTGCCGGTGAGATTCAGATTCTGGTCTCGACCACGGTGATCGAAGTCGGCGTGGACGTGCCCAATGCCTCCGTGATGGTGGTCGAACACGCCGAGCGATTTGGCTTGTCTCAACTTCATCAACTGCGCGGCCGAGTTGGTCGCGGCGCGGAAAAGAGTTTCTGTGTGCTGCTTGCGGCTGAGAAACAAACGGAAGTCGCCCGCGAGCGACTCGGGATCATGGAAGAGACGAACGACGGTTTTAGAATTGCCGAGAAAGATTTGGAAATTCGGGGACCCGGCGAGGTCATGGGAACGCGTCAGGCCGGTTTGCCGGAGTTTCGCATCGCGAGTCTGGTTCGTGACCTGGAAATCCTGCAAGTCGCGCGCAAGGAAGCCGATTACTACGTGAACCAGCGCAAGTCATCCGCTGAGTCTGCGAAGATGATCAAGCGCGTGCAGGGTGACGCGCGCATGAAACTTGCGGCGGTTGGCTAGCGGAAGTCCGGCAAGCTGACAGTCTGCCGCCTCACGATTTAAGGCATAACCCTGAACCCTTTTGAGGGCCGATCGGTAGGCGGAGTCTACCGCACATCTGGCGGCGAAGCCGATGAGCCTTGAGAGGACTGGCCCTCTTTCTGCAGCAAGCCAACCAATCGCGTCGCCTCGTCCGTCTTAAACCGGTACTCGATCGTCCCCGACCAATCATCATGAAACAGCGAGGCGTCGAAGGCTACGCACAAGGCGCCGTTGTTTGCGACTGAGTACTGCATCTGATGGATGCGTTCGTCAGTGAAGGGCACATTGATGAGAAACTTTGAGAACGCGACGGCCACGAGTCTTTGCTTCGTCAAAGCAATCGAGCCGGCGAAGCCCTCGCGTTTCCACAGAAATCGTTTGCCCGGGGCGGCAAAGTCTCTATAGGTCATTGAGCCTTTGATGCCTTCGTCGAACACGACAATTCCTTCCCCACTTAATTCGGCCATCAAGGGCGCGGGGATCTTTCCGAAACCAAACAATCTATAGAAAAACGATTTTGCCATTAGGCTCCTGACTGGAGGTTTTGCTGCCCCTTTTTGCGAAGCGACGAGATTAATAACGCATGGACCCCGTTGGTGTCCAGATTTGTTTGCTGTATGTTGGGCCGCGTGGCCATCCCTTGGATCAAAGAACCTTGCGAATCATAGCCGGCAAATATCGTGGACGTAGATTGAAGAGCCCGCCATCTTTGGAGACGCGGCCCACTTCGGATCGTCTGCGCGAGACGCTTTTCAATATTCTGGCGCCGCGGATCAAAGATGCGCGATTTCTTGATCTCTGCGCCGGGTCGGGCGCGGTTGGCATCGAAGCTCTGTCGCGCGGTGCAGCCCACGCTATGTTCGTCGATCAATCGCGACCGATGTGCGCTCTGATAGAAACGAACCTCGGCGCACTAAACGTGGAGCAGGACGACTTCGATGTTCTGGCCGCTGAAGCTTTGGAGTTCTTGCGCCGCCGGGTGACGCAGGGCAGCGAACTGTTCGACCTCATTTATTTCGATCCACCTTATGCTGCCGATTACGAAATGGTGCTGGATTGCATCGGCGATCATACGAAGAGCTTGTTGAAGGAAGACGGTCGGGTGCTGGCCGAGCATTCCCGTAAGCTTGATCTGAATACAGAATACGGAAAGTTGCGGCGGTATCGAGAGCTAAAACAGGGGGAATCATGTCTCAGTTTTTATGAGGCGAGTTAGTAAGGCTTCCGCGGATTTCACAGACTCAGCGCTCAGAGCAGTATCAGGCCTGAGTTAGACGAAGTTGTCCGGCTTAACCACACTGTGTAATCTGCGGATAAGTTGCACAGAAGGGACCCGCGCAAGTATCGTTGAACGAATGCTGGTACTCGGAATTGAAACTTCCTGTGATGAAACTGCAGCGGCGATCGTGCGCGATGGCCGCGAGATCGTCTCGTCAGTAATCGCTTCACAGATCGCCACCCACAACCGATTCGGCGGGGTGGTGCCGGAACTTGCTTCGCGCGAACATCTCGACAAGATTGTTCCGATCGTGGAAGAGGCACTCGAACGCGCGCAGATTACGCAGGATCAAATTGAGGGAATCGCCGTGACGATGGGGCCCGGTCTGATTGGCTCTCTGCTGGTCGGCGTGTCGTATGCGAAAGCGATGGCCTTCGCGCTCGGCAAGCCGCTGGTCGGGGTCAATCACATCGAGGGGCACATCTATTCAGTCTGCTTTGAAAATCCTCCAGTCGAACATCCGGCCCTGGCGTTGATCGTCTCTGGCGGGCATACGAATCTTTTCTTTGTGCCCGAGCCCGGCAAATACAAAGTTGTCAGCCGCACCCGTGATGACGCGGCCGGCGAGGCATTCGACAAGGTCGCGAAACTCCTGGGGCTGGGCTATCCCGGCGGCCCGATTATCGAAAGGCTTGCCAGGGAAGGGAACCCGAAAGCCGTCAACTTTGCCACACCGCGGATGGGGGACAAACGTCCGGACTTCAGCTTCAGTGGTTTAAAGACGGCGGTGAGCCGATACGTGCGCGAGTCGGGTCTGCAGCCGGTGCAGAATGGGGCGGAGCCTTCCCAGGGAATCAAAGATCTGGCGGCGAGCTTTCAGAGCACCGTGGTGCGCTCGCTGGTCACGACGATGGAGCGAGTCGCGCTCGACTACGAACCGCGAACCCTGGTCGTCGCGGGAGGAGTGGCGTGCAATCGCGCGCTGCGCGACGCGGCGGCGGCCGCGGCGACGCGGTTGGGCCTGCCGATCTATTTTCCTTCACCTCATCTTTCGACCGACAATGCGGCGATGATTGCCGCTGCCGGGACAGTGAAACTGCAGGCGGGAGATCGCGCCGGCTGGGACCTCAACGCCGACGTGATGCTGCGTCTGCAGAACATCGAAGTTGAAGATGACGAGCTAAGAAAGCATGTGCGGTACAGGCTCTAAGAACTTCGTTCATAGGATCGAGGAGTTGATTGGAGACACCAAAATGATGAAGTCGAGAATGATTTCGTCTGGCTTGCTCACTTGATTGATGCTCGCTACAAGCGGGGCCATCGCGTGCGATGCAAGGCAAGCTATCACCTTGCCATCCGGCACGCCTACGCCCGCCACCGAGCAACCAGCATCGCATGAACTGAAAGTCCTGGCCGAAGGCGCCCAATCAAACCTGGCCGGGAACCGCGTGTGCCTCAGCGACGGTTTGCATGGGCGCCGCCCCGCCGACGGCGATATGAAATTGAGATGACTGTGCCTTCAAACATGATTGGAAGTCTCTTGTTTCTGGAGTGCGCCGGCCTGGGGTAGCGGCGACGCCGCTTTGGATCAGCCTTTCGCCTTCAACCAAAGCGGTCTCGCGCTTCGCTCGCCACCGCACTCCAAAGGATTGAAGCTACTTCGACGCCGCTATCGCTGCGTCAAAAATCTCCAGGGCCACATCCACGTTTTCTTTGGTCAGGATCAACGGCGGCGACCAGCGAATTGAGTTGGGACCACAGCCGAGCAGGATCAGACCACGTTCGAAGCTGGCCACCTCCACTCGATCGCGCATCTCCGGATCGGGCGTCTTCGAGGTTGGATCTTTTACAAACTCGACGCCGATCATCATTCCAAACCCGCGCACATCGCCGATGCAATCGTATTTCGTCATCAGCTTTTCCAGGCCGCGTTTGAGATAGCCGCCGACCTCCGCACTATTGGCGACCAGCTCTCGCTGCAACAGCTCGATGGTCTTCAACGCGGCTGTGGCCGCGACCGGGTTGCCGCCAAAGGTCGAGGCATGCGCGCCCGGTTTCCAATTCATCAGGTCGGCCCGCGCGACACACGCGCCCATCGGCAGGCCCGAGGCGATGCCTTTCGCGATGCAAACGATGTCGGCCTGAACCCCGTAGTGTTCGAGCGCAAACATCTTCCCGGTGCGGCCCATGCCGCTCTGAACCTCGTCGACGATCAGCATGATGCCGTGCTCGTCGCAGATACGACGCAATCCCTGCAGGAACCCTTCGGGCGCAGGCAGGTAACCGCCTTCCCCCTGCACGGCTTCGACTACGATCGCGGCGACTTCTTCCGGTGGAGTGGTGGATTTGAAGAGGCGATTTTCAATCCAATTAAGAGCGCCCTGGGTAGAGCCGCCGCGGCCGCAGTCTTCGGCGCTGAACGGATTGCGATAGTCGTTGGGATAAGGCACATGCACAACGTCGAGCACCTGGCGTTTGAAGCCAAGTCTCTGCGCTACCCGCGACGAAGTGAGCGAAAGCGATCCGAGGGTGCGTCCATGAAAGCTGCCAAAGAAGGCTATGAACTTTTCGCGTCCGGTGGCATGCATCGCCAGTTTCAAAGCGGTCTCGACCGCTTCGGTGCCGCTGTTGGCAAAGTGTGTGCGCGTCGGACGTCGCACCGGCACGATCTCGTCCAGCTTCTGGGCCAGCTCGGGCATTTGCCGGTAATAGTAATCGGTACCGCACATGTGAATTAGCTTCGCGGCTTGATCCTGAATTGCGCGCACGACTTCGGGATGACAGTGGCCGGTGGAACAAACCGCCACCCCCGCGTTGCAGTCGAGAAAGACGTTGCCGTCAACGTCTTCGACCCAGACGCCGCTGGCGCTCTCGGCCACGAGCTTGAAGGATGGGCGCGGATACGAAGGCGTAACAAACTTCGCATCAGCCTCAACGATTGCTCTGCCTTTCGGTCCCGGCAGTTCGGTAATGATCTGTGGTCTCTTGGGTGCTATTGCGGTTGACATGATCTCTTCTTCTCCTTGGAAAACTCAGACACGACACCTGTAAACAGGGTCAGATTTAAGGCGAGAATTGGATGACAACCGAGTCTTAATCGGCGAAGAGGTTGGCTCGAGAATCAGCCGGTCGGAGATGTAATGACTGCTTCATCATGATTGCCCTTTTGAGTGCGGGCATCTTAGCACCTGCCCGGCTTTATTTCCAGAGTGGGCCGGACGAACGATGTGGATTGTTAGGGACAGTTTCCTCCAAAACAGAAGTCATCGTAGGCAGAGTGTGGTGTGCGTTTGATTGCGGGAGGGCGGCCGCGTTCGCGAGCAACGCATATCCTCTCACTTCGAAAGACCGAGCCTCGCTGCGTCCTTGATTATGCTGAATACCAGAGCACGGCGAAGAAGTGACAGGCGGTCCCGGCGAGCACAAACAGGTGCCAGGCAAAGTGCGCATAACGAACTCGGTGCGCGGCATAAAAGCCGACGCCGGAGGTATACGCCACGCCGCCAGCGGCCAGCCACGCCAGTCCGGACAAAGGCATTACGCGAATTATCTGGGGCGCAGCTATTACCACCAGCCAACCCATAACCAGATAGAGAATCACCGACAACCACCCATAGCGCGCGCCCAAAAAGATTTTCATCGCCAGACCGAGGGCAGCCAGCGACCAAATTATCCCCAGCAGCGTCCATCCCCACGGCCCGCGCAATATCCCCAGGGTGAAGGGCGTATACGTGCCGGCTATGAGTAGGAAGATCGCGCTGTGATCGAACATGCGGAAGAGACGTTTGGCGCGGTCATGCGTGAGGGCGTGATATAGAGTTGACGAAAGATATAGAGTCACCATCGAGGCCGCAAATACGCTCACGCCAACCATGTTCCAGGTGTTGCCGTAACGCAGGGCCGCGACTATCAAAATCGGCGTCGCGACGAGGGCCAGGATGAGACCGATACCATGACTGATGCTGTTGGCAATCTCTTCGCCGGGGCTTGGCCTTCGTTCTTCTTTGGCAATCGCTTCCGACATGGAAGGCATTGTACACCACCTCGTTGAGCTGACGGATGGCGGACATCCTCTCCGTCCGCGGGCCCAGCCCGCTCACCGGTTTGCGCTGCGCTCAGGCGAACAGGGCGTTCGCGATCCGTTAATTCATTTGAGAGGTAGGTGTAAGTCCGCCCCTTCGCCTACAGCCTTCGCCATTGAAAAAAGCGGAGTGCCGAACAAGTCATCCGGGGCGGCGGTGCGCTGAAAACCAAAGTGTTCGTAAAGCCGAATCGCCTCCTGCAAAAAAGGCGTGGTGCTGAGGATGAGTCTGTGAAAGTTACCCGTCGTCGCGAACCGTTCGACATGCTCCAGCAGCAGTTCCCCAATTCGTTGGCCTCTGGCTGCCGGCAGCACCGCCATGCCTCTTATGTAAAGAGCGTCGTCCTTTGGAATCACCGACACAGTGCCGCAAATCAGATCGCCTGAGACCGAAATCCACACCGGACCTTCCGCGATGCGAATTGCGACCTGGCGAGGTGTGATTGCCGTGGCGTCAAACCCTTCCGGCGTGTAGAGGGGTTTATATTCGACGAACGACGCGAACATCAATGCCGCAATTGCTTCCGCGTCGGCATCTGCAGCCGGCCTGATTCGAATTTCCACGTTCTAATGGCTTAAGAATCGAAGAGCTACTTGCGTGCCAGGACCTTGGCCGTGAATGGCCCTTTGATCGAGATCGCGCCGCTGCTCAGATCGATCTCTCCTGAGATAGTATCGCCTGAGACGGAAGTGACTTTTGCTTCGCCCGTGAGGGTGCTGCGATCGAGCCAGACCTTATTGTCTGCGCCGCCTTTGCGCGAGACTATGCCGACGGTTTCAACCTTCATGAACTTGTCAGCCTTGGCTGAATACGTGCCGGCTTTCGGCGTAGTCTTGTCATTGCTGCCCTGCTCACCAATCAAGCTGAATACCACGCGCACCTGATCGTCAGCGGTCAATGGCTTGTTCATCGTCATGGCGAAATTTGCACTGTCCAGCTCATAGTTGGCGGCGTACACATTATAGGCTGACGCCGTGGTTATCTTGTTGCTGGTGTCGGTGAACGTCTTAATGACGGCAAAGGCATAGCCGGACTTTCCCACCAACTCCTTGTCGCCAGTAGCTGGGGACTTCAACTGGATGATGTTGCCCCCGGCGACCTTGCCGCAGCCTCCAATGAAGACCGCGAGCGAGAGCAGGCAGAAGGCAAATGCGATTTGTCGAGGGAAAGTTCTTGCGTACGTGATCATCTGGGGCATGTTTGATCTCCTCCGGGAATGGTGACCGATGCTGCGAACGGCGAGCTTGCTTTTTAGTGAGGAGGTTTTACGGGAAAACGCTAAGCGAGTCAATGCGAAAGTGTTGTTCGGGTTAGGAAACCCCATGCGGGGAATTGGCCCTGCGGCGTCGCGCCTTTGCGAAACACTGAAGCGCTGAGAAATGGCACGCCAAGGTGCAGAGGCGCAAGGCAAAGATGAATGGGCAGAGAGTTCAGTCTTGTATGACGGTTGATGCCGGCAGCCCCGGTTTTCGTTCAAAAGAATGCCTGATCGATTCTTTGGGCGGGGGTTGGTTCCAGATTGGCAAACGATGACCCAGAAAATGCCCCTGCACTCGATTGCGAAAATAGTTCTCGTGGTCCCACTCGACTTCGGCCATTTCCAGCAGGCACTCAACCAGATCGTTGCGTTCGCAATCGCGGGCATATCGCGCCGCGGTTTCGTATTCACGGATGTTTCGGCTCTCCAGCCGCCCGGCGCCATACATCGGCGCGAGCCAGCCCATTACGTGACAGAGAAATCCGAGCGCCCGTCCAATCTTGTCCGCCCGCTTTTCGCGCGCTGGGTCAGGTTTGCTTTCCAGGCTCGCGAGCATTTTCCCCACCAGCTCGCGGTGATGCCACTCATCGTTCTCAATTTTTTGAATTGCGGATCTCTGATCCGGGTTACTGACAGACTGCCAGTGCCCACGATAGGCGTAGGCTGCTGCCAACTCGCCAGAGTAGGCCAACTGCAGCAGAGCGATGAGCTTCCGGCGACTGTCGACTTCAGAGAACTTCATGGCTTGTGTCTATGTTCTCTTTTCGTGAAGGTCAACTTTAGTGGGACTCTTTCCGTCCAACAAACCCGACGGAAGCCGGTACTCTGAGCGCCTCTAATCAAAAATTACTTCAACCTGCGACTCCCGAACTTAACCGCAGGCGGTGTCCACGTAATCGAGTCGCCGTTGATGCCTTCCTTGACGCTAATCACCTCGAGCTTCTCCGGGACCACGGCAATGATCAGGTAATTGTTCTCGCGATTGGGATAGAAATTCTTCCACTCATCTTTCCAGTGCCTGGTTTTTTCAGCCTGGTCCGAAACGATTCGGGCCCGCCCTGAGATTGTAACGTAAGCCTGATCCGCGGCGACGAAATAATACAGAGTAACGCGTTGATTACGACGAATCTCAGCGACCTTACGACTCCTCGCGTTGGTGCCAAACCAAACGACCATATTCTCTTCAGGCGCGAACGGATCCATCGTTCGTGCGTGCGGCCGGCCCTTCGAATCAAGAGTGACCAGAGCACAGTAACGAGCGGTCTTCATGATCTCGCGGGCGGTTGCGAGGAGACTTTGCCGATCCAAACGTGGGGCCTGCCTGCTCTGGCCATGAATTACAGGTGTTAGCAGAGCAAGGAAAAGTAGCGAGAAAGTCTTGACGAGTATCCTCAGTCGGGGCTGGGCTGAATGCATTGGTGCTCCTCTCGATGTCTCCGACAGCTTTGAAGCAGACTGAAGCGCGGATCAGTTTTTATCATGTTCCGGTGGTTGGGCGCGATTCGGTGGGCGGTGGCATGCCGAAGATTCTGTGTCAGGTAATCCGATTCTGAATCGGAAGGTCAGTGTCGGTAGGTAAGGATAGCAGACATCCTGTTCGCCTGGGCGCGCATGCGAGCGACGTTTCAAGAGATACCGTATGCGAGTCTGAGCCTGCTTCGCCAACTGGCGGACGATGCCGGCGGTCCATAGCCCATAGCCCATCACGCTCGGAGTGGCCTCTGCCGGGCTAGCTTCGCGGCGCGACATACGTCTGCCGCGCTTTCACGACCAGCTTGCCCTGCGATTTTTGCGCGGGCGGGGTCACGTCAATCTTGAGCTTGCGGGTGCTGCCGTCGCGTTTGCGGTTGGAAGATACGAACGCCAAATTGTAGCGGCTGCGCAAATGATCCATGAGGGTTTGAAAAGTCGTGTTGAGGTTCTCCGGCTTATCGGCGAGCACCTCGCCGCCTGTTTCGTTGGCCAGGTTTTGAATGTCGAGATAGCTGGCCCCTTGTAGTTTACCGATGCGCGTGGCCCAGATCATGACCCCGTTTTCAATCCCCTGACCTTCGGTCTTGGGAATGATCCCACAAACGACACTGCCTGATTCGTAAATCGCCTGGGCGGCCGCTTTGCCCGAGGGACTGTTGGGACAATCAAAGTTACGCGTGACGCCGGTGATCGCAATCACCACCCGCCGCCCCACGGGATTGCCCGCTTTGATCATGTAATTCGCCGCGTCAAAGAAGAGCGTGTTGAGACAGTGATCCGCTTGTTCGTCGTGAGCGGGAATTCTGTCCAGCGCTTCGTCGACTAACGAGCGACTGCGCGTGAACGGCTGCAGCAAACGGGTGGTGTCGTGGTAAGTCATGACCGCAACTTCGTCCTCCGGTTTCAGCCGCGCGATGGCGTCGCTGGCAGCCCGGTGAACTTTGTCGCCGAACGGATCCAGACAGCCGCCGCGATCGATTAGCAACAGGACCGAAAGCGGCAGTGTGTCCTGACTGAAGTTGGTTATCTCCTGCTTGCTGCCGTCTTCGAGTAGGATAAAGTCTTCCTTCTTTAGACCGCCGACCACACGGGCAGTATTCTTTTGCAGCACCAGGGCGTCGATCGTGACCAAATCAACGTCGACCCTGACGACATCATCGGTCTTCGCGCGCGAGTCCCTGGTCGGTTCTTCCTGCCGCGCGCTGCTAGTGGCGCGTCGCTCGCGCGTTTGGCAACTTACCCGTAACGCCAGGCAGAAGACACCGACTGAAACCAAAACCGGAATGAAAACGAAGAGATAGAACGATAGGGTCGGGTTGCGATGTTTCATAAGCTCTCTCCTGATCATGCTTCAGGCAAGCTCAGGAATGCATCGGGACGAGCTCCTGCTGCCCGCTCCTTCCTGCTGACTGCCTGCTTCTTTTTCGAGGGAGAGTGCTTCTGTTTGCCGTTTGATTTACGCTGTGCCCGGCACGCCGGTTTCAGCGAATGGGCTGTAATCAAACGGTCTGTGGGAGAGACGTCTTAAACGCAGAAAGTGTTAACCGGTAAGACAAACTTTTGAGTTGTCATTATCGGCAATTGAAGCTTGTTCGTACCTGAGATTGGCTTACCTCGTCCTGCTTACCGGATGCGCCTCAGTGTTAAAGACCACCCGACCAAAGTCGAGTGTCCGGGGCGGCGCGAACAGGAGATAGAAATATTTAAAAGTTTCAGCAAACAGGAAGCTCTGCATTGAGTCGTTTTTCTCTTTCGTAACGACACTCTTTAGCGCCGCATATCCCTCATCCGTACGACAGTATTTCACGAAGTCACGAAACATCGTCGCGCCCATCTGCTGGTAGTGATCCGCCTCGAGCTTTGCGTTTGATTCGTTTAGCCGCGGCACTTGTACCGCCCGCGAGGAATTAGTTCGCGAAGACTCCGGGCGGGACGTCCGCGCTCCCATGACAGCATAGTGATAAAGGTAATAAGTCGACTCGACGATCTCCGGCCGCAGGGGATACCCGGGAGAGACCACTTCCATCGTTTGATAATTGAACTCTTCCGGCTCAATGCCGTGCTTCATCCACATCCTGTACGAGGACTCCTGCAGGAGGGCCGCGCGATTGAGGTCGCCGGACATCGCCAGCACCGCTGGGAAGAACGCGTCCAGGGCGCCATACACCGGCGCGGTTCGCTGACCGGTATTCATGTCGGCATGGCCGTACCATAACTCAGGTTTCATTCGTCCCTTGGTCTCGTCGCGCAGATACCGGTTGATCGCCCCGATGCTTTCGTTCCACATGCGCCGGCAGTCCTGATCGTCAAACAGAACCGCGCCTTTCAAAAGATATTCGTAGTAACTATCAATCGCCCCACTGATGTGACTGTCGGGGTCAGTCCATTTTCCGGTTTCAACATTGATCCAGGTTCCCACCAGGCCGAGCGGTGATCGCCGATTGTAAATCTCAACCAAAGCGCGTTTCGCTTTCTCGTAAAAGATTGGTTTGTGTGTAAGTTTGCTGAGCGTGCCAAACTCAATCAGCAGAGTTCCTGCTTCCGCAGGATTGGTTACACTGCCACGGACTTTTCCGGTCTTGAGATTGACATAGCGATACGGCAGTCCAGTCGGGGAAGCAAACACGGGTAACAGGCGAGTGCCCAAATCCTCTGCTAGATGCAACAGCCGCTTGTCGCCGGTCATCTGATAGCTGGACAGCAGGCCGCCCAGCAGGCGGATCGTGATTTCAAAGTTCTGCACATCGAAATCCTTATCGAAAGAAAGATTTCGAACGATGTATTCACGCGTGCGGTCCGCCTCGTCTTTCAGACCCATCAGGATCATCGTGTCCAGCGCGTCCACCGGTGTCATCAGCAGCGACTCCGCATGCCAGTCATGGAACGTCTTGCTGAGCGGCTTCAAATCGTCGTGTCCCCAGGCGTATTTCTGGTAGCCGTACCAGGCATGAAGGAATTCAGCCCGCACCTGGTTGGCGAGCTGTGGCCGGTTGATCGGTTCCTGAGGGCGGACGGATGATGTGGTAAACGCAAGAATCAATACGAGGCCAATGAGTTTTAGATTGATGGGTTTCATTCTGTGTTTCAATTCTTATTTGCAGGAATGTGCTCAGGACTAAACCAGTCGGCGAAGCCGACGGTACAATGTTGGCCCACAGCGCCCGCTGTGGGTTAGGTAACCCGAATGCAAATCCCAGTGGCGGGAAAGACGGTCCCGTTTGGTCCTGCCTTGAGCCATACCACGATGGTGTTGACGCCCGGCTTCTTTGAAAGACTAATCCGTACCTGGAATTCGTCGCGGCTCTTGAATTCGATGTTGCCGTTGCCGCCATCAGCATAAAGCAGGGGCGCAGGTAGCCGGGGCAGGTATGGCTTGTGTGCTTTCGGCAATCCATAGGAACGCGGATCGCGCAACCAGTCGATCGTGGGCGGCACCGGTGGAGGTTCGAAAAACAGATCAATTCCGGTCATCTGATAAGTGCGATTAAGGATTCGACCACGCAGGGTCACAGTAGTGTTCGTCTTTGCCAGCCGTGCAACTGGATCAACCGCAACATAATGTCCGAGATAGAGCTCGTCAAGTCTGAGGTTGTGACCCTCCAGGGCGATTCCAAATCCCACGTGCGTGAGTTCCGGAAAGAGAATCGTCTTCCGGTGCCCGTCGTTAGGCGGAGTCTCGCTGATCATGGACAGGTGCATGTCATAGAGCGTTTGGAAGACGCCGGTGGCTGTCACCGACCCGATACTCTCAGCGGAAGAAACATTTTCCTGCAGCACGTCATTGCCGCCGGCAAATGAGTATCGATGATAAGGTTTGCGGCCGTCGCTGCCCCAGTGATTGAGAAAATCTCTCTGGGCCATGTCGCGAGCATGTGCGTCAGCGACCTGGCACGCAAGGTCATCAAGTCTGAGCTGACTCAGCTTGAGGCTGGCGCGCTCCTCGTTCACCTGAGTGAGAAGTCTTTCACGCGCGAGTGGAAGATCCGCATCTCTGAAGCGGCCGCGCTCGACCAGAACCTGGCCGCGCACGATTGCTCCGAGCGCCAGGGCCAAGGGCGCAGCGGCTTTCAGAAAGGAACGACGGTCCATTGAGGTTCGGTTAACATCTGCCATTCTAGACTGCGCTCTTATTAGTCGAAGCGGACCTGTTTGTGCCGCGAGCGCGAGCCGGGACCGCCCACGCTGTCTGACCGACCTCTGCGCTCCCGGCTGAAGGTTGACTGCAACTTCATCGGCTCGCTCACTCCTTTAAATCGCTGATCACAATTTCGGAAGTCAGGGTTTTGTGAACGGGACACTTGTGCGCAATCTCCTGTAGCCGCATCCGTTGTTCGTCGCTTAAGTCTCCCTCGAAATTTACGGAACGCTCGATCCGGTGCACGAATCCTTCGCTTACGTGTGTGCAATCCTGGCAATCGGCCGCATGGATCCGTTGATGACGAAGACGCACCATCACTCGCTCCAACGGCCACGCTTTTCTCCTGGCGTACAGCGTCACGGTCATTGAAATGCAACTGCCCAGCGCAGCGAGAATCAAGGTATAGGGATCCGGACCCGCGCCCTCACCTCCCGCTTCGATCGGTTCATCGGTGACCAGTTTCTGTTCGATTCCGTATTGAACTTCGTTCTGCAGGTTGGAGAGAGATGTAACTAAGACGTCGCTCATTTTGAGCCTCCGTTTGCCGTACAGCCTTTAGGCAGAAGGTTGAATTTCGATCCGTTCCGCGAAAACACGGAGCGCCGAACACCTGACATTCTGCTCCCGTTCGACGCTTGCAGTCATCTCTTTTGTACCGCTAAACTCCCTTCGCTCCAATTAAAAAAACATTTTCGCGTGTCGATCGTTTCGATTCGCTCGAGGCCATCAATGAAAATTCACGAATATCAAGGCAAGGAATTATTAAAAAAGTTTGGCGTACCAGTACCCCGGGGAATCGTCGCCCGCACGGTCGAGGAGGCTTTTCAGGCGGCGGAGGAACTGGCGTGTGCGCCGGTAGTCGTCAAGGCTCAGATTCATGCAGGCGGTCGCGGCAAGGGCGGCGGCGTGAAGTTAGCAAAGGATGCCGACGAAGCGCGCGAGGTCGCGAGCCAGATTCTCGGTATGAACCTCGTCACGCATCAGACCGGAGCTGAGGGCAGAGAAGTCCGGGTCCTTTTGATCGAGGAAGGCCTGCCGATCGATAAGGAATTTTATCTGGGCATCGTTTTGGATCGGGCGAGCGGACGGCCAGTATTCATGGCTTCGGCTGCCGGTGGCATGGACATTGAAGAAGTTGCCGCAAAAACTCCCGAACAAATATTCAAAGAGACAATCGATCCGACCGTGGGGTTTCGTCCTTTCCAGGCGCGCAAGCTGGCATTTGCCCTCGGGCTACCGCCCGCGCTGATCTCGCAGGCCGCAAAGTTTATGCAGTCGCTCTACACCGCATATGAAGCGATGGACGCGACCCTGATGGAGATCAATCCGTTCCTGCTGACCAAAGACAACCGGCTGATCGCTCTCGATGCCAAGGTCAACTTTGACGACAACGCGATGTTTCGTCACAAGGAGTTTCTGGATCTGCGCGACCTGAACGAAGAAGAACCGCTGGAGATTGAAGCTTCGAAGTTTGATCTCAACTACATCAAGCTCGACGGCAATATTGCCTGCATGGTGAACGGTGCTGGTTTGGCGATGGCCACGATGGACATTATCAAGCTGGCGGGAGGTGAGCCGGCTAACTTTCTCGACGTAGGCGGCGGTGCTTCGCAGGAACGGGTTGAGGCAGCGTTCCGAATCCTGCTTGCCGATCCAAACGTGCGGGCCGTGCTGATAAATATCTTTGGCGGCATCGTTCGCTGCGACATGGTTGCGCGCGGCGTAGTGGATGCGGCGAAAAACCTCGGCGTCACGGTGCCGGTGGTGGTTCGCCTTGAGGGCACGAATGTTGAAGAAGGCCAGCGCGTGATTCGCGAGTCAGATCTGGGGTTCTTGGTTGCCGATGGCATGAAGGACGCGGCCGACAAGGTAGTGGCGGCAGCGGCTTAGAGTGAATTGTGCCTGGCAAAAGCTTCCTGAACGCCGTTAGGCTCGAATTGTTTATTGTCCCGGAGGTTGAGACCGAATCGAAGCTCCGTTAGCCCTAACAAAGCTTGGTCGATTTATGGGTGACTTGATTTATTAACATTTCTCTCGTGACGGAGCGAAACATTCGATCAGCCCGTTATGCAGGCGGCGCTTGTGCTGCTATCTCTCCCAAAGTCGGTACAAGCGCCGGCTCGAACGCGATCGATTCACTGTTTGCCGTTGAATTAAAGTGAACCTTCGGAAGGCATTCACAATCCTCCTCCAAATCTGCCGCTTCGGCCTGGCGGCGCTGTTTCTTTTTACGGCCGGAGCCAAACTTTGGATCCTTAAGATTTTCGCCGGCAACGTGGCCGAGCTCCTAAGCTCCGCCTCAATTAATTACGAGCGTTGGCGTTGGCCGGTTACGATCGGCGTAATCGCAGCGGAGATAATCGCGGCCGGCATGCTGGTCGTGCCGCGCACCGTGCGTTTGGGTGCTTTATTATCAGCCCTGCTGCTTATGGGTTTCAGTGGGTTTGCTCTCTATTACGTTTATGTCCTGCATGGTGAGCCTTTGGAGTGCGGCTGTTTTGGCGGAATCATCGGCAGCCAGCTGGGTCTGAAGACTGCCTTGAGGAATCTGGGTTTGCTGGTTCCGGCAGTGATTGTTTTCTTTGGTGCGAGGAAGATAACGCGGCCACGAAAAGGCACAGAAAGCACATAACGAAACTTCTCCTGAAGAAGAGAGCTGCTCGTTTTTACTTTGTGCTTCTTGTGCGTTCTTGCGGTTAACTTCCTATCGTCTTTTCATCCGCGCGATCTCATATCGAGTGCTATCGATTCGCTCCTGCGCATCCGGATGATCTGAGAAGAGGCTGCCCAGGGGATTCGAATGTGAGTTCTCGATCCGGAGCAACTTCTGAAACATCGTCACCATGCCCTGAGGATCGAATCCAGCTTTCGGCAGCGTGCGCACGCCGAGAAAATCCGCTTCGCGTTCTTCGTCCCGGGTGTGAATTGTCAGCAGCCCGGCGCCCACTATCTGCCCCAGGGCTACCCCTAAATCGCGCGCCGTATCACCGGCCACGCCGGTTAGCTCGCCCAGCGACTTGGCGATGTCGTTGTATTCCTGCGACTGCTTGAGGGTTTTCAAACTGTGACGCGCGACTACGTGACCCACCTCGTGCGCCAGCACTGAAGCAAGCTCGTCGTCGTTGGCCATCTTCAAAAGCGCGGTGGTGATATAGATGTGTCCGCCGGGGATCGAGAAGCCGTTAATTTCGCGGCTCTCGATCACGTGGAATTTATAGAGCATGTTTGGCCGCAGGCTGGCCCGAGCACAGCGTTGGCCGATTCGATCCACCCGATCGAGACCTGTGTCAGTCAGGTTGTATTTCTTGGTGACCTCGCGATGAAGTTGGGCGCCGAGTTTGAGTTCATTACGCTCAGTCAACAGACCCGCGTTCGAGTAGCGCGTGTTGCGATAGTCAGCATACGGATCATCGTACTGAGTGAACGTGTTTGTAGTGCGAGCGCGATATGCCGGAGACTTTAGCCGGAGGGACGTCCAACTCTGCGCAGTCGTGGCACAAAGCACCGCGACCATGAATGCGATTAAGAAGTTCAGGCGAAGGTTTGAAGTTTTCATTGATTCCTTTTTCCGGAGACCTTTCGGCTGGGAATAATAAGCGAGCGAAGGCAAAAGTCCCAAGCAGCGGAGCTGGGGAGCAGAGCCCAACACTCTGTCTGCTTGATTGCTTGGCAAGTCGCAACGCATGTTCCTTTTTAAGATCAGAGTGGGCCAGCCCCGCTGTGATGGATTGGCCGCGCTCCAATTACACAATAGACAGGACGTACGGATTCCGATACTTTTGCTGCACTGAAACTCTAAACTAAATATCATGGCGTCAATTTCATTTTGGGGAGCGGCCGGTACGGTTACCGGCTCGAAGTATTTGATCGAAGCGGATCGCGCGCGGGTGCTGGTCGACTGCGGATTGTTTCAGGGAATGCGTGAATTGCGCGAACGAAACTGGCAAGAGCCACCGTTCAATGCCGCGGCGGTCAATGCGGTCATCCTCACGCACGCGCACATTGATCACACCGGCTATTTGCCGCGCCTCGTACGACAGGGTTTTCGCGGTCCAGTCTACTGCTCGCGCGGCACTGCCGACTTATTGAAGATTCTTTTGCCGGATTCGGCGCGTCTGCAGGAAGAAGAAGCCGACTATCGCAACCGGCACAAGATCACCAAACATTTGCCGGCCTTGCCGCTCTACACCGAAGACGACGCCCGGGAAGCGCTGAAACTTTTTTCAGTGGTTAAGAACACTGGGGAGTCTTTTCAAGTCGCCGCCGGCATCCGGGCAGAGTTCCGCATTGCCGGTCACATCCTGGGTTCAAGTCACGTGCTGGTGCACGTCGAAGGTGCGGGGGACGATCAACAGGGCCGCGCTGTTCTTTTTTCCGGGGACCTCGGTAAGTATGATCAACCGATAATTCCCGATCCGGTTGCCCCTCCTGCATGTGACTACCTTTTGATTGAGTCAACCTATGGCAACCGGCTGCATGACGTCGAAAAACCAAAGGACGCGCTGGAGCGGATCATCAAAGAGGCCGCGGCGCATAACAGTCCCGTCCTGATTCCTGCATTTGCTGTCGGTCGGGCGCAGGAGATTGTCTATTTGATCCGCGAGCTCGAGGAGGAAAAGCGAATCCCAATTCTGCCGGTGTCGGTGGACTCGCCCATGGCCGCGGCCGCCACCCAGGCCTACGCCCGAACATCGGAAGAGCATGATGCCGAGTACGCAGCTGCTTTGAAGATAACGCCGACGCCTTTGCGGACGCATTCAATGATCGCGGCTTCCACTCGAGAGGAGTCCAAGCGCCTGAACCAGGCAGAGGGTGCGCGCATCATTATTGCTGCGTCAGGCATGATGAATGGCGGCAGGATTCTTCATCATGCGTTGCGGCTATTGCCGGACGAAAACGCCACAGTGGTGTTTGTCGGTTATCAGGCCGCAGGGACTTTGGGCCGGCGCGTGGCCGATGGGGAAAAGCAGGTGAAGGTCCTGGGCCAATGGATCCCCGTGCGTTGCCGCACAGACAAGATTGGAGGCTTTTCAGCTCACGCTGATTGGAAAGAAGTTGTCCGTTGGCTGACGGATATGCCCAGCCCCCCGCGCAAAGTTTTCGTTACCCACGGCGAACCCGACGCGGCCCAGGCGATGGCCGGGCACCTGCGCGATCGATTTGGCTGGTCAATTGAAGTCCCGCAATATGGGGAGAGGTTTGAGCTTGGGTAGATGAATGACTTTGCCTCGCAGCCATATCTTTGTCCCTTCCTCTTTCAATTGCTATACTGCGCCCTTCATTCATCAAGCAAAATTAATAGGAGCAATCTTTGAGTATTCTCGTAGATAAATCCACGCGCCTCGTTGTTCAGGGCATCACCGGCAAAGAAGGAACCTTCCATACCAAACAAATGGTCGAGTATGGGACCAACGTCGTCGGCGGCGTCACGCCCGGCAAAGGCGGCACCACCCACGAAGGCATCCCGGTTTTCAACACCGTCGTCGACGCAGTCAAAGAAGCCGGGGCGAATGCTTCGGTCATTTATGTGCCGCCGCCGTTTGCCGCCGATGCGATCATGGAAGCGGCCGACGCCGGCATTCCCGTCGTCGTTTGCATCACCGAAGGCATTCCGGTTTTGGACATGGTCAAGGTCAAGGCGTACCTGGCAGACAAAGCGACTCGATTGATTGGGCCAAACTGTCCGGGAATAATCTCGCCCGGAAAATGCAAGATCGGGATCATGCCCGGTCACATTCATCGAGAAGGCCGCGTCGGCGTTGTCTCTCGCTCAGGCACTCTGACTTATGAAGCCGTGGGTCAGTTGACCCATCTTGGTCTGGGCCAGTCGAGCGCGATTGGAATCGGCGGCGACCCAATTGTCGGGACGACGCATGTCGATGCGCTCAGGTTATTTCAGGACGATGGTGAGACAGATGGCATCGTCATGATCGGTGAGATTGGTGGAACTGCCGAGGAGGAAGCGGCGGCGTTCGCGAAAGAGCACGTGACCAAACCGATAGTTGCGTTCATTGCCGGCCAGACCGCTCCGCCGGGACGGCGCATGGGGCACGCGGGCGCCATCATCGCGGGAGGGAAGGGAACCGCGGCCGAGAAAATGGCGGCGCTGACCTCCGCCGGGATTCGAGTCGTGAACTCGCCGGCAGACATCGGTACGGCGATGAAAGAATTGCTAGGCTAGGCTCTGTTAGTTGATTTCGTGGATCGTTTTTCCAAAGCGGATCGAAAAACAAGAACCATCAATGAAGGCCTGTCCCTCTTGTCATAAAACTTATCAGGACGACTCGATGGTGTTCTGTCTTGACGACGGAGCCAGGCTGGTTCGTGAACCGAGCGCGCCCGATGCCAATGCTACCTGGAATCTGCCGCCTCCTGGGCCCACGGTCGCCAGTCCGCGGCCAACTTCTCCCACAGCCCAATCGACGCTGACTTCGCGACCAGAACCGTTTCAAAGAGTTCCGCCCGGGAATGGACGCGACGAGTCGCGCAGCAGT
Source organism: Pyrinomonadales bacterium (assembly GCA_038230715.1). Classification (GTDB taxonomy): domain Bacteria; phylum Acidobacteriota; class Blastocatellia; order Pyrinomonadales; family Pyrinomonadaceae; genus UBA11740. Next base: position 22,454 of record JBBRMS010000011.1, read on the forward strand.
GCTCTCCCCTGGATATTTGCGATCGTGGTGGTGCTCGCGATTGCCGGAGTGCTGGCGGCATGGCTGATTTCACGAAACGGCAATAGCGATGTCGGTGCGAAGTATCCGTCCTCGACGCCTGGACCCAGAATCGTCGCTTCGCCTACGACCGTTCCCACGATTGACGAAATGATTATTCCGACCCCGAAACGGAAACCGTCCCCGACGCCAGAGCGGCCGCCGGCCACGCCGGTGCCAACTCCGAGAGAGCCGCCACCGAGACCAATGTTCACGATCATTGACAACATGACCTTCAACGGTACGCGAATTACTTACTATCAACGAACAAGCTTCGCCGGCTGCAAGGCGGACTGTGCGGCGAATTCAAACTGCCGTGGCGCTACCTGGATCAGACCGGGCGCGTATAACCCGAGCGATCCGGGAATGTGCTATCTAATGTCCGCGCTTACGACGAGGTCTGCACACCCGTGCTGTATTTCGGCGGTAAAAAATTGAAGGGGCACCGGCAATCTGGACCAGATGATGAAGCGTCTACTCTGCATCTCGTTAGTGATGGTCTCAACTGGCGGCGCTATGGTTGGGCGAGGTTCCTGGTCTAGGGCGCGGGCGATGAAAATTGTCGTTACCGGCAGAGTCTACGACCGTAATCATGCTTTAATTGTTTTGAGTGAAGTGACGGCGGAGAACGCTGACGGGAAAAATTATCGCGCGATGGTGGATGGCGAAGGAGTTTACAAAATTGAACTGCCGCTCGACGAGTACCGGATAGAGGCAAACGCGCCCGGCTTTTGCCCGCGGCGGTTTAATTTAGTGAGAGCGCAAAAGCAGGCCGGGAAAAAGTCGCTCGACTTTGTATTGGAAATGGCGCAGAGTGATCGGCCCTGTGCCCAACAGTCTATGATCAAGAAAGCACCGAGAGCGAAACCGGGCATCCCAAAGAATATTGCTGAATAAACTTTTTCACGAGGAACAATGTCAGAACAAACAGGTAACTTAACATTTGCAATCATCAAACCCGACGCAGTCAGCTCGGGCTACACCGGAAAAGTAATTGACCGGATCATTTCAGGCGGTTTCCGTATTCGCGCAATGAAAATGATTCACCAGTCCCGGCTACAGGCCGAAGGCTTTTATGATGTCCATCGCGGTAAGCCGTTCTATGATGGCTTGACCGAATTCATGTCGAGCGCGCCCTGCGTCGTGATGGCGCTCGAAAAGGAAGGGGCCGTCAAAGCCTGGCGCGATTTGATGGGCGCAACTGATCCGGCGAAAGCCGATGCCGGCACTATCCGCAAAGAGTTCGGCGCTTCGGTGGGAGAAAATGCCACGCATGGATCGGATTCAGATGAAAACGCGGCTATCGAGATCGGATACTTCTTTAGCCGGCTCGAATTGGTTTAACTTAGAAGCGCGAACTCTTTAGCAACGGCACCGTGCCGCTACTACCAAAGAAGCGTCGCCGGACAAGTCCGGCACCTGAACTAAAACCGAGCCGGGTGAGTCCGGCTCCGAAACGCCCCCGAAAATCAAATGAAACGCTGCCCAACTTGTAATCAAACTTTCTCGGAAGGCTGGCTGAGTTTTTGTACTCAGGACGGCACGACGCTGGTTGACGATTCAGTCTCAAGGAATGAACCGCCGGCCACGATTATGTCGCCGGCCCCTCCGCCGCTTACCAGTCCCAATCAACCGGCAAATTGGACCGCCCCTGGAGGTTCGGCGGGCTTTGGCTCAGGACCGTTCTCACAGCCGCAACCGATGCAGGCCGGATGGCAGCCACCGCCGCCGCCGCGGGCGTTTGCTGCCCCCAAGCAGGGCCTGGCCATTTGGTGTATGTGCCTGGGGATCTTCAGTATCACGTTCGGCTGGTGCTGTAGTATCGGTATGTTCAGCTCGGTCGCGGCCCTCATCACCGGCGGAATCGCGTTGTCACAGATCAAGAGTAATCCTGATCGAAACACAGGCAAGCCACTGGCTCTCGTCGGCATTATTTTGGCGTCACTCTATCTCGTCTTTTGGGTGTTGATAATGGTGCTCTGGGGATTCGGGGCGATGATGGGTGGACTCAAATAATCAGAATTGAGGTTTGGTGAAGCACTGTCCCAATTGTAAACGCTCGTTCGACGATGATTCGTTGAGCTTCTGTCTGGATGACGGCACACCGCTGATCGCTGGTTCAGGTGGCCGGGCCGACTCACAGGCGACTCTGGTTTCCCCTGCGCCGTTCCCGCCGATGGATACCAGCAGTAATTTTCCTACGCAGGCCTTTAGTCAGCTGCCCGGCAAAGCCACCATCAACGTATCCGGTTTCAATCAGGCACCCTCCGCCGCCTATGCTCCAACTCCACCGAAGAGAAGCAAGTTACCTCTGGTGCTCGGGCTGACGGTGCTGGCTTTTCTGTTGATAGGTGGAATTGTAGCTGCGGCCATTTTCATTCCGCCGATGCTGAAGGGCACGGGCGATGGGAATCAGGCCAAGCCCAAACCATCCCCTGATTGGAAAGGGGCGCCGACGCCGAATGGCTCGCCGACGGAAACGGCTAGCGACGTCCCGACTGACGAGGACGAGGTACTGGACCAGCTTACGAAGCTGGAGGATGAATGGGCGCGGGCCAACGTCAAGGGCGACAAGGGCGCTTTGGAAAAGATTCTCGCTGACGATTTCACGGGCGGCGCCGAAGCGCCCTCGAAGCGGACCTATATCGATTCGGTGACGGCTGACCCTTCGATAAAGTCGTGGGACCTCCACGATTTGACCGTGGATCAGAACGGCGACCGGGCGACGGTTAAGGGTTCAATGACCGAAGAAACGACGAAAGGGAAAGTGTCTTCCGACTTTACCGACAAGTTCGTTTGGCGCGATCATCGCTGGCAAGCTGTGGCATCACAGACCGGTCGTGTAAAATAACGGAAGAATTTATTTGAGATTCAGAATTTGAGATTTGAAATAACAGATGTCAATCATTACCGAAGTAATAGCCTCGACCAAAGCCATCATCCAGGGGATGAGTGTCACCCTCTCTTACCTGCCCAAGCGGAAGCAGACGGTGCAGTATCCGGAAGAGCCGGTGACGGTTCAACCGCGTTATCGCGGCCAGCACCTGCTGCATGTTGATGAACTGGGACGTGAGAAATGCGTGGCCTGCTTTCTTTGCGCGGCTGCTTGTCCGTCTGAATGTATCTACATCGAAGCGGCGGACGATCCGCGTCCGGCTGAAGAGCGGACGGGGGTCGATGAACGCTTTGCCAAAATCTACAATATCGATTACGGGCGCTGTATTTTTTGCGGTTTCTGCGTTGAAGCTTGTCCGAAAGACGCCATCACTCACGGTTACAACTTTGAATTGTCCGTTTACAACCGGGCCGATTTGCTCAAGCGCAAAGACGATCTACTGATTACCAAACAAGTACAATCAAAGAATTACCGCGTAGCCTTCTCAGATGAAGATGTCGATTCAGAGTGGAAGGAAGTCTAAGAAACAGAGGTCGGGAGTCAGAGACATGAGCTCCGCCGCTAACCCGTTGCGACTTTTCAACATCTGATCTCAGACTCCTGATTTCTAACCTCTGGCTGCCATGCCCTTTCGCGATTTCCACTACCGTTGGGAATTTGATCTCGATTCGTCGCCTGAACAACTCTGGCCGCTGGTTGCCGACACTAATCGGTTCAACCGCGACACCGGAGTACCCTCGGTCGAGGAAGTGCAGACTGATGGAAGAGTTCTGAAGAACGCGCGCCGCCGTCTGCGGCTATCGGTCTTTGGCATTCCCGTTGAATGGGAAGAGCTGCCGTTCGAATGGACCAGACCGGCGCGGTTTGGGGTGACTCGTCGCTACAGTAAAGGCCCGATTACCGAGTTGCGGGTACTGGTTGAGCTGACGCCGCGCGAGGTCACGACTGAGACGATCGCCGGCGCCCATCAGGCAGCCGGAACAAAACTCGTGTATCAGGTCTGGGCTCGCCCACGTAATGCAGTCGGGCTTATCGCTATTCCAATTCAAATTGGAATCCTCAGCGCCCGGAGCTTTGCCCGCACGGTCCGTGAATATGACGGATTGGCGAAGCAGGGCCGCACGGCCGCAGACCTTTCACCGACAGTTGAATTTGTTACGGGCGGCCGCGCGCGCCTGCTGGCGTTGAGTGAGAAGATGGCCGCGCAGGGAACTGATCGAGAATTGGTCGCCTTGCTGGTTGACTATATTGAGAATGCAGATGAGTTCGCTCTGGCCCGCATCCGGCCCTATGACCTCGCCCGGCAGAGCAAGCAACCTCGGCGCGCAGTGCTGGAGGCCTGTTTGTGCGCCACGCGCGCGGGCATTCTCGATCTGCAATGGAACCTGATCTGTCCCATGTGCCGGGGCGGTCCGGGCCTGGGCTCGCTCCGGGACCTGGGTTCTAACGTTCATTGTCCCGGCTGCAACATCGATTTCCTGGTGAACTTTGAACAGTCAGTTGAACTTACTTTCCGGCCGAATCCATCGATCAGAAAAACCGCCGGTGACCTGTTCTGTGTGGGCGGACCACAGGCGACGCCGCATATCGCGGCCCAACAACTGCTGCCGCCGCATTCCAGCCGCGCGGTAGATTTGTCTCTCGATGCCGGGCGGTATCGGCTGCGTACGATGAGTCTGCCGGGCTGGCAACATCTCCGTACAGATGACGTTGGCGAAGGTAAGGTTACGTTGCGGGCAACAAACGACGGTTGGGTCAATGAAGAGCTGAAGATTGCGAGGAATGCAAACATCAGTTTTGAAAATGCCACGGCCGACGAGCAGCTGTTCATCCTCGAGCGAACACTTTGGAGTGACGATGCGGCGACGGCGGCTGAGGTGACGGCGCTGCAGGTCTTTCGCGATCTGTTTGCGAGCGAAGCACTAAGGCCGGGCGAACAGATTTCGGTGGGCACGCTCACGGTGCTGTTTACTGATCTGAAAGACTCAACCCGCATGTACCGCGAGATTGGCGATGCCACCGCGTTCGGGCGAGTGATGAACCATTTTGATGTTTTGAAAGAGGCCATCGCCTTAGAAGATGGGGCCCTGGTGAAAACCATAGGCGACGCGGTGATGGCAGTCTTCCGTTGCCCGGCCGGGGCCGTGCGGGCAATGCTCCAGGCGCAGGAGAATCTGTCTGCTCCGGTGAGTGGAATGCAACCGTTGAGTCTCAAGGCCGGTATGCATACCGGACCCTGTATCGCCGTGACGATGAATGACCGGCTGGATTATTTCGGATCAACCGTTAATATGGCTGCGCGTCTCGAAGCACAATCGACCGGTGATGACGTAGTTATTTCGAGCGCGGTCTATTCCGATCCGGAAGTGCGCGAGCTGCTGGGCGACCCTGACGCAGGCTTTACCGCCAATCGGTTTGAAATATCTCTGAAGGGATTTGATCGGGAACAGTTCGAACTTTGGCGGGTGACGCGGGCTCGGGCTCACCCGGCCCTCCCCGGGGAGAGGGCGAAAGACTGAAGAGGAACAGTTCTTGAACCTATGTCGTTAATCGAAACTCAGGAAGTCACGCGCGTTTATCAGATGGGTACCACTCTGGTGACCGCTCTTGATCATGTCAATGTCAGCCTCAACGAAGGTGAATTTGTAGGCATCCAGGGAACGTCGGGTTCGGGAAAATCAACGCTGCTGAATCTGCTGGGCGGCCTCGATCAACCGACCAGCGGCGAGGTGCTGTTTGACGCGCAGCCGCTCGGTCCTTTGACCAAGAAAGAAATGGCTCGTTATCGCCGGCACTCGGTGGGAATGATTTTTCAAAACTTCAATCTGATCACGACCATGACAGCAGGCGAGAACGTGCGGCTGGCTCTGGCGTTTGGCGGCGTGCGGGGAACTGAGCGGCGCCAGCGGGCCGGAGAGTTGCTCGAGCGCGTTGGTCTGGCTGATCGAACCGAACATCGCCCGCTGGAATTGTCCGGCGGTGAGCAGCAGCGGGTAGCTATCGCTCGGGCCCTCGCTAACCGGCCGCAGGTGCTACTTGCGGACGAGCCAACCGGGAACTTAGACTCGACGCGTGCTCGTGAGTTGCTGGCTCTGTTGCGTGAGATGGTGGATCGTGAAGGACTAACCGTGCTGTTGGTAACTCACGATCACGAACTGGCGAGCAGCTTCGCAGATCGAATAATCATGATGAAGGATGGGAAGGTGCAGGACTGAAAGTAAAAAGGTAACCGGAAAAATCGCGCGGAAACTTTGCCTTTTACTTTGTCCTTCATTCCGAGAGGTAAGTTCATGTCAACACCAATTCCCCCGGAGATGACTCTGGATGCGATTCGTTCGGTGCCGCTGTTTGCGTCGCTCGACGATGACGAAACGCGCGACTTGCGCAGCTTGCTAAATACGCGCGACGTGGCGGCGGGGATCGCGCTCTTCCGGGCCGGTGACGATGGCGATGCGATGTACTTGATTGAAAGCGGCCGCGTGCGGATCGCCGTCAAAGACGCAGACGAGAAAGAGATTGTGCTGGCGGAACTGGCGCGAGGCGATTTTTTTGGTGAGATGGCCATAATCGATGGCAAGAAACGCTCAGCCGATGCCGTGATTATCGAACCCTCGCGGCTGGCGATGCTCTCCCGGGACAACTTTCTGCGCTTTATTCATGGCAATCCCAATGTAGCGCTGGAAATGTTGAGCGCAACGTTCTCTCGCCTGCGAACCACAGACCGCATGTTGCAGCAGCGTGTGTCACGCAATGTCAATGAAGAACAGGACAAACGATCAACCCTCGCTGATCGGATGGCTGATCACCTGGCGGAGTTTGGCGGTAGCTGGAAGTTTATCGGCTTCGCCCTCGGTGTGATCCTTTTCTGGATCCTGCTGAACTCCTACATTCTGGCGAGGGGTTTCGATCCGCTTCCTTACCAGATGCTCAATCTCGTGCTCGCCGTGATCGCCGGTTTGCAGGCCCCGATCATCATGATGTCGCAGAACCGGCAATCGGGAAAAGATCGATTGCGCGCCGATCTGGATTATCAGGTGAATCTGAAAAATGAATTGGCGCTGACTGAAGTGCTGCGCCGCCTCGACGTGCTCGAGAGCGAGCGGCTGCCGGTTTTGTTCACCGAGCAGAATGATTTGATCCGCGAGATGAGATCCCCGGGTTCCGCTGCGTCTACGAGTGGCAGTTCTTAGTGTGACAGGCGCCGGTCAAAAAAAGAGCGATCCAGGAGTTCACGGGGAAGAATCGGAATCACTTCGGTTTTCTTGTTATTTCGTGGATCGCTTTGCTCTTGCCGAAGCCAATGATTACGAAGGGCACACCTGAGAATGATCCAGGCAATCTTTTTTGATTTCAACGGCGTCATCATCGACGACGAGCGTGTTCATTTGAAAGCATATCGTGAGGTCCTGCGGGCCAATGACGTCCCGCTGAGTGACGAAGATTATTTCGCCTCGTTGGGCATGGACGATGACGCTTTTGTGAAAGCTGCTTACGAACGGGCCAAGCGTCCGCTGACTGACGACGCGCTGGCCGAAGTGATCAAGCGCGAACATGAACTGCACCGCGAACTCATCACAGCGGATCTACCTGTCTCCGCCGGGGTCAGTACCTTGATCAAGGCCGCCGCGCGCAGATACCAACTGGGCATAGTTAGTATGGCCCAGCGCAGCGAGATCGATTACGTGCTCGGCCGCGCCGGAATTTTGTCACCGTTTTCAATTGTAGTAAGTGCCGCGCCGGGTTTGAGACACAAGCCCGCGCCCGACTGCTATCAACGGGCACTCGAAATGCTGAATAAGAAACGACGCGCCGGGCGGCAGTTGCCTTTGCTGGCTTGCGAATGTGTGGCGATCGAAGACGCGCCACCGGGCATCGAGAGCGCGCGCGCCGCAGGCATGCGTACCGTCGGTGTTACCAACACCGTTTCGGAAAGCGAACTGCGCGCCGCCCAGGCGGACATCGTCACACCCAATCTCTCCGACTGGAGCCCCGACGCGGTACACCATTTGTTTGACTAACCCTCAACAATGGGTCGCACCATAGTAATAGGAGACATCCACGGATGTTTTGACGAGCTTCGTGATCTAACCGATCTCTCAGGGGCGGGCTTCTGACCCCCCGGAACGATAGGCTAATCTATGCGCGTGTGCCGAGGTCCACTGAAGAATGCCTTTCTTTGATCTACTAAAACTTGCTTTTCGAAACCTGCGCGAAGCGAGGCTGCGCGCGATCCTGACTTCCATGGGAGTCATCGTTGGCGTGGCGGTGATTGTCACCATGGTTTCATTCGGGCTCGGGTTGCAGCGCAACATGCTTTCGCGGTTTCGCGCCCTGGATCTCTTTAACGAGATGCGGGTCTTTGGCAAGAATGTTTTTTCGATGGCTGCGGCAGGGGGTAATCAGAACGCTGCGCGGCGAGGCGAAAACCCCAATGACCGGCGCGGTCCCTCTTTCAAACCCGACAAGGAGCCAACCCGAATTCTGGATGACCAGGCGATTGCTGAAATCTCAAAGATTCCGGGGGTGTCGTATGTCGAACCGAGCCTGTCGATCTTTACCTATGTTCGCCTCAATGGCCATTCGCAGATCGAATCCATTGGCGGAGCTTCGGTGCCGAACGCCAGTTCTCGATTTAAGGAATTCAAATCCGGGCAAATGATTAGTTCGCCGGAGGCCGACGAGGCTGTAGTGAAGGACACGTTCGCCCGCGACTTTGGTTTTGACAAACCTGAGGATGCCATTGGTACGACGATCGAATTTCTGGCTGCGCCAAACGATTCGGGGAAAGCTGCGCCCGAAAAGAAGGAAGCTAAAGTCGAAGAAGAGCCGCCGGGCTTTTTCGGTCTCCCGTTGGATCAGGGTGAAGCGACTGACGGCAGCAAGGGCGAATTGGTCGCGAAGACGTTTCGCATCGTCGGCGTGGTGAATACTGAGATCAAGGAAGGCACCGGGCAGGGAGGCTTGCGGGGCCTAATTCCCGACGCGCGGGTCTACATTACTCTTAAGGCCGCGCGCGAATGGTCAAAAGAACATCGCAGCCAGATGGGCCTGGTGGCGCTCGCCCTCGCTCGACAGAGTGGCTCGCTGAATCAAAGCCAAAGTGAGGGCTATGATTCCGCAGTAGTACGCGTGACCGACCCGGTGATCATGACCGAGGTGCGCCGGCAACTCACTGAAAAAGGCTTCGGTAGTTTTTCCATCGTCGATCAGCTGGATCAAATTCGCACGGTCTTCCTGATCATTGATTCCGTGCTGGGCCTGCTCGGCGGCATTTCATTGCTGGTAGCTTCCTTTGGTATTGCCAACACCATGATTATGTCGATCCTCGAACGCACTCGTGAGATTGGCATCATGAAGGCGATTGGGGCCGAGGATCGCGAAATCAAATTGATTTTCTTTTTTGAAGCGGCGGTGATCGGGTTTACTGGTGGAGTGATTGGTTCGTTGGCGGCGTGGGGAATTGATGCGGTGGCGAACCGTCTGGCTTATCGTTTTATTTTGAAACCGCAGGGCGCGTCGTTCGTCGACTTCTTTTACCTGCCGCCTTATCTTTGGCTGGGGGCGATCATCTTTGCGCTCTCGGTTTCGATACTGGCGGCGCTGTATCCGGCGGCGAGAGCGGCGCGCATCGATCCGGTGCGGGCCTTAAGGCACGATTAGCCATAAATGGTTTAAGTCTCTCGGCGCTGGTTATCTTTGAATGTGGAGTGCGCTGACTTGTCAGCGCTTTAGCAAACGGCGACTCGTCGCCGCGATCTGATTCAAAGTGGCCGCGACCAGTCGCGACCTCGCAAAGCGGCGACGAGTCGCCGCACTCCACGTTTCGCCCCTTGGGTCATCATGGCCTAAACAGTGCCGCTTTTAATGATCTATGCCGAAAAGCACAAACGCCAGGGACAGCTTCGGCCAATTGTTCGCTCTCCACAGAATCACCGCCGCCGCAAATAATATCCACGCTTGGTCAGCACCAGCGGACTCTCTTTTCTGTGAGGTGCAGGCTTCAGCCTAATCTCGATCGGATGGAATGCTTCTGCCGCAGCTGCGTTCGTCGGCCGGAAGCCGATTGCGTAACGCGCCCGCAGGCGATCAATTACCACTCCGAGTTTTGCGTCAACTTCATTCTTGCTGGCGCCGAATATTTCGCCACCGGTTTGTTTGACGTAGGTGTCCACGCCCTTAATCTGTCCCAGCGAGACGACATTGAATACCTTTCCGATGGCACCGCGGACGATTAGACCGTAGACGACGGTGCCGCTATCCAGGAGTTTCTCCTCAATTCGTTTCTCCATCCCAAACGAAGTGGCTATGTTGTCGGTGATGATGATAATCACGCGACGGCTGCTGGCCGTTGGCGCAGTTTGCATGTGGGTCGCTGCTTCGTCGAGGGCCGGTCCCAGAAATGTTCCGCTTCCGAGGCGTTCGCTGGCGGTGGCCGCTTCGATGGTTTGCGACACTAGCCTGCGATCGTTAGTAAAGTCGAGACTCAATTCTGACTTGGAAGCAAAAGCCATCACCGCCACCTGATCCGCTGCCTTCAAACGCTGCAGCGCGCCAAGTGCGCCGTCTCGGATCTGGTGAAGAATCGGCCTAACACTGCCGCTGACGTCGAGCAGGAGCAGGATCGACAGCGGCAGTTCGTCACGACTGAAATAACTGACCTGCTGCCTAACGCCCTTTTCGTAAATCTCAAAATCGTCTTTGGTGAGATCGCCGATAACACGCTTGGATTTCTTGTCGATGACCTGGGCGTCAAAAACCACCAGGTCAGTGCTTACCTTGATTACGTCGACCGGCTCTTTGTCCTGGGCGGAAACGGAAGTGGAAACAGCCGTCAATGAAAGTACGGCCAGGACCAAACATCGCAGGCGTGCTGATTTGAGCAAGGTTAATGACATATCTGTTAGCAGCGCAGGTCGGAGCGCATCATACATCTTGTCCGCGATCCTCTGGCTGCTATTAAGCAGCGATCGCTTTGCCGCAGGAGTTACAGAAGCGCGCGTTGGGATCTTTCTGCACCGCATTGCAGTGTGGGCAAGTGAGTCCCACGCGCAGGTTCGCGCCGCATGAAGAACAGTAGGCCGAGCCCGCGCTCGCCGCCGTGCCGCAGGTGCCGCACCTGCCCGGCATTGGTGGAACATAGCCGCCGGCTTTGCGCGCAATGTGATCTTCGATTATCTTCCAGGCGTCTTCTGTAAGTTTGTATTGCCAGTAAGCACCAAGTGCGGGCAGTGCGATCAGTATTCCCGACAAGAGAAAAGCAACCGCGGCGACGGCAGCTTTGTCGAACCATTTCTGCATGCCGATCTCGACTCTGGTGCCGCCGGTCTCGGGCGTAATTTTGATGGTGACCGCCGCGGCCAATCCGGTGATTTCGCGCAACGTGCTAGACTTGCGCGCTTGCAGGATAGCGGTGGAAGAGACTTGCATTGTCTGCACGTCAAAATCTTCGTCGAATAGATTTCGCAGCTCGACAGTTAACTGAATGACATCGGCTTCGACACCGGGATAGTAACGGCTTTCCATTTGGTTTCTCCTCAGGCCATTCTACGCGAAGACGCCTGGGATAGTTCAGACAAATCGGTGGGCGGGTTTAGTGGTAGTTTCCAGCCCGCGTTATCCTGCGTGAATAGGTGCAGGTATATAAAGGAGCGAAGGCGCCAGCAGCTGTCGAGGTTTTCAGAGGTGCATTTGCGTCCCTGGCGCCTTGCGTAAAATCTAATCGAGAGTCGGATATCAGGGAGGTTTTTAATGATCATATTCGGTCGGCAGAGTCTGGTTGTTCTTGCGCTTTCCACGCTGCTCATGGGCCAGTCGACCGGCCTGGCCCAGACACCCATCGATGGCTTCTCGCCAAAACGGTCAGACGACCAGCGCAAAATCGAACAACAGTTTCGCTCTGTGCCAACGGCGGCGAACGCGCGCGAAGAACTTCGTCGTCTGACTGCCGAAGCGCATATGGCCGGATCACCTGAAGACTATGCGACCGCGATTTACGTGCGCGATCAAATGCGCAGCTTCGGCCTGGAATCTGAACTAAAGGAGTACCAGGTCCTGCTGCCGTCTCCGCGCACACCCAGCATCGTCGAACTGGTCGCGCCGAGAAGAGAACGCCTCCAGGTGCGCGAAGAAATAGTGTCCGATGATCCAACTTCGTCGAGCAAAAAGATTGTCCCGCTTTTCAACGGTTATGGCGCCAGCGGTGATCTGACCGCGCCGCTGGTTTATGTGAACTATGGTTTGCCACCCGATTACGAAGCGCTGAAAAAGGCCGGCGTCGACGTGAAGGGCAAAATCGTCATCGCGCGTTACGGCAACTCGTTTCGCGGGGTCAAGGCCAAGGTCGCTGAAGACAATGGCGCAGTCGGCCTAATCATTTACTCGGATCCGGCCGACGACGGTTTTGCCCAGGGCGACGTTTATCCCAAAGGCCCCTGGCGCCCGGACAGTTCGGCGCAGAGAGGCTCAGTCCAATTTCTTTTCATTTATCCGGGGGATCCTTTGACACCGGGCCTGCCGGCAATTCCCGGGACGCCGCGACTGAAAAAAGAGCAGGCCCTGAATCTGCCGCACATTCCCGTGCAGCCGATCTCGTATGGAGACGCACAGCGTCTGTTAAAGCCACTGCGCGGTCCGACGCGTCCCAGAGGTTTTCAGGGAGGACTGCCTTTCGCTTATCACGTCGGTGGTACGAACGATGTTCGAGTTCACCTGAAAACTGATATTGAGTTCGCCACGAAGACGATCTGGAACGTGATTACCCGCGTCGATGGATCAACCGACAAGGATCGCTGGGTGGTCCTGGGCAATCACCGGGACGCCTGGGTTTTTGGCGCGGTCGATCCGAACAGCGGCACCGCCGCGATGCTTGAACTCGGGCGCGGTCTGGGTCAGTTAATGAAGGCCGGTTGGAAGCCACGGCGATCGATCATTCTCGGCAGTTGGGACGCGGAAGAGCAGGGCCTGATCGGTTCCACTGAATGGGTCGAAGAACACGCTGCCGAGTTGCGCGAGAAGGCTGTCGCCTATCTTAATATGGACGCCGCAGTTTCCGGTCCTAACTTTGGAGCTTCGTCAGTGCCTTCGATGTGGAAACTGATTCGCTCAGCCGCCGAGGACGTGCGCGATCCCAAAAGCGGCAAGAGCGTGTATGAGGCGTGGCGCAGTCGCGGGCGCGAAACCGCCTCTGAGGCAGAACTCTTCGACGTCAACGGCAACGAAAAGCCGGCGCCAACTCCGCGGATTGGCGCGCTGGGTTCGGGTTCCGACTACACACCATTTCTGCAGCACCTCGGCGTTCCTTCTCTGGACATGAGTTTCGGCGGAGATTACGGTGTCTATCACTCTGCCTACGACTCGTTTTATTGGATGGCCCATTTTGGCGATCCAACCTTTCAATATCATGTAGCTGCGGCTCAGATTTGGGGCACGATAGCGTTGCGGATCGCCGACGCGGAAGGGGTGCCGCTGGATTACACGGACTATGCTGGTCAGCTGCGCGAGTTTGTTAACGAGACGAAAGCGATGGCGTTGCGGCGCAAGCTGGGCGATTCCTTTGAGGCGAAGTCTTTGCTGGCTGCGGTTGATGACTTTGCCGACGAAGCTGCGAAGATTGATAGGCGCCGACGAGCTGACGTAATTGAAGTGGACAAAGGTTCGAGTGCCGCGGCGCTTAGCAGACTGAGAAGAATCAACGATGCGTTGATGCAAACCGAGCGCGCCTTAATAGATGATCGTGGTTTGCAGGGACGGACCTGGTTCAAGCATCAGATCTACGCGCCGGGTTTCTATACGGGTTACGCGGCGTTGCCGTTGCCGGATCTGCGGCAGGCCATTGAAGACGGTCGCGCTGCTGATGCTAACGAAGCGGCGACGCGGATCACTGCCGCAATCAAACGGGCGACTGAGGTTTTGAAGCAGGGAAGAGGCTGACGCAAGTAGGATGACCGCAGATTGCACAGATTCCACGGATTAGCAGGAATCAGTTAAGGAGAGCCGCACGGTCAGTCTAATCTGCGTAATCTATGGTTTCTTTTTCTTCCTGTCTGGTTCGGTGGCCGCTGGAAGTTTGTTGCCCACCTCCAGGATCTGTTGCAGGTTGTCAGCCACCTTTTCTATGGCCGCGACTTCATCAGGATCCTTTGATTGTTTTTTCAGCGTGGTGATTTGCGTCGCGTATCCGTTTGCACTCGCAGTAAGTTTTCGCAGCGCCCGGGAGATCAGCGGGTTCTTTTCATCGCGGCGACTGACGTCGTCGATGTTGGTGATCGCTTCATCAAGGATTCCTGAGATGTCTCCCAGCAGTTCAGTCTTGGTGCCTTTGGGATCATTGCCCCACTCGGGTTCGTCCTTAGCCAGCTTTTTTGTCTTGGGTGGCGTGACGCCGTTAATGATCGCAAACCGGCGGTCAATCGCCCGGATAAATACTTCCATCCGCTTATCGAGTTCCTGATGAAAGCGTATTAGCTCAGTTTCCTGATCGGTAAGATGATCTCTGCTTTGCGCCGAAACAGGTCCGCTGCTCAAGAAAAGTCCGGCGAACAGGGCGGCATGCAACGTCAGAATGAAGCAGTGCCGGGTGGCTGACGACCTCATGGACGTTTTCCTCCCTCAGGATCTCTGGGCCCGTCGGGTTTCTTGTCGACCGGTATTTCGCGCAGGACAGATTGACCATAGAACGAGTCAAGCGCCTCAGCCCGCGTGTTACGCAAATACTCTTCAGCATCTTTGAGGTTGCCCGAGTAATCAGCCGGCGTACTGCGGCGCAGGACCGCGAGGCGAGGAATGTGGGCTCGCAGAGCAATCTCGAGATGGCGGTAGAGATCTCGCGTGCTGCTTTTGTCTCGGCTCAGGCTGGCGATGAATCCTCGCACGTTGTCGATGATGCCGAGATAGGAACCAAGTTCTGCGGAGGCGGAATCGAATTTTCCGAAGGAAGTAAATTCTTCAGTTCGGGCGAGCCGACTGGTCGCCAGATCAATCGAAGTGCGCAGACGGGCTTTGGCGTCTCTGGTTTCCGTTAGTCGAGATCGCTCTTCGGTCGAAACGAAATGCATCGGCGGCGGTGCCGGCATTCGCGGACTGCGAGGTTGCTGCGCCAGAGCGCTGACGGACAGTACACAGATCAGGATGCCTGGCTGCAGGAACGTCCAATCGTGACTGATCGAGATCGGCATTCTCATGACTCTGCTGACTACAGTTCGACTTAGGGTTGCTTGCGTTTAGTGCCCTGACCGCGACTGATTTGATCGCGTAGCCGGGGAAGACGCAGATTCACTTTTTCAATATCGAGTTTGCTGCTTACCGGATCGGCTAGGGACAAAAACCTTTCATAGGCATCCAGCGCTGGTTTGTACTCTCCGAGATTATCATGCGCCGTAGCCATGAAAAAGTACGTAGCGGCGATTTCCGGTCTGGCCTGGGCCAGCCATTCGTATTCGGGTAGCGCCTCGGCAAAGCGTTTCATCTCGTAGAGCGCTAAAGCGAGGTTTGCGTGGGCAGTATATTCATTGGGGGCGGCCGCAATCACGCGTCGAAGTATGACCTCGGCCTGGGCAAAGCGGCGCAGTTGGACCAGCGCGGCAGCATAACCGGTGGCATACTTTGGATTGACTGGATCGATTTCGTTGGCTTGCCTATATGAGCCGGCGCTCTTCTCAGGATCGATGCGGCGGGTAACTTCGCCGAGGCGAGCAAAAAGCTTCGCGCTCTTTGGATTGGCAATGAGTAATTTTTCCAAAGCCGGCTGCGCGACTTTGGGGTCGTCGCTGTTCGCGGCGGCAATGTCTTCTGGTTTACCGACAACATTAATCGAGCCAATGGCCTCGACCGGACTTTTCGCGGCGGTGCTTTTATCACCCAGGCTTTCGTATATCCGCTGAGCCTCCTCGGGCTTGTTGTTCAGTTCAAAAGCATGGGCGAGTCTTAAGGATATCTCCTTATCGCCGGGCTTGATTGAAAGTGCCGAGTGGAAGTCCGCGATCGCTGCTTGATAATTTCCTTGATCCAGATACACTTCCGCGCGCTCTTTTAAGGCCCACGAATAGTTCGGCTCGATTTGTAACGAGTGTCCCAGGCTGACCAGCGCGGCCTCCCTGTTTCCCGACGTTCTCTCCATTGCCCCACGCCATGCCCAGGCGGAAGCCGAAGCATTCTCGTCTTCGGTTGCGGATTGGGCCAGAGTGAGAGCCTCGGTTTTGTCGCCGGCGCGGGCTCGCACTGCCGAAAGCGAATCAATCGTGATGTAATCGTGCGCTCCCAGTTGAATCGCGCGGCGCAGAACAGGTTCGGCTTCCTTGTCTCTGGTTGCGCGCGCCAGTAAATTGCCCAGCGCGCTGACGGGGAGTCCCCATGTCTTTCTCAGATCAATGGCTGCGGCGAAAGCCTTCTCAGCGTCAGCCGGCCGATCGAGAGAGACGAGGGCAATGCCGCGTTGATACTCAGCCTCGGGAAACTCCGGCCGCAGTTTGAGGGCTCCTTCGTAGAGAGTCAGCGCCCGTGCGATGTCTCCTTTGGCATGGGCATTCTGGCCGCGCTCAAACAGCTTTACTGGATCCGTTTCACCGTCTGTCGGATCATCGGTCTGTGCCGGAGCAACCTGGAAGCACACGATCACCAGGAGAAGAGAGATTGCCCAAACACATGGTCGGCGCCCGCGCGACAGAGAAGACATCTTAGGTTCGATAAAGTTTAGCAGTGATTGGCTACCGTTTGATTCGGCGATGCTGGGGTTCGATGTTAGCACCGCTGTTTGCGTTGCGTCCAAACTTGGGGTGACGGGGCCTAAGTTGCGCATGCCGAATGCTTGCGTTAACATTTCAGCGCAATCAAAATCATCAAAAGTGATTCAAACTAAAACTGCTGGAGTGTGCTCATGCCTACTGCGCTGGTCGACGACATCAAAGAGATTAAGGAAGACAACCCCTTCGAATCCATGATGTCGCGATTCGATCGTGCGGCTCAGTTGCTGAATCTCGATCCCGATCTTTATGCGGTCATGCGTGTGCCCAACCGGGAACTGAAGGTCTATATCCCCACGCGAATGGATTCAGGTCGAATCCAGGTCTTCGAAGGGTTTCGCGTTCAGCATAACTTTGCCCGCGGTCCGGCCAAGGGCGGCATCCGTTACTCTCCCGACGTTAACATCGATGAGGTGCGCGCGTTGGCTGCCTGGATGACGTGGAAGTGTGCCGTGGTCAATGTGCCGTTTGGCGGAGCCAAGGGCGGGGTCATCTGTGATCCTTCTCAAATGTCCCTCGGTGAGCTTGAACGCATGACTCGACGTTATGCGTCGGAGTTGCTCGATTTCATCGGACCGGAAAAAGATGTGCCCGCGCCGGACATGAACACCAACGAACAGACGATGGCGTGGATTATGGACACCTACTCAATGCACGCGCGGCATACGGTCAATGCCGTAGTCACCGGAAAGCCGGTGGACCTCGGAGGTTCAAGGGGCCGCCGCGAGGCGACGGGAAGAGGATTGTTGATTGTCGTCAACGAGGCGGCCAAGCGATTCAAGATGACTCCGGCCAGTACCCGGGTGGTGGTGCAGGGCAGCGGTAATGTTGGCGGGATCGCGGCTGAGCTGCTTCATGCAGCTGGCTTTTCAGTTGTCGCTATTTCAGACGTTCATGGCGGGATACATAACTCGGACGGCCTCGACATTCCGGCAGCACTCAAGCATCTGAACGCGACTCGGTCGTTTGAAGGCTTTCGCGAAGCCGAGTACGTGAGTAATTCTGATCTTCTGGAATTGGACTGCGATGTATTGATTCCGGCAGCTACGGAAAATCAAATTACTTCACTGAACGCCGAAAGACTGAAATGCAAAATTTTGGCCGAGGGCGCCAATGGCCCGACGACTGCCGCTGCAGACGAGATTCTGTACCGTAAGGGGATCTTTGTTATCCCTGACATTTTGGCCAACGCCGGTGGCGTGACGGTGTCTTATTTTGAATGGGTCCAGGATCGAATGGGCTATTTTTGGCGTGAGTCCGTCGTCAATGAACGACTGGAAGACACGATGGTAGCGAGTTTTAATGACCTCTGCCGTTACGCTGATTCGCATTCCGTAGATACCCGAACTGCGGCTTACATGCTGGCAATCGACCGGGTCGCATACGACACGCGAATGCGCGGTATATATGCGTGACGGAAAAAACATAAACAAAATCGCTCCTAAGTTATGAAAAAGTCTTGATTTCCGGCCACGGCAATGGTACGCTTCGCGGCGTATTTAACGCTCGCGAGGTATTGTCTGGGAGCTATGTTTTTTCTGTGTAGCACCACGCGGGGCGGAAGATGTAGTTGACACTTGCGCTCAGTTTGCATATAAAAGGGCGTTAGATTAATGCACTAAAGACCTAAAGAGAGGTCCTGTAAAGTTTAGGCCCCCTCTCATTTGCGTCGCTCAAACTAGAATTTCGGCGTTTGAGCGGCAGCAGTTTTGTTAACGTAATCGTTGACGCTGGTAGTTCGGGCGTCCGTATCCAATGGACATGGCGGCGAGATGCTTCGAGCAGACAATCGAATCATACCGAGTATCGGCCGTTTGCTTTGCTCCACTGGCTCGGCCGTTGGAACTTTCACTCACTATCGCAGGAGGAACGCGATGAGACTCGCGAATAGAGTGCTACTTTGTGCACTCGCAATATTCATTTTTTCTGCCCTGACGTTTGCGCAAACGCCCAGGCCGGAGAACGATCCCAGGAATCAGTCACCGTCGGTTGGAACGGGTGGGCCCGAAGGAGGGCCGACCGGGTTGTTTACGATCTACGACGGATCCACGCTGAGAAAGGGAGAGTTTACATTCAGCGTTGCCTACAGCAACTATGATCGCGATCCGGGTAATGCAGATATCTCGGATTGGATCGCCAGTGTTAATATCGGGCTGAATGATCACATAGAATTGTTTTTCAAGACACAGGCTTACCGCGGGATCAAGGTTAACAATCCGCAGAACCTGTCAGGTTTTTATCTGCCTAACTCGCAAGGGTATTACGGAACGAACCTGCGTGGCAGCGGCCCGGCGATTATTCTTTCACCGTCCGGACCAAATGTTGGCACGCTAGCGGGTACGGCAGTCTTCAGACCGCCATTCTGTCCCGCTTGTCCGGTGGCCTCTAATCTGGTTGCTTACTACAACGCCGGTCAGCCGTTTGTGGCATATCCATTCACGGGCGGCGCTGGTCCGAATTTTCAAATGGGACCTGGCGCTCTCGGCACGCTCTTCGGTTTCCCTGGGTTCAGTACTCAACTGGGACCGCCGACTGCGGTTGGCAATACATTCGGACATGCTGATTCATTCCCAGGCGTCGGTTCACCGGTCGGTAGTATTCTGCCGGGTATCGTTTTGGCGACGCAGGCTATGCCGTGTACGGCATTGACTGGTAACTGCCGGCCGCCGGGAAGCCCTGGTGCGTTGGATCCGATCGTGGTGCCGATCAGTTACACTACTGCGCCTTCATATTTGCCGGATGCGCCGTTCGTCAATCGCCTTTATGGTGAATCAAGTTTTGGCGATTTCGTTGGCGGCGCCAAGATTCGTTTGACCAGTCCAAGGAACCCGTTCGGGTTTGGTTTCATTCCGTTCTACCGCTGGTATCCGGACAAGGCCAATTCCGCGCAAGGATTCAATCAGCTGCAACGTGGCGCCAGTCCCGGAGCCAATCTGGGTGACTTTGGTTTGGTGATGTTTGCTGACGGCCGCTTGAGCAAGTCAGTCAACCTTTCAGCCAACCTGGGCTACATTCTGAATAGCAATCCAAAGAGTGGAAGTTCGACTTTATTGGACAGACCGGATGAGTTAATTGCCGGTATCGGCGTCGACTTCCCAATCAACAAGTATGTGCAGCCAATCGCTGAGTTCCGTTCTACTCAGTATGTTGGTGGTCATACACCGAACGCCTTCAATAACAACCCGGTTGAGTTTCTCGTTGGTATCAAGCTGTATCCGTCTCGCTGGTGGGGATTCGGGGCCTGGTACCGCCGGGCCTTGAATGATCAGCGTCAGGGTAACTTCAATCCTAAGGACGCGACTAATCCGATCAGTCAGATCACCAATGTATCAGTCCCGGGTCGAGGAATCGTGATTGTTCCTGGTACCACTATCGCGGCCACTTCGGCCGGCTTCCCTCTGGGATTCCAGCCATCGAGCGACCCGTATGGATTCGGCTTCCAGTTCTTCGCCGGCCATCGGAACAAGCGCGAACCGTCGATTCTGCCGAACCAGCCGCCGACGGCTTCTTTGGCCGCTTCGGCTGCGACCATCATCATGCCGTGCCCTCCGGGAAGTCGCTCGGCTTCCTGTCCGGCAACGGCTAACACAACGGTCGGACTGACGACTACAGCCAGTGACCCGGACGGTGACACGTTGCTCTATACGTACACTGTTACCGGTGGCCGCGTGACCGGTGACGGCACGAGCGTGTCATGGGATCTCAGCGGAGTTGCACCCGGAACTTACACCGCTTCAGTTGAAGTGGATGATGGTTGCGGTTGTATCACCTCGTCGAGCACTACCGTTACGGTAGCGAATTGTTCGGATTGTCAGCCTGACATTTCTTGTCCGACCATTACTTCGAATTGTCCGGATTCTGTGGATCCGGGTACTCCGATAACGTTCAGCGCGAACGTAGGTGGAGGTACTCCGCCCGCTTCGACTTACAACTGGACAGTTTCAGCCGGAACTATCACCAGCGGTCAGGGAACCACCTCGATCACCGTTAGCACCAATGGCCTTGCAGGCGGCAGTGTGACGGCGACGATGGAGGTTGGTGGACTTGATCCGAGCTGCGGCAGGACAACCTCCTGCACGACTCAGGTTAAGGCTCCGCCGGCTGGCCCGCGCAAGTTCGACGAGTATGGCAACATCAGATTTAACGATGAGAAAGCCAGACTTGATAACTTCGCGATTCAACTGCAGAACGAACCGTCTGCTCAGGGCTATATCATTGGCTACGGCAGCTGCGATGCCGAGGGAACCACGCGAGCCAATCGCGCCAAGGACTACCTCGTCAATACTCGTGGCATTGATGCCGGTCGCCTGGTAGTGGCCGATGGCGGTTGTTTGCCAGAGCTGCTCGTTCAGCTCTGGGTCGTTCCGAACGGTGCTGCAGCCCCGACCGGTGATGCGGCAGGTGTTGTCTCGCCTTGTCCGGACTGCAAGAAGAAACCAGCTCGACGTCGCGGCGGCAATCGCCGTCGGGGCGAAGAGTAAGGATCCGTTTGGATCCTGTTAACGTCGCTGGCTAACTAAGTAGCGACCTGCTTTAGAAAGTCGGGCGGTGTTTCCGAAATGGACGCACCGCCCGCTTTTGTTTTGGTGGACGCTCATCTGCTTCGCCGCTGCGATGAAAGTTAGCCCTCCCGTTAAGGTGGGTATATAAAAAGGTACACAAAGGGTTATAATGCCCTCGCTCCGGTATTCTCTCCTGCTGGAGATTCAGTCTGAGTTAACAAGAGGAAGATAGAAATAATGAAAAATGCTGTATCCCGCCTGTTGTGTGTTGGCCTGCTGTTCACGTTCAGTTTTACCGTCCGGAGCGACGTGCCGAAGGCCGGCTCCGGCGCTCCTTATTCAAGCGAGTGGAGAATATCGGGACCCAGCGGCGGTGACGTTCGTTCGCTGGTAGTTGATCCGAGTGATCCGGATCGATTTTATTTCGGGACGCTTGACGGTCAGCTTTACACCTCAACTGATGCCACGCGTAATTGGCGTTTGCTGACTAATTTTAATCGTCCGCATCTGTTCGTCGACCACATCATCGTCGATCCCCGGAACTCCAAGGTCCTCTACGTTGCCACGCACCGGCACAAGGAGCCGGGGGGCTTCTTTAAATCGACGGATGGGGGAGTGACCTGGCGCGAGGCGGCTGAACTGCGTAACGAAGCTCTGCACTCAATGGCTCAATCTGAGCGCGACCCGAACGTCCTGTTGGTGGGGGCCATCACTGGAATCTTTCGTTCAGGGGACTCCGGGGAAACGTGGACGAGGCTACCGACGAGTCGAACTCCAGACTTAATTGACGTTGAGTCGCTCGCGATCGATCCACGTTCAACCAGTGTGATCTACGCAGGCACCTGGCACCTGCCTTACAAGAGCACTGATAGCGGTCAGACTTGGTCGGTGATCAATAAAGGCATCATCGACGACTCAGACATTTTTGCTATCGACATCGATCCAGGCAATGCGAATCACATCATTGCCTCGGCTTGCAGTGGGATTTATGAAACGGGAGATGCCGGCGGCAGCTGGCACAAGGTGCAAGGGATCCCATCGCAGTCGCGTCGTACGCGCGCGATTATGCAACATCCGACCATTCCCGGTTTGGTATTTGCCGGAACGACGGAAGGCTTCTGGCGATCAGCCAAGGGTGGCGACAACAACTCGTGGATGGTGACAACTTCGCGTCAGCTCGAGATCAATTCGATCGCGGTCCATCCGCGTAATCCGAATACAGTTTACATCGGCACGAACAACTATGGGGTCATGGTTTCGACCGATGGTGGTAAGAACTTTGTGCCGAGTAATGGCGGCTTCAGTGGCCGCTTCGTGAACACTATTCTTGCGGATCGCGAAAACGCCAGCCGTGTTTACGCGACCACGATTAACACCACCACTGGCGGCGGATTCTTTTTTGTCAGCAGCGACGGTGGCGCGTCCTGGCAACCTTCGATGCGTAACATGCCGCCGCGTTTGATTGGTTACTCGATTCTGCAGGACGAGCGCGACGCAAATACAATTTACCTGGGGACCAATCTGGGAGTGTACCGATCAACCGATCGTGGCGCCTCCTGGGCGCCAATCTCGGCGCGCAAGCCCGCAGCGCCGAAAAAGAAGCGGGCCACAGGCAGTGCTGCGCGAAAGACATCTACCCAGGGGCGTGCGGCAGCAACGACCAGAGGCGTGGGTGCAACTCCACAGAAACCCGCAACCGTTAGACCGCGCGACGAGGTTGTGAGACACGCTCAGGAAGCACTGGAGCGCGCGGGCTATACCATCGGCAGTCCGGATGGTCAGATGGGGTCCCGGACGGTCGCGGCCATCAAAAGGTTTCAGGCAGACAGATATCTACCCGTCTCTGGTCAGCTCGACGAAGCGACTGTAGCTGCGCTGGGGATTAGCAGCGGTACCGGTGTTGCATCGGCGGCTCACGTAGCTGCGCTTTCTGATCCGGTAAATGCGCTCGTCTCATCTTCAAATCAGAGCGGACAATTGGAAATCCTGGCTGCGACTAACGCGGGGTTATATCGCACTCCGGATCCGAACCTTGGTTGGGATCATATTTCATACGGCCGCGGAATGGATTCGCGGACGACGTGCATCGCGACCAGTACTCAGAATCCGTCCTTGCTGCTGGTGGGAACGGCCACTTCAGGAGTGTTGATTTCCCATGACGCGGGGCAAAACTGGGAACAGGTGAGCGGCGTTCCCAACACCTCACCGGTGAACGTGATTGTTCAGGACCCGCAGCGTTCGGCTTTCATGTACGTCGGCACCAAACAGGCGTTTTATATGTCGCATGACGGCGGCGAACACTGGGCCCGGCGCGGTGGCAATCTTCCTTTTGGAGATTTCACCAGCATCCTGGTAAACCCGCGTAACACCAACGAACTGTTTGTGGGTAACGCGTATCAGAACGGAGAGACGGGCGGCGGCGTCTATCGCTCAAATGATGCCGGCACAACCTGGGTTAGGATTGATGCGCGCGAGCATCGTCTGCCGAGCCTCCGGATCTGGGCGCTGGCACTGGACCCACACGACCAGAATACCCTGTTTGTGGGTTCGCATTCAGCCGGAATCTACGTAGTGCCAAGGGGCGCCGAAGCCTCGCTGAATAAACAATAATCGGAGGGCGGCCGCGAAGTTTTTGGGGTCAAAAGCCAGCGGCCGCCTTGACACTAAGTCGCACCGCCGTGTAAATTCCGAGACGATCCGGTCACGCGACTGGTGATAGTCGGACCAAGCGGGAGACTACGCGCGCAACAGAAATCGAAACGATAACCTCTTTTCCAACTTCTTAAGGCTCGCATCCTCTCATCACTTATTCCGATTCATCACCATCAATAAAAGGAGTCGCGAAGAGCGCCGTCGTTCTTGCGGCGAATGCCGGATTGGCGGGCCGCGCGTGCGGTGCGCCAGAGCTAATTTGAGTAGGAGTGTGCATGTCTACGGAACAACCTGTAACCAACGTCGGCGAGACCGACACTAACGAACCAACCACCGAAACGAAAACCGAAACAGCCGCCGCGCCGCCACAGCCGACGACCACTAGCAGCGAGAGCGCCGGGGGCGGAGCCTCAGCCGCCGTCGCGACTCAACGCGATGAGGACGACGAGCCGCGCCCAGCGGGTGAAGATTTTGGCAGCCTACTCGATCAGTTCGAGCAGGAGCAGTCATCTTTGCAGGAAGGCGAAGTGGTTCGGGGCACTGTTGTAGGTATCACCGAACGTGGCGTGGTAATCGATTTTGGTTACAAGTCTGAAGGCATCGTCAATCAAAGCGAGTTCATGGAAGATGGCGTGATCACCGTCAAACCCGGCGACGAGGTTGATGTGTTGGTCAAGAACATGGAAACCGGCGAAGGCTTTCCCCTGCTTTCGCGTGCCGACGCAGTGCGACTGCGCGCGTGGGATGATTTGGAAAAGGCTTTTAACGACAATACTCCGGTTAAGGGTCGCGTGGCGGAACGGATCAAGGGCGGCCTGCGGGTCGACATTGACGGCATAGCAGCATTTTTGCCCGGCTCCCAAGTTGATGTGCGGCCAATTCGCAATCTTGATTCCCTGCGCGGACGGGAAATTGAAGCCAAGATTATCAAGCTTAATCGCAAACGGTCCAACGTCGTGCTCTCGCGCAAGGCTGTGCTGGAAGAGCGCAATGAAGGACGCAAGGGAGAGACGCTAGGACAAATTGAAGAAGACATCATTGTAGAGGGTCAGATAAAGAATCTGACCGACTATGGCGCCTTTGTCGATCTTGGCGGAGTTGATGGTTTACTCCACGTAACTGATATGTCCTGGGGACGCCTGCAGAATCCGGCGGAGCTGTTCCGGGTTGGCGACACTGTTCAGGTTAAAGTTTTGCGATTCGATCGCTCACGTGAGCGCGTGTCGCTGGGTTACAAACAGCTGCTGCCTGATCCCTGGGAAACCATCGAAGAGCGTTTTCCGATAGCCACCCGACTGAATGGTAAGGTAGCCAGCGTCACCGACTATGGCGCCTTCGTTGAGCTGGAGCCCGGAGTCGAAGGCCTGGTGCACGTTTCAGAGATGAGCTGGTCCAAGCGCGTCAAACACCCCAGTAAGATTGTGAATGCCGGAGATGCGGTTGAAGTTGAGGTACTCGGAGTTGATCCGAAAGCCCGTCGCATTAGTCTGGGCATGAAACAGGTTCAGGACAATCCCTGGAGAACTCTCGGGGACCGTTATGCGGTGGGAGCTCGCGTCCAGGGTCGGGTACGGAACCTTACCGACTTCGGCGCCTTTATTGAAATCGAGGAAGGCGTGGACGGTCTCGTGCACGTGTCCGACATTTCATGGTCGCGCAGGATTAAGCATCCGGGCGAAGTGCTCAAGAAAGGTCAGCAGGTCGAGGCAGTGATCACCGGAATCGATCCTGAGAATCGACGCATGTCGCTTTCGATTAAGGAACTAGAGCCCAATGCGTGGAATGATTTTGTGGCTTCTCATAATCCAGGTGATCTGGTGAAAGGGAAGATCGCCCGCTTTGCCAGCTTTGGGGCGTTCGTTGAATTGGGCGACAACCTCGAAGGCCTGTGCCATATTTCGGAACTCTCGGACGATCGAGTCGAAAAACCTGAAGATGCGGCTCAGCTTGGTTTGGAAATGGAGTTTCGCATTCTTCGTATCGATGCCGAGAACAAGAAGATTGGTCTGTCGGCGCGGGCCGCCGGCAGCGACGACCACGTCACCGATCAGAAGATATACACCTCAGAGGCCGGGGGCGGAATGGCCTCGCTGCGGGAGCTGGCGGATTTTGGTTTTGGGAGTTCAAACAAGACCGAGGACGAGGCCGAGAGCGAAGGCGAATAACCGTTTGTTTAGCATCCCGGCGGTCGGCTGAACCGACCGCCGCTCGCTGACCCCGCAAGCCAAAACAACTGTAAGATGTTGGGCGCACTACCTTTTTAGTGTTGCCGTCGAATGCCCGTTCTGCTAATCTAATCCCAACGCGTCCTTTATCTGATTCTGTTGTTCTTGCAAAATTAGTTCACCAGGCTGCTTCCGAAAGGCCTTCTGTGAGCGAGGTGACTGCATGACTAAAGCCGATCTTGTCAATGACGTGGCCAACGCCGCCGAGCTGACCAAGAAAGATGCTGAAAAGCTGGTCGAGATAGTTTTCGAAAGCATAATCGAGAGTCTGAACCAGGGCGAAAAGATTGAGCTGCGCGGCTTCGGCAGTTTTCGCGTTCGCGAACGTGGCGCCCGCCGTGGCCGCAACCCCAAGACTGGTGATCCGGTGAGCATTCCCGCCAAGCGCGTACCCTACTTCAAAGCTGGCAAGGAATTGAAGGAACTCATCAACGAGAATACGCCTTAAGCGAGGCGCATGATCAGCAAGCAGCTCGCCCCTTCGGCCTGAATCAGGAATCCTGTGGAAAGACTCTGGAGTCCCTGGCGACACGCCTATATCGCAGCCAGCGGAGCAGATATGCCTCAGGCCCAACCCTGCATTTTCTGCGAAGCAGTAAGGAACGCCGATAACGACGCACAGAGTTTCGTTCTGCACCGCGGCGCCCACGCCTTTGTAATCCTTAACCGCTATCCATACATCAGTGGACACTTGTTAATTGCACCCAACGATCATCTGGGCGAACTCGACGCCGCGCCCAGGGAAGTGACCGACGAGATCATGGAGTTGGCGAAGCGCTGTCAGACCGCGTTGCGGGCGGCTTACAATCCTCAAGGCTTCAACCTGGGTATGAATCTCGGCCGGGCCGCCGGCGCCGGTATCGCCGACCACATCCACCTGCATATCCTGCCGCGCTGGACGGGTGATACAAACTTCATCACGGCAGTGTCCGAAACACGCGTCCTGCCAGAAGATCTGCAGACCACCTACCGCAAGTTGCGCGAAAAGTTTTGAAATGGGATCTTCACCCGCGGATTTCGCAGAAGCTGAATTGCGATCTAACAAATGTGTGGATCGACCTCCACTTTACTTCCTGCTGATCGCCTCGTCTTCGACTTCGCCTGAGCGGTTGATGGGGACGTCCGAGGCCTTCTGATACGTGACCCCCCGCGCTTCCTGTGGGTGATCTGGTTTCAGGTGCGCCTTTGGATCGGGCAGGTTGAAACCGGGGTAGTTTATCCGGGCGTGATAGAGGGCGTTGAGCGACCCAATTAACGCTTCACGAATCTGCTTCAGCTCGCGCAACGTCAAGGTCGATTCATCCAGCTGGCCATCGCTGATGATGGCTTCAAAAATGCGCGCCACGATAGCCCGCACGCTTTCCGGATCCGGACGGGCAAGTGATCGGGCCGCCGCTTCGGCGGAATCAGCCAGCATCAGAATCGCAGATTCCTTGAACTGAGGTCTGGGGCCGGGATAACGAAACTCGGCCTCGTCTACTTCATTGCCATCTTCGGTTTCCGCCCTCGCCTTCTCCAGAAAGAAATGCAGCGTACGAGTTCCGTGATGTTGCGGGATGAAATCAGCCACCCGCTGAGGCAAGCCGATTTCGTTCGCCAGTTTCAATCCATAGGTGACGTGGCTGGTGATAATTTTGGCGCTCTGCACCGGGCGCAGGCGGTCATGCGGATTTCGTCCGCTCTGGTTCTCGACGAAATGGTCGGGCGCCGCCACCTTGCCGATGTCATGGTAGAGAGCGCCGATACGGGTCAAAAGGGCGTTGGCACCAATGGCCCTGCAGGCTTCCTCAGCCAGCTGCCCGACCGCGACTGAGTGCTGATTGGTTCCCGGCGCCCGCAGTGCCAGCTGGCTTAGCACGGGTAAATCAGCATTAGAAAGCTCGAGCAGTCTGATGTCGGTGAGAATGCCGAAGAGCGATTCGTTAATGGGCACGCCGCCCGCGGCGAATACGATGGTCAACAGTCCGCCCCCGATGGCGCAACCCGCCGCCACCATGGCTCCGGTAAGAGTGAGCCGAGGTTGTGCAAATGCTATAAGGGCCAAGGCCGTGATGCCGTTGACTCCGGCAACGACCAAGCCCGCGAGGGTGATGGATTGGCGTTCACGATATCGCTTGATTCCATATACGGCGGCTGAGCAGGAGATAAGGGCGTAGAGCGTAGCGTGCGTTCCATGAGTTGCCAGCAAGCCAGCGAAGATCGCAGTGATCACTCCAGTGACCAGACCAAGTTGCCGGTTCAGCAGCATGGTCACCAAAAGAGAGGCGGCTGCAAATGGAATAGTCAAAGCCCAAACCGACGGATCGTTCAGCGGCAATTGGGTGCTCTGTGCAGCCATGCCCGTAGCGACCAGGAGACCGAGGCGCATCACCGCTGTTTGGAACACGACTGCGCATCCAACCAGCGCAAACGCCCGGCGTTTTGAAATCGAAAGACTGACGATGTCGCGCGATTCCACAAATCGCCAGAGCACAAAATAACTTCCCGTGACCAGCGCCACAATGCCAATCGAGTTCACGGTCAGAGGCCAACGGACGAGCATGGCGCTGGTGGCCAGGGTCATCGTGAAGAAGCCAATCAGGAACTGGGTCGCGGGCGAGAACCAGCGAAAGGGGCGAAGGATGAACCTGAGCACGGTATTGCGCACCCGGGTGAGCTTTGAGGTGAATCGAGGACGAGGATTCATTGCACGGTCTGACTCGGTCGTTCCGGCTCAGGATAACGAGCCATGGCGGGCCCCAGTGCTTCGCCAATCCTTTGCAGCAGGCCGCCCAGACTGGTTTGATCCAGGGCCGAAATAGCTACAGATGATCCGGCGGTCTGCATCGAGGTTTGCCGCAACATGGCTTCCATCGTCGCACGGTCAACCAGATCAGCTTTATTAAAGACCAGCAGACGTGGAATCTTGTCGAACTCAAGATCGCTCAGGATGCGATCAACCGAAGCGGTTTGTTGGGGCCAGCGCGGATTCCCGGCATCTACGACATGAAGCAGCAAGCGACTGCCGGAAATCTCTTCCAGGGTCGACCTGAATGCAGCCAGAAGATCCGGCGGCAAGTCGCGTATGAATCCCACGGTATCATTGATTATCACTTCCTGCTCACGCGGAAGCCGCAAACGCCGGGTGGTTGGATCGAGGGTAGCGAACATGCGCGCTTCGGCCAGGACGTGGCTCGATGTGAGCGCGTTCAAAAGGGTCGACTTGCCGGCATTGGTATAGCCGACTATCGAGATGGTGGGAACTTCGTGACGGAGCCTTTCCTTCCGCCTTTGCTCGCGACGCTTGCGCTGCGACGCGAGTTCCACTTCCAGCCGGTGAATGCGATCACGCACGCGGCGGCGATCTGTTTCCAGTTTCGTTTCTCCGGGGCCGCGGCCGCCGATACCTCCGGCCAGGCGTGAAAATGCCGAGTTCTGCCCGACCACCAAACGCGGCAACATGTATTTAAGTTGGGCCAGCTCCACCTGAATCTTGCCCTCGTGTGATTGGGCCCGCTGGGCAAAGATGTCCAGAATCAATTGTGATCGATCAATGACTTTTAAGTCAGCGGCGTCCGAAATTGATCTCACCTGCGCGGGCTGAAGTTCGCGATCAAAGATGATCGCATCAGCGCCGGCCTGCATCGCGCTAATCAATAACTCTTCCAGCTTGCCCTTGCCCAATACCGTTCGCGGATCAATCGTCGACCGTCTTTGAATCATTTCCTCCAACACAACCACTCCGGCAGATTGGGCCAGCTCGCGAAGTTCAGCCATAGAATCTTCTGCATCGTCACGGGGACTGGTCGAGACATTGACCAGAATCGCGCGTTCAGCACCCGCAGCGCTGCGAGAAGTGCGGCGATTGCGCGCCATCTCGCTTTCGAGTGCCTCGATCAGGCCAAGAAAATCGACCTCCAATTGAGAGGCTACGGCTGGCTCGAGGAATCCGAAATGCTTGCCGTTCCCGTTTCCCGCAGGCTCTGGTCCAGCCGGCGGCAGCAGGTGCGCCGCACGAACGACTCCGGGAAGCCCCGTCTCTTCGTCGACGTCGATGGCAGCCATCAGATCCAGTCGCAGGAGAGCCAGGTCGGTCAGGTCATCCCGAGTTAGTTCTTCGCCGCGCAGGTGAGTGTGCACACAACGAAGTCCGCGAAAGCGATCGCCAGCCACGCGCACGCGTTTGAAATCTGGTAGTTCAATCTGGCGCGCATCGCCCACAATCACAAACTCTACATAGCCTTTGCGATCGATGAGTACGCCAATCTGTCTACGGGTTTCGTGTGAAAGCTCGCTTATCTGACGGGCAAATTCCGGAGTGACGATTTGGTGTGGAGGAATGCGACGCTGGTAGAGTTTCTCGATCCGCCGCAATTGGTTTGGCTTGAGCCCCTGCGTGTTACCGTGAAGACTTTTCATTCAGTGAACTGGCCGAAATTATAGCATGGCCCTCTTGTCAAAACGGTCTGCGGCGGATCTGTGCAACGGGTCCCCCATTGCGCGACCAACTCGCCGCAACTTGCGAGCGGGCGCTTGCATTATGCGGACGGGCACTTTGATAACGGAGACTTGCGGTCAAGGCAAGGATTAACAGCCCGCAACCGCAGGCGCCTCTGACATCGCGCATACGGTTGTTACCATGTAAACTTTGACCCGGACAAAATGAACAAGGAGAGACAAATCAAGCGAATTGATCCTGCCGCCGGCATTCCGGGCGGGGAAGTGGCGGTTGAATGCCGGTCCCAGAGAGGGAACGGCACTGGCATTCTCTCCGTTTGGTTTCAGGATCAGCAGGCGCACGTGGTGGCCGCGTCTCCCCACCGGGCTTTGGTGCTGGTGCCTGAATTGATCTCCGCGGCGGAGATAGACGTGTCAGCTGGCGAAGACGAACAGTCGACCGGTGTGCCCGTGCCGTTCGTCCTCGCTGAGAAACTGGCGGAAGGCATTCATCCGGTTACCAGCCCGGCCTTCGATCCCAGTGATGGGGCGTTGTTTGTTACTCGCTCAGGATCGCGGGGAGAGAACGTACCGGTTTCGCTTTTTCGGATCGGCTCTGATGGTGATTTGGAGGAATTCTCTAGTGACATCACCAATCCGACCAGCATTGCCTTTGATCCCAGCGGGCGCATGTTTGTTACCAGCCGGTTCGATGGCGTGGTCTATCGGGTCACTCCTCTGAAAGAAGCAGTGGTGTTTGCGAGCGACCTCGGGATCGCTACAGGTCTCGCATTTAACCGCGAAGGAGAGATGTTTGTTGGAGATCGCAGTGGTGCGATCTATCGCGTCAATGGGATTGGAGAGGTGCGGCCGTGGGCCCAAATGGAACCCTCTGTGTCGGCATATCATCTTGCGTTTGGGCCTGATGGCGCTCTCTATGCGACCGGCCCGACGGTCTCCAGCTTTGACGCGATTACTCGTTTTGATGAGGACGGCTGTGCGACAGAATTCTATCGCGGGCTCGGACGTCCGCAAGGCCTGGCGTTCGATCAAAATGGCAACCTATATGTGGCAGCTTCGCTGCGCGGGCGTCGTGGCATCGTGAGGATTTCGCCGGACGGACTGGAGGCAGAGATTGCCGTGGCCGGCATGAACCTGGTGGGACTAGCGTTCAGTCCGGATGGCGAGATGATCGTGGCCACGAACGAAGCTGTTTACAGTTTACCGCTGGGGATTTACGGGACTGTGATGGGTTGAATCGGACGCCACTATCAGGACGGAGAATCTTTTTAGAGACCTTTGACTCGCTCGAACTGTGATGCTACTTTCGCAAGCGCGCGCTAATGACAGACACAGTCCGAAGGGTAGCGGTTTAACTTTTTTTACGAATGGGTAATGTAGACATCGGACAGTTCGTTCTTTTTATGGTGGCGCTGATCTTCTCTCTGTCTGTGCACGAGTCGGCGCACGCCTGGATGTCGAACTACTTTGGCGACGACCTGGCCAAGCTGCAGGGCCGGATCAGTTTGAATCCGGTAGTCCATGTTGACCCGATCGGCACACTTTTATTCCCGGCGCTCTCGTATTTCACGGGGGCGCCTTTGTTTGGTTGGGCAAAACCAACACCCGTGAACCCTCTGCGCTGGCGCAATAAGCGCGTGGCAAACTTTTGGGTGTCCATCGCCGGCGTCATTTGTAACTTCATTATAGCGATAGTCGCCGGGATAATTATTCGCGTGCTCCTGGCGACGCATGTCATCGAGTTTGGTATTGAAGGCCTGGTACCCCGCTCAGACTCGCTGATACTTCTGGGCGGGGTGAAGTTGCTTACGACTTTTTTCATCCTGAATGTCGCGCTCGGCGTCTTTAACCTGATCCCGATTCCGCCGCTGGATGGAAGTAAGGTCTTGCAGAGCATTCTGCCACCCAGCTTCGAGTCGGCGTTCGATGCGTTGGAACGCTTCGGGTACCTGCTGTTGATTCTGGCAATGTTCACGGGTGTCTTCCGAATGATCTTCAGCGTGGTCTTGCCGATTGCGCAATCGATTCTCCTGATTGGTGCCTAATACCTAAAATGAAAAGGATTTTTAGTGGCGCTCAACCGACTGGTAACGTGCACCTGGGAAACTACCTCGGGGCACTGCGGAATTGGGTGACGTTGCAAACTGAGTACGAGAGTTTTTTTTGCATCGTCAATCTGCACGCGATCACCGTCCCGCAGGATCCAATAGTGCTTGCCGCCAAGACCCGGGACCTGGCCCGCATCTATCTGGCGGTCGGCATTGACCCCGAAATCTCGACTGTGTTCGTGCAATCTGATGTTCCGCAACACACTGAGCTCACCTGGCTTCTTAACGGCGTCACCCGAATGTCCGAGCTGGAACGAATGACGCAATACAAGGAGAAGGCGCGGAACCAGAAAGAGAACGTCTTAGTCGGTCTGTTTGATTATCCGGTTTTGATGGCTGCTGATATTTTGCTTTATCAAACGGATCTGGTTCCGGTTGGCGACGATCAGAAGCAGCACCTCGAGCTATCGCGTGACATCGCAGTTCGTTTTAATCGTGATTTTGGCGAGACGTTCCGCGTGCCCGATCCTTTTATTCCTAAAGTTGGGGCACGCATTATGTCTCTGGCAGATCCGGGGAAAAAGATGTCCAAGTCCGATGCTGAAAGCGAAGCCGGCTGCATCATGCTGCTGGATGAAGCTGACACTGTGCATCGCAAATTCAAACGCGCGGTCACTGATTCGGGCACCGAGATTCGCTTTGATCAAACCCGGCCCGCCATTAACAATCTGCTGACGATTTACCATCTCCTAACCGGGAAAGCTGACGTGGAGGTCGAAGAACATTTCGCCGGCAAGGGCTATGGAAAGCTGAAGGAAGAGTTGGCGGATGTGACGATTGAGTTTCTGAAACCCTTCCAGGAGCGCGTACGCGCTATTGATGATGCTAAACTGGATGAAATTCTGGAACGGGGCGCGGCTCGCGCAGAGTTGATCGCCAAAAGGACCATGTCCCAGGCAAAGGGTAACATGGGCCTAGTGGGCGCGCAGAAGGTTTAGAGTTCAAACTTTAGTTTGCAGTTATTTGGAGAAGACAAGCTGAAGCTTGAACTGGTTTGAATAGCGATGGAAGACACTTCACCAAACGAGATAGCAACATCCGCGCCAGCGGAGGCGCAGGTTGAGCCGGCTCAGACAATCAGTGTTGCCAATTCCCGGCCTGAGATAGCGCCCGATGGCGACACCGACCAGCTCAAGATCACCATGGGCGATTTTGAAGGTCCGCTCGATCTGCTGCTGTACCTGATTCGCCAGGAACAGGTAAATATCTATGACATTCCGATTGCGCGCATCACGGATGAGTACCTGCGCTATTTGAATCTTATGCAGGAACTCGACCTCACCGTGGCCGGAGATTTCCTGGTGATGGCGGCGCAGTTGATTGAACTGAAGTCGCGCATGCTCTTGCCGCGTGATCCGCTGGCCGTGGAAGAGGAAATCCTTGACCCGCGGGCGGAGCTCGTCGACCGGCTGCTCGAGCACGAAAAATTTAAAGCGGCGGCGGAAATGCTCTGGTCCCGCGCCACCGTCGAACAGGCTGTGTTCAAGCGGGCAGAGATCGAAACCGATAAGAATAATCCGGAAGTAACGGTTGGACTCTTCGATCTGCTTCGAGTATTTCAGGAGATCCTGGCGCGCCAGAAGGAAGAAATCCTGCTTGAAATTGAGCGCGAAGAAGTTAGCATGGCCGAGATGATCGATCGCTTGCGCAACATGGTTCGATCGGCCGGTGAAGTTAACCTGAAGACGTTTTTCGAACGGTCCAAGTCGCGACGAGAATTGGTGGTGGCGTTTCTATCCGTACTTGAATTGGTCCGCATGAGTGAGATCGCGCTGGTCCAGAGCGAAACTTTCGGCGCTATCATGGCCCGTACCGTAGGTGCGGAAGGACAAGAAATATAAGCGACGAAGCAGCAGGCAGAGTAACTATGAGCAAAGCAGCCAAAGCAACCGAGATTGAGATCGAGACTGAAGTCGAAGTTGAGTTGCAGTCACCGGCCGACGAAATCGAAGGCGTGCGCGAGATAGGCGACGCCGAACTCAAAGCAATTGCCGAAGCGATGATTTTCGTCGCCGATGAGCCCGTTAGCGCGAAGACCATTGCCGACGTGATCAAGGTCGACCGGACCGCCATCGAGAAAGCCCTGGGTGATCTGGTGTTGGAGTACGACGCGCGCAACAGTGGTTTGCAATTGCGTGAAATCGCCGCCGGCTGGCAAATCGCCACACGGCCCGAGCATCACGAACAGATTCGCGCGTACCTGAAATCAAGACCGAGCGCGAAGCTTTCACTGGCCTCGCTCGAGACCCTAGCCGTCATTGCCTACAAACAACCGGTGACCGTGCCTGAGATTCTCGAGATTCGCGGAGTGCAATCGCCCTCAGCCATCAAGACACTGCTCGACAAACGGCTGATTGTAGCCAAAGGAAGAAAAGAGACGGTGGGCCGTCCCATGATGTACGGGACTTCAAAAGATTTTCTTATTCAGTTTGGCTTGAAGGACCTTTCGGAACTGCCCAGCATTGAGGACTTTCAGGATCTAGCTGGTGGATCTGAGTCCTAGGTAACGTATGGCTGAAATGAAGAACATACAAGATCTCACTTCGCAAATTGCGCGTGAGTTTGATCCGGACAAGATCATCCTGTTCGGATCTCATGCTTATGGGCAACCAGATGATGACTCGGATGTTGACATCCTGGTGGTGCTTTCGTTTAAGGGTAAGCCTGTACGCAAAGCAATTGAAATCCGGAATAAGGTAAATGTCACGATGCCTCTCGATCTAATCGTACGAACACCACAGCAATTAGCCGACCGACTCGACCAAAATGATTGGTTCATGCGCGAGATTGTTGAAAGGGGTCGGACTTTATATGAAGCCGATAACCGGTGAGTGGATTACAAAAGCGGAAGGCGACTTTTCTACGGCCCAGCGGGAGCTGAAAGCGATAGAGCAACCAAATTATGACGCTGTATGTTTCCACGCCCAACAGTGTGCCGAAAAATACCTCAAAGCGTTCCTTCAGGAGGCGAATATCGCGTTTCCGAAGACTCACGACCTCGCCGATTTGCTTGCCTCAGTAGTGTTGCTTGAACCAACATGGATCTCCATGTCGACAGACTTAAATACTCTCAGCGCTTTCGCTGTTGAGTATAGATATCCGTGTGACTCGGCAGATCTAGTCGAGGCTACGGAGGCATTTCAAATTTGTAAGAACGTTCGTCAAGTTATTCGAGGAACCTTCCATTTGTAAGAGGGCGCTTCGTGGTGCCAAAAAGTGAATGCAACAACGTCTTCAAAAATTAATTTCCACGGCCGGCATTGCTTCGCGGCGTCACGCAGAAGAACTGATCACGGCCGGCCTGGTCCAGGTTAACGGTAAAGTCGTCGACGCGCTGGGCGCCAAGGCCGATCCCGCCGTCGATAAGATCAAGGTCAAAGGAAGGCTGATCAATCGGTTTCTGGAACAGCATCTGAACATATACATTCTGCTCAATAAACCCAGAGGCTATTTGACCAGCATGGCCGATCCCGACGGGCGGCCATTGGTGACTGAACTTATTCCAGCGACCCTTGGCCGGCTGCATCCGGTTGGGCGTCTCGATTTCAATACCGAGGGGTTGCTGTTGCTCACCAATGATGGCGACTTCACCAACATCGTCACCGCTGCCCGCAATCAGATTCGCAAGGTCTATCGAGTCAAAGTCAAAGGGATGCCGACCGATAACGCCGTCGAACGATTACGCCGGGGCATAGCGATCGACGAAGGGGAACGCACAGCGCCCGCGGAAGTGCGGCAATTGCGCTCGACCGAATCAAACGGCTGGTTCGAAGTGATTCTTTATCAGGGCCGCAACCAGCAAATTCGCCGCATGTTCGATGCCATCGGTCATTCAGTGACTAAGTTGAAACGAACACACATCGGCGAGTTAGACGACAGATTTCTGGCGACCGGTCAATGGCGAGAACTGAATCCGATCGAAGTCAGACGATTGAAGAATGCGAAGCGCGCAGAGGCGCCGGTGACGAACGCGCGCGCCAATAAGACCGGACGTTCGCGCAAGAATGTGCGAGCGCCGAAGTCTGTATCGCCGCGGCCATCGAAGCGGCCATCCAGTTAGGTGATTAGGTGATTTGAGAGTAGGCCAAAATCCTAATTTGAAGGAGTTCGAGCACCAACTTTAGTTGGGCTCAATCCTGGTGAACAAGGCCCGACTGAAGGTCGGCACGCTGACAACTCTCATCAAACCAGACGGCAGCCTGCGGTCACGTTTCAGAGCGCGTTGAGTTACAATGTTTTGGCTTCATAATCTCGCGACAGGCATCCCTGCCTGTCGTTTGAGTGTTAGCAGGAAGTTAAGTCGGACCGCGATAACAAAATGGAATTTGAATTAACTGAAGAACAGCAGCAGATGAAGATGAGCGTGCGCGAGTTTGCCGAAGGCGAGATCAAGCCGCACGTGATGGAATGGGACGAGGCTCAGCATTTCCCCACGGAGTTGCAACCGAAGCTGGCTGAACTCGGATTGCTCGGCATTCTTTTTCCGGAAGAGTATGGTGGAGCGGGTCTGGGCTACGTCGAATACGCTACCGCGATTGAAGAACTCTCGCGCGTGGATGGATCGGTTGGGATATCGGTTGCCGCGCATAACTCGCTCTGCTCGAACCACATTTACCAATTTGGAAATGAAGCGCAAAAGCAAAAGCACCTGGCGCCCCTGGCGCGTGGCGAACACCTCGGCGCGTGGGGTTTAACCGAACCGGGGGCCGGCTCGGATGCTTCCGGCACGCGCACCACAGCGGTAAAAAAGAACGGTGGCTGGGTGGTCAATGGTTCGAAGAATTTCATTACTCATGCGATTCACGCGGACACGTGCGTGGCTTTTGCGTCGAGCGATCGTTCGAAACTGAGCAAGGGAATCACGGCCTTTATTTTTGAAAAAGGCATGCAGGGCTTTGCCCCATCGAAGAAAGAAAACAAGCTTGGACTGCGCGCGTCTGAGACAGCCAGCGTGATCTTTGAAGACTGTTTTGTTCCAGACGAGAATCGCCTGGGAGACGAGGGCCGGGGTTTTGTGAACGCCATGGAGATTCTGGACGGCGGCCGAATCTCGATCGCGGCCCTCGCGGTGGGCATCGCCCAGGGCGCGTTTGAATCAGCAGTTCGGTACGCCGGTGAACGGCAACAATTTGGCAAACCGATCAGTGAGTTTCAGGCAATTCAATTCAAGCTGGCCGACATGGCAACGCAGATCGACGCAGCCCGGCTGTTGATGTATCGCGCGGCGTGGATGAAAGACAGCGGCAAGAAGACAACCCGCGAGTCTTCGATGGCCAAGCTCTACGCCTCTGAAATGAGCGTGCGAGTTTGTGAAGATGCAATCCAGATTCATGGAGGTTACGGTTACACCAAGGATTACCCCCCTGAAAAATTCTGGCGCGATTCCAAGCTGTGCACGATCGGCGAAGGAACGTCGGAGATTCAACGCATCATCATCGCGCGGGAAATTCTGAAACACGCGTAACCAACTCCGGACTGAAAAGGTAATTGATGAGCAGTCACCCGCTCATAGATCGCGTTAAGGCCGGAGAGCTGACGGCGGTGGCGCGTGCGATTTCAAAGGTCGAAGACGCCTCGATTGATAGTGCGGAGCTGATGAAGCAGGTCTTTCCGCTGACCGGCCGCGCGCTGATCATCGGCATCACGGGTTCGCCGGGCGCAGGGAAGTCTTCCCTCGTTGATAAGCTTGCCGGGTTTTATCGCCAGCAAGGCGAACGGGTCGGAATTATCGCAGTCGATCCGTCAAGCCCGTTTTCGGGTGGCGCGATTCTGGGAGATCGCATTCGGATGCAGACTTTGGCCCTCGACAAAGGCGTTTTCATTCGTTCGATGGCCACGCGTGGTAACCTCGGCGGCTTGGCCCGATCAACGATCGAAGCGGCAGCGATCCTGGATGCGGCCGGTTATGAAAAGATCATCGTCGAAACCGTTGGCGTGGGTCAGGACGAGATCGAGATCGCGAAGACCGCCGACGTTTGCGTCGTGGTGCTGGTGCCCGGCATGGGCGACGACGTTCAGACGATGAAGGCCGGCATCATGGAAATCGGTGACGTGCTGGTAATTAACAAAGCCGATCGTGATGGCGTGTTGCGGACTGAGAAAGAACTCGAGTCGCTGCTGTCGTTCGGCGCCCGGACAGACGACTGGGAGCCTCCGATCGTCAAGACCGTCGCTATCGAAAATAAAGGCATCGAGGAACTGGCCAGGGCCATTGAAGCCAGCCGAGAATTTCAGCGCCATGCGCCGGCTGCGGTTGGGCGAAGAACGGCGATTGCCCGCTGGCGGATTTTGGAGTTATTACGCGAGCGATTGGTCACGGATGCGATGGCCGGGAATACGGCGCCTGAGCGGCTTGAGCAGTTGGCTGCGGAAGTGGCCATGAAACAGCGCGATCCCTATTCTGCGGTGGAAGAGCTCATGTCAGTGCCGCCTGCAGTAGCGGGTGGTTAAGTTATTAAGTGTAAGGATCAACCACCCGCTATCGCAGGTGGTTCTGACACGATGAAAATCGATCATATTGGAATTGCGACCCGGGGTATTCAGGACGCGCTTAGGTTTTATCGTGACGCGCTGGGCCTCGAAGTTACCGAGACGGAAGAAGTGGCCGAACAGAAAGTCCGAGTAGCGATGCTGCCAATCGGCGAGACCCGCATCGAACTGATCGAGGCCACGTCTGCAGACTCGCCGGTTGCCCGCTTCGTTGAAAAGCGCGGACCCGGGATTCATCATATCGCCGTCAAGGTCGATGACATTCGGATTGCGCTGGCCAATCTTCGACAGCATGGCGTGCGTCTCATCGATGAAGAGCCAAGGATAGGGGCCGGCGGTTGCCTTGTGGCCTTTGTTCATCCATCATCGACAGGTGGAGTGCTCATGGAATTAGTTCAAAGGACGATCGTTCCATAGCTTTGATAACGGACAGTTCTCGACTCATTCGTACTCGCATCAGGACTAAGCGACGGAGCCGGGTACTCTAAACAAATACTTGAAAGGAAGAGTTTTACCTTGAACTCAAAAACCAAAGCTTGGATTGCCGCCGGTATCGGCATCCTGTTTTCGATCGTGCTTATCGTTTGGCAGGTGAAGGCCAGTCATGGCTCGGCCGTAAGTCTTAATGCTGATGATATGACGCAGATTGCCCAGGACCAGGCGCCTCAGGCTCGCCAGCGTTTGGCGACGGATGACGCCGCCCGCAAGGACTTCGCCAAGAACGTGCGCGAACTGCTGGCGGTGGCTGAGGAAGCCAGATCAAAAGGCATTGCCTACCGGCCGGAGATCAAGCGGCAGCTCGAATTGATTCGCGCGATTGTAATTTCGCAGAGTTACGCTGAATCGCAAACCGGCAATCCCGCCGCTGCCCAGCCGACCGAAGCTGAGATCGACAGCCTGTTCAAAGAAGCGGGCCAGGAAGATCGCTTCAATCAGTTTCTCAAGGATGCTCAAGCCAACAATCCGACGATGGCCAGCCAGCAGATTCCACCCGAACAGCTGAAAGAGATCAAGAAGCAACTGGGTCAGGTCTTGATCGGCGAGCGGAAAGGAACCGCGGCTGGGCTGGACAAGCAACGAAAAGTTGAACTGCAGATCATGCTCGAGCAATCGCGCCTCCTCGCTTCGACCTATGCTAAGGAAACGCTGATCCCCAACACCAAGGCGACCGAGACCGAGATTAGTGCCTACATTGCCAAACATCCCGAACTCGACAACAAGCAAGCGCGAAACAAGGCCGAAGAGGTTTTGAAACGCGTGAAGGCCGGCGAGGACTTCGCGAAACTGGCGAAGGAATTCTCGACCGATCCCGGCAGCAAAGAAAAGGGTGGAGACCTGGGCTGGTTTGGACACGGCCAGATGGTGCCGGAATTTGAGAAGGCCGCATTTGCTTTGCAGCCCGGGCAAGTCAGCGAGATCGTTGAGAGCCAGTTCGGCTTTCACATTATTAAAGTCGATGAGAAGAAGACCGAAACCAAGGACGGCAAAGCTGAAGAGCAGGTACACGCCCGGCATATCCTGATCGCAGCCGGTGCGGCGAATCCGTTCGGTCCACCAAAATCTCCGATGGATCAGGCTCGCGACGCGGTCGAACAGGAAAAAGAAAAGGCGATGATCGAAGAGATCGTTAAGCGCCAGGGTTCGCACATTACGATCGCTGATAACTTCAGTGTAACGGCGCCGCCACCGCAGCAGATGCAGCAGGGCCTACCGCCGGGGATGATGCCTGAAGGCCCGCCGGCCACCGCGCCCGATGAGAAGGGCAAGCCTCCGGCGAAAACCGGAACGACGAAGGGTGTCCCGAAGGGCAAGTAGGTATAGCGCGATGAAGTTTGGTGATTATCGCGTTGAAGTCGTCTCTGATTGTGAGTTTCGTTTGGACGGCGGTGCGATGTTTGGCGTAGTGCCGCGGAACCTCTGGTCAAAGGCTTGTCCCCCCGACGATCAGAATCGCATCCGCATGAACATGAATTGCCTGTTCATCGAGGGCCACGGCGAGCGCATTCTCGTCGATACGGGCATCGGCGGGAAATGGTCGGACAAGCAACGGGCGATGTACGGCATTGATCGGAAGCGTTCCTTCGATGAATCGTTACGATCCGCAGCCGGCGTTGGGTCCGGCGATATCTCGATAGTCATCAATACTCATCTACACTTTGATCACGCGGGCGGCAACACTTCATTTGACGCGTCAGGAAAGGTAGTCCCAGCTTTTCCTAACGCGCGGTATCTTATTTCCCAGGCTGAGTATGAAAACGCCGAGGCGCCGTCTGAACGTGATCGCGCCAGTTATCTGCCTGACAACTGGCGTGCTCTGAAAGCCGCCGGCCAACTTGAGTTAAAAGACGCTGAGTATGACGTGGCGCCCGGTCTCCGGATGGAAACGCAAACGGGCCACAACCGATCGATGCAGTGCCCGCGGCTGGAGCAGGGGAGCGAAACGTTGTTTGGATTTGCAGACATGGTGCCGATGAGGGCTCACGTGCCGCTGCCGTGGATAATGGGATTTGATCTTTACCCGGTGGAGACCCTCGCGGCAAAGAAAAGATTGCTGCCTCAGGCAGCGCGCGAGAATTGGACATGTTTGTTCTATCACGATCCGGATGAACCTCTGGGTCGAATTGTGGAAGATGAAGGCAAGTTCCGCGCAGTCGCGGTTTGAATACTGTTTAGAATCTGGCCACTGCCCACCCAGCTTTCGATGAGTCGCCGGCGGGCGGCCCGCCTCTAAACAAGAGAAACTAAATTAGATGATACAAGCAAAGATCGGCATTATCGGCGGCAGCGGTCTCTATCAAATGCCGGAGCTCACGGACGTCGACGAAGTAGAAATAGAGACCCCGTTCGGCAGTCCTTCGGATAAGTTTATTATCGGCACGCTCGAAGGCCAGCGGGTCGCTTTTCTGCCACGTCACGGACGTGGGCATCGCTTTACCCCAACCGAAGTTCCTTTTCGCGCGAACATCTATGGGATGAAGTTGCTCGGCATCGAGCGTATTCTTTCAGCTTCCGCCGTCGGTTCGCTGCAGGAACAGTACGCGCCTTTGGACATGGTGATTCCGGATCAGTTCTTCGATCGCACCCGCGCCCGAGCGCGTGAGTCAACCTTTTTCGGTGAAGGGATAGTCGGGCATGTGGCGTTTGCTCATCCGGTGTGCGGAGAGTTGGGAGACACCCTGGAGCGGGCGTGCCAGTCCGCCGACGTCAAAGTTCACCGCGGCGGAACTTATCTCTGCATGGAAGGCCCGGCGTTCTCGACGGTGGCTGAATCAAATGTTTACCGTTCGTGGGGCATGGATATAATCGGGATGACCAATCTGCAGGAGGCCAAACTCGCGCGCGAAGCGGAGATTTGCTACGCGACCCTCGCTCTGGTTACAGATTATGATTGCTGGCATTCAAGTCATGACGCGGTCACGGTGGAAGCGGTCATCGAGTACCTGAATAAAAATGTCAGGAACGCCCAGGTAATAATGCGAGAAGCAGTGAAAGGTCTGGCGAGCAATCCGCGCGCGTGCAAGTGCGGATCGGCTTTGAAGAATGCGATCTTTACCGCTCCGAATTTGTGGCCCGAAGCAACCACGCGCAAGCTTGAGGCCATCATTGGAAAGTACCGAAACTGATTTTCCCGTTTCCCAGTTGAAGTTTTCGCTGTTGAAGTAAGGAGTAAACGCTATGAAAAAGTTTTGTCTGGCTACCTTGATGGCTCTGGCTGTGTTCGTTATCGCTCCGGCAGCAGCCCAGGCGCAGGGATCGGCCAAGCAGGGTCCTGAGATAGTGCGCGATCCGGACATGGAGAAAGACTCGTTGCACAACCTGGAAGTAGCTCGGCAATATTACAAACTGCGAAAGGCCTATAAGGCCTCACTCGGTCGCTGTGAAGAGATCATTGCGGGGAACCCCACCTTCTCCAGGATTGATGAGGTTCTCCTGCTCGCCGGCCAGAGCAGTCTGCGACTGGCGGGGAACAAGGGCAAGCAATCGGTCAAGACCGGCACCGATAAACTCCGGGAAGATGCGCGCGATTATCTTTCGATGCTGGTTAACAATTATCCTGAGAGCAGGTTTAAAAACGAGGCCCTCGAAGAACTGAAGCCGCTCGGCGGGCCGAAAGCGAAGGACAGTAAGCAGTAAGGGCGGGCCGTAAGCAGGGAGGCAGTGTTCACGAACCTAATGTTAAGCGGTGAACCGTCACGCTCGGAAATCTGAAATTTCAACTTTCAAATTGAAGGATTAAGAAAATATCTAATATGTCATTACTCGTAGTTGGTTCAGTCGCATTTGACGCCGTCGAGACACCATTCGGAAAACGCGATCGCATGCTGGGAGGCTCAGCTTCTCACTTTTCGATTTCGGCCAGTTTCTTTACCGACGTGCGCGTGGTCGCTGTTGTCGGTGGCGACTTTGGTTCAGCTGAGCGGGATGTTTTTGCTCGCCATAAGATCGACATGAGCGATCTGGAAGTTATACCCGAGGGTCAGACGTTTCAATGGCATGGCCGCTATGAATATGACCTGAACGTGGCGCACACGCTCGAGACCCAGTTGAATGTCTTCGCGGGATTCGAGCCTAAGCTTTCAACCGAGTCCAGGCAGGCACGCCTGGTCTTCCTCGGCAACATTCAACCCGATCTTCAACGCGGCGTGCGCCAGCAGGTCCCCGATGCCGAGCTGGTGGCGCTCGATACCATGAATCTGTGGATCGACACGGCTCGCGCCTCTCTGCAGAAGACGATCGAGGTCGTGGACCTGGTGATCATCAACGATGCCGAAGCCCGGCAGTTGGCCGAAGAATCAAACCTGATGAAAGCGGCCCGGAAAATTCTCTCGTGGGGCCCTGGCACTCTGATCGTCAAGCGCGGCGAGTACGGCGCGGCGATGTTCACCAAAGACGAGTACTTTGCTATTCCCGCATATCCGCTCGATGCTGTGTTCGATCCGACTGGAGCGGGCGACACATTCGCGGGTGGCTTGATGGGTTACCTCTCGAGCCAGGAGAAGCTCGATGCCGCGGCCTTGCGCCGGGCGATGATCTTCGGTTCAGTCATGGCCTCTTTCAATGTTGAGGAATTCGGCACCGAACGAGTTCAAAGGCTGACACACGAAGAGATCAACCAGCGCTTTCGTGACTTCAAACGCTTCACCCATTTTGAAGAGATTCCCTTTGAGCGAGCGGTGAGCGCCGTCAAGTAACGCAAGTTGTTAACTTAGGAGCATCGCGCCGGATCCTATCTTGCGCTACAATTTCAATCATGTTTTGTCCAACCTGCGAATCGGAATACGAACCGGGAATCAAGGTCTGTGCCGACGATGGCACTGAATTGATCGAGAACCTTAGCGTAGACAGCGGCGCCACTGACGACAGTGAGGCGAGGTTTGTAACGCTGCACACCTTGTCTTCACCTGCCGAGGCCGAGATGGTCAATGATATCCTGCGGCAGAACGGGAT
This sequence comes from Pyrinomonadales bacterium, assembly GCA_038230715.1. Lineage (GTDB taxonomy): Bacteria > Acidobacteriota > Blastocatellia > Pyrinomonadales > Pyrinomonadaceae > UBA11740. The sequence goes on from JBBRMS010000011.1 coordinate 67,004, forward strand.
CCGCTCGGTCGTGCAATCGGGCGCCTCGGATCAGTTCTCGCCGTTATTTTCGGTGATGGCGCCGGGTGCCCAGGTGCTGGTTGATGAGCGCGATCTCGGTCGGGCAAATGAGCTCTATACAGCGTTCTTTGGTGAGGACACCTCGCCGCTGACCGGTCCGGCTTCGGAAGAAGACGACGAAAAAGAATCAGAGTGAACTTTCACAGACTTTGGTCTGTGCCTGGGCAGCAGTTATAGAACTTAGCCCAGGGTGGCCGCGGAATAGTGGGGCTATCCGGGATCGTTTAAATCAAACCGCGGCCAACCTCGACAGGTTGCAAGCTTTGAGTCCCGAGCTTCCCAACCGCTCTTGCGCCTGCTATGAGCGACATCTCCCGAGACCCCATCGT